>NZ_JBCLVC010000014.1:0-481643 GCF_039548475.1 Luteimonas yanweni | reverse complement strand
GCTGGCGTTATCCGGACCCCCGGTCCGGATCAACGGCAGCACGTATCCCGGCGGCCAACGGCCGCCGGGATACGCGGTTTTACTTGATGATCTTGGCAACCACGCCCGCGCCGACCGTACGGCCACCCTCGCGGATCGCGAAGCGCAGGCCCTCGTCCATCGCGATCGGGTTGATCAGCGACACCACCATCTTCACGTTGTCGCCCGGCATCACCATCTCGACGCCCTCCGGCAGCTCGCAGGCGCCGGTGATGTCGGTGGTGCGGAAGTAGAACTGCGGACGGTAGCCCTTGAAGAACGGCGTGTGGCGGCCGCCCTCGTCCTTCGACAGCACGTACACTTCGGCCTCGAAGTCCGTGTGCGGCTTGATCGAACCCGGCTTGCACAGCACCTGGCCGCGCTCGACGTCGTCACGCTTGGTGCCGCGCAGCAGCAGACCCGCGTTGTCGCCCGCCTGGCCCTGGTCCAGCAGCTTGCGGAACATCTCGACGCCGGTGACGGTCGTCTTGACCGTCGGGCGGATGCCCACGATCTCGATTTCCTCGCCCACCTTCACGATGCCGCGCTCGATGCGACCGGTCACCACCGTGCCGCGACCCGAGATCGAGAACACGTCCTCGACCGGCATCAGGAACGTCTTGTCGATGTCACGCTCCGGCTCCGGAATCCAGGTGTCCAGCGCCTCGACCAGCTTGATGATCGCCGGCACGCCGATGTCCGACTGGTCGCCTTCCAGCGCCTTCAGCGCCGAACCGTGGATGATCGGGGTGTCGTCGCCCGGGAAGTCGTACTTCGACAGCAGCTCGCGCACTTCCATCTCGACCAGCTCAAGCAGCTCGGCGTCGTCGACCATATCGGCCTTGTTCAGGAACACCACGATGTACGGCACGCCCACCTGGCGCGCCAGCAGGATGTGCTCGCGCGTCTGCGGCATCGGGCCGTCCGCGGCCGAGCACACCAGGATCGCGCCGTCCATCTGCGCCGCACCGGTGATCATGTTCTTCACGTAGTCGGCGTGACCCGGGCAGTCGACGTGCGCGTAGTGGCGGGTCGGGCTCTCGTACTCGACGTGCGAGGTCGAGATCGTGATGCCGCGCGCCTTCTCTTCCGGCGCCTTGTCGATCGCGTCATAGGCATGGAACTCGCCGCCGAAACGTTCCGCGCCGATCTTCGTCAGCGCCGCCGTCAGCGTCGTCTTGCCGTGGTCCACGTGACCGATCGTGCCCACGTTCACGTGGGGCTTGGTGCGCTCGAACTTACCCTTGGCCATGATTGCGTATCTCGTTGAACTGTTGGATGGAGGCCCGCGCTTTCCGCTGCGGGACGAAGATGGTGCTCACGACTGGAATCGAACCAGTGACCTCCTCCTTACCAAGGAGGTGCTCTACCGACTGAGCTACGTGAGCGTGAGTTGTACCCTGGCGCCGCGGTTCCAATGATACCCCGCGGTGGAGCGGGAGACGGGAATCGAACCCGCACCATCAGCTTGGAAGGCTGAGGTTCTACCGTTGAACTACTCCCGCGCCGGGATGAAGCTGGTGGAGGGAGGTGGATTCGAACCACCGAAGGCGTAAGCCAGCAGATTTACAGTCTGCCCCCGTTGGCCGCTTGGGTATCCCTCCAGCACATGGAACCTTTGAAAACAGCCCGCGATTTTGACGTGCCGGATCGAAGCTGTCAACGCCTGCGGCACATTTCCGCACGCCTGCGGCACCGGGGCGCCGCGCGCATGCCCGCCTGGCTCAGACGTTGAAGCGGAAATGCAGGACGTCGCCTTCCTGCACCCGGTACTCCTTGCCTTCAAGGCGCAGCCGCCCGGCCTCGCGCGCACCGGATTCGCCCCGGTAGCGCAGGAAGTCGTCGTAGCCGATGGTCTCGGCGCGGATGAAGCCCTTCTCGAAGTCGGTGTGGATCACCCCGGCGGCCTGGGGCGCGGTGGAGCCGGCCTTGACCGTCCACGCGCGGACCTCCTTCACGCCGGCGGTGAAATAGGTCTGCAGCCCCAGCAGGCTGTAAGCCGCGCGGATGACCCGGTTCAGGCCCGGCTCCTCCAGGCCCAGGTCGGCCAGGAAGACATCGCGGTCGGCGTCGTCGAGTTCGCTGAGCTCTTCTTCGATGGCGGCCGAGACCGGCACCACCTCGGCGCCCTCGCCTGCCGCCCGCTCGCGGACGAGGTCCAGGTGCGGATTGCCCTCGAAGCCGTCCTCGAGCACGTTGGCGACGTACATCACCGGCTTCAGGGTCAACAGGAACAGGTCGCGGACCGCGGCGCGGTCGTCCTCGGACAGGCCCAGCGCCCGCACCGGCCTGCCGGCGTCCAGGCCGGCACGCACCCGCGCCAGCACCTCGACGCGCGCCTTGGCGTCCTTGTCACCGGTCTTGGCCGAGCGCTCGGCGCGCTGCAGGGCCTTGTCGACCGACTCCAGGTCGGCCAGGGCCAACTCGGTATCGATGGTCTCGATGTCGGCGATCGGGTCGACCTTGTTGTTGACGTGGATGACGTCCGGATTCTCGAAGCAGCGCACCACGTGGCAGATCGCGTCGACCTCGCGGATATGGGCCAGGAACTTGTTGCCCAGGCCTTCGCCGCTGGCCGCACCGGCCACCAGGCCGGCGATGTCGACGAACTCGACCGCGGTCGGGATCACCTTCTGCGGCTTGATGATCTCCGCCAGCGCGGCCAGGCGCGGATCCGGCACCGGCACCACGCCGACGTTGGGCTCGATCGTGCAGAAGGGGAAGTTGGCCGCGGCGATGCCCGCTTTGGTCAATGCGTTGAAGAGGGTGGACTTGCCGACGTTCGGCAGGCCGACGATGCCGCATGTGATGCCCATTGTTCTGTCAGATCCTGTTGGTGTGCAGCCGCGTCATGGCGTCCATGAAGTTGCCGGCCATGGCCAGCGGCAACACGTCGAGCGCGTCGTCGATGGCGCGTCCGATGAGAATGTCGTCGTCGGGCGACGGGCGCCCCAGCACCCAGCCGGTGACCCGGTCCTTGTGCCCTGGATGGCCGATGCCGACGCGCAGGCGGTGGAACCGGCCGTGGCCGAGCAGGCGCATGGTGTCGCGCAGCCCGTTCTGGCCGCCGTGCCCACCATCGAACTTGAGCCGGGCGGTGCCCGGAGGCAGGTCCAGCTCGTCGTGGACCAGCAGCGCCTGTTCCGGCTCGATCTTCCAGAACTGCAACGCGGCGAGCACCGACTTGCCGCTGAGGTTCATGAAGGTGGCCGGCTTGAGCAGCCAGGCCTCGCGGCCCCCGATCCGGACCTTGGCCGTCTCGCCGTACAGCTTGCCGTCGACCCTGAAGCGCTCGCCTTCGCGCGCGGCCAGGGCGTCGACAAAACGGAACCCGGCGTTGTGCCGGGTCCGTGCATGCTCGGTGCCGGGATTGCCCAGACCGACGATGAGTCGAAGACCGTCCATCGGGTCGACGCCGGCCGGCGCACGCGGATGGCGGCGCCGGCGCGGTGCGCCTTACTTCTCCTCGGCGTCCTGCTTGGCGGCAGGAACCTCGGCGCCATCGGCGGCGGCTTCGTCGGCCTCGGGTTCGGCCTCGACGCGCGCGTGACGGGCCACGGCAACGGCAGGGTTGTGCTCGTCGTCGATCTTCGCCACGAGCTCGACGCCTTCCGGCAGCACGAGGTCGGACAGGTGCACGGTGTCGCCCATCTCCATGTTGGCCAGGTCGACCTCGATCGACTCAGGCAACTTGCCAGGCAGGCAGATGACTTCGACCTCGTTGAGCTCCTGGGTCAGGACCACGCCCGCGGACTTGCCGGCCGGCGAGGTCTCGGCGTTCACCAGGTGCAGCGGCACGCTGACGCGGATGACCTCGTTCTCGTTCACGCGCTGGAAGTCCAGGTGCATGATCAGCTGGCGGTACGGATGGCGCTGCATGTCGCGCAGGAGCACGCGCTCGATCTTGCCGTCGACCTCGAGGTCGAGGATCGACGAATAGAACCATTCGTGCTGGCTGGCGACCCAGGTCTTTTCCTGGTCGAGCTGGATGCTCTTGGGGGCGGCTTCGCCACCGTAGACGATGGCGGGGACCTTGCCGGCATGACGCAGGCGGCGGCTCGCACCCTTACCTTCGTCACTGCGGCTGGAGGCCGTGATCTTGTTCTCGTTCATCAGTTTTGCTCACTTGCTCTGGATTGATCGCCTCGCGGCGGATGGTGACTCCCCCGCGACCAGGGGAGCCTGTTGAAACGGGTTGGATGCGGCCGGGCCGTCAGTCCACGTACAGCGAACTCACCGATTCGCCGAAGGCGATGCGGCGGATGGTTTCGGCCAGGAGCTCGGCGACGCTGAGCTGGCGGATGCGGCCACAGGCGCGGGCCGCGTCGGAAAGGGGAATGGTATCAGTCACCACCAGCTCATCGAGCTGGGAGCGCATCACGTTGTCGATCGCGGCACCCGACAGCACGGGATGGGTGCAGTAGGCGACGACCTTGGTGGCGCCTTCCGCCTTGAGCGCCGCGGCGGCGGCGCACAGGGTGCCGGCGGTGTCGACGATGTCATCCACCAGCACGCAGGTCTTGCCGGAGACGTCGCCGATGATATTCATCACCGTGGCCACGTTGGCCTTCGGGCGGCGCTTGTCGATGATCGCCAGGTCAGCGTCGTCAAGGCGCTTGGCGATCGCGCGGGCGCGGACCACGCCGCCCACGTCCGGACTGACCACGACCATGTTGTCGGTACCGTGCGCGCGCCAGATGTCGGCCAGGAGCAGCGGCGAGGCGTAGACGTTGTCCAGCGGGATGTCGAAGAAGCCCTGGATCTGGTCGGCGTGCAGGTCGACCGTCAGCAGGCCGTCGGCGCCGGCCGCTGTGAACATCCGCGCAGCAAGCTTGGCCGTGATCGGCACTCGCGAGGAGCGCATGCGGCGGTCCTGGCGGGCGTAGCCGAAGTACGGCACCACCGCGGTCACACTGCTGGCCGAGGCGCGCTTGAGCGCATCGATCAGCGCCAGCACCTCCATCAGGTTCTCCGCGGTCGGGGCGCAGGTGGACTGGACCACGAACACGTCCTGGCGGCGCACGTTCTCCTCGATCTCGACCTGGACTTCGCCGTCGGAGAACGTCGACACCAGCGCCTTGCCAGGGCGCACGCCAAGCTCGCGACACACCGCCTGGGCGAGCGGACGGTTGGCATTGCCGGAGAAGATCAGCAGGTTGCCATCTTCTTTTTTCACGGGACTACTCCGCTGGAGGTGCTGCAAACAGAACGATGTGATTGGCAGGGGCGGCAGGATTCGAACCTGCGAATGCCGGGATCAAAACCCGGTGCCTTGGGCCACTTGGCGACGCCCCTGCGGTGACCAGGCTGCAAGTGCATCCAGCAGCGGTGAGCGCGACACGCCGGCGGCCACCCGGGCATGGAGCCCGGCAGGCAGCGCGGCGAGCGCGGCCTCGGCGCGCCCGCGCGTGGCGAACTCGACGAAGCAGCCGCTGCCCGTCCCGGTCAAGCGTGGCGTGCCGACGCGCGAAAGCACCTGGAACGCGGCCTCGACGGCAGGTTCCAGGGCACGCAGCACCGGCTCGAACACATTGCCGAGCGGAGCACCCGAAGCGAAGTCGGACATTGTCGCGGGCGCGGCATCCCTCGTCAATTCAGGGGCTTGGAACAGGGTCGCAGTGGCCACGTGGACCCCCGGATCGGCCACCAGGTACCAGGCCGGCGGAAGCTCAACCGGGACCAGCACTTCGCCGACCCCTTCGGCCCAGGCAGTGCGTGCGCCGACGAACACCGGCACGTCCGCCCCAAGGCGCGCGCCCAGCGCCTGCAGCGCATCGCTGCCGGCACCCACGTCCCAGAGCGCGTCCAGCGCGCACAGGACGGTGGCCGCGTCCGACGAGCCACCGCCGAACCCACCACCGGCCGGAATGCGCTTTTCAACGCGGATGTCTGCACCTTGGCCGACGTTGAACTCTTTTTTGAGAAGATTCGCCGCTCGCAGGCTCAGGTCGGACGCCTCCGGCACCGCCTCGAGGTCGAAGCCGTGGCGGACGATGCGACCGTCCTCGCGCGGGCGCAGGTGCACCGTGTCGCCCCAGTCCAGCATCCGGAACACCGTCTGCAGGTGGTGGAAGCCGTCGGCGCGGCGCCCGGTGATGCGCAGGAACAGGTTGAGCTTGGCCGGCGCGGGCCACGCCGACCAGCCGGTCGCGCTCACGGCCCGGCCCCGCCCCACATGTCGACCACAAGCCGCACCCCGGCGTCGCCCCGGCTGGCGTCGATACGCAACGGCAGCGCCGGGTGGCCATCGGCGGCCTCGCCCCAGCGGCGGAATTCGATGCTCCAGCCCGCCTGCTCCAGGCGCGCCGGCAGCAGGTCCGCGCCGAAGTGGATGTGCGCGGGCCCATGTTCCGCTTCGTCCGCCGGCAGGCCGCGCAGCCACGCGCCCAGCGCGCCCACGGGCACGTCCAGGCCGGTGGCCTCGAGCAACAGCTGGCTACCGTCGGGACCGACGCGGGTGCCGCCGTCCAGGCCGTCCAGTCGTGCGCCCGCCGGGTCCACCGACAGCCGCCAGCTTTGCCGGGTGACCGGTGCCGCCAGCGCGATCTCGAGGGCCGCGCCGTCCTGGCGCCATTCGATACGGCCGCTGCCGCCCCGCGCGCCCCGGGTGATGGCCGCGCGCCCGGCCAGCTGCCAGGCCGGCATCGCGGCCAGCGCCTGCGCGCGCCCGGCCTGCATGGCTTCGGCCCGTTCCAGCGCGGCCGCATCGAGCGCCGGCAGCGCGGCAGGCGGCAACGGCCGCGTAGCGCAGGCCGCAAGCAGGCCGGCGCAGGCGAGCGCGGCCAGGATCCGTGGATACCTCATGCGCCGACATCCTCCAGCGCCCGCTGCAGCGACCGGTTGTCGGGATCGATGCCGCGGGCTTCGTCGAACCACTCCATGGCCTCGTCCCGCCGGCCCAGGTGCCACAGCACGGTGCCGACATGCGCGGCGATCTCGGCGTCCTTCTCGAGCACGAAGGCACGGCGCAGTTCCACCAGTGCCTCCTCGTCGCGCCCCAGGCGGTGCAGCACCCAGCCGTAGCTGTCGATGATCGCGGCATTGGTCGGCTCCGCCACGCGTGCACGCTCGATGAGCTCCAGCGCTTCCCGGTAGCGGTCGGTGCGGTCGGCCAGGGTGTAGCCCAGCGCGTTCAGGGCGGCGGTGCTGTCGGGCTCGGCCACCAGGATGCGGCGAAGGTCGGCCTCGGCACGGGGGATGTCGTCGCGGCGCTCCCACATCAGCGCGCGCGAATACAGCAGTGCGGATTCGTCGGGGAAGGCCGCCAGGCCGCGCGCCAGGGCGTCGAGTTCGGCGTCGGCGTCACCGTCCTCGCGGCGCAGCTCCGACTCCATGAGGTAGGCGTCGCGGCGCAGGCGCTCGTTGGCATCGGCATCCTGCTGCAGCGCATGGAGCGCCTCGTACGCCTCGTCTCCGCGGTCCAGGTCGTGCAGCACCTTGGTCGCGCGCAGGCGCGCCGTGGAGCGCTGCTCGCCGCCGGGGACGCTGCGGTACCAGTCCAGGGCTTCGCCCGGCCGCTCCAGGAACTCCGCGACCTGCGCAAGCAGCAGCCGGCGCGCGGGGTTGGGCACCTCGGCGCCCTTGGCCAGGCCGTCATAAAGCGCGGCCAGCGCGCCCTTGTCGTCGGCGTCGGCAAGCAGTGACGCCCGCAGTGCCAGCTGCGCGAGATCGTCGTCCGCGCCCGGGGCCGCAGCCAGCAGGGTGGCGCCGGCGGAGGGATCACCGAGCGCGGCATAGGCCAGCGCCAGCCGCTCGCGGATCCGCGGCTCCTGCAGGGCGTCACCCGAAGCCAGTCCGTCCAGCACCGCGCGGGCCTCGTCGCCACGACCGGCGCGGTGCAGGTACTGCACCCGCAGCAGGCCCATGGCGGGATCGCCCGGATAGTGCTGGCGCGCGACGGCATCGATCCGGCCGAACAGTTCGTCGTCGCCCAGGCCCAGGGCCAGCTGGCCTGCCGCCGACAAGGGCATCGGCCCGGTGGGCAGGGCATCGCGGTCGAACAGCTGCCCAAGCACGCGCGCGGAGAGGGCGGGATCGCGGCTCCCGGTGCCCAGCGCCCCGAAGGCGGCGATCCATCCACGGGCGCCGCCCTCGCGCAGCATGGCTTCGAGCTGGCGCCGCGCGGCGCGCAGCTTGCCGGTGCGCAGGGCGAGCGTGGCGCTCGCCGCCTGCATGCCGATCGTCTCCGGGGCCCGCTTGCGCCACAGCGCGAGCGCGTCGCCGAGCGCCCGGTCATCGCGCCCCATCAGGGCATACCGGGTGGCCCGGGAGGCCAGCGCGGCATCGCCCGGCGCGGCGCGCGCCGCCTCCAGGTACCAGCCGACCGCGTCGTCCAGGCGCCCGGCGGAGACCGCGAATTCGGCGGCCATCACCTCGCGCAGCGGGCCGCTCCCGGGGTCGTCGACAACGGCCACCGGCGCCGCCGACGCGGTCGCGCACAGGGCCGCCACCAGCAGCACGGCCAGCGTACGGAGGGGTGCAACGCGCCCTTTCCGGGCGCTGCGGGACGCGCGAGGCGCGGGCACCGTAAAATGTCGCCGTGTCATGCCAGCACTTTATCGCAAGCACCTGAACGAATGAGCCTTGTCGCCATCGGCCTCAACCACCAGACCGCGCCCGTCGAACTGCGCGAACGGGTGGCCTTTGCCGACGATCGGCTGCGCCATGCGCTCGCCGACCTGCGCGCCCTGCCCGGCGTGCGCGAAGTCGCGCTGCTGTCGACCTGCAACCGCACCGAGCTCTACGCGGTGGCCGACGATGACGGCCGCGCGCTGGTGAACTGGCTGGCCACCCATCCCGAAGACCCGATGGGCGACGCGGGCTCGCTGCAGGCCTATCTGTACCGGCACGCCGACGCCGACGCCGCACGCCACCTGTTCCGGGTCGCCACGGGCCTTGATTCGATGGTGCTGGGCGAGCCGCAGATCCTCGGCCAGGTGAAGCAGGCCTGGTCGATGGCGCGCGGCGCGGGCACCCTGGGCGGGCAGCTGGACCGCCTGTTCCAGCACGCCTTCGTCACCGCCAAGCGGGCGCGCACCGAGACCCGCATCGGCACCAGCCCGGTATCGATGGCTTCGATGGCGGTGCGCCTGGCCCAGGACAGCTTCGCCCGGCCCGAGGATTCGGTCGCGCTGCTGGTCGGCGCGGGTGAAACCATCGAGCTCGCCGCGCGCCACCTCGCCGCGGCCAAGGTCAAGCGGCTGATGGTGGCCAACCGCACCTATCGCCACGCCGAGGAGCTGGCGCACCGGTACGGCGGCATCGCCCTGCCGCTGGACGAGCTCGGCCACCACCTGCACCTGGCCGACATCGTGTTCTCGGCCACGGCCAGCCGCGACCCGGTCATCAGCCTTGCCGCCGTGGAGTCCGCCATGGCCGCGCGCCGCCACCGGCCGATGCTGCTGCTCGACCTTGCCGTGCCGCGCGACATCGATCCCGGCGTCGGCGACCTGCGCGACGCCTACCTGTACACGGTTGACGACCTGGAGCGCGCGGTCGAGGACAACCGGCGCAACCGCCGCGAGGCCGCCGACGCCGCCGAGTCGATCATCGACCTGCAGGTGGCGAGCTACGAGCGGATGCGGGCCACTGGCTCGCGCAGCGGCCCGATCCGGCGCCTGCGCGCCCACGGCGAGGCGACCCGCAACGAGGTGCTGGAACGCGCGCGCCAGCAGTTGGCCGCCGGGCAGTCGCCCGAGGCCACGCTGGAGTTCCTCGCGCATACGCTGACCAACCGCCTGCTGCACGCGCCCACCGCGGCGCTGCGCGAGGCCGCCGCCGCCGGTGACACCACCATGCTGGAAGCCGTCGAACGCATGCTGCCGGCCGATCATGCGGGCGCGCCGCCCGCCGCCACCCGCCCGGGGACCGACGATGCTGCCGACCCTGCGCCGTAAGCTCGAGGCACTGGCCGAACGCCGCGACGAGCTCGAGCGCCTGCTCTCCGAACCGTCGGTGGCGGCCGACCAGATGACGTTCCGGACCCTGTCGCGCGAGTTCGCCGGCCTCGACCCGCTGGCCGCCGCACTGGCCGACGAGGGCCGCGCGCGTGCCGACCTGGAGGCGGCCGAAGCGATGCGCGCGGACCCCGAGCTGCGCGAACTGGCCGAGGACGAAGTGGAGGCGGCGACCGCGCGCCTGGCCGAACTCGACGACGTGCTGATGGCCCTGCTGGTCCCGCGCGACAGCCGCGACGACGGCGGCATCTACCTCGAGGTCCGCGCCGGTACCGGCGGCGACGAGGCCGCGATCTTCGCCGGCGACCTGTTGCGCATGTACACCCGCTACGCCGAGCGCCAGGGCTGGCGGGTCGAGATCGAATCCGCCAGCACCGGCGAACACGGTGGCTTCCGCGAAGCGGTGGCGCGCGTCGAGGGCGCCGGCGCGTACGCGCGGCTGAAGTTCGAGTCCGGCACCCACCGCGTGCAGCGCGTGCCCGAGACCGAATCCCAGGGCCGCATCCACACCTCGGCGGCGACGGTCGCGATCATCCCGGTCGAGGAGGACGGCGAGCCAATCGAGATCAACCCGGCCGACCTGCGCGTCGACACCTTCCGTTCCTCGGGCGCGGGCGGCCAGCACGTCAACAAGACCGACTCCGCGATCCGCATCACCCACCTGCCCTCGGGCGTGGTGGTCGAATCACAGACCGAGCGCTCGCAGCACGCCAACCGCGACAAGGCCATGAAGCGCCTGCGCGCGATGCTGGCCGAGGCCGAAGCCGAGCGCCGGGCCGCGGCCACCGCGGCCAGCCGCAAGCTGCAGGTCGGCAGCGGCGACCGCAGCCAGCGCATCCGCACCTACAACTACCCGCAAGGGCGGATCACCGACCACCGGGTCGAGGGCCTGACCCTGTACGACCTGCCCAACGTGATGGACGGCGCGCTCGACGCACTGGTGGACCGCCTCACGCGCGAGCACCAGGCCGACGAGCTGGCGCGACTGTCCGGACAGGCCGCGTGACCCTGCGGGTTCAGGCATGAACGCGGTGCGGGACCCGCGCGAGGAGGCGCGACGCGCGGTGGCTGCCGCCCCCGGCGATGTCATCGCGTGGGTCGTGCTGGCCGACGCCGAGCTCGATGCCGGCGATGGCGTGGCCGGCGAAGGCGCCGCCCGGCGCGCGCTGGCGCTGGCGCCTGGCCATCCCGAGGCGCTCGCGCGCCTGGGTCGCGCGCTGTGGCTGCGCGGCCGGCATCGCGAGGCCGCGGCCAGCCTCGGCGAGGCCTCCCGCGCGGCACCCGGGCATCCCGGCATCGCGCTCTGGTTCGGCCACGCACTCGAAGACATCGGCGAAGCCGAGGCGGCGGCGGTGGCCTATGCCCGTGCCCACGCCCTGGCACCCGGCTCGGCCCAGGTCGCGGCCCACCTCCTCGCCTGGCGCAGGCGGCTGTGCGACTGGCGCGGCCTGGACGCGCTGTCCGCCCAGGTGCGCGGCGCGGTCGCCCGCGGCGAGGCCGCGGTAGAGCCCTTCGCCTTCCTCAGCGAAGACGGCGACGCCCTTGAACAGCTGCGCTGCGCACGGCTCAACGCCGCCGGCATCGCCCGCGCGGTTCACCCTCTGCCGCCGCCCGGGCCGGCCGGCGGGGACCGCCCGCTGCGCATCGGCCTGCTGTCGAACGGCTTTGGCGCCCACCCCACCGGCCTGCTTACGGTCGCCTTCCTCGAGGCGCTGCGCGCCGAGCCCGGGCTCGAGGCACACCTGTTCGCACTCACACCCGACGACGGCAGCCTGGTGCGGCAGCGGCTGGAAGCGGCGACCACGCTGCACGACGTTTCCGGCCTGCCCCATGCCGCGGTGGCGCTGCGGATCCGCGAGGCCGGCATCGACATCCTCCACGACCTGCGCGGCTGGGGCGGCGGTGGCACCCCCGCCGTGCTCGCGATGCGCCCGGCGCCGGTACAGGTCAACTGGCTGGCCTATCCCGGCACGTCGGGGGCGCCCTGGATCGACTACGTGCTTGCCGATGGCTTCGTGCTGCCACCCGCCCTGGAGGCGGGTTTTTCCGAAGCGGTCGCGCGCCTGCCCCGCTGCTTCCAGCCCTCGGACACTTCGCGCGCGCCCGCGCCGGCACCGACACGCGGCGAGTGCGGCCTGCCGGCGTCCGGCCCGGTGTTCTGCTGCTTCAACAACAGCTACAAGACCAACCCGGCGGGGTTCATGCGCGCGATGGCGGTGCTGCGCGGCGTTCCCGACGGCACGCTGTGGCTGCTTTCCGGCCCCGGCCGCGGCGACGACCGCCTGCGCGCCGCCGCGGCCGCGGCGGGCGTCGACCCGGCGCGGCTGGTGTTCATGGCCAAGCAGCCCCACGCCGACTACCTGGCGCGGCTGGGAATCGCCGACCTCTTCCTCGACAGCAATCCCTACAATGCCCACACCACCGCGTCCGACGCGCTCTGGGCCGGCTGCCCGGTGCTGACTCGCCCGGGGCGCACCTTCGCCGCGCGCGTGGCCGGCAGCCTCAACCACCACCTCGGCATGGACGAGCTCAACGTCGCCGACGACCGCGCCTTCGTCGAGCTCGCCATCGCCCTGGGCCGCGACCCGGCCAGGCTCGGCGGGATCCGCGCCCGGCTGGCGCGGCTGCGCACCTCGTCCGGCCTGTTCGACATGGCCGGGTTCGCGCGCGACTTCGCGGCCATGGCCGGGGCGATGGCCGACAGGCACCGCCGCGGCCTGGCGCCGGCCCCCATCCACGCACAGCGGACGCGTTCCTGAGCGGACAATTCCGTGGCAGGCGCTACGAGCGTGGGATCGAGGGACCGGGGTCGACGGCCGGGCCGCCGGCGGCTTCGATCGCGCGCTCGATGTCCAGGGCCGTGACCGGGCCGAGGAAGGTCTCCACCAGGCGCCCGTCCGGCGCCACCAGGCAGGTGAGCGGCAGGCCGCGCGGGGTCGGGAAGTCCGGCGGCGGATCGTAGGTGTCGATGATCGCCACCGGATAGACCACCGGGCGCTTCTGCAGGAACGCGCGCAGGGTGTCCGGATCGGTGTCCTCGTAGGCCAGGCCGATCACCTCGATGTGCTCGCGCATCGCGTCAAGCGCGGACAGCTCGGGCATTTCCCTGATGCAGGGCGCGCACCAGGTCGCCCAGAAGTTCACCACCACCCAGCGTCCACGTCGCTCGGCCAGGTCGTAGACGGCTCCGTCCAGGGTCGTCACCTCCAGCTGCGGGAACGCTGCGTGGGCGGGCGCGTCCGCGACGACTTCGGCGGCGGAGGCAGGCGGCGTGGAGGCGGGCGTTGCAGGCGCGTCCCCGCGTTGGCAGGCGGCCAGCAACAGGACCAGGCAGGCGGCAGTGACGTGGCGGAGCGACATGGCGTTCATTCCAGGGATGGGCCCAGGCAATCGCCAACGCGGCGACGGAGGAGGTCACGCAGCGGCAGGCGCAGCTGGTCGATAGTGGCGATCACCGCCGCGCCGCGGGCGTCGTCGGCGCCGGGCAGGTGCGCCTCGGCGATCGGGATGCGCAGCTGCCCGGCCTCGTAGAGTTCGGCCAGGCTCAGCGTGTCGAGGTCGCGCGCCAGCAGCCACTCGCCGTTCTCGGCGCGGCGCACCACGCTGATCGACTCCAGCTGTCCCAGCGTCTCCTGCACCAGGGCATCGGTGAGCACCGGCTCGCACTCCAGGATGCCGTCGCTGTGCAGCCCGCGGCCCTCCGCGCGCGCCTCCTGGAAGCGGGCCAGCAGGCGCAGCATCGCGTAGATCTCGTAGCCCTGCGGCAGGCGCATGTGCGCCGGCTGGTAGCGGAACGCCGACACCGAAGACGCGAACGAGGCGCCCAGCAGCACGCTCACCCAGCCGAAGTAGAGCCACAGCAGGAAGATAGGCACGAAGGCGACCGCACCATAGATGTTCTGGTAGCCGTTGAAGCTGCCAAGGTAGATGCCGATCAGGCGGCGGCCGGCCTCCAGCAGCAGGACCGCCACCACCGCGCCGGCGAAGGCGTGCCGCCACTGCACGGTACGGTGCGGCACCACGCGATAGATCGTGGCGAACGCCAGCAGCTCGATCACCACCGGCGCAGCGCCAAGCAGCGCCCCCTGCAGCCACTGCCCGGCTTCGGTGCTGAACACCTCCAGTGCGAAGATCCGGCCGAGCACCGACAGGCTGGCCGCTGCCACCAGCGCACCCAGGGTCAGCACCGTCCAGTACACCAGGAAGCGCGAGAACTTCGGCCGCGCGGAGTGCACGCGCCAGATCCGGTTGAAGGCGGACTCGATGCCGAACAGCGTCACAAGCACCGACACCACCAGCGCGATCACGCCCACCGCGGTGAGCTTGCCGGTGTTCTCGGAGAACGACAGCAGCCAGCCGCGGATGCCTTCCGCCGAGCTGGGCACGAAGTTGGCGAAGATGAAGCCGGTCAGGAGCTCGCGCCATTCCTCGAACACCGGGAATGCGGACAGCACGCCGAACACCACCATCGACAGCGGCACGAGCGCGAAGGTGGTGGTGAACGAGAGCGCACCGGCGACTTCGAACAGGCGGTCGTCGAGAAAGCGCCGCCACAGGAAGCGCGCGAAGGTCGTGGCGCGGGCGCGGTCGCGCAGGCGCTCGCCCCAGCGGTTGAGCGAATCCAGTGGCTCCATCGTCGCGAGGGTAACCGATCGCGTGGCACGCGACGGCCGCGGCCCGCCTGCGGCTATGCTTGCCGGCCCCGGAGGAGAACCCATGGCCGAGATCCTGGTCCTGTATTACAGCCGCGGCGGCTCGGTGGCCGCGCTCGCCCGCCAGGTCGCGCGCGGTATCGGCGAGGTCGACGGCATGTCCGCGCGCCTGCGCACCGTGCCACCGGTGGCGCCGGTCACCGTGGTCGCGGCCGCACCGGTGCCCGAGGACGGCGCGCCCTATGTCGAAGCGCGCGACCTGGGCGAGTGCGCCGGCCTGCTGCTCGGTAGCCCCACCCGCTTCGGCAACATGGCCGCGCCGATGAAGCACTTCATCGACGGCCTGGGCAGTGAATGGGCCAGCGGCACGCTGGTAGGGAAGCCCGCCGCGGTGTTCACCTCCACCGCCACCATGCACGGTGGCCAGGAGTCCACCCTGCTGACGATGATGCTGCCGCTGCTGCACCACGGCTGCGTGATCGCGGGCATTCCGTTCACCGAGCCGGGGTTGTCGGCGACGCGTACCGGCGGCACGCCCTACGGCGCCAGCCACGTCGCCGGCGGCGACAACGACCCGACGCCCAGCGACGAGGAAGCCAAGCTGGCTAGGGCGCTGGGCCGGCGGATCGCGGGCCTCGCGGCGAGGCTCTCCTGATGGCGCTGCCGGCGTCCCGTGGCGTGCTCGCGGCGTTGCTGCTGGCCCTGGCCGCGCTGTTCGCCGCCTGGTTCGCGGCCGACGCGCGCTACCTGCAGGCGCTCGCGGTGTTCGCGCTGCCGCCGCTGCTGCTGGCCATCGGCGTGCTCGCGCGCCGGCGCACGGCCGCCTTCTGGGCCGGCGTGCTGGCGCTGGGCTGGTTCTGCCACGGCGTGATGCTGGCCTGGGAGCGGCCCGCCGACCGCGGCTGGGCGCTGGGCGAAGTGCTGCTCGCGCTCGGCATCGTGTTCGCCGCGAACTGGCCCGGCCTGCAGGCACGCTTCGGCGGCCGCGGCGGGACCGTGAAGCCCGGCGCCGCGACATCCGGCGCGAAGTCGCGCGACGCGAACGACTAGAATGCGCAGCCTGCCGGGCGCCATGTCCCGGCCCGGCCGCATGTCCCTGAGGAAGATTCGATGGAAGAACTGCTGATCGTCACCACCGGCGGCACGATCGACAAGGTCTATTTCGACGACAAGTCGGATTTCCAGGTCGGCGAGCCGCAGATCGGCCGGATCCTCGAGGAGCTCGGCGTGGCCTTCCGCTTCCGGGTGATCCCGATCATCCGCAAGGACTCGCTGCACATCGACGACGCCGACCGCGAACTGCTGCGCGCCACCATCGCGGCGCAGCCGGCGCGCCACGTGCTGGTCACCCATGGCACCGACACCATGGTCGAGACCGCCAAGGCGCTGGCGCCGCTCGCCGACCGGACCATCGTGCTCACCGGCGCGCTCAACCCGGCGCGTTTCCGCGGCTCGGACGCGGAGTTCAACATCGGCACGGCCGTGGGCGCCGTGCAATCGCTGCCGGCCGGCGTGTACATCGCCATGAACGGCCGGATCTGGGATCCGCTTACCGTGCGCAAGAACGTCGCCGCAAACCGGTTCGAAGCCGCCTGACGCGAGGACGCGGGCACCGCGTCGCCGCGCCACGGTCGTTCAGCGGCGCGGCGGCCTGACGCGCGTGCGCGGCGGTCCGTCGGACGGTGGCCGGGCCGGCGGGCTCGGCGTCGATCGCATCCGCGTCTGCTTGCCCAGTTCACCCATGAAGGCCAGGCCCAGGCGGGCGATGATGGTGGCATGCGTGGCATCGCCGCCGAGGTTCTCGAGGGTGTCGTCCGGCGTGTGCAGGAGCGGGAAGAACGGTCCTTCGTCATACATCGCCGCGGGGAACCCCGCCTGCGTCCAGGACGCATGGTCGGAGCAGGCATAGCCGCAGCTCGAGTCGCTGCGGGTATGGCCCAGCGGCGCGAGGTAGGCGTCGAACAGGTCCTTCAGGAACTGCACCAGCTGGGGGTGCGAGTTGTCGATCATCACCCGGATGTCGCTTGTCGAGCCCGGCGAACGATAGTTGGTCATGTCCATCTGCAGCACGCCGACCACGTGGCGACCCTCGGCCGCGAAGCGCTGGGCGATGGCACGCGAACCGCGCAGCCCGACCTCCTCGGCCGAGTAGCCCATGAACATCACCGTGCGCCGGGGCCGATAGCCCTCGGCCATGGCGATGCGCAGCACCTCGGTGAGCGTGGCGATTCCCGAGGCATCGTCGTCGGCGCCGGGCGCGTCCATGGCGTTGCCCGTGCCCGCGTAGGAAATCGAGTCGAGGTGGCCGCCAAGGACCACGATCTCGTGGGCAAGGTCGGTGCCCTGGATGGTGAGGATGACGGAGGGCTGGCCGCCGCAGTTGTTGCAGGCGGCGAACAGTTCGGCGCTGACATCGCTGCGGCCGGCGGCCAGGGCCAGCCACTGGTCGCGGATCCACAGCGGGGCGGCGTGGCCGTGCGCGCTGGCGTAGTAGCGGTTGGGCCAGGCCGTGGACAGATGCTGGATGGTGGCCCTGATCGCGGGCTCCGACACCTGCGGCAGCCAGCCGTCCACCACGCGCTGCTGGTCGATCGTGTACTCCGGCAGCGGCGCCCGCAGTCCGCGCAGCGCGGTGTCCGAGGCCACGAAGGCCTCCGCTTCGGCACGCGTCGCGAAGGCGAAGAAACCGCCGCAGCGGCGCTCCACCTCGTGCACGTGCCGGCTCAGGTCCACGACCTGGTGTTCGCGCAGCGTGGCCAGGACCAGCGGCCGCCCCAGGGCATCGCGCCGCGCGGTCACCTGCCCGCTGAAGTCGCGCAGCGCGGCCTGGAAGGTGTCGCGCTCGGCGACCACATGCACCGGCGCCATCGGATCGAAACCCGATGCGCCATGCTCGTGAGCCGACGCCGCGGCGCCCGCAAGCAAAAGGCCGGCGGCCGCGGCCGCCTTTGCCAGAATCCAGGTCTTCATCGTCCCTTCCTCTCCGACTCCCCTGGCGGCAATCATTGCACGGCGCGCCCGGCCGGCGACGGCCACGCAAGAAAAAGGCGGGCGGGATCAACCCGCCCGCCCACCGTCGGCTACTGCTCCGCTCAGTACGAACCGACCACCGATACGCCCGAATACGCGCTGTAGCCGCGCACCAGCACGTGCCACGTGCCCGCCGCCGGGCTGTTGAAGGTGCAGGTCTCGGCGTTGCCCGCACGGTAAGGCCTGCAGCTGTAGGTCGACGTGGTCGGCGCCGCTCCCTGGCGCACATAGAGGTCAACGTCCCCGCTGCCACCCGAAGTCTGGATCCGCAGCTGGCTGCGTCCCGCTGGAACCTGGATCGTGTAGCGGCGCTCGCTGTTCGCCGCGCCCGACAGGCCGGTCACCGGCACGCCGTTCTGCAGCTGGCTGCCACCGCCGCCGCCACCGCCGGTGCTGTAGCTGCCGCTGAGGGTGACGCCCGAGAACGCCGAGTACCCGCGCAGCATCACGTGGTACGTGCCGGCCTGCGGCGCCGCGAAGCTGCAGCTCTCCGCGTTGCCGGAACGGTAGGGGCGGCAGTCGTAGGTCGACGTGGTCGGCTGCGAGCCACGGCGCACATACAGGTCAAGGTCACCGGTGCCGCCGCTGGTGGCGATGTTGAGGTTGGTGGCGCCCGCCGGCACGGTGATGGTCCAGTACTGCGCGCTGCCGGAGCCACCGGAAATGCCGGTCACCGGCGTGCCGTTCGCAAGTTCGTTGCCGCCCGGATCGCCCGGGTCGCCCGGATCCCCGCCACCGCCGCCACCGGCCGCATCCACCGCCGCCTTGGCGTTGACGATGCCGGCGCCGATCGGCTGCGACGGCGTGCTCGGGAAGGCCCGCGCCGTGCTTTTGATCAACGCCTCCACCTGGGCCGGGGTCTTGGCCGGGTTGGACACCGACTGGATCAGCGCGACCACGCCGGCCACGTGCGGGGCCGCCATCGAGGTGCCGCTGTAGCTGGCGTAGCTCTCGCTGCCAGGCCCCTGGCTGCCGCTGTTGAGGGTGGAATAGATGTCCGAGCCCGGCGCCGCGATGTCGACGATGGCACCGTAGTTGGAGAAGCTCGAACGTGCGCCGCTGCTCGTGATCGAGCCCACGGCGATGACGTTGCTGCAGTTGGCCGGCGAGAAGCCCGAGGTATTGGCGTTGCTGTTGCCTGCCGCGATCACGATGGTCGATCCGCGGCCGACCGCACCGTTGATCGCGCTCTGCATGGCGCTGCCGCAGCTGCCCGAACCGCCGAGGCTCAGGTTGATGGCCTCCGCGGGGTTGGCATTGGCGGGCACGCCGCTGACCGAACCGCCTGACGCCCAGATCACCGCGTCCGCGATGTCGGAGTCGTAACCGCCGCCGCGCCCAAGCACGCGGACCGGGACGATCTTCGCGCCGAACGCGGTACCGGCCACGCCTTTGGCGTTGTTGGTCACCGCCGCCACCGTGCCGGCGACGTGGGTGCCGTGCCAGCTGGAGGCGTAGCCGCCGGAATAGTCGCCGGGATCGCTGGCGTCGCTGTCGCGCCCGTTGCCATCGCCGCCGACCGAGGCCGTGGAGATGAAGTCGTAGCCGGGCAGCACGTTGGCGTTGAGGTCGCTGTGGTTGGTGATGCCGGTGTCGAGCACCGCGACCACCGTGCCGGCGCCGCTGGTGGTGTCCCAGGCCTGGGTGGCACGGATGCCGCCGGAGCCGGTGCCATAGCCCCACTGCTGGCTGAAGCTGGTGTCGTTGGGCGTCAAGACAAGCTTGTTGAGTTTGTCGACCTCGACGTACTCGACATTGGGATTGGCCGCGACCTGGCGCATCAGGCTTTCGGCCTCGACGCGATCGAGCTTGCGGCTGGTGGTGATGACCTCGGCCCCGACGGCCATGCGGCGCTCGTGCCGCAGCGTGAGCGGCGCGCCCCGCGCGCCTGCGGGCAGCATGCCGGCGGCGGACTTGAGGGCGGCATCGCGTTGCTTCGCGCTGGCCTGCTCGGGGCTGCCGTCGACATATTTGATGATGAAGCGATCGTGCTGTTCCGAAGCCTGCAGACCACTGAGGTTGATGCGCTCTGTGGCAAGTGCGGGTGCGGCGGCCAGCGAGGCCAGGGCCACGGTCGTTGCAAGCGCGAGGGCGTGCAATCGCGCGCGGCGGAGCTTTTGGTCGGTCATGAGTGGTTTTCCCGGAGCGGAAGGCGTGCCGCACTTGGCGGCT
This sequence comes from Luteimonas yanweni, assembly GCF_039548475.1. Classification (NCBI taxonomy): domain Bacteria; kingdom Pseudomonadati; phylum Pseudomonadota; class Gammaproteobacteria; order Lysobacterales; family Lysobacteraceae; genus Luteimonas; species Luteimonas yanweni. The sequence continues at coordinate 461,815 of NZ_JBCLVC010000014.1, read as the reverse complement.
TGGAGGCCGGCAGGCACCGTTCCGGGAATCCCCTCCCCCGTTTGGCAGCCGCCGGACGCGAAGCGGACTGACACTTTTTGTCCGCAAAGTGACGCTAAGCGACACACGCATCGCCACGCAAGCGGAAACAGGACGGACTGGGCAGCGCCAAAGGCGCCACCCGTCACAATTCATGAATTTAGATGTGGAAACAGGAAGGACGGGCCTTGCGCCCGCCGCCCGGGTCAGAACATCCCGGTTTCCAGGCGCGCCGCCTCGGACATCATGTGCCGCGTCCACGGCGGGTCGAACACCAGTTCGACATCGGCCTCGACCACGGTCGGGATCATCTCCAGCTTGCTGCGAACGTCGTCCACCAGGATGTCGCCCATGCCGCAGCCCGGCGCGGTCAGGGTCATGGTCACCTCGACCAGGCGCTGGCCGTCGTCGCGGTGGGTCACCCTGGCTTCGTAGACCAGGCCAAGGTCGACGATGTTGATCGGGATCTCCGGATCGAAGCAGGTCCGCATCTGCGACCACACCAGCCGCTCGACGGCGGCATCGTCGGCGCCTTCGTCCAGCTCGAGGGCCTCCGGCGGCTCCTTGCCGATGGCGTCGGCGTCCTCGCCGGCGATCCGGAAGAGGTTGCCCTCGATGAAGACGGTGAAGCTGCCGCCCAGCGCCTGGGTGATGTAGCCCACGCTGCCGGCGGGCAGGGTCACCTCGTCCCCCTGGGGAACAAGCACTGCGGCGCAGTCGCGCTCCAGGCGGACGGGTTCACTGTTGCGGGAATACATGCGGGTACTCGGGGCGGTCCGGTGCGGGGCCACCATTCTACCGCCGCGCGGAGCGCTATCCTGTACCGCCCTGCAAGGCGCTCTGTTCCATGCTCCCATTCCGATCCCGGCCCGCAGCGGCGCTGGCACTGGCGCTGGCCGGAAGCATCGGCATCGCGGCCGCATGGGTGCTCGTCGCGCAGGCCAGCGGACGCCAGTGCAGCTGGATGGCGGTGGTCGCAGCGCTGGACGCCGCGCTGCTGCTGCGCATGGGCCGCCACCGCCCCGGCCTTGCCCGCGCACTCTGGGGCGTGCTGGCCACGGCGCTGGCGATTGTCCTGGCGAACTGGGGGATCATCGCCACCGAAGTGGGGCGCATGCTCGGGCTGGCGCCGTGGGCGTCGATGGGCAAGCTCGGATTCGAGCACGCCTGGCTGCTGGCACGGATGGCCAATGATGCCGTCGCGCTGGCCTGGCTGGCTGCGGGACTGGTGGTGGCCGCGGTTTTCGGCCGCTGAATCCTGCGGCGAAGGCCTTGCCTGCGCGCGCGGCCCCCGGCCGGCGCGCAGCCGGGATCAATGCCCGCCGTCGAGGGCCTTCAGCTCACTGACCAGCGCACTGGCCATTTCCGCGCCATCGCCGTACAGCATGCGGGTGTTGTCGGCGTAGAAGAGCGCGTTCTCGATGCCGGCGAAGCCGCGGCCCTTGCCGCGCTTGATCACGATGGTGTTCTTCGACTCCACCACGTCCAGGATCGGCATCCCGTAGATCGGACTGGCCGGATCGGTCTTGGCCACCGGGTTGACCACGTCGTTGGCGCCGATCACGAGCGAGACATCGGTATTGCGGAACTCGGGATTGATGTCGTCCATGTCCACGATGAGGTCATAGGGCACGCCCGCCTCGGCCAGCAGCACGTTCATGTGCCCGGGCATGCGCCCGGCGACGGGGTGGATCGCGAACTTCACCTTCACCCCGCGTTCGATCAGGCGCTGCGAGAGCTCCCATATCTTGTGCTGGGCCTGGGCCACGGCCATGCCGTAGCCGGGCACGATCACCACGCGCTCGGCGTAGGCCATCATCGCGGCGACGTCGGCGGCCTCGATCGGCTTCTGGCTGCCGCTGATTTCCGCGGCCTCGCCGGTGGCGCCGAAGTTCGAGAACAGCACGCTCTTGATCGAACGGTTCATGGCCTTCGCCATCAGCCGGGTCAGCAGCATGCCCGCCGCGCCGACCATGGTGCCGGCGATGATCAGGGCCTCGTTGCCGAGCACGTAGCCCTCGAAAGCCACCGCCAGGCCGGTCAGCGCGTTGTACAGCGAGATCACCACCGGCATGTCGGCACCGCCGATGGGCAGGGTCATCAGCACGCCCAGCGCCAGCGCCACCACGAAGAAGGCGATCACCAGCGGCACGCCCAGCGAATGCACCAGCATGCCGCCAAGCACCAGGGCGGCGATGAACACCGCCGCGTTGAACAGCTGCATGCCCGGGAAGCTGTAGCGCTTGTCCATGCGCCCGTCGAGCTTGGCCCAGGCGATGAGCGAACCGGACAGCGCCACCGAACCGATCAGCGCGCCCAGCACCGCCAGCACCGGCGCGACCAGCCCGGGCGCCTGGCCCGCGTCGGTCCAGCGCAGCAGTTCGACCGCACCGATCGCGGCCGCGGACCCGCCGCCCAGGCCGTTGTACAGGGCCACCATCTGCGGCATGTCGGTGATCGCGACCTTCTTGCCCGATACCCAGGCCAGCGCCGTGCCCAGCGCGAGCGCCACCACCATCAGCGCGATGTTCTGCAGCCCGGGGATGAAAAAGGTCACCAGGGTGGCCAGGACCATGCCCACGCCCGCCCACTGGATGCCGCTGCGCGCCGTGCGCGGCGAGGCCATGCGCTGCAGGCCCAGCAGGAACAGGGTGGCGGCGACGAGGTAGCTGGCCTTGATCACCAGTAGCAGGATCTCCTGGCCGCTCATGCGCCGCCCCCCTTGCCGCCATTCTTGCCCGTGCCGCTGGGCTTGAACATCTCGAGCATGCGCTCGGTGACCACGTAGCCGCCCGCCGCGTTGCCCGCCCCCATCAGCACGGCCACGAAGCCGACCGCCTTTTCCAGGGTCGTGTCGGCGTGGCCCAGCACCACCATCGCGCCGATCAGCACGATTCCGTGGATGAAGTTGGAACCCGACATCAGCGGGGTATGCAGGATCACCGGCACCCGCGAAATGATCACATGGCCGGCGATCGCCGCCAGCATGAAGATGTACAGCGCCACGAATCCATCGGCCACGCGTGCTCTCCCCGGAACTGCCCGCCCCGATCATAACCGCCCCGGCTGCCGCCGCCACCGCCGCTGTCAACCACGGGCCGCGACGTGCGTTGTCAGTGTCGATCCCAAGGGATGCGGATGGATGGACGGCAACATGCAAGCACATCGCAGCGGCGCCGGGGTGGCTATGCTGGACGGCATGCCTGCCGATGCCGCCGCCACGGCCGCCGCGTCGCCCCGGGAGGCGGCGGGCGGCACCGGAACCCTCGAGGACTTCCTCGACGGCATCACCGCGCGCGCCTTCCGCTTCGCCGAAGCGGGGCTGCGCCACCGCGACGACGCCATGGACGTGGTGCAGGACGCGATGATCCGGATGCTCGGCTACCGCGACCGCCCGGCGCAGGAATGGACGCCGCTGTTCTGGACCATCCTGCGCAGCCGGATCGTCGACACGCAGCGCCGGCGCACGCTGCGCCTGGGCTGGATGACCTCCGCCGACGAACGCCAGGAGGCGGGAGTGGAGTGGGCCGGAAACGAACCCGACCCGTCCCGCAACCACGACGGCCAGGAGGCCTACGGGGAACTGGTGGCGGCGCTGCGCGACCTGCCCCGGCGCCAGCGCGAGGCCTTCACCCTGCGCGTACTGGAGGAGCTCGACGTCGCGACGACCGCGCGCGTCATGGGCTGCGGCGAAGGCTCGGTCAAGACACACCTGTCACGCGCGCGCATCGCGCTGCAGAAGCGATTGGAGGATTTCCGATGAACGACCCGCGCCACGACGAGTTCGACCGCAGGATGCGCGCGCTGCATGCGCACGCCGTCGAACAGCTGCCATCGCGCACCACCTGGCAGCTGCGCGTCCGCCGCGACGCGGCGGCACGCGCCACGCCGGCCCGGCACCCAGGCAGGGGCTGGTGGATGGCCGCGGCGAGCGCGGCGACCGCGGCCGCCTTCGCGCTGGCCATCGGCCTGGCTCCACCCGATCCCGTGCCCGCGGGCGATGGCGCCCCGTCGCTGGCCGCAGCCACCGAGGCGGTGCAGGCGGCGTCCTATGACGAAAGCCTGGCCGCCCTCGACGAAGACCCCGACCTGTACCTGTGGCTCGCCGCCCAGGACAGCCTGATCCTGGCCATGGAGTGATGACCGTGCCGAACCTCCGCATCCTGCCGATCGCCGCGACGCTGTCGCTGGCCCTCTCCCTGGCCGCCGCACTGCCGGCGGCGGCGCAACCGGCGCAGGACGCCGCCCTGCCCGCCTGGGACGGACTCACCCCCGCCCAGCGCGATGCCCTGGTCGCGCCCGTGCGCCAGCGCTGGAACGACCACCCTGAAAAGCGCGCGCACATGCTGTCGCATGCCGAACGCTGGCAGGAGATGGACCCGGGGCAGCGCGAGCGCGCGCGCCGCGGCGCCCACCGCTGGCAGCAGATGGATCCCGAGAAGCGCGAAGCGATGCGCGCACTCTACTCGCGCATGAAGGCCCTGCCCGAAGCCGAGCGCGAAGCGCTGCGCACGCAGTGGAAGGCGATGACGCGCGAAGAGCGGCGGGCGTGGGTAGAAGCCAATCCGGCACCGCCGGAGCGGCTGCGGGAGCGCTGATCGCCCGGGTGGCCGCTCAGGCGTCGCGCGGCGGCCAGACAGTCCGGGCCAGCAGCTCGTCGTCCCAGTCGAAGGCCAGCGCCCCGTCGGACACCAGCAGGCTGGCGAAGTTGTACACGTTGCGCGCGAACATCTCGCTCGCATGCAGCGCGCCGCTGCTGGCGAGGTCGAGCGGACCGGCCACGGTGACGCCGCCGGCATCCACGGTCTCCCCCGGGCGCGTCAGTTCGCAATTGCCACCGGTTTCGGCGGCGAGGTCCACGATGACGCTGCCCGGCGCCATGCCCGCGACCATGCCCGCGGTGACGATCCGCGGGGCCGGCCGGCCCGGCACCGCCGCGGTGCACACGATCACGTCGATGACGCGCAGGTGCTCGCCAAGGCGGCGCTGCTGTTCGGCGCGTTCGTCGTCGGTCAGCGCCCGGGCATAGCCGCCCTCGCCCGCCGCACTCACCCCGAGGTCGAGGAAGCGGCCGCCCAGCGACTCGATCTGCTCGCGCGTTTCGGGCCGCACGTCGAAGCACTCGACCTGCGCGCCCAGCCGGCGCGCCGTGGCCACCGCCTGCAGTCCCGCGACGCCGGCGCCGATCACCAGGACCCTGGACGGCCGGATGGTGCCGGCCGCGGTGGTCAGCATGGGGAAGAAGCGCGGCGCCAGCTGGGCGGCGATCAGCACGGCCTTGTAGCCGGCCATGCCGGCCTGCGAGCTGAGGATGTCCATGGCCTGCGCGCGCGTGGTGCGCGGCAGGCGCTCGAGCGGGAACGCGACCAGGGCGCGTGCCCGGATGGCGTCGGCGCGCGCCGGATCGGCTTCGGGCTGCAGCTGGCCGATGATCGTCGCGCCCTCGCGCAGCGTCGCCAGCACCGCCGGCGCCGGGGCCTGCACGCAGAGCACCAGGTCGGCGCCGGCCAGCGCCGCCGCGGCATCCTCGACCAGCGTGGCGCCGGCGGCCGCATAGGCGGCGTCCGGAAAATGCGCCTGCGTGCCCAGGCCGCGCTCGACGGCCACGGTGGCACCGGCGGCGACCAGCTTCCTGCAGGTTTCGGGGGTCAGCGCGACCCGCCGCTCGCCGGGCGCGGTCTCGCGCGCCACCCCTATGCTCACTGCCATGCCCGCTCCCCGGTATACGTCCGGGTCCATCCTAGCGAATGTCCCCGGCATGCGCGATGCGCCGCGCTCAGGCCGGTGGCGCGCCTCCTGCAAGTCCGCGCAGCACCGCTTCCACGGGGCCTTCCGGCGGCCTCGCCAGCAGTTCGCCGGCGTCGACGGCCGCGTCCAGTTCGTCGGCCGCCAGCAGCGCATGGCGCGCGCCCTGCCGGTTCGCCAGCAGGTGGCTTCCGCTGACGGGGCTGGTCCAGGCCAGGCGCAGCCAGGTCGCGCCAGCCGCTCCGCCCGCACGGGAAACAAAGACCTGCCCCACCGGGAACACGGCGTCACCCGCGACGTGCGGTGCATGCCCCCCGGCCACCTCCGGCGCCGTCGCGGACCGCGCGATGCTGCGCGGCGCATCGGGCCGGGCGAATTCGGCGACCAGCCGCGCCAGGGTTTCCTCCGACTCGGCCTCGCTCGCGCCACCCGCGGCGACGCAGGCCCGCAGCCGCGGAGCAATGGCAAGCAGGCCGTCGGCGACCTCGGCGCCTCGCGCCGCGGCGGCGGCCGCATCGATCCGCAGCAGCTCGTCACCCACCGCGACGATCCCGTCATGGCGCTCCGACGCCGGACCGTCGCGCAGGCGCAACAGGACCAGGGCCTGGTGCCAGGCGCCGGTGAGGAATCCGGCCACCGCCGGCAGCATGCTGCGACCATCGAGCCGCGCCGCCAGCAGGGCATCGGCTTCGCCGCGCGCGGCCTGCAGCCGCTCCTTGCCGTGGATGGCCTGCCAGGCGCGGCGCTCGCTGATCGAGACGCGCCGCTGCAGCGGCTCCATCCCGGCGCGCAGCGTGGCCAGGCCGTGGTCGAAGACCGCCGCCTCCCCGTGGTAGCCGTTGGCCACCGAATCCGCGATGCCGTTGGCCAGCGCGTGCAGCGCCGACTCGTCGTCACCGCTCGCGGCGTTGGCGTCCCAGCACTGCACGAGGCCCGACAGCAGCTGCATCGCCGGATGCTCCGGATCGTCGAACAGGCGTTCGTCCTCCAGTGCCAGGCGCAGCCAGGGCCAGGCCAGGCGCGCGAGGCGCGCGCGCGCGCTTCCGGACAGCACCGCGTCCGCGCGCAGGCCATCGAACAGGCCGCCGATGACGCTGATGGCATCGTCCTGCTGCTGCGACGGGGACGCGAGGTCGCGCGGGATCCCGAGGCCTTCAGCGGCCGACAACAGGCTGTCCCGCAGGTGGGCAGCGATGCTGCCCGGCACGGCCAGCGGTTCGCCCGGCGTTTCGCTGCCCTGCACCAGCGACAGCATCGATATGAATTCCTGGTGGCCATAGGCGCGCGGCCCGCCGCCGGCATCGGCCACCGGGCGGCCCAGGCGCTGGCGCAGGACCTGGGCGCGCGCCGCGCCAGGCGCCGCGTCGCCACCTTCGCCCCGGCGCCATGAGGAGGCCACCGGCGCCAGGGCATCGAGTCCGGCCCAGGCCGGCGCGCCACCCGTGTCCACGCGCTGCGCGATCAGCGCCGCACCGGCGCTTGCGCCATCCATTGCGTGACCGCCCTCGGCGAGCGCCGCGTTGAGCCAGGCATAGGCATCGGTGAGCGGCGCGGTGCACAGGCGCTCGTACTGCTGAAGCAGCGCCTTCCGCGCCAGCGCGTCGCAGTCGGCCGCGTTGAACGTGTCGAGATAGGCGTCGATCAGCGCGCGCGGGGCGAAAGGATTGTCTGGACGGCCCCGGCCGCCCATCGCCGACGCCAGCGACCAGAGGCGACCGTCGATGATCTCCAGCACGCTGGCGAACCGGCGCCCCAATGCATCGATCGTCGGCTGGCCGATCAGCTGTGCGTGCAGTTCGCCCTCGGAGACGAGTGTCAGGGTCGACGCGGTCGCGGAATCGGCGAACGGCCTTGGCCAGCCCTCGAAGCCGCGCGCCAGGTGGCGCTGCCAGCTGCGTTCGCTGCGCTGCTCTTCGTGGCCCAGGACCATCACGTTGGCCAGCGCCTCGACCAGCTCCTCGTCGCGGGAGCCGGCAAGCGTGCGCCGCAGCGCCGCCTCCGCGGCGCTGCGTGCAGCCGGCAATAGCGGCTGCAGGCGCGTCCGGAACCCCAGGTGCAATGACTCCAGCAGACGGGCGGGCGCGCCGCCCTGGCGCGTGGCCCGGGCCGGCGCAGGCGCGCCGCTACGATCGGGTTGTTGCATGCTGGAGGAGGCCAACGCGTGGGACGTGGGCGTAACGATAGCCGAAGACCCGTGACGGGCGACACACTCCACTGGCGCCCGACCGCGCCGCCACGGCGCCCGGGCGTGCGCCGCTGCGCCTACTTCCCGCCCGCGGCCTGCGTTTTCGGATTGAGGTGCTGCCAGACCTGGCGCATGGCCTCGTCGAAGGGGGCATCCGTCGACCGCATCACCACCCGGCCGGCGGCAACCAGCGCGGTGAGCTCTTCCGGCGAGACCACCATCCTGCGCGCACCGCGCCGGTTGACCACCAGGAAACGACCGGTCAGCGGGCTGATCCACGCGATCCGCGCCGCGGTCTCGTGGCCGTCCTCATCGACCAGGCGCAGGCCCTGTCCTACGCGGAGCCGGCGCATGCGCGCGGCGAGCTCGGGGTCGAACTCGAGCGTGTCGGTCCCTCCCGCGAGCTGCAGGCCGGCCAGCGCCGGCTCATCGGCGCCGGGATCGGCCTCGTCCACCGCGGCATCCGGATGGTGGACCCCGCGCGGCGCGTCAGGCAGGCTGAGCGCGGAGATGATCCTCGCCATCGCGTCGCGGGCGCCGGTGGCGTCCATGCCGCAGCTGGAATAGCACTCCCCCAGCGGCACCTGCAGCGCCAGCAGCTGCTCGGCCACCACGCGGCCGCGGGCCTGGGCGGCATCGGCATCCACCTGCACCATGGCGTCGCCCAGGGCGATGGCCTGGTGGTGGCGCGCGCTGCCGGCACCGTCGCGGAGCCAGGCCTGGGTGAGGTGGTGGCGCCAGTGGCGGTCGAGGAACTGCGCCACCGGCGCGGTCAGCACGCGATCCGACAGCCGCGAGGCGACCAGCTCGGCGGCGTGCATGCGCGCCTGCTGCAGGCGTTCCCGGCCGTGGATCGCCTCGCCGGCACGCTTCTCGGCCAGGTCGGTGCGCCGGCGCTGCTGCTCCAGCTGGTCGCGCAGCTCGCTGGCGGCGAGTTCGAAGATGGCCTGGTCGTCGTCGTATTCCTCGACCACGCGGTCGACCGCGCGCTCGGCGCGATCGAGGGTCTCGCGATCCTGCGGGGTTTCGCCCGCGTTGCCGTCGCAGGCTTCGGTCAGCACGTCCAGCAGGCGCCGCGCCGGGTGGCTGCGGCGGTTGAACAGGGAGTCGTCGGTGAGCGCCACCTTGAGGTATGGGACCACCAGGCGCCCGAAGAAATCGCGCGCCCGCTCCTCGAGGTCGTTGGCGTCGTTGAGCGAGCTGAAGAGCATGCCGACGAGGTCGATCGCGTCCTCTTCGTCGACGCTGAAATGCGTCGCCTCGGCGTCGAAGCCCAGCTGGCGCACGCCGCCGAGGATCGCCTCGCGCATGACCCGGGTCAGTTCGCGGGCGTCGCTCGCGGCCAGCGCCCTGGCGTAGGGCGCGGCGTCGTCGCCCTGCAGGATCTGGGCGACGTTGAGCAGGTCCTCGGTGCGCAGCACCTCGACGCCGCCGCCGTCATCCGGCGCAAGCGCAGCGCCACCATCGAAGCCTTCGTCGTTCGCGACGCCGGCCGCCCGCCAGTGGGCCAGCTGCTCGCGGACCACGTCGCGATAGCGCGGAGGCCGGCCTTCGGCCGCCGCGGCATGGACGGTGGCCGCGATCGGCGCGCCGACGCCGGCACGTCCGGCGTGGCCCGTGGCGCGCGCACGCGAACCGTCCGCCACACCGCCACCGCCACCGCCACCGCCACCGCCACCGCCACCGCCGACGCCACCACTGCCCGGACCGTCCGGACCGCTGTCGAGGTGCTCCACCGTACCGCCATCGGGCACCCAGGCCTCGCCCGGCCCACCCGCGCCGGGACCGGAGCCGGCCTGTCCCGCGGCAGCGCCGCGCACCATGTCCGGATCGGCCGCGCCCGCCCGGCCGCGGCCGCGGTTGCCGCTGCCGCTGCCGCTGCCGCTGCGGGACTGGAAGCCGAAACCGGCGTCCTCGAGCAGCTCGTTGAGCTTCTCGTACAGCTCGCCGAGCACTTCCGGCAGGCGCTTGTCGAAATGGTTGAACACCAGCGGCCGGAGCCCGCGGGTCAGGTCCTCGGCGCCGAAGAGGCCGACGAAGGCGGCCACCGCCGCCGACGGGCGAACCGGGTTGGCCCGCTTGCCCTCGATGCCCAGCGCCGCGGCCAGCGCCTGCAGCCGCTCTTCGAGCTGCTCCAGCGGATGCAGGAACTGGTGGTCCAACAGCTCGGTGGTGTGCTGGCCGGCGAGATGGATCTCGAGCTCGCCCTCCGACATCAGGCTCAGCGACTTGTCCTCGCCCTGCTGGACCGGCGGCTTGCGCCAGGCGTCGAACTCGCGCTCCAGCGACTCGCGGTAGCGCGTAGCCAGGTCCAGCGCACGGTGTCCCAACGCCATCACCGCCATGCGGTCGTCCTGCGCGCCGCTGTAGTCATGGCCGGCCAGCGCCTCGAGGCGGACCTGCTCCTCGATCGTGCCCCAGAAGCCGGACAGCACGCCGCCCAGCGCAGTCACCGATTCACGCTTGAGTGCGTCGAACAGGCGCGCAGGGTCGCGCATCGAGCCGTGGCGCGACTTGGAGAGGTAGGCGGGCTGTTCTTCTGCGATCATCAGGGGATGCGGCCGGTGCTGGGGGATGCACCCACCCATACCATCCCTGAATGGAGCCTTCCACGTCTGTGACTGCAATCTCAAATAGCCCCGCCCCTTTCTTCCTGCAGGCCCTGGATGCACGGCGTTCAGTGCCGGCAAGGCAACTCGCCGCACCCGGCCCCGACGCCGCCCAGCTGCAGCGCATGCTCGCCTCGGCCGTGCGCGTGCCCGATCACGGCAAGCGCGTGCCGTTCCGCTTCCTGTCGATCACCGGCGATGCCCGCCATGCATTGGGCGACGCCGTCGCCGCCCGCGGCCTGCAGCTGCGTCCCGACGCCGGCGGAGCCGCGGTCGACAAGGACCGCGCCCGCTTCTCGCACGCGCCACTGGTGCTGGTGGCGGTGGCGATCATGGACCCGGGCGACACGGCGATTCCCGCGCAGGAACGCCTGCTGAGCGCCGGCTGCACCTGCTTCGCGCTGTTGCAGGCCGCGCAGGGGCTCGGCTTCGGCGCCAGCTGGCTCACCGGCTGGCCGTCCCACGATCCGGAGGTGCGCGCCCTGCTTGGCCTGGGCGAAGACGAACGCATCGTCGGCTTCATCCACGTCGGCACCCCGCAGTCGGAAGCGCGCGAGCGCGAGCGGCCGGACCCGGCCGCGCTGCTGCGCGAATGGACCCCGCCCGCGTGAGCGCAGCGGCGCCCCCGCTGTACCTGGTCGACGCCAGCCTGTACGTGTTCCGGGCCTGGCATTCGATGCCGGCCGACGGCTTCCACGACGCCGACGGCTGGCCGACCAACGCGGTGCACGGCTTCGCCCGCTTCCTGCTCGACCTGCTGGAGCGCGAGCGCCCGCGGCACATCGCCATCGCGTTCGACGAGGCGCTGGATTCGTGCTTTCGCAACGCGCTTTACCCGGCCTACAAGGCCAACCGCGCCCCCGCACCGGCCGAGCTCAAGCGCCAGTTCGCCTACTGCAAGTCGCTGTGCGCGGCGCTCGGTCTGCCGATCCTCGCGCATGGCGACTACGAAGCCGACGACCTCATCGGCAGCGCCCTGGCGCAGGCCCGCCGCGGCGGCTACCGCGGCGTGATCGTATCGGCGGACAAGGACCTCTCGCAGCTGCTGGAAGGCGGCGACGAGCAGTGGGACTACGCCCGCGGGCAGCGCTGGGGCGCGGACGGGGTCAAGGCGCGCCAGGGCGTCCACGCGCACCAGGTCGCCGATTTCCTGGCGCTATGCGGCGATGCGGTCGACAACATCCCCGGCGTGCCCGGCATCGGCAACAAGACCGCGGCCGTGCTGCTGGCGCACTTCGGCAGCCTGGACATCCTGCTGGAGCGCATCGACGAGGTCGCGTTCCTGCGCCTGCGCGGCGCGGCACAGGTGGCCGCGCGGCTGCGCGAGCATCGCGGGCAGGCGCTGCTTTACAGGCAACTGTCGACGATCGCCTGCGATGCGCCGCTGGCCGACGCGGTGCCTCCGTTCGCGCGCGCGCTGCCCGACACGGCCACCGTGGCGGCATTCGCCGATGCGGTCGGCTTCGGCCCGATGACGCGCCGCCGGCTGGACGCGGTAGGCGACGGCTCGTCCACCACCATTGCGCAGGGTTAGGATCATCACCATGGACAACGACAGCCACCAGGCGGCCACGGACGAACCCGAGATCCTCTACCAGGGCGAATGGCTGCGCATGGTCAGGCGCGGCCACTGGGAATCCTGCGAGCGCACGCACGGCAGGGACGGTCTGGCCGTGCTGGTGATCGCGGTGACGCCGGACGACGACGTGCTGTTCGTCGAGCAGTACCGGGTGCCGCTCGGCGCGCGCACGATCGAGATGCCGGCGGGCCTGGTCGGCGACGACCTCGAGGGCGACACGCTGGAATCCGCCGCGCGCCGGGAACTCATCGAGGAAACCGGCTGGGATGCCGGGCACATCGACGTGCTGCTGGTCGGGCCGACCTCATCGGGCATGAGCAACGAACGCATCGCCTTCGCCCGCGCGCTGGACCTGCGCAAGGTCGGCGACGGCGGCGGCGTGGACGACGAGAACATCACCGTGCACGCCATCCCGCGGGCGACCGCGCCCGCCTGGCTGATGCAGAAATACGCCGAAGGCTACGAGCTCGACCTCAAGCTCTGGGCCGGGCTGTGGATGATCGAGCACAACCCGGACGGCTCGAAGGCCTGAGCTTGCTCAGGCGAAGCGGTCGGTCGCCTGCACCAGAGCGTCCACGGTCTCCGGCTCGAACGCCGAGTGCCCCGACGCCGGGGTCACCACCAGCTCGGCCTTGGGCCAGACCTGGTGCAGGTCCCAGGCGTTCTGGATCGGGCAGACCACGTCGTAGCGGCCGTGCACGATCACGCCGGGAATGTCGACGATGCGGTAGGCGTCGCGCAGCAGCTGGTCGTCGCACTCGAAGAAGCCGGCGTTGGTGAAGTAGTGGTTCTCGATCCGGGCGAAGGCCAGCGCGAACTGCGGGTCTTCGTGGTCGGACATGAAGCCCGGATCGATGTGCAGGAAGCTGGTGGCCGCTTCCCACACGCTCCAGGCACGGGCCGCGGCCAGGCGGGTGGCTTCGTCGTCGGAGGTCAGGCGGCGGTGGAAGGCCGCGATCAGGTCGCCACGCTCGCTTTCGGGGATCGCCGAGACGTAGTGCTGCCAGGCTTCCGGGAACAGGCGCGACGCGCCTTCCTGGTAGAACCATTCCAGCTCCCAGCGGCGCAGCATGAAGATGCCGCGCAGCACGAGTTCGGTGACCTGCCTGGGATGGCTCTGCGCGTAGGCCAGGGCGAGCGTCGAGCCCCAGGAACCGCCGAACACCTGCCAGCGGTCGATGCCGAGCTGCGTGCGCAGCAGTTCGATGTCGGCGACCAGGTGCCAGGTCGTGTTGTCGACGAGATCGGCGTGCGGCGTGGAGCGCCCGGAGCCGCGCTGGTCGAACAGCACGATGCGGTACTTCGCAGGATCGTGGAAGCGCCGCATCTTGTCCGTGCACCCGCCACCCGGGCCGCCGTGCAGCAGCACCACCGGCTTGCCCTCGGGATTGCCGCACTGCTCGTAATAGAGGACGTGGCGGTCGTCGACGCGGAGGGTGCCCGTGTCGAAGGGTTCGATCTCTGGGTACAGCGTGCGCATGGGGATGCGGCCTCGTGCGGGAAAACCGGGCCAGTCTAGCAGCCGGTCGCGTTCAGCCCGGCGGGCGGCGGCCCAGGCTGACGCGGTCGCGCGCCTCCAGGTCGACGACCGTCGCGACCTCCTCGAAGCCCGCCGCCGCGAGCAGCGCGCGCACCGCCGCGGCCTGGTCGTAGCCGTGCTCGAGCAGCAGCCAGCCGCCTGGCGAGAGGTGCCCCGGTGCCGCCGCGACGATGCGGCGGATCGCCTCCAGTCCATCCGGTCCGGATGCCAGCGCCGCTCCGGGCTCGTGCCGTAGATCGCCCTGGCGTAGGTGCGGATCGCCATCGGCGATATAGGGCGGGTTGCTCGCAACCAGGTCGAAGCGCTCGCCGGCCAGCGGCGCGAACCAGTCGCCGGCGCGGAATTCCACCCGACGCTCCAGGCCATGGGCCGCGGCGTTGCCGCGCGCCACCGCGAGCGCGGCTTCGCTGCGATCCGTGGCGACCACGGAGGCCCGCGGCCGTTCAGAGGCGATCGCAAGGGCGATCGCGCCGCTGCCGGTTCCCAGGTCGGCTACCCGCGGGGATGCCGCGGGGTTCAGCCGTGCCAGGGCCTGCTCGACCAGCAACTCGGTCTCCGGCCGGGGGATCAGCGTGTCGGGCGTGACCGCGAGATCCAGGGTCCAGAAACCGCGGCTGCCGACAAGGTAGGCCACCGGCTCGCCGGCCGCACGGCGGGCGACGAGCGCCTGGAAGCGGCCCGCCGCCGCTCCCGCCACGGCGGCATCGGCGTGCGCGAACAGCCAGGCCAGGCCGCGATCCAGCGCGTACCCCAGCAGCAACGTGGCCTCGCCGGGATCGACGCGGTCCTGCGCCCACGCCAGGCATCCTGCAACAGAGTGTTCACATTCCATAGTTACAGTCTATCGATTGGATCATTATAATTTACTTCAACAATTGATAGGCAACGCCTAACATATCCCTTGTCCGGCAGCTGCCGGTGTCTTCCCCACCACCGCGAGGATTCCATGTCCGTCATCAATACCGAAATCAAGCCGTTCCAGGCCACCGCTTACCACAACGGCGAATTCGTCGAAGTCGACAGCGCGAGCCTGAAGGGCAAGTGGTCCGTGTTTGTGTTCTACCCGGCCGACTTCACCTTCGTCTGCCCGACCGAACTCGAGGACCTGGCGATCAACTATGACGAGTTCAAGAAGCTCGGCGTGGAGATCTACAGCGTGTCGACCGATACCCACTTCTCGCACAAGGCCTGGCACGACACCTCGGACGCGATCGGCAAGATCCAGTATCCGATGATCGGCGACCCGACCCACGAGATCTCGAAGGGCTTCGAGATCCTGCGTCCGTCCGGCCTGGCCGACCGCGGCACGTTCATCGTCGACCCCGAAGGCGTGATCCAGTCGATCGAGATCACCGCCGAGGGCATCGGCCGTGACGCGCTGGAGCTGCTGCGCAAGGTCAAGGCCGCCCAGTACGTCGCCGCCCACCCGGGCGAGGTCTGCCCCGCCAAGTGGAAGGAAGGCGAGAAGACCCTGAAGCCGTCGCTGGACCTGGTCGGCAAGATCTAAGACCGCCGCTCGCTGGACCGCCGGCGGACTTTTAACCGCCGGCGTTTGTGGGAGCCGCTATAGCGGCGATCGCTACAAATCGCGGCCATGGCCGCTTCCACAGTCGCTTCACCCAGCCCATCCCCTTTCAGTGGGGGTGGGGCTGGACCGGAGTCCGTGCAATGCGCGGCCTGCGGTCCATCCCCACGCCGGTGGCGACCCGTCGAACGACGGGACGCAGGCCCCCGCCTTGCCTTTCGAAGGAGTTCCACCATGTTCGAAGACGACCTCAAGACCCAGCTCAAGGCCTACCTGGAGCGCCTGCAGCGCCCGATCGTGCTTGTGGCCAGCGTCGACGACGGCACGAAGTCGACCGAGATGCTCGAGCTGCTGGAAGACATCCGCGCGTTGTCCGACAAGGTCACGGTCGAGGTGTCGCGCGACGACGCCCACCGCAAGCCGTCCTTCGCCGTGACCTCCCCCGGCCACGACATCGACCTGCGCTTCGCGGGCCTGCCGATGGGCCACGAGTTCACCTCGCTGGTGCTGGCCCTGCTGCAGGTCGGCGGGCATCCGTCCAAGGCCGCGCCGGAGCTGCTGGAGCAGGTTCGCGGCCTTGAGGGCGAATACCGTTTCGAAACCTATTTTTCGCTGTCCTGCCAGAACTGCCCGGACGTGGTCCAGGCGCTGAACCTGGCGGCGGTGCTGAACCCCGGCATCCACCACGTCGCGATCGACGGCGCCCTGTTCCAGGACGAGGTCGAGTCGCGCGAGGTGATGTCGGTGCCGACCGTGTTCCTCAACGGCGAGGTTTTCGACCAGGGCCGCATGAGCCTGGAGCAGATCGTCGCCAAACTCGATACCGGCGCCGCCAAGCGCGACGCCGAGGCGATCGCGAACAAGGACGTGTTCGACGTGCTGGTGGTCGGCGGTGGCCCCGCCGGCGCCGCGGCCGCGATCTACTCCGCGCGCAAGGGCATCCGCACCGGCGTGGTCTCGGAGCGCTTCGGCGGCCAGGTGCTGGACACCATGTCGATCGAGAACTTCATTTCGGTGCCGCATACCGAGGGCCCGCGCTTCGCCGCCCAGCTTGAGGCGCATGTGCGCGAGTACGACGTCGACATCATGAACCTGCAGCGCGGCCAGGCCCTGAGCCAGGACGCGGACGGCATCACTTCGGTCCAGCTCGAGAGCGGCGCCACCGTGCGCAGCCGCAGCGTTGTGCTCGCCACCGGCGCCCGCTGGCGCCAGATGGGCGTGCCCGGCGAGGACCAGTACCGCAACAAGGGCGTGGCCTACTGCCCGCACTGCGACGGCCCGCTGTTCAAGGGCAAGCGCGTGGCGGTGATCGGCGGCGGCAACTCCGGCGTCGAGGCCGCGATCGACCTGGCCGGCATCGTCGCCCACGTCACCCTGGTCGAGTTCGACGACAAGCTACGCGCCGACGAGGTGCTGCAGCGCAAGCTGCGCAGCCTGTCGAACGTGAAGATCATCACCTCCGCGCAGACCACCGAAGTCCTGGGTGACGGCAAGCGCGTCAACGGCCTGGTCTACCGCGACCGCACCGGCGGCGACTCGCACCGGGTGGAGCTGGAGGGCGTGTTCGTGCAGATCGGCCTGCTGCCCAATACCGAGTGGCTGAAGGGCGCGATCGAACTCAGCCCGCGCGGCGAGATCGTGGTCGACCACGCCGGCCGCACCTCGCTTCCAGGCGTGTTCGCCGCCGGCGACGCCACCACGGTGCCCTACAAGCAGATCGTCATCGCCATGGGCGAAGGCGCCAAGGCATCGCTCAGCGCCTTCGACCATCTGATCCGCAGCAGCAGCCCGGCCGCCACGGCGACGACGGCAACCGCGGCGGCCTGACGGCCAGCCGACCCGAGCACAGCGAGGCACCGCCATGAACCTCCGCGACCTGGGCTACTTCATCGCCCTTGCCGATCACCTGCACTTCGGTCGCGCGGCGGCGGCGAGCTTCGTCAGCCAACCCACGCTCTCCACCCAGATCCGCAAGCTGGAGGAAGAGCTGGGCGTGGCCCTGGTGGAGCGCGCGCCACGCAACGTCATGCTCACGCCCGCCGGGCACGAGGTGGCGGCGCGTGCGCGCCGGGTCATGGCCGACGTCGAACAGATGCGTGAAGCCGCGCGCCGCAGCCAGGATCCGGAAGCGGGCAAGGTCACCCTCGGCCTGTTCCCCACGCTCGGGCCCTACCTGCTGCCGCACGTGGTGCCGGCGATCCGCAGCCGCTTCCCGGAGCTCGAACTGCTGCTGGTGGAGGAAAAGAGCGACGTCCTGCTGGAGCGCCTGCAGCAGGGGCGGCTTGACGCCGCGCTGCTCGCGCTGCCCGTCAACGACGAGCAGCTGCACGTGGAGTTCCTGTTCGAGGAGCCCTTCGTGCTCGCCGTGCCGGAGACGCATCCGCTGGCCGGCCACGGCCCGATCTCGCTGCGCGACCTCGCCGACCAGCGCCTGCTGCTCCTTGCCGATGGCCACTGCCTGCGTGACCAGGCGCTGGATGTCTGCCACCTGGCCGGGGCCAGCGAGAAGGGCGAATTCCAGGCCACCAGCCTGGAGACGCTGCGCCAGATGGTGGCCGCGAACGTCGGCGTCACCCTGCTGCCGGCGCTGGCGGTCAAACCGCCGGTGGCGCGCTCGGACAGCATCGAACTGGTGGACTTCCGCGACCCGCCGCCCAGCCGCCGGATCGCGATGGTGTGGCGCCGGAGCTCGGCGATGGCGCCCTTCCTGCAGGAACTTGCCGGCGTGCTGCGCCAGCTGCCGCCCGACCTGCTGCTGCCGACGCTGCGCGAGACCACCACCGCCCTGCACGTTCCCGGCGCCCCGGGCCTCTAGGCCCCGAGCACGCGGGTGCCGCGCGCGCGGGACACGGCTGCGGTCAGGCGCCCACGCCGACCTGGCAGCTGACGCCGGTGCCGCCGATCCCGCAGTAGCCACCCGGATTCTTCGACAGGTACTGCTGGTGCTCGCCTTCCGCGTAATGGAAGGGCGGCGCCGGGAACACGATTTCGGTGGTGATGGCGCCATGCCCGGCCGCGGCGAGCCGCTGCTGGTAGGCATCGCGGCTGGACAGCGCGGCCTCGTACTGCGCCTGCGTATGGCAATGGATCACCGAGCGGTACTGGCTGCCGACGTCGTTGCCCTGGCGCATGCCCTGGGTGGGATCGTGGCCTTCCCAGAAACGCGTGAGCAGGGCCGCGAAGGCGACCTGGGCCGGGTCGTACACCACCAGCACCACCTCGGCGTGGCCGGTGCCGCCGCTGCAGACCTGGCGATAGGTCGGGGCGTCCGCGTGGCCACCGGCATAGCCGACGGCCGTGGTCGCCACGCCGGGCAGGGTCCAGAACAGGCGCTCGGCGCCCCAGAAGCAGCCCATCCCGAAATGGACGCGCTCCGCACCGGGAAACGCGCCGCGCAGGGGGCGACCATGGACATGGTGGACGTCGTTCATCGTTGACTGCCTCAAGCGGATCCGGCCTTCCATGATGTGGCCTGTCGCGGCGCGCTCCAAGCCGCGGCCCACCCGCCGTTCAGCCCGTGCCACGCCGCGCCGGCCGCGCCGTCGGGGCACCGGGTGCGCGCAGCTCCGCTACACTGCCCGGTCCCCGGCGCAGGACCGCGCCCGCCTCCCCGACGACACGCATGACCGAGCCCAACGACACCACGGCCGACGCCGCCACCGCGCCCGTGAAGCAGGATTTCATCCGCCAGATCGTCCGCGACGACCTGGCCAGCGGCAGGCACGCCGCGATCCGGACCCGCTTCCCGCCCGAGCCCAACGGCTATCTGCACATCGGCCACGCCAAGGCGATCTGCCTGGACTTCGGCATCGCCGAGGAGTTCGGCGGCCGCTGCAACCTGCGCTTCGACGACACCAACCCGGCGAAGGAGGATCCCGAGTTCGTCACCGCGATCCAGGACGACGTGCGCTGGCTCGGCTTCGAGTGGAACAGCCTGCGCCACGCGTCGGATTACTTCGAGGTGTTCTACCTCGCGGCCGAGAAGCTGGTGCGCCAGGGCGACGCCTTCGTCTGCGACCTGAGCGCGGAAGAAGTGCGCGCGTACCGCGGCAGCCTGACCGGGCCGGGCCGCGAGTCGCCGTACCGCGACCGCAGCGTCGAGGAGAACCTCGACCTGTTCCGGCGCATGCGCGCGGGCGAGTTCGACGACGGCGCGCGCACCCTGCGCGCGAAGATCGACATGTCCAGCGGCAACATCAACCTGCGCGACCCGGCCATCTACCGGATCAAGAAGGTGCCGCACCAGAACACCGGCGACGCCTGGCCGATCTACCCGATGTACGACTTCGCGCACGCCCTGGGCGACGCGGTCGAAGGCATCACCCATTCGCTGTGCACGCTGGAGTTCGAGGACCACCGACCGCTGTACGACTGGTGCGTGGACCGCGTGGACCTGGCGGGCAACCCGGAGCTGCTGGCGCCGCTGGCGGACCGTGGCCTGCCGATCGAAGCGGCCAAGCCGCGCCAGATCGAGTTCTCGCGCCTCAACATCAACTACACGGTGATGAGCAAGCGCAAGCTGACCCAGCTTGTCGCCGAAGGCCTGGTGGACGGCTGGGACGACCCGCGCATGTACACCCTGCAGGGCCTGCGCCGCCGCGGCTATACGCCCGGCGCGCTGCGCCTGTTCGTCGACCGCATCGGCATCAGCAAGCAGAACTCGATGATCGACTTCTCGGTGCTGGAGGGCGCGCTGCGCGAGGATCTCGACGCGCGCGCGCCGCGGCGCATGGCCGTGGTCGCGCCGCTGAAGATGGTGCTGGACAACCTGCCCGAAGGCCACGAGGAAACCCTGCGCTTCCCCAACCACCCGAAGGACGGGTCCTTCGGCGAGCGCGAGGTGCCGTTCTCGCGCGAGCTCTGGATCGAGCGCGACGACTTCGCCGAAGTCCCGCCCAAGGGCTGGAAGCGTCTGGTACCCGGCGGCGAAGTCCGCCTGCGCGGCGCCG
Organism: Luteimonas yanweni; assembly: GCF_039548475.1. Classification (NCBI taxonomy): domain Bacteria; kingdom Pseudomonadati; phylum Pseudomonadota; class Gammaproteobacteria; order Lysobacterales; family Lysobacteraceae; genus Luteimonas; species Luteimonas yanweni. The sequence goes on along the minus strand of NZ_JBCLVC010000014.1, from coordinate 441,665 downwards.
GCATCGTGCGCTGCGATGAGGTGGTCAAGGACGAAGCCGGGGAAATCATCGAGCTGCGCGCGACCCTCGATCCGGAATCGCGCCCGGGCATGGAAGGCGCCAACCGCAAGGTCAAGGGCACGATCCACTGGGTCGGCGCCGCGCGCGCGGTCGAAGCCGAGGTCCGGCTCTACGACCGCCTGTTCTCGGTGCCCGACCCGGACGACGAGAGCGAGGGCCGCACCTATCGCGACCACATCAATCCGGAGTCGCGGATGTCGGTGCGCGGCTACATCGAGCCCGCCGCCGCCGAAGCCGCGCCGGAGGATGCCTGGCAGTTCGAGCGCCTGGGCTATTTCGTCGCCGACCGCCGCGACCACCGCGCCGACGCGCCGGTGTTCAACCGCAGCGTGACCCTGCGCGACACCTGGGCCGCCAGGGCCTGAGCCGCCACCCCGCGCCGGCATGCCGGCGCTGCCCCGCGGTCACCCGCCGCGGCAGCGCTACCATGCCTGCGTCGTCCACGACACGGAGACCTCCATGCGCCGGATCATCCAGTCCGCATCCATCCTGCTGTTCCTGCTCGCCATGGCGGCCTGCACGGCCGCCCCGCCCGACGGCGGCGTCACGCCGCCGCCCATGAGCAACCCGCTGCCGGCGACGCCCGTCGGGCAGCCCGCGCCCCCGGTGCCTTCCGCCCCCGCCGACGTGCCCGACCTCGACCGCAGCTGCCGCGTCGACAGCGACTGCGCGGTGAAGAACGTCGGCAACTGTTGCGGCTACTTCCCCTCCTGCGTGAACACGGACGCTGAACCGGATCCCGCGGCGGTCCAGGCCGCCTGCGCGGAATCCGGGATGGCTGGCGTCTGCGGCTTCCGCGACATCCAGGCCTGCGCCTGCGTGTCCAACAGCTGCGAGCCGGCCGCGTCCGGCGGGGTGGTCCGATGAGCCTGCCCGCGCGCGTCGACCTGCGCCTGCCGGACTGGGTCCACGGCGCGGTCGACCGCGAACGTGCCTGCGCCAGCGACGCCGACAAGGTGGCGCTCGCAATCAGCCTTGCCGCCCGCAACATCGCCGAAGGCACCGGCGGACCCTTCGGCGCTGTCCTGTTCGGCCCGGACGATCGCATCGTCGCCGCCGCGGTCAACGTGGTGGTGCCGCAGGCGACCTCGCTTGCGCACGCCGAGAACATGGCCTACATGCTGGCCCAGCAGTCGCTTGGCCGCGCCCGCATCAACGTCGATGCCGAGGGCCGCGCCTGCGGCCCGTACACCCTTGCCACTTCGGCCCAACCCTGCTGCCAGTGCTTTGGTGCGACCGTCTGGGCCGGCATCGACCGCCTGCTGATCGGCGCCCGCGCCGATGACGTGCACGAACTCACCGAGTTCGACGAAGGCCCGCTTCCGGCGGACTGGCCCGGCGAGCTCGCCCGCCGCGGCGTCCAGGTCGTCCGCGACATTGCCCGCGACGCCGCGCGCGAGGTGCTGGCCACGTACGGCAGCGGTGGCGGCGCGCGCTACTGATGCACGCGACCGGGGCCCGCCAGGCACGCGCCGCGGCATGAGCGGCCTGCTCTGTTATTGCCGCAGCGGCTTCGAGCCCGAGCTTGCGGCGGAGCTTGGCGAGCGCGCGGCCAGCGCCGGCCAGCACGGCTACGCGGCCACCGAACGCGGCAGCGGCTTCGTGCGCTTCCTGGCGCCCGGCGGCGACGCCGGCGCGCTGTCCCGGGCCCTGCCCTGGCGCTCGCTGGTGTTCGCGCGGCAGAAGCTGGTGCTGCTCGCGGAACTCGACGCACTGGACACGAGCGACCGCGTGACGCCGGTGCTCGCGGCCCTGCAACGACACGTGGACGCGGCCGGCGGCGGCCCGCGGTCGGCATTCGGCACACTGGTGGTCGAACATCCCGACAGCGACGAAGCCCGGCCGCTCGCCGGCCTGGCACGCGCGCTTGGCAATGCCCTCCGCCCCGCCCTCCGCAAGACCGGGCTGCTCGCCGCCAAGGACGATGCGCGCCGGCCCGCGCTGCACGTCTGCCTGCTGGCAGGCAACCACCTGCTGCTTGCCACGGCCGACCCGAGCGACGCTTCGCCATGGCCGATGGGAGTCCCGCGCCTGCGCCTGCATCGCGATGCACCCTCGCGCTCGGCGCTGAAGCTGGAAGAAGCCTTCCTGACCCTGCTCGACGACGGCGAACGGGCGCGGCTGCTGCGCGCGGGCATGACCGCCGCCGACCTCGGCGCCGCCCCCGGCGGATGGACCTGGGTGCTGCAGCGCGCGGGGCTGCAGGTGTCCGCGGTCGACAACGGCCCGCTGCGCCAGCACGTCCTCGATGGCGGCGGCGTCGAGCACCTGCGCGAGGACGGCTTCCGCTGGCAGCCCCCGCGCCCGCTGGACTGGATGGTCTGCGACATGGTCGAGCAGCCGCGGCGCGTGGCATCGCGCATGGCGACCTGGTTCCGCGAAGGCTGGTGCCGCCAGGCCGTGTTCAACCTCAAGCTGCCGATGAAGAAGCGCTGGCTGGAGACCTCGCTGTGCCTGGAGTTGTTCAGCCGCGAGGCGCAGCGGCCACTGGAGCTGCGGGCGCGGCAGCTCTACCACGACCGCGAGGAGATCACCGTCCTCGCCATGCCGAAGAGCGGCTGAACCCGGCACCGGACATTCAGCCTGCGTCCGGCCGATCCTGACCCGGGATTCATGCCGACAGGTCTAGCGTGGCGGCCGTTCCCAACGGAGGCCGCGCCATGAACCCGTCCAAGCCCAAGCATCCCCTCGCCATTGCCCTGCTCGCCAGCAGCCTGGTCGCCGCCGGCCCGCTGCTGGCGCAATCCTCCGAAAGTGTCGGCGTCCAGGCGCGGACCGAAGTCAATTCGCGAGCCGCCTACGACGACGCACGCGCCGCCAGCAGGGACGCGGAGGCCGCGCGCGCCGCAGCACAGGCCGCCGCTACCGAACGGCGCGCCGGTGCCGTGACGCCGCGCGGCCAGGCACAGGCCGAATACAGCGCCTGGGAGGCCGACCAGGCATCGCGACGCGCCGAGCTGGCCGCGGTGGAGGCGCGCCGCGCGGCAGACCATGCCGGCGCGGCGACGTCAGCCGCCGACGGAGGGGCCGCCCGTCCCGCGGAGATCGTTGCGCAATCGCACGCCGCCGCGCGCGACGCCAGTGCCGCCACCGGCACGGCACGCCAGGCCGCGCTCGAGGCCACCATCGCGGCCGAGACCGCGCGCGCGGCGGCCAGCGCCCAGCCCGCCCCGCCGCCACCTGCGCGCGTCGACGCCACCTATCCCAGCGAACCACTGGTCACGTTCACGTCCAGCCCCCCGGATTCGGTGGTTGGCGACTACCGGATCGACATGGCGGCCCTGGACCGCAATGGCGACGGCCGCCTGAGCCGCGCCGAAGCGCGCGCCAACGCCACGCTCAGCGCAGAGTTCGCCGCCGTGGACAACAACACTGACGGCGTGCTGGATGCCGGCGAACTCAAGGGCTGGATGCGCTGAGGAAAACGCGATCCGCGCGGCCGGCCTCAGGCGCCGGCCGCGCGTCGCCAGAGCGCGCCCGCAACGCCCGGCAGCCGCCCGGCCAGCCCCAGCGCGTGTCCGCGCAGCATCACCGCGGCGGGCGAGTCGCTGGTGTAGACCCGGTTGATACCGTCGAATGTGCGCGCTGCGAGGGTCGATTCACTGCGTCGCGCCCGCGCCCAGCGTTCGATCCGCTGTGGCGTATCCCAGGGCTGGCGCCGAGACAGCGCCGCGGACACCGAGTCACGCAGCGCGGCCACGTCACGCAGCCCGACGTTGACGCCCTGCCCCGCCAGCGGATGCATCACGTGTGCCGCATCCCCCACCAGCAGCACGCGCCCCGCGGCGTGGCTGCGAGCGAGCTGCAAGCGCAGGGGGAACGCCGCACGGGCCGAGCAGGGCACGACCTGGCCGAGGCGACGATCGAATGCGCGTGCGACCGCCTCGCCGAACGTGGAATCGTCCATTGCCAGCGCGGCCTCAGCCTCGGCGGTCGGCAGCGACCACACGATCGAACAGCTGCCGTCTGCGAACGGCAGGAAGGCCAGCGGGCCGCCAGGCAGGAAGCGCTGCCAGGCGGTCGCCTCGTGTTCCTGCTCCGTGCGCACGAATCCGACCACGCCCGATTGCCCGTAGCCATGGCCGTCGACCTCCACCCCGGCCAGCCGGCGCAGGGTGGAGCCGGCGCCGTCAGCGGCCAGTGCGATGCGCGCCGCCACCCTGCGGCCATCGTCCAGGCGCAGGCGCACGCCGCGGTCATCCTGCTCGAGCTCTTCCACCCGTGCCGGGCAGCGGATCTCGACGCCGGCACCGGGAAGACAGGCCCACAGACGGTCGACCAGCAATACGTTCTCGACGATCCAACCGAGTTCGCGACGCCCCAGGCGGTCGGCGTCGAATGCCAGTTCGCCGCCACCCGCCGCGTCCCAGACCCGCATCCGGCGATAGGGCTGCAGGCGCGTAGGCGCGCCGTCGCGGCCCTCGACCCCGGCCCAGGCGCCGATGTCGTCGAGCAGGGCGGCATTGTCGTGCGCGAAGGCGAACACGCGCAGGTCGGGTTTCGTCTCCGACCAGGCCGGCGGCGCACGCCCCTCCACCAGCACCACCGACAGGCCGAGCCGTGCCAGCGCCAGCGCCGCCGAGGCCCCGACCACGCCGCCACCAACGACGGCCACGTCAAGCATCGCGCGGCTCATCGCAGCGCCTCCGGACGGCAGGCGGCGGGTACGTCGCCGCGGTACCCCATGGCGCCACCGGCCAGGCCGGCCCGCAGTCCGGGCAATGCAGCCAGCGCCAGCAACCCGGCGCTGCGCAGCAGCGATGCGCCGGGCGTCGGGTTGGCGGTGAAGCGCGCCAGGCCATCGGAGAATTCCAGGGTGCGCGCGCGATCCTCTTCTCGGCGCGCGGCATGGGCGGCCAGCAGCTCCCCGTCGCCAGGATCGCCGCCCGCGCCGGCGCAGTCGCGCAGCAGCGCGGCCAATGTCATCGCATCGCGCAGGCCAAGGTTGAAGCCCTGCGCACCCACCGGATGCATGCTCTGCGCGGCGTTCCCGACCAGCACGGCGCGCGCGGTCACGAGCGCCCGGGCGCGCACCGCCACCGCCGGATAGGCGCTGCGCGGACCCACCGAAAGCAGGCGGCCGATGCGCCAGCCGAAGGCGTCCTGGATCCGCGCCAGGAAGCCGGCCTCGTCCAGCGCCTGCACCGCCTCGGCATCGGCGCTGGCCACCCCGTGCACCAGGCCCCAGGCGCGGTCGCCGCGCGGCAGCAGCGCGGTCGGGCCGTCGTCGCCCAGGCGCTCATATGCCGTGCCATCAGGGGCGCGCGTGGCACGCAGCCTGGCCACCATCAACACCTGGCCGTAATCGTGGCGGGTCGCGCTGATGCCCAGCGCTTCGCGCACGCCGCTGTGCATTCCGTCGGCGGCCACCACCAGGCGTGCGCGCATGCGCGGCGGGCCTTCGCCCGCCAGTTCAAGGACGCGATGCCCGTCTTCCCCGGCTGCAAAACCGGTGAAGCGCGTCGCACGATGACGCACCAGTCCGGACAGGCTGGCAAGCCGGGCCTCCAGCGCATCGCCGAAGTCGCGCGCCACCACCACCTGGCCGAATGCGCTGCGGCCATGGTCCGCGGCGTCCAGCACCACCCGGCCAAAGTCGCCGCGGCGGCTGGCGTGGATGCGGGTGATCGCTCCGGTGGGTGCCCGCAGCAGCTGCATCACGCCCAGCGACGTGAGCGCGTTCACCGTGGCCTCGGCGAAGCTCAGGTTGCGCTCGTCGAACACCGCCGGCATCGCTGCTGCGGGCGTGGCCTCGACCATCGCCACCTCGAGCCCGCTGCCTTCCAGCGCGATGGCCAGGCTGGCGCCGACCAGCCCGCCGCCGATGATCACCACGTCATGCGTCGTCGTCATGGCGGCATGATACGGCCGCCGCGGCCCGCAGTTCGCTAGAATGGCGCGAATCCAGCCATCAGCCGTCGGAGCCGAGAGCGCCATGAACACCACCCTGCAACGCGCCATCGTCCTGTCGCTGCTCGTGCTTTTGATGGCGGCGACGCGAAGCCACGTCTTCACCCACTTCACCCCGGTGCCCGACGCGAGCTGGGCGGCATTCCTGGTCGGCGGCTTCTACCTGCGCGCCTGGGCACGCTGGGCGTTCCCGGCGCTGATGGCGCTGGCGGTGCTGATCGACTTCCTGGTGATCCGCGGCCAGGGCCTGGACTTCTTCGCCCACTACTGCGTCTCGCCCGGCTACTGGATGCTGGTGCCCGCGCACGCGGCGATGTGGGCCGGCGGCCACTGGCTGCGCCAGCACTACACTGGCGCCAGCCTGGCCGCGTTGGCGCGCCTCGCCCCGGTCGTGGTGTTGTCCACCGCGACCTGCCACCTGTTCGCCCAGGGCGGGTTCTACTGGCTCTCGCCGGCGGTCGCCGAGCCGACCGTGGCGGGCTGGGCCGCCAACTTCGGCCACTGGTTCGCGCCCTACCTCGCGGCCACCGCGATGTTCGTGGCCGCCGCCGCGCTCGCCCAGGTGGTGTCCGAGGCCGTTGCCCGCAATGCCGGCGCGGCGCGGCGCCACGGCCAGCGCTGAGGCATGGGCAACCGGCTCTCGAAAATCTATACGCGCACCGGCGACGACGGCAGCACCGGCCTCGGCGACGGCAGCCGCACCGGCAAGGATTCGCTGCGGGTCGAGGCCTACGGCACCGTGGACGAGGCCAATTCGACGATCGGCGTGGTGCTTGCGGCCGACGTCCCCGAGTCCGTGCGGACCTTGCTGACCGCTGTCCAGCACCAGCTGTTCGACCTTGGCGGCGAGCTCTGCATCCCGGGCCACGCGGCGATCGACGACGACGACATCACCCGGCTCGAGCAGCACCTGGACCATTACAACGCCGACCTGCCCGCGCTCAAGGAGTTCATCCTCCCCGGTGGCGGCGAAGCCTCGGCGCGCTGCCACGTCGCGCGCACCGTGGTCCGCCGCGCCGAGCGCTGCGCGGTGGCGCTGGCCCGCGAGGAAGAGGTGCGGCCACAGGCGGTGCGCTACCTCAACCGCCTCTCCGACCTGCTGTTCGTGCTGTGCCGCGTGCTGGCACGCGAAGGCGGCCACGGCGAGGTCATCTGGCAGCACGAGCGCCGCCGGACCTGAGGCATGGACGCGACGCGGCTGCCGGTCTTCACCCACGCAGCGTGTTTCGCGCATGACACCGGTCCCGCGCACGTCGAAGTTCCGGCCCGCGTGGGCGCGGTGGTGACCGCGCTTCGCGACCACGTGCCCGGCATCGAATGGCTGGAGGCGCCGCGGGCGACCCGCGGGCAGCTGCTGCGCGTGCACGAGCCGCTGCTGCTGCACGCGGTGCTCGAGTCGAAGCCGGAGGGGCTGGAGCAGCTCGACCCCGACACCGTGCTCTCGCCCGGCTCCGCCGAGGCGGCGCTGCGCGCCGCCGGCGCCGTGGTCGCGGCCGTGGACCTGGTGATGGGCGGTGAATCGGACGTGGCCTTCTGCGCGGTGCGCCCCCCCGGCCACCACGCCATGCCCGCGCACGCGATGGGCTTCTGCCTGTTCAACAACGTCGCCGTCGGCGCGGCCCATGCGCTCGACCGCCATGGCCTGGCCCGGGTCGCGATCGTGGATTTCGACGTCCACCACGGCAACGGCACCCAGGCGATCTTCGCCGACGAGGCGCGGGTGCTGTACGCCAGTGCGCACGAGATGCCCCTGTTTCCCGGGACCGGCCATCCACGCGACCGCGGCGCGGGGAACACCCACAACGCCGCCTTGCAGCCGGGAAGTGGCAGCCACCGCTTCCGCGAGGCCTGGCGCGACCGCCTGCTGCCGGCGATCGACGGCTTCGAACCGCAGCTGGTGATGATCTCGGCCGGCTTCGACGGCCATCGCGCCGACCCCGTGTCCCACCTTGAACTCGAGGCCGACGACTTCGCCTGGCTGACCGGCGAGCTCGGTCACATCGCCGCCCGCCATGCCGGCCGGCGGATCGTTTCGGTGCTCGAGGGCGGCTACCACCTCGCAGCCCTTGCCGAATGCAGCATCGCCCACCTCCGCGCACTGGCCGCCGGGACACAGGCCTGAGCGCCCACCGTTCACGGGCCGCGCATTGCCGCTACCGGGGGGATGCGGCAAGCTAGCCGCCGCCCTTCGTTTCCGCCGGAATCCTGCGTGCGCCCAGCCCCCCGCCTGCTCCCGCTGTCGCTGTGCATCGCCCTTGCGCTGACGGCGGCCCATCCGGCCGCCATGGCCGACGATGACATCGAGCCGGACTGGAGCCTGTGCCCGATCGTCTCGTCGGTGCCCGAGTTCCCCGACGCGCAGCCCGCCACCGGCGGCCCCGGCGACCGGTCCACCCTGCCGACCGACATCGCGGGCGACACCCTGGCCGGCGTCGACGGCGAGAACCTCGAGTACTCCGGCAACGTGACCCTGCGCCGCGGCGACCAGTTCCTGGGCGCCGACAACATCGAATACCGCAGCGAAAGCTCGACCTACGTCGCCACGGGCCGCGTCCGCTACCAGGACTCGGGCATGCGCCTGATGGCCGAACGGCTCGAGGGCGACCAGGAAGCCGATACCCACCGCGTCGACGACGTCGCCTACCAGCTCACCGAGCGCCGCGGCAACGGCGGCGCCGAACGCATCGAGATGAAGGGCTCGCAGGGCGCGCTGTACGGTTCGACCTATTCCACCTGTCCGCCCGACGACCGCTGGTGGGAGCTTCGCGCCGAGCGCATCGACATCGACAACGACAAGGGCCAGGGCATCGCGCGCAACGCCACCCTGCGCCTGGGCAAGGTCCCCGTGCTGTACGTGCCGGTGTTCGCCTTTCCCACCGACAACCGGCGCAAGACGGGCCTGCTGTACCCGGGAATCTCGTATTCCAGCCGCAACGGCTTCGACTGGCGCCAGCCGATCTACCTCAACCTGGCGCCGCACTACGACATGACGCTCGAGCCGCGGCTGATGACCAACCGCGGCTTCCTGCTGGGCACCGAGTTCCGCTACCGCAGCAATGGCGGGCGCGGCGTGTTCGACATCGAGGTACTGCCGTCCGACAAGCTCGCGCGCGACGGCCTCCAGGACGAGATCGCCCAGGGAATCCCCGAGGAGAACCGGCGCAAGGAAGACCGCGGGCTGTTCCGCTTCAGTGGCCAGCAGAACCTCAACCGCCACTGGCAGGCCCGCACCAACCTGTCCTGGGCCAGCGACCCGCGCTACATCGAGGACTCCAGCAGCAACCTCAACGGCCGCACCAACTTCTCGATCAAGAGCGACCTGGGCGTGTACGGCCGCGCGCGCAACTGGGACGCCGGCCTGATGGCCGATTACTGGCAACTGGGCGACTACACCCAGCCCGAGGTCATCCTGCCCTACCACCGCCTGCCGCGCGCCTACGCCAACTGGGAACAGGATTTCGGGCGCTGGTTCGTGGGCGGCGCCTCGGCCGACATCACCCGCTTCGCGCATGCCGACAGCCGCCAGAAGCCGGGCGGCAGCCGGCTGGACATCAAGCCCTGGGTCTCGATGCCGCTGGAGGGCGCGGCCTGGTTCATCACCCCGACGCTGGCGTGGCGGTATACCGGCTACGAGCTTGAGGACGCGTTGGCGCAGCGGATCGCCCTCGGCACCGGCGACGCCCCCGACACCACGCCCTCGCGCAGCATGCCGATCACCACGGTCGATGCCGGCGTGTACTTCGACCGCACCATGCTGTTCCGCGGCGAATCCCACCTGCAGACATTGGAGCCGCGGCTGTTCTACCTGAACACGCCCTACCGCGACCAGTCCGCGCTGCCGCTGTTCGACACCCAGGCCATGTCCTACAGCTGGGGCCAGCTGTTCCGCGACAACCGTTTCACCGGCGCCGACCGCCAGACCGACGCCAACCAGATCACGCTCGCCCTGACCACGCGCCTGGTCAACGCCGAAAGCGGCCGCGAGAAGCTGTCGGCAAGCATCGGCCAGATCCACTATTTCGAGGACTCGCGCGTGCGCCTGGCCCCGGGCTCGCCGGTGATTCCGGAAGGCCGCTCGGCCTGGATCGCCGACGCCAACTACGAGGTCAACGACCGCTGGAGCCTCGGCGGCACCTTCCACTGGAACCCGGCCACAAGCCAGGAAGACCTGGCCAGCGTCCGCGCCCGCTACCTGATCGGCGACGACGGCGTGGTCAACCTGGCCTACCGCTACCGGCGCAACGCCAACGACCAGGAAGACCTGCTGGAACAGGTCGACTTCTCGTTCCTGTACCCGCTCAACCCCTCCTGGAGCCTGGTGGGGCGCTATTACTACTCGCTCCTGGACAAGCAGATGCTCGAGGGCATCGCCGGCGTGCAGTGGGACAGCTGCTGCATGGCCGCGCGCCTGGTGGCGCGCCGCTACGTGCGCAATTTCCAGGGCGAGATGAACGACGCCATCCAGCTCGAGATCGAGTTCAAGGGCCTGGGCTCGGCCGGCCCCGAAACGACCAGCCGCCTGCGCCGTGCTATTCTCGGCTACCACCGCGAGGACCTGTACCTGGTGCCTCCGCCCAATGTCCGCAACGACGACGGCGCCACGCCCTCGGACGACGTTTCCCCATGAAGAATCCCTTCCTTCCCCTCGCCTTCGCCCTGGCGGCCCTTGTTTCGCCCGCCTTCGCCCAGGAGGTGCAGCCGATCGACGGCATCGCCGCCATCGTCGATGAAGACGTGATCCTGCAGAGCGAACTCGAGCGCGCGGTACGCAACATCAAGTCGCAGTACGGCGACCGCTCCGGCCAGCTTCCGCCCGAGGCCGTGCTGCGCCGCCAGGTGCTGGAGCGGCTGATCCTGGTCGAGCTGCAGACCGCGCGCGCCCAGTCCACCGGCGTGCGCGTGGCCGACGAAGAGCTCGACGCCGCCGCCGCGGGGATCGCCCGCCAGAACAACATGACGCCCGACCAGCTCCGCCAGCAGCTGGCCGGGGACGGCATCGCGTACAGCGACTTCCGCAGTTCGCTGCGCGACGAACTCGCCATCCAGCGCCTGCGCCAGCGCTTCGCGCAGAGCACGATCATGGTCACCGACGCCGAAGTCGACGCCGCCCTGGCCGCCCAGGCCACGGGCACCCAGTACCGGCTCGCCAACATCCTGGTCGCACTGCCCAACGGCGCCACGCCACAACAGATCGCGACGGCCGAAGAGAAGATCCAGGGCGTCCAGCAGCTGCTCGCGCGCGGGGAGATGGACTTCGCGGCCGCGGCGGTGCGCTATTCCGACAGCCCCAACGCACTGGAAGGCGGCGACCTCGGCTGGCGCAGCGTCGACGAGATCCCGTCGGCCTTCAACGCGGTGGTGGGCAACCTCACGCCGGGCCAGGTCTTCGGCCCCGCGCGTGGCCCAAGCGGCTTCCAGCTACTGCAGCTCGTCGACGTCCGCGACGGCGCCGCCGCCACCGGCCAGTCCGTCACCCAGTACCAGGCCAGCCATATCCTGGTGCGCGGCGACGACGCCGCGGCCAAGACCCGCATCGACGCCATCCGCGCCGAACTGGCCGGGGGCGCCGCGTTCGAGGCGGTCGCCCGTGCATCGTCGGAAGACACCGTCACCCGCGACGGGGGCGGCGATCTGGGCTGGTTCGCGCACGACGACTTCGGCCCGCAGTTCGGCGACCAGGTCGCAGCGCTGCAGGAAGGCGAAGTCTCCGCCCCGTTCCGCAGCCAGGCCGGCTGGCACATCATCCAGCGCACCGGCACGCGCCAGGCCAGCGCTGATGACGAGAACCGCCGCAACCAGGCCCGCGAGACCATCGGCCAGCGCAAGCTGGAAGACGAATGGAACCGGTTCCTGCGCGAAATGCGCGGCGAAGCCTATATCGACATCCGTCCCGCGTCCGGGGCCATCGGCGACAGCTGAGATGCAGCGCCTTCGGCTCGCGCTGGTCCCGGGTGAACCGGCCGGCGTCGGGCCGGAACTGTGCGCGCGCGCGCTGCAGCAGCACTGGGACGCCGGGCTGGACGTATTCGGCGACGGCGACGTGCTGGTCGCCGCCGCGCAGCGCATCGGCCTGCCCCTGTCGCGCCTCGGCCCTGACCGCCTGCAGGCACCCGGCGGCGAATTCACCCTGCACCATCGCCCCCTCGCGGTCGCGGCTGCGCCCGGCACGCCGGAGCCCGCCAACGCCGCATCGACCATCGGCGCGATGCTGGCGGCGGCCGACGCCTGCCTGGCAGGCCGTTGCCAGGGCATGGTCACCGGGCCGGTGCACAAGGCATCGATCAACGACGGCGGCATCGCCTACACCGGCACCACCGGTCTCTTGGCCGCCCATGCCGACCGCGACGTGGTGATGATGCTGGCCAATCCGTCCATGCGCGTGGCCCTGGCCACGGTGCACATGCCGCTGCGCGAGGTGCCCGACGCGCTGACTGCGGACCGGCTGGAGGGCTGTCTGCGCATCCTGCACGCGACGCTGCGCGACGACTTCGGCATTGCCGAGCCTGTGATCGCGGTGTTGGGATTGAATCCGCACGCCGGCGAGGACGGCCATCTCGGCCGCGAAGAACTCGACACCATCATCCCCCTTTTGGCGCGCCTGCGCGCGACGGGCATGCGACTGGAAGGCCCGCTGCCGGCGGACACCGCCTTCCTGCCCGCCAGGCTCGAGGGCTTCGACGCCGTCCTGGCCATGTACCACGACCAGGGCCTGCCGGTACTGAAGCACAGCGGCTTCGAGCAAGCGGTCAACATCACCCTCGGCCTGCCGTGGCCGCGCGTGGCGGTCGACCACGGGACCGCGCTGGACCTGTCCGGCAGCGGCCGCGCCGACCCGTCCAGCCTGTTCGCCGCCATCGAAACCTGCACCCGCCTTGCGCAGGTGCACGCCGCCAGGAGCACTGCATGACAGGCCCGCACGATGGCCACGACGGCCGCTTCCGGCAACCCGCCAAGAAGGCGCTGGGCCAGCACTTCCTGCACGAGCGCGGGGTGGTCGACCGCATCGTACTCGCGGTCGACCCGCGCCCCGGCGATCGCATCGTCGAGATCGGCCCGGGCCAGGGCGCGATGACCTTCCCGCTGCTGGACCGCCACGGCAGCCTGACCGCCATCGAGTTCGACCGCGACCTGCTGGCACCGCTCACGGTGCGCGCGCGCGCGCACGGCGCGCTGGAACTCATCCACGCCAACGTGCTTGATGTCGATTTCACCACGCTGGCCGACGGCACGCCCCTGCGCCTGGTAGGCAACCTGCCCTACAACCTGTCCTCGCCGATCCTGTTCCATGCGCTCGACCACGCCGCGGCCGTGCGCGACATGCACTTCATGCTGCAGAAGGAAGTGGTCGACCGCATGGCCGCCGGACCCGGCAGCAAGGTGTACGGGCGCCTGAGCGTGATGCTGCAGGCCTGGTGTCACGTCACCGCGCTGTTCACCGTCGGACCGGGCGCATTCAGGCCGCCGCCGAAGGTCGATTCGGCCGTGGTCCGCCTGGTGCCGCGCGATCCCTCGACCATCGGCATCGACGATCCCGCGCGCTTCGCGGCGATCGTCCGCGCGGCCTTCGGGCAGCGCCGCAAGACCCTGCGCAACTCGCTGCAGACGCTGTGCGACAGCGAGCGGATCGTCGCTGCCGGCATCGATCCATCGCTGCGCGCCGAGCAGCTGGAAGTCGCCGATTTCGCGCGGCTCGCCAACGCCGCGCCCGCCGCGTAGTCCAAGTATTCACGCCGAGCGCTTACACTCGCCTGATGGACGACACCCCCGACTACACCCTGGAGATCCAGATCGCGACGCGCTTCCTTGCCGAGGAATCCGCGCCCGAAGACGATCGCTACGTCTTCGCCTACACGATTCGCATCCGCAACCTCGGCCGGCGCGCCGCGCAACTGCTTGATCGCCACTGGGTGATCACCGACGGCAACGGCCACGTCGAAGAAGTCCGCGGCGATGGCGTGGTGGGCGAGCAGCCGCTGATCGAGCCCGGCGACCAGTTCACCTATACCTCCGGCGCCGTGCTCGAGACCGCGGTGGGCAGCATGGAAGGCAGCTACGGCATGGTTGGCGACGACGGCACCCGCTTCGACGCACCGATCCCGCCGTTCACCCTCGCCGTTCCGCGCACGCTGCACTGACATGGCCGTCTGGGCGATCGGCGACCTCCAGGGATGCCTGGGGCCCACGGAGCGGCTGCTCGAACGCATCCGCTTCGAGCCCGCGCGCGACCGGCTGTGGTTCTGCGGCGACCTCGTCAACCGCGGCGGCGAGTCGCTGGAGACGCTGCGCCTTGTGCACTCGCTGCGCGAAAGCGCGGTCACCGTGCTCGGCAACCACGACCTTTCTCTGCTGGCGATCGCCGAGCGCCGCGAGGCCGACCAGCGCAAGGTCAATCCCGACCTGCAGCGCGTGCTGTTCGCACCCGATCGCGACGATCTGCTCGACTGGCTGCGCACGCAGCCGCTGGTACACGCCGACCGCGAACTCGGCTGGATGATGGTCCACGCCGGCCTGGCGCCCAAGTGGACCGCCGACGACGCGCTGGCGATGTCGGCCGAAGTCGAGCAGGTGCTGCAGGGCCGCAACCGCCTGGGGCTGCTGCGCAACATGTATGGCGACCGGCCCGCCTGGTCGTCGGGCCTGCGCGGCACCGACCGCCAGCGCGCGATCATCAACATCTTCACCCGCATGCGCTACTGCAGCCCGCGCGGGCGCATCGCGTTCGAGGAGAAGGGTGCGCCGGGCACGCAGCCGCCGGGGCTCTATCCCTGGTACGCGGTGCCCGGGCGCGTGGAGCGCGGACTCAAGATCGCCTGTGGCCATTGGTCGTCGCTGGGGCTGTTCATCGGCCACGGCGTGCACGCGATCGACACCGGCGCGGTATGGGGTGGAAAGCTGACCGCGCTGCGCCTGGATTCGGACGAGCTGCAGGTGGTGCAGGTCCCGGGCAGGCCGTCGCCGCGGCCCTGACGCAGCACGCGTAGCCACGCGGACCATGCCGTCCGCGATCCACGTCGCTTCAGCGACGCCGGTACTCGACGAACTCGAAGGAGAAGGCGTGGCGCGCATCGGCCTGGTGCGGCTCGCGCGAGACCACGTGCCAGTCGTCCGCGTCGAATGCCGGAAAGAAGGCGTCGGCGCCTTCGATTCCGGTATCGACGAGGGTCAGCTGCAGCACCGACGCCTGCGGCAGCGCGAGTGCATAGACCTCGCCCCCGCCAATGACGCACAGGGTGGCGGCGCCGTCGCTGGCGGCGCATGCGCGGGCCTGCGCCAGCGAGGCCACTGCCTCCATCCCGGGAAATGGTGCGCGGCCGCTGCGCGTCAGCACCAGGTTGCGGCGCCCCGGCAGCGCGCGACCCAGCGACTCCGCCGTCTTGCGCCCCATCAGGATCGGCTTGCCCAGGGTCAGCGCCTTGAAATGGCGGAAGTCGTCCGGCAGGTGCCAGGGCATCGCGTTGTCGCGGCCGATGGCGAGCCGGCGATCGACTGCGGCCACGAGGACGATCGACGGTGCGTCACCGTCCCGTGGCGCCATCACGTCCGCACCGGCCACGCCGCGCTCAGACCGCCACCGGCGCCTTGATCGGCGGCAGCGGATCGTAGCCCTCGATGGCGATGTCCTCGTAGCTGAAGTCGAAGATGTCGCGGATGGCCGGGTTGAGCGCAAGCTTCGGCAGCGCGCGCGGCGTGCGCGCCAGCTGCTCGCGAGCCTGGTCGTAATGGTTCGAATACAGGTGCGCGTCGCCCAGCGTGTGCACGAAATCGCCGACGCCAAGCCCGGTCGCCTGCGCCACCATGTGGGTCAGCAGCGCATAGCTTGCGATGTTGAAGGGCACGCCGAGGAAGATGTCGCCACTGCGCTGATAGAGCTGGCAGCTGAGCTTGCCGTCGACCACGTAGAACTGGAACAGCGCGTGGCAGGGCTGCAATTTCATCGCCGGCAGGTCGGCCACGTTCCAGGCGCTGACCACCAGGCGGCGGGAGTCGGGGTTGCGGCGGATCTCCTCGATCACCCAGCGGATCTGGTCGATCTCGCCGCCGCGGCCGTCGGCCCAGCGCCGCCACTGCTTGCCATAGACCGGGCCAAGCTCGCCGTCGGAATCCGCCCACTCGTCCCAGATCGTGACCTTGTTGGCACGCAGGTAGGCGACGCTGGTCTCGCCCCTCAGGAACCACAGCAGCTCGTGGATGATCGAGCGCAGGTGCAGTTTCTTGGTGGTGACCAGCGGGAAGCCTTCGGACAGGTCGAAACGCATCTGCCAGCCGAACACGCTGCGGGTGCCGGTGCCGGTGCGGTCGGACTTCTCCGTGCCGTTTTCCAGCACGTGGCGGAGGAGGTCGAGGTACTGGTGCATCGTCGCGTCATCCGGGGTTCGAGGTGGCGGGGATTGCGGGGATTGCGGCCGCGCCTACATGGGGGCGGCGGGCGTGCCGGGTGGTGCGGGCCGAAGCGTCGGGCTGCGGCGGGACAGCCACAGCCAGTACAGGCCGATCAGTACCAGCGGCGTGCTCAGCACCTGCCCCATCGTCAGCCAGCCGAAGGCCAGGTAGCCGATGTGGGCGTCGGGCTCGCGCACGAACTCCACCAGGAAGCGGAAGCTGCCGTAGAGCAGCGCGAACAGGCCCGACACCGCATAGCGTGGTCGCGGCCGGCGCGAGAACCACCACAGTGCCGCGAACATCACCACGCCCTCGAGGAACGCCTGGTAGAGCTGAGACGGGTGGCGCGCGTACGGCTCCAGCTGGCCCGCCTGGTGCAGCGCGCGCAGCGCGGCATCGTCGAGGAAGGCAAGGTCCGGCGGCAGCGCGTTGCGGAACACCGTGCCCCAGGCCAGGTCGGTGTGCTTGCCCCAGAGCTCGCCGCCGATCCAGTTGCCGATGCGGCCGAAGCCCAGGCCCAGCGGCACCAGCGGCGCCACGAAATCCATGGTGTCGAAGAAATGCAGTCGGCGCGCGCGCGACCACAGCCAGCTTGCCAGCAGCACCCCGAGCAGGCCGCCATGGAAGCTCATCCCGCCTTCCCACACCCGCAGCAGCATCAGCGGGTTGGCGACGAAATCGCCGAAGGAATAGAACAGCACGTAGCCGATGCGCCCGCCCAGCACCACGCCCAGCATGCCGTAGAACATCAGGTCGCCGAAGCCCGCGTCATCGACGCCCGGCAGGCGCCCGGCACGGATCCGGGACCGCCCCAGCAGCCACGCGCTGAGGAAGGCCAGCGCGTACATCAGCCCGTACCAGTGCACCCCGGGCTCGAAACTCCTGCCGAACAGCTGGAAGGCCGGCGACTGCAGCGCGACCGGGTCGACCAGGTGCAGGAGGCTCATGCCGGGCTACTCGCGCGCGACGCCGGCCAGCGCGCGCCGCTTGGCCCAGAGGTTCAGCCCCTCGACGAAGGCCGAGAACGCCATCGACCCGTAGATGTAGCCGCGCGGGATGTGCAGGCCGAAGCCTTCGCCGACCAGATACACGCCGATCAGCACGATGAAGGCCAGCGCAAGCATCTTCACCGTCGGGTTGTTGTCGATGAACTTGCCCATCGGCTGCGCCGCCAGCAGCATCACGCCGACCGCGATCAGGATCGCCGCCACCATCACCGGCACGTAGTCGCCGGCCATGCCGACCGCCGCGATCACCGAGTCGAGCGAGAACACGATGTCGATCACCGCGATCTGCCCGATCACCATGCCGAACGAGGTCGCCGCCTTGCCGGCGGAGTCCAGCTCTTCGTGTTCGCCCACGACCAGCGAACGGATCTCCAACGCGCCCTTGACCACCAGGAACAGGCCGCCAAGCACCAGCACCAGGTCGCGCACCGAGATGCCCTTGCCGAACAAGGTGAACAGGTCGGCGGTCAGGCCCGCAAGCCATGCCAGCGTCAGCAGCAGGCCCAGGCGGGTGATGCAGGCCACCGCGATGCCGAACTTGCGCGCGAATTCGCGACGCTCGACCGGCAGGCGGCTGACCGCGATCGAGATGAACACAAGGTTGTCGATGCCGAGCACGATCTCGATCGTGGACAGCGTGAGCAGCAGGATCCAGACCTGCGGGTCGGAGAGGAATTCGATGAGTGCTTGCATTGCCTGCTAATCCTTGGGAAGTCTTGTCGTGCGTTGCACGGGCGTCATGGCAGCCGGGGCCACAGCAGCGTGCCCCAGACCAGGAGCACGTTGAGCATCATGAGGAACACCGCCGCCGAACCCATGTCCTTGGCACGGCCCGCCAGCTCGTGGTGTTCGTCGCCGTAGCGGCCGATGACGGCCTCGATGGCGGAATTCAACAGTTCGGTCGCCAGCACCAGCACCAGGCATCCCACCAGCAGCACGCGCTCGATGCCGCTGCCACCCAGCCACCAGCCCAGCGGTGCCAGCACCGCGAACAGATAGACCTCGAGCCTGAACGACGACTCGTGCCGCCAGGCCGCGCGCAGGCCCTGCAGCGACCAGACGGTCGCCTTGAGCATTCGCGCCGGGCTGCGGGGCAGGTGTCCGGTCTCGTCAGCCATCGCGATGCATCCGCTCAGCGCGGACCACCGCGGCCAGGCGGCGCCACTGTCGCGGCGCTCGCGCCAGCGGAGGCCAGGGAGCGGCTGCCCCGAAGGCGCCGCCGGAATGGGAACTGCATGCGAATTCGCTGCCGAGTCCGACCAGAAGCGGGCAATTTTGCCACAACCCGGCGCCCGGGACCCGGATTCACTCCAAACGCAGGTGGCGGCTGGCACGATGCAGCCATCACGCATTCGAAGCCCGGGGTCCATGCATGCACCGAGCCGCTGTTATCCTCGGATCGATCGCCGCGTTGGCCATGGGAGCCATGATGAATCCTTCATTCGCGCAGGCCGCGCCCCAGGCCATGCAGCCGGGCGATCCCGGCTACGAAGCCATCCTCGACGCCGCCACGGGCCCGCTGCGCGACACGCTGGATGGACGCGTGCGGCTGGAGGTCGAGCGCATCGACCGTATCGGTGGCTGGGTCTTCGTCCTCGGCAGCATGCGCGCGCCTGGCGGCGGTCGTCCCGACCTCGCGGGTACGCGCTTCGCCGAGGCGGCGGAACAGGGTGCGATGTCCGATATCTACGTCGCCCTGCTCCGGAATGAAGGCGTCGCGGACGGCGGCACCGATGCCGGCGGCCCGACTGTTGCCGGAGCCGGCACCGCGGCGTCAGGGGGCGGCCCGTGGATCCTGCTGGACCATGCGATCGGGCCCGGCGACGTGGCCTGGCTCGACTGGCCGCAGCGGCACGCCGCACCGCGGGCACTGTTCGGCTTCTGACGCAAGGCTGCCCGCCACGTCCCGCTCAACGGAAAAGGCCGGGCATTGCCCGGCCTTCTTTTTCCTGCACGGCTTGCATCAACGCGGCGGAGTGATGATTTCGTAGTTGCCGGACGCGCCGCCCCAGCTGATCCGCTGGGAGCCATCGGAGTTGACGTTGTTGGAGCCGATGAACTTCGGCTGCCCGTTTTCCATTCCGGCGAACAGCACCACGTGCGACTGGCCGTTGCGCTGCATCAGCACGACGTCGCCAGGCTGCGCATTGGCCAGCGAGGTGGTCCGCCAGCCGTCGGCCTTGAGGTTGCTGGCCAGGTTGTCCACTGACGCGCTGGCCTGCCCCGCGTCGATCAGCCCGGCCTTCTGCAGGCAAGCGGACACGAAGTTGGCGCAGTTGACGTTGTTGGGGACCCAGGACTGCATCGGCAGCTCGTCGCTGAACTTGAGCTCGCCTGCGTTGCGGCCGATGAACTGCTCCGCGATCGCTGCGGCGTTGTTGCCGCCCACCTTCGTCGTACCGCCGGAGACGCCTTCAGTCCCGGAGACGCCGCCCGACCCGTCAGCGCCGCCGCCACGCGCTCCACCGCCGATGTTCAGGGTGTTGCCGGCATAGATGAGGTCGGCATCCCTGATCTGCGAGTTCGCCTCCATCAACGCATCCACGCTGGTGCCGAAGCGCTGCGCGATCTGGGACAGCGTGTCGCCAAAGGCGATGTTGTGGATGGCGGTCATGGCGTCTCCGTTGGGCTGCGCGCGGTGCGTGGCAATGGACGCAGTCTCCGCCGCGCCCCGGCGCCCGCCAACCCGTGGCGCGCCCCTATGGGGTTGACCCGAGGCCTACTGGCGCAGGGCCTCGATCGGGTCGAGCTGGGACGCCTTGCGCGCCGGGTAATAGCCGAAGAACAGCCCGGTCGCCACCGAGAAGCCGGCCGCCAGCGCCACCACCTGGCCATTCAGGACCACCGGCAGGTCGCCGAAGCGCCCCACCAGCAGCGCGCCGGCTATGCCGATCATGATGCCGAGGGCGCCGCCCACCAGCGACAGCAACATGGCCTCGGCCAGGAACTGCCTGCGCACGTCCGACGGCCCCGCGCCCACCGCCATGCGCAGCCCGATTTCGCGGATGCGCTCGGTCACCGAAACCAGCATGATGTTCATGATCCCGATGCCGCCCACGATCAGCGAGATCGTCGCCACGGCGCCCAGCAGCAGCGACATCAGGCGCGTGGTCGCGGTGCGGGTGGCCACGATCTCGGAGATGTTGCGCACGGTGAAGTCGTCGTCGGCGCCCGGGCCGATGCGGTGGCGCTGGCGCAGCAGCGATTCCACCTCGCCCTGCACGTAACCGAGGTCGTCGGCATCGTTCACCGTCAGCGCGACCTGCATCACCGCGCCCGGCGGCAGGCCCATCGAGCCCAGCAAGCGGCGCCGCGCGGTCTGCATCGGCACCATCATCACGTCGTCCTGGTCCTGGCCCCAGCCGCCCTGCCCCTTGGGCGCGAGCACGCCCACGACCACGAACGGCACCCGTCCCAGGCGCACCGTCTGCCCGATCGCAGGCTCGTCGCCGAACAGCTCGCGGCGCACGGTCTCGCCCACGATCACTTCCTTGGCCGCCCCGCCGTAGTCCTGCGCGTCGAAGGCCTCGCCCTCGACCAGGGTCCAGGCATTGATGTCGAAGTAGTCGGGCTGCACGCCCTGCCAGCGGCTGGACCAGTTGTTCTCGGCATACACCACCTGGGTGCTGCCGCTGAGCGAGCCGGACACGTACTGCACCTCGGGGATGTCGTTGCGGATCGCATCGACGTCGCCTTCGGTGAGCGTGTAATAGCTCGATGCGCTCTGGCGCACGCCACCGGGTCCGCGCCGCGAGCCGGGCGAGATGTCCAGGCGCTGCGACCCCAGGCCGGAGACCATCTTGTCGATCTCCGACTGCGTGCCCTGGCCCACCGAGACCATCACGATCACCGCGGCGATGCCGATGATCACGCCCAGGGACGTGAGCACGCTGCGCATCCAGTTGCCTCGCAGCGCATGGATCGCGGTGCGGATGACGTCGCTGAACTTCATGCCGCGGCCTCCGGCTGCTCGGGATGCAGCTCGCCGTCGCGCATCACGTAGGTGCGATCGGCGTGCGCGGCGACCTCGGCGTCATGGGTGATCAGGACCACGGTGTGGCCCTCGTCGCGCAGGCGCTTGAACAGCGCTAGGATCTCTTCGCCGGTCTTCGAGTCCAATGCACCGGTCGGTTCGTCGGCCAGCAGCAGTGGCGGCTTGTTGACCAGCGCGCGCGCGATCGCCACGCGCTGCTGCTGGCCGCCGGACAGTTCGTTGGGACGATGCCCCGTCCGCCCGCCCAGTCCCACTGCGTCCAGCACCTCCTCGGCCATGCGCAGCCGCTCGGCCGGCGGCACGCGGGCGTAGCTCAGCGGCATCGCCACGTTCTCGAGCGCGGTCATCCGCGGCAGCAGGTGGAAGCCCTGGAAGACGAAGCCGATCTTCTCGCGCCGCAGCACCGCGAGCTCCTCGGCGTCGAGCGTGGAGACATCCACGCCATCGCAGAAGTAGCTGCCGGAACCCGGGGTATCCAGGCCTCCGATCAGGTTCATCAGCGTCGACTTGCCGGAACCGGACGGACCCATGATCGCCACGAACGCACCGTGCTCGATGCGCAGGTCGACGCCCTTGAGTGCCACGACTTCGGCCTCGGTGCCGGCGGAGTAGACCTTGCCCAGGGCGCGGGTCTCGATGATCGGCACGGCTGTGCTCATCGCGCGGCGCGCTCGCCGGTGATGAGCTGGTCGCCGGCCTGCAGCGCGCCGGAGATTTCGGTGGCGGTGCCATCGGTCGCGCCGACGCGGACCATCACCGGCTCCGGGCTGCCGTTGGTCAACCTGTAGACCGTGGCCCGCGTGGCGCCGACCAGGTTGGCGACGGCCGCGTCCCAACGTTGCGCCTGCGCAGCGTCGAGGCTTTCGCGGAATCCCGCGAAGTCCTCGCGGAAGCGCTGCAGCATGCGCTGGCGGATCTGCGAAGCCATCGCGCCCGAAGGCGCACCGCCGCCGCGCGGTGGACCAAAGCCGCCGCCTCCACCGCCGCGCGCGTCCGGCGCGGCCTGCCGCGCGGCCTGCCGTGCCTGGATCGCAGTGACCGCGGCGTCGAATGCCGCCTGCTGTCCAGCCGAAAGCCCCAGCGCCGTCGCTTCGCGACGAAGGTCGTCGGTGACGCCGCCGCGGGGGCCGCCCTGCGGCATCGCCGGTGCGGCGCCTTCGGCACCCGTGGGCTTGTAGCGCAGCGCGGCATTGGACACCTTCAGCACGCCGTCGCGGCGGCT
Organism: Luteimonas yanweni; assembly: GCF_039548475.1. NCBI lineage: Bacteria > Pseudomonadati > Pseudomonadota > Gammaproteobacteria > Lysobacterales > Lysobacteraceae > Luteimonas > Luteimonas yanweni. The sequence goes on along the minus strand of NZ_JBCLVC010000014.1, from coordinate 419,092 downwards.
GACCTCGATTTCCGCATTCACCGTGAGCCCCGGCAGCAGGGTGCCGTCGCTGTTGTCCACAGTCACCACCACCGGATACGTCACCACGTTGCTGGTGTTGGTCGCGCTCAGCCGCACCTGTTCCACCACGCCGCGGAACTGGCGGTCGGCAAAGGCATCGGCAGTGAAGCTCACGCCCTGCCCGGCCTGCACCTGGCCGATGTCGGCTTCGTCCACCGCCAGCTCGATCTTCATCTTCGAAAGATCCTCGGCGATGGTGAACAGCTCCGGCGCCTGCAGGCTGGCCGCCACCGTCTGGCCGGCCTCGATGGTCCGGGTCAGCACCACGCCGTCCACCGGCGAGCGGATCACCGTGCGCTGCAGGTTGATGCGCGTGGTCTGGGTGGACGCGGTCTGCTGGGTGATCTGCGCCTGCGCCGAGGCCACCTGGGCGCGGGCCTGGTCGAGCGCGGCGCGCGACAGGTCGATGTCGCTGCGCGCCACCAGCTGGCGCTCGCCCAGCTCCGCCTTGCGCCGATGGTCGAGCTCGGCGTTGCGCAGGGTCGCCTGCGCCTGGGCGAGGCTGGCGCGGGCGCTGGCAATCTGCGCCGAGCCCTGCTCGATCTGCGCCTGGTAGCTGCTGGGGTCGATGCGGGCGAGCACCTGGCCTTGCTCGACCTTGTCGTTGAAATCCACCAGCACTTCGGTCACCTGGCCCGAGATCTGGCTGCCCACAACGACCGTCGAGATCGCACTGAGCGTGCCGGTGGCCGAGATCGCCACGCGGATGTCGCCCTCTTCGACCTCGACGGTGCGCCACGCCCCGTCATCGGCGGACGCGCCGCGCTGGCTCAGGTACCAGGCCCCAGCGCCGAGCGCGAGGGCGACGACGACCATGACGGCGAGGGTCTTGCGGGGGCGCCTGGCAGGCTTGGGGCGGTGGCTCATTCGCTGGGTGATCCGGCTGGGGTCGTGAAGGCTAACGCACCAGCACCGCCACCGTTGACCCGGTCAATCGTCCGCTGCCACCGGAAAGCGGAGAATCACGTTGGTTCCCTGTCCCGGCGCGCTCTCAATGTGAACCGACCAGCCATAGCGGCCCGCGAGGCGGCGCACGATGGCGAGGCCCAGGCCACGGCCGCCGACGTACTGGTCGGCGCGGTAGAACGGTTCGAAGACGCGCTCGAGCACATCACGCGCCATGCCGACTCCCGTGTCGCGGACCTCGATGCGGTCGTGCTCGACGCACACCTCGATGCTGCCTGTGGGCGTGAACGTGCAGGCGTTGCGCACCAGCTGCTCGAGGATCACCGCCATCGCACGGCGCGAGCCGCGCAGCCTGGGTGCGCTGTTCCCGACCAGCGAAACGCCGACCGCCGCGTCTCCGTCCGGCTCGCCGAGCAGCGCCCGCCCGGCCGCGACCGCTTCGGAGGCGACCTCAAGCGCCTCGAACACTTCGGTGTTCGAGGCCACGTCCTCGCGGGCGAGGATCAGCAGCGCGTCCAGCACCGCTTCCATGTCGCGCGCGGCCACCTGCACGCGGTCCAGCGAACGGTGCATCCGCTGCGGCAGCTCTGGATCGCGACGCAGCATGTCCACGGCCACGCGGACCACGGTCAGCGGCGTGCGCAACTCGTGACTGGCCTCGCGGGTGAAGTCACGCTCGCGGCGGACGAAGGCCTGGGTCCGCTCGGCCAGGCCGCGGAGCGCGCCTTCCAGCATGCGCACCTCGCTCCCCACCTCGCCCGGCAGCTGCGCCGGATCGATGGCCTCCAGCTCGATGCGGAGCGGGTCCCAGTTCGCGACCTCGGCGGCCATCGCGGTCACCGGCAGCACCATCCGCCGCGCGATCCTGTAGCTGAGCCAGCTGACCGTCGCGATCGCGAGCGAGGTCAGGAGCGCCGCGATCAGTATCGACCAGCGGCCGACGTTGTCGACCAGCCGGAACGCGATCTGGAGGTACAGGCGCCCACCGGGGCCGTCCTCGACCAGGAGCCGCTGCGAGCTTCCAGGCGTCTTGAGCCGGTGCAGGCCCGGCCCCGCCGCGATGTACTCGGCCGGCACGCCGGCGTCCACCGGGTCGGTGCCGGCCGGAACGAAATAACCGTTGACCGAAGAGGACCACGGCGGCGCGTATGCCGGGTCCTCGGCGACCTCGCCCCAGAACCGCGCCGCCTCCGCCTGTACCCAATGCGTCGCCAGCACGCCGCGTGCGAACACGCTGGAGACGTACAGCGACGCCACCACCGCGATGATCGCCAGCAGCGCCTGGAGCACGAACACGCGGCGCAGCTTGCGCGGCAACCCCTGTGGCATCGACGTTCTCCGCTGCCGTCAGGCCGGCGGCTGTTCGATGTCCGCGATGCGATAGCCGGCACTCTGCACCGTGTGCAGCAGCGGCTTGTCGAACGGCTTGTCGATGGTCTTGCGCAGGTTGTACAGGTGGCTGCGCAGGGTGTCGGAGTCGGGCAGGCTGTTGCCCCAGATCTCGCGCTCGATCTCCTGGCGGTTGACCACCCGCGGCGACTCGCGCATCAGGATGGTCAGCAGCTTCAGGCCGATCGGCGACAGCTGCAGCTCGGTGCCTGAGCGGGTGGCACGCAGGCTGGCCGGGTCGAGCACCAGGTCGGCGACCTTCAGGACCTCGGAGCCCACCTGGCGGCGCTCGCGGCGGATCAGCGCGCGCAGTCGCGCCTCGAGCTCTTCCACGGCAAAGGGCTTGACCAGGTAGTCGTCGGCGCCTGCACCCAGGCCGGCCAGCTTCTCGTCCAGCGTGTCGCGCGCGGTCAGCATCAGCACCGGCGTCGACTTGCGCGCCTCTTCGCGCAGGCGCTTGCAGACTTCGATGCCGTCCAGCCTCGGCAGCATCAGGTCGAGCACCAGCACGTCATAGTTGTTCTCGCTGGCCAGGCGATAGCCGTCCAGTCCATCGGCGGCGTAGTCCACTTCGAAGCCGCGGCTTTCGAGGTATTCGCCCACCATTTCCGAAATATTGCGGTTGTCCTCGACGATCAGTACCAGGCCACCCGGCTCCTGCGATCCGCGCATGTTCATATCCTCCAAAGGGACGTCTTCAGCTTTGTGAAAGGCTGCCGGGAAAGCAGTCGAGGCGATGTGAAGACGACGCCGGCGGCCACACGCTCAGAAAGGAATCTTTCCGGTCAGGATGTCCCTGAACATCACCCAGTCGCCGGCGAAGGAATACAGCGGATGGCGGAAGGTGGCGGGCCGGTTTTTCTCGAAGAAGAAATGACCGATCCATGCGAAGGCGTAGCCGCAGGCCAGGGCCGCGAGCAGCCATCGGGGATCGGCGCCGATGATCGCGGCTGCGGCGAATCCAAGCGCACCGCAACTGCCGACGAAGTGCAGGCGCCGCGACGTGCGGTTGCCGTGCTCGGCCAGGTAGAAGGGATAGAACTCGCGGAAGCTGGCGAAGCGGGCCATGGCGTGGCTCCTGTCCTGCCGGTCGCCTGATGATGCCTCAGCGGCGCGGGGGCCGCTCGGCGGCCTTGGCGCGATCCCAGTACGCCTCGTGCGCGTCCAGCGGCAGGTCCGCCAGCCGCGTGCCCTCGGCGGCGGCGAAGGCCTCCATGGCGCGGAAGCGGCGCTCGAATTTCCGGTTTGCGCCGCGCAGCGCGGTCCCGACGTCCACCTTCGCATGGCGCGCGAGGTTCGCGGCCACGAACAGCAGGTCGCCGAGCTCCGCCTCGAGGCGCTCCCGCGCGGCGGCGTCCGCCGGCGCGGCTGCAACCGCGTCGAACTCGGCGCGGACCTCGGCCAGCTCTTCCTCGAGCTTGGCCATCACCGGCGCCGGGCTGGCCCAGTCGAACCCGGTGCGCGCGGCGCGGTCCTGCAGCTTCACCGCGCGCTGCCACTCCGGCAAGCCCCGTGTGATGCCCGCGAGCGCCGAGGTGTCGGCTTCACCGGCGGCGGCGCGTTCTTCGCGCTTGATATCTTCCCAGCTGGCAAGCACGGCTTCGGCACCGGCATCCGCCGCAACGGCACCGCCGAACACATGCGGGTGGCGGCGCTCCATCTTGTCGGAGATCACCCGCGCGACGTCGTCGAAGCCGAAGTGGCCGGCTTCGCTGGCCATCTGCGCGTGGAACACGACCTGCAGCAGCAGGTCGCCCAGCTCTTCGCGCAGGTCGTCCATGTCGCCACGGTCGATCGCATCGGCGACTTCGTAGGCTTCTTCGATCGTGTAGGGCGCGATCGTCGAAAAGTCCTGCGCCAGGTCCCATGGGCAGCCGCCATCGGGATCGCGCAGCCTGGCCATGATCGCGAGGAGTCGGTGGACCTGGTCTGACACTTCGGCACTCCTTTTCAAAGCGTTCCTTGCCACGGATTTGCGCGTGTGATCCGTCCGATCCGTGGCTGAAGGCGTTTTCGGGGCCGCGCGCTTATCGCAGCTATCGCTGCTTCACAAATGCGATCAGCTCCTGCCCTATCCGTGTAAATCCGCGTTCATCCGCGTGCATCCGTGGCAAAAGGCTCTTGAACCCACTCCCGCCACGGCAACGCAGGATCACCCAGCGCCACGAAGTCGCCGTTGAGCACGGTGTCGCGCTGGTTGTAGCGGAAAGGGCGGCCGCGCAGGTCCAGCACGCAGCCGCCCGCGGCCTCGAGGATGGCCTGTCCGGCGGCGGTGTCCCACTCGCTGGTCGGGCCCAGGCGCGGGTAGGCGTCCATCCCGCCCTCGGCGAGCAGGCAGAACTTGAGCGAAGAGCCCAGGCCGATCGATTCGTGTTCGCCGATGCGCCCGAGCATGGCCGCGGTGCGCGCGTCGAGGTGCGAGCGGCTGGCGGCCACGCGCAGCGGCGCGGTGGCCGGGCTGCGGGTGGCGATGGCGTGCTCGGCGTCGCCATCGCGACGGCAGGCGCCCTGCCCCGGCGTGCCGTGCCAGACCGCACCCGTCACCGGCGCCTGGATCACGCCGAAGACCGGCACGCCGTCATCGACCAGCGCGATATTGACGGTGAACTCGCCGTTGCCCTTGAGGAACTCGCGGGTGCCATCGAGCGGATCGACCAGCCAGAAGCGCGACCAGCTGCGACGCGACTCCAGCGGCACCATATGCGCCGACTCCTCGGACAGCACGGGGATGTCCGGCGTCAGCTGCGCCAGTCCATCCACGATGCAGCGGTGCGCTGCGAGGTCGGCGGCGGTCACCGGGCTGTCGTCGGCCTTGGCGCGCACCGCGACCTCGCCGCCGTACACGGCCATGATGGCCGCGCCCGCCTCGCGGGCGATCGCGATCACGCCTTCTCGCATCGCATCGGGCATGCCTTCAGCTCGCGACATGGTGCTGCAGCCAGTCACGCGCGATGAAAAGGGCAGCGATCGAACGGCCTTCGGAAAAATCCTCGCGCAGGATCAGCTCGTGCAGGCGATCCAGCTTCCATGGAACCACCTCGAGTTCCTCCGGCTCGTCGCCGGGCAGCCGCTCGGGATACAGCTCGCGCGCCACCACCAGGTGCGTGGCATGGCTCATGTACGTCGGCGCCAGGGTCAGGCTGCGCAGGACGTCGATGTGGCGGGCGCCGTAGCCGGCCTCTTCCTTCAGCTCGCGGTCGGCCGCCTCGGCGGGCGTTTCGCCGGCGTCGATGCGGCCCTTCACCAGGCCGAGCTCGTAGCGGTGGACGCCGGCGGCGTACTCGCGCACCAGCAGCACGGTGTCGTGGTCGATCATCGGCACCACCACCACCGCGCCGTGGCCGCGGCCGTGCAGACGCTCGTAGCGACGGCGCTCGCCGTTGGAGAACTCCAGGTCCATCCGCTCCAGGCGATAGGGACCCGCGTCGGACTCGGTGATGTCGTGGATGATCGGCAGCCGGCGGCTCATCGGCACTCCCCTGGGGCCCGAGGGGCGATAATGCAGGGATGTCCGACAAGTCTTTGCACGATCCCGCCATTCTAGCCGAGGGCGGCGACTGGCGATCCCGCGACCTCGCCGTCGTCTGGCACCCCTGCACGCAGATGCGGGAACATCCCGACACCATGCCGCTGCTGAGCGTTGCCCGCGGCGACGGCGCCTGGCTGGTCGGCCACGACGGCCGCCGCACGCTGGATGCGGTCAGCAGCTGGTGGACCAACATCCACGGCCACGCCGAGCCGCGCATCGCCGAGGCGATCGCGCGCCAGGCGCGCAGGCTCGAGCACGTGATCCTTGCCGGCGCCACCCACGAAGGCGCGGTCGAGCTGGCCGAGCGCCTGCTCGCGATCGCCCCGCGCCAGCCCGGCCGCGACCCGCTGGCCAAGGTGTTCTATGCCGACAACGGCTCGGCCGGCGTCGAGGTGGCGCTGAAGATGGCCTTCCAGTGGTATCGCAACCGCGGCGACGAGCCGCGGCGCACGAAATTCGTGGCGCTGTCCAACGGCTACCACGGCGAGACCATCGGTGCGCTCTCGGTCGGCGACATCCCGCTGTACCGCCGGGTCTACGCGCCGCTGCTGGTGGAAGCGATGTTCACGCCCTCGCCCGATGCCTGGAACGCACGCCCGGGCCAGTCGGACGAGGCCTGCGCCGAAGAGGCCGCCGACGCCCTGGCGCGCCTGCTGGACGAGCATCCCGGCGAAGTCTGCGCGCTGATCCTCGAGCCGCTGCTGCAGTGCGCCGGCGGCATGCGCATGCACCACCCGGTGTATCTCAGGCGCGCGCGCGAACTCTGCGACGTGCACGGCGTGTTCCTGATCGCCGACGAGATCGCCACCGGCTTCGGCCGCACCGGCACCATGTTCGCCTTCGAGCAGGCCGGCGTCATGCCCGACCTGATGTGCGTCTCCAAGGGCCTCACCGGCGGCTTCCTGCCCTTGGCCGCGGTGCTGGCCACGCAGTCGGTCTACGACGGCTTTCTCGACGATTCCCGCGAACGCGCCTTCCTGCATTCACACAGCTACACCGGCAATCCGCTGGCCTGCGCCGCCGCCCTGGCAACGCTGGACATCTTCGAATCCGACGACGTGATCGCACGCAACCGTGTGACCGCGGCGAAGATGGCCGACGCCGCCGCCGCGATGGCCGCCCTGCCGCACGTGGCCCAGGTCAGGCAGGCGGGGATGGTGGTCGCCTTCGAACTGACCCGCGACGGCGATCGCGCCACGCCGTTCGATCCCGCCCAGCGGATCGGCCTGCGCGCCTACCGCGCCGCGCTCGAGCGCGGCGTCATGCTGCGCCCGCTGGGCGACATCCTCTACTGGATGCCGCCGTACTGCATAGACGACGCCCAGCTTGCGCTGCTGGCAGGGACGACCGAGGCCGTGATCATCGAGGCGACGGGGAAAACATAAGCACGGATCGACGCGGATCACACGGAGCCGGCCGATGCCAGTGCAGGCACCACGCGCCGGACAGGAATTCTCCAGATGGGGGCCTGGCAGCAATCCTGCCTCGGTACGATCCGCGTCATCGGCGTCATCGGCGTCATCGGCGTCATCCGCGTCATCCGCGTCAATCCACGGCAAAAAAGGTAAGTCATGCGCCAGAACCGTGAGTATGTGGACCAACCCCTGGCTGTCGGCGCCAAGGTGGTACTGCCGGAGGCCGCGGCCGCGCATCTCCTGCGCGTGCTGCGGCTCGGCGTCGGCGACGGCTGCGTGCTGTTCAACGGCGACGGCTTCGACTACGACTGCCGCGTCACCGCCACCGGCAAGCGCGGCGGCGAAGTGGACGTGCTGTCGGCGCAACCGGTCGACAACGAGTCGCCGCTGCGGATCACGCTGCTGCAGGGCGTGGCGCGCGGCGAGAAGATGGACTGGATCCTGCAGAAGGCGACCGAGCTCGGCGTCGCCGCCTTCGTACCGGTCAACAGCGACCGGACCGAGGTCCGCCTCGACGATGCGCGCGCGGCGAAGCGCCTGGCCCACTGGCAGGGCGTGGTCGCGGCGGCCTGCGGCCAGAGCGGGCGTGCGACGCTGCCGCAGGTGGGGCCGCCAGTGGCGCTGGCGGGAGCCGTGGCCACGCTTCCGCACGACGCCGCCAGGCTCACCCTCGACCCGGGTGCAGGCGACGCGGTACGCAACCTCGCCGATCCGGGCGGACGCGCCGTGGTGGTCGCCATCGGACCCGAGGGCGGCTGGTCTCCGCGCGACCGCGCCGTGCTGGCCGGGGCCGGGTTTTCCGGACTGCGCCTGGGACCGCGGATCCTGCGCACCGAAACCGCGGGCATCGCCGCGATCAGCGCCCTGCAGGCCGCGTTCGGCGACCTGGGCTGAGGCCCGGGCTCAGGCCGCCAGCGCCCCGCGGATCGCACCTTCGATCGCATCCACGTCGGGCAGCAGCGCGGCTTCGTCATTGAGCATCACGCGCATCAGCACGCCCAGGGGCAACCCGGGCGCGCCGGCACGGGCGTCGCCGTCGCCCGCATCGGCGACCAGCGCATCGCGCGACACCGTCACCAGGCGCGGAAAGCCCTTGGTCAGCAGCGCCACGTAAGGCAGGTGGGCATCGCCGCCCAATGCCTTGAGCACCACGACCTTGCTGCCGAGCCCGCCGACGTCCTCGGCGATCCCGGCCAGGCGCGAGAACGAGGCCAGCGGCAGCTGCCAGCCGCGCCAGCGGATGCGCCCCAGCAGCCAGTCCGGCGCGTCGGCCACGGGCTCGGGTTCGGCATAGGACAGCACTTCGGCGATCGTGGCGTTGGGCAGCAGCAGGCGCGCGCCCTCGACCTGCATCAGCACGCCGCGGATGTCCTGGATGGCGGGTGACGTCATGGGCGGATCCTCATCAGGGCCAACGATCAAGCAGTGACTGCGCCAGCTCGCCGGGCTCCGCGGCCTGCGCGCCGCGGGCGACCAGGGCGTCGACCGCGAGGCCGTCGTAACAGCTGGCCGGCGCCTGCGCGAGCACCAGGGCGCCATCGGCGGCCAGGGCCATCGCGGCGTCGACGCGGTCCACGGCTGCCCCGCTCAGGAACACCAGGGCGCTGTCGCCGGCGGCCAGGGAATCGTAATGGTCGAGTGCGCCATCCGACACCGTCGCGAACACGAGGCGGGCGCGATCGCGCGCGACCGCGATGTCGGGAGGCAGGAAATACACGGTGCCCGGCTCGGCCATGGCACCCGCTTCGGCAAGCTTGACCGGCAGCGCCGTGGCGCGCTGCATCTGCTGGACCAGGCGCTCGTAGCGCCCGCCGTCGAGCTGCAGCCGGACCAGCACCGCGCGCGCGAATTCCGCGCCCAGGCCGCCAAGCAGCTGGCGCACGGCGTCGGGGCCGCCGAGGCCCGCCTCGACCAGCACTGCGCCGCGCAGCACGCCGTGCCCATAGCTGTCCGGGTCAGCCAGGGACAGGCCGTCCAGGCGCGAGGCGAGCGCTTCGAGATCGACGGCGTCACCGCCACGCGCGGGGAGCGCGATCGGCGCGTCGTCGTCGGCCAGCGACAGGCCGTCGCCGAGGGAAAGCGGATCAACCGCCGGGGCGGCGGCGTCCGCGCCGGACCGGGCGTCGACGGTCGCATCGGCGTCATCGCCCGGCATGTCGCCGGCAGTCGTTGCGTCGAAGTCGACATCGAAGTCGTCGGCAAGGTCCATGGCCTCGCCCGTGGATCCGTTTGCAGCGTCGTCGTCCGCGGCCGCCGTGGAGGCGGAGGCGGAGGCCAGCAGCTCCGCAAGGGCGGGGTCTTCCGCCAGCGACGCAGCGTAGCTGTCCGACGACGCGGACCAGTCCATGTCTTCGGCGGACACCAGGCCGCTGACGCTCAGCTCGCCCGCGGCGTCGCCATCGTCGTCGGTGGCCCTGTCCGCCGCGGCATCTGCGTCGAGACCGGTAGCCGCGTCCGCGTCCGCGCCATCCGCGCCCGGTTCGTCCAGGGCCGGCGGCGGCGACTCGAAGCCTTCCGCGCGTGGCACGTCGGCCGCGAGGTCGAGCGCGGTGTCGGCGAGCGCGTCGATGTCCACGCTGGCCGGGTCGAAGCTCTGCTCCGGGAGCCGGCCCGGCGCGGGATGCACGGCGTCGTCGGATCCCGCGCCCGGAGGCAGCACGTCCTGGTGGCCATTGAGCTTGGCGGCAAGGTGCCTGACCCAGCGCGCCGCGTCCCAGCCGTCGCGCTGCGCGGCCACGTCGGCCTCGTCGAACATCACCAGCACGGCGGGATCCGACAGCAGTGCCTCGTAACCTTCGAGTGATTCCTCGATCGCGGGCTCGAGCGCCACGAGCACCGCGGCCGGCGCCAGGGCGATGGTCGCGGACGGGTCGCCCTCGCCCGGGTCCACGGCCGCGACAAGCTCCGCGCCGGCTTCGCCGATCGCGGACTCCAGCCGCTGCCGGGCTTCGCCGGCGCGCGCGAGCAGCAGCACCCGCACGGGGGTCGCGCCCTGGTCAGCCATCGCGCTGGAGCTTCAACAGGTCATGCACGTTGCGCAGCAATTCGTTCTCCTGGTACGGCTTGCCGAGGTAGCGCTCGACGCCGATCTCGAAGGCGCGCTGGCGGTGCTTCTCGCCGGTCCGCGAGGTGATCATGATGATCGGCACGTTGCGCAGCCGCGGATCGGCCTTCATCGCCGTCGCGAGCTCGTAGCCGTCCATGCGCGGCATTTCGATGTCGAGCAGCATCAGGTCCGGCACCCGGTCGACCATCCGCTCCAGCGCGTCGATGCCGTCCCGCGCGGTCGCGACCTCGAAGTTGTTGCGCTCCAGCACGCGGCCGGTGACCTTGCGCATCGTGATCGAGTCGTCGACCACGATGACCAGGGGCACGCGGCGGCGCTCGGACGCATCCACCGGGGCTACGTCCCGGGGCTGCGCCACCTGCTGGCGGCGCACCAGCGGCGCGATGTCCAGGATCACGACCACGCTGCCGTCGCCCATGATGGTGGCGCCGAAGATGCCCGGCACCGACGCGACCTGCGGGCCGACCGGCTTCACCACGATCTCGCGGTTGCCGAGGATCTGGTCGATGGCCACCGCCACGCGCAGCTCGCCGGAGCGGATCAGCAGCAGCGGCATCTGCAGGTGGCCTTCGGCGCGTGCCGCCGCATGGCCGACCAGGCCACCGAGGTCGTGCACCGCGTAGTCCTCGCCGCCGTAGGCATAGCTCGCCCCGGCCTGCTCGAACTCCCCGCGCGAGATGCGGCCGACGCCGCGGACGGATGCGATCGGTACGGCGAAACTGGTCTCGCCGATCTTCACGAACACCGCCTGGGTCACGGCCAGCGTCTGCGGCAGGCGCATGGTGAAGGTGGTGCCCTTGCCCCGCTCGCTGGCGATGTCGAGCGCTCCGCCAAGCTGGCGGACCTCGCTCGCGACCACGTCCATGCCGACGCCGCGGCCGGCCAGGCGGCTGACCTCGTCGGCGGTGGAGAAGCCGGGCTGGAAGATCAGCGTGTCGAGGTCGCTGTCGATCAGCGCCGCGTCCTCGCGGATCAGGCCGCGCTCGATGCCGCGGCGGCGGATGGCGGCGCGGTCGAGGCCGGCGCCGTCGTCGGCGACCTCCAGCACGACTTCCGAACCCTCGCGTCGCACCGAAATGCGCACCGAGCCTTCGTCGGGCTTGCCGTCGTCGCGACGCTTGCGCGGCTTCTCCAGGCCGTGGGCCACGGCGTTTCGCAGCATGTGTTCCAGCGGCGCGGTCATGCGCTCGAGCACGTTGCGGTCGAGCTCGCCCTGCGCGCCATCCAGCTTGAGCTGTGCGTGCTTGCCGGTTTCGGTGGCGGCCTGGCGGACCACGCGGCGCAGGCGCGGGACAAGCGAGTCGAACGGCACCATGCGCGTGCGCATGAGGCCTTCCTGCAGGTCGGAGCTGACGCGCGACTGCTGCAGCAGCAGGGTTTCGTACTGGCGCGTCAGGTCGTCGAGCGTGCCTTGCAGGCTCGAAAGGTCGGCCGCGGACTCGCCCAGCGCGCGCGAGAGCTGCTGCAGGTTCGAGAAGCGATCGAGCTCGAGCGGATCGAAGGTGGGATCGGCCGAATCCTGCTCGCGCTGGTAGCGGGCGATGATCTGCGCCTCGGTCTCGATGTCGAGCCGGCGCAGCTGGTCGCGCAGACGCATGTTCGTCTGCTCCATCTCGCCCATCGCGCCGCGGAACGCGCCCAGCTGCTGCTCGAGGCGCGCACGGTAGATCGCCACTTCGCCGGCGTAGTTCACCAGGCGATCGAGCAGGTCGGCGCGGATGCGCACCTGCTCCTGGGGCGCGCGAATGGTGATGTCGTCGTCATCGGCGTGGAGTGCATCGACGACCGGCGCGGTGAGCGGCGACAACACCACCGCCGGCGCGGCGACGCGCTTGCCGGACAGGGCGCCGGCATCCGCCAGCTCCTCGCCGCGCGCGCGGGCGTCGAAGGCGTCGATCAGACCCTGCGAGGCACTGATCGCGCGACGTTCGCCAACGCGGGTGACCATGGCGTGCAGGCGGTCGAAGCCACGCTCGAGCAGCGGAACGTCGCCACGCGCGAGATCGAAGCGCTGCTCCGAAACCGCTTCCAGAAGCGACTCCATCGAATGCCCGAGCTCGCCGATGGCGAACACGCCGGCCATGCGCGCGCCGCCCTTGAGCGTGTGCAGGTCGCGCTGCAGGCCGACCAGGGACTCGCGGTCGTCGGCCGACTCGCGCAGTCTGGCCAGCAGGCCATCGGAGTGATCGAGGAGGTCTCGGCCCTCCTCCACGAAGATGTCGACGAGCTCGGAGTCCAGGCCGCTGAAGTCGAACTCGGCGTCCGGGTCGTCCTCGACGGGGATCGCGGCCAGCATCGCGGTGCTCGCGGCGGTGGCCACACGCTCCGCGTCCATGCGCTCGGCTTCGAGGCGTGCTGCTTCGATCCGTTCGGCTTCAAGACGCTCCGTTTCGAGGCGTTCCGTCTCGATGCGTTCCGTTTCGAGGCGCTCGGCCTCGATGCGCTCCGCTTCGACGCGTTCGGCTTCAACGCGTTCGGCTTCGATCCGCTCAGCCTCGAGGCGTTCCGCTTCAACGCGTTCGGCTTCGATGCGTTCAGCTTCGATGCGCTCGGCTTCGACACGCTCGGCTTCGACACGCTCGGCTTCGACACGCTCGGTTTCGAGACGTTCGGCTTCGAGACGCTCGGCTTCGAGGCGCTCTGCTTCGACGCGTTCGGCTTCGGCGCGTTCGGCTTCGAGGCGCGCTGCTTCAACACGCTCTGCTTCGGCACGCTCTGCGTCGAGACGCTCGAGCTCCAGTATCTGCGCTTCGAGTTCGGCCAGCTCGATGCGTTCGGCCTCGAGGCGTTCCGCTTCCAGGCGCTCGGCTTCCGCGAGTTCCGCAGCGGCACGTTCCATGGCGAGGCGCTCGGCCTCGGCTCGCTCCAGTTCGGCGCGATCGGCGCCCGCGCGCTCGGCTTCGAGACGTTCCGCTTCGAGACGTTCCGCTTCGAGTCGTTCTGCTTCGAGACGTTCCGCTTCGAGTCGCTCTGTTTCGAGTCGTTCTGCTTCGAGACGTTCCGCTTCGAGTCGCTCTGTTTCGAGTCGCTCTGCTTCGAGTCGTTCCGCTTCGAGTCGCTCTGCTTCGAGTCGCTCTGCTTCGAGTCGCTCTGCTTCGAGTCGCTCTGCTTCGAGTCGCTCTGCCTCGAGTCGCTCCGCCTCGAGTCGCTCTGCCTCGAGTCGCTCTGCCTCGAGTCGCTCTGCCTCGAGTCGCTCTGCCTCGAGTCGCTCTGCCTCGAGTCGCTCTGCCTCAAGTCGTTCGGCTTCGAGTCGCTCGGCTTCGACACGCCCCCCCTCAAGCCGCTCCGCGTCGGCGCGCCCGGCATCCTGCGATTCCTCCGCAGCGGCATCGGCGAAGCCGGCGTATGCGCTGAGATCGACGTCCACCAGGGTCGGGGTGGCCGGGTCATGCACATCCGCATCTGCGTCGATGCCTGCATCCAGCGCTCCGGCATCCATCGGGGCCGGGGGCGGAAGACCGTCACGCAGCGCGGCGAGCCTGGCGGCCAGCGCAACCGCCACCGGGACTTCCGGACGCGTGGACTGCAGGCCGACGATGGCCGCGCGCGCCACGCCGGCGAGTTCGCCGATCGCGGCCACGCCGTCGACGGGAACCGGCGCGCCGGTCGCGAGCAGGCGGCGCACATAGGCCTCGCCCGGCGTCAGCGCTTGCGCCACCGTGGGCACTTCGGTCATCGCGAAGGCGCCGTTCATCGTGTGCAGCGCGCGCAGCAATCCTTCCGACGCCGGGGTTTCGCCCGCCGTTGCGCGTTCCACCCACGCATCGACCGTGATCAGGTGCCCTGCGACTTCCGCATCCAGGATTTCAAGCAGGAGCGCGTCGACCGATGCCGGAACCATCTCGAATGGCACGTCGGCGCTTGCATCCACGATCGCCGGATCGCCTGCTTCGGCATCCCCCGCGTCGGCAACGGTATCGCCGCCCACTGGCGCCCCACGCGCGTGATCCGCGTGACCGGCAGCATCGCCGGCATCGGCCAGCACGGCCGTCGCGCCGGCGCCCTGCTCGGCGTCCATGGTCGCCGGCGCGACGGGCGCGCGGACCATGGCTTCCTCGGGCATGTTTTCATCGCCCGCGGCAATGCGCTCGGCGGACGCCTGCATGCGGTCGAGGTCGGACAGCACGGCACCGTCGCCGCGCAGCGCGGCCTGCAGCTCGGGCAGGGTGTAGAACGCCTGGTCGACCATGGCCACCACGGCGGGACTGGCCGGACGCGTGCCATCGAGCACGCGATTGAGCATGTTCTCGACCTTCCAGCTGAACTCGCCCAGCGTGCGCGCGCCGACCAGCCGGCCGCTGCCCTTCAGCGTGTGGAAGACACGGCGGATCGGGCGCAGGCGCTCGAGGTCGTCGGGCTGCGCCCGCCACATCGGCAGCAGCTGGTCGAGGTTGTCGATCTCCTCGGCGAACTCTTCGAGGAAGACTTCGCGGATCTCGTCGTCGATCTCGTCGCCCGTGGCCTCGAAGCCACCGCTGCCCGCGGGCGCAGGCGCGGCGACGGACGGCGCCGCGACGGCATCGGGCACGCCAGGTGCATCGGCGGCGGCGTCCGGCGCCGGTGCGCGGTCGATGAGCGCGGCCACGGTCCGTTCGATGTCGGCGTCGCTCACCAGCGGCCCGTCGGCCGCGGCCTGCCCCGCATTCGCCTGCTCCGGCGTCCGCTCGGCGGGTAGCGGCCAATAGCCGAGGGCTTCCAGGCTGTGGCGGCTGACGTCGAGGATTTCTTCGCGGTTGAAACGGTTCTCGCGCAGGGCTTCGAGGTAGTACTCGAGGCTGGCCAGCGCGTCGGCGAAGGTGTCGAGCTGGCGGCCGTTGGGCACGCGCCGGCTGTCGATCAGTTCGTCTTCGATGTAGCGGCGCACGCCGGCCAGGTAGGCCGCCGGCTGCGGCAGTTCCAGCATCTCCAAAGCGCCGGCGACCTCGCGCAGCAGGCGCGGCACTTCGGCCAGCTCGC
Organism: Luteimonas yanweni; assembly: GCF_039548475.1. Classification (NCBI taxonomy): domain Bacteria; kingdom Pseudomonadati; phylum Pseudomonadota; class Gammaproteobacteria; order Lysobacterales; family Lysobacteraceae; genus Luteimonas; species Luteimonas yanweni. Next base: position 403,770 of record NZ_JBCLVC010000014.1, on the reverse strand, counting down.
CGTGGTCCCAGCCGGTCTCGATGAAGGCGACGAAGGCCTGGCGTGCGTCGGCGAAGTTGGCGATCGCCTCGCGCGCGAGCACGTCGAGCACCTTGTCCGCCTCGCCGGCGGCAAGATCACCCTGTACGGGCGCATCCTGGTCGCCGGCGCCAAGGCGCGCGACCTGGTCGTCAAGGGTGGCGTCGACGTAGAGCAGTGCGCCGGCGACGTCGAGCAGCGTTCCCTCGTCGGCGGGGCGCCGGCCTTCGGCGATCTCGGCCATCGCTTCGCGCTGCTGTTCGACCACGCCGCGGGCGATGCCCAGGCCAAGCATGCCCAGCGTGTCGCCGACGCGGCCGAGGGCCTCGACCTGCGGCACCAGGCGCTCGAGGTCGGTTTCGCCGGTGCGCAGGTGGAGGTCGAGCGCGTCCTTGACCCGGAGCAGGTCTTCCTTGACGGCCGCGGCCACGGTGTCGAGCAGGGCCCGGTTGCGGCCGGTCATGCTGCCCTGGGCGTGGCTGATCTCGGAGTCGGTCGGGAGCTGCGCCTGCAGCTCGAAGGTGTCGTGCAGCGCGCGCAGGTCGGCGTGGTCAGCGCTCGCGTGGGCGGCGTGGTACAGCAGCTGGCGCGTCGGCTCGAGCGACGCTTCCGCGCGCGGGATGCCGAAGCCATCGTCCTCGAACAGGCGGCGCGACTCGCGTTCGACGCTGGCGAAGGCCTGGCGCAGCGCCGGGGTCACCTCCAGCGCGCCGTCGGCGGTGGCCCTGGCCACGGAGGCCGCCACCCAGAGCATGCGGCGCGCCGGCTCGGCCTGGACATGGGCCAGCAGGGCGTCAAGCGCCGCTGCCAGCGCGCCGCTCCCGGCGCCCTCCTCCGGCCACGCCGCCATCGCCGCGCGCAGGTCGGCCAGCAGCGGCTGGGCGCGTGCGTTGCGCACGGGCATCGGATCGTTGGCGACGGCCACGGGCGCCAGATCGCCCGGGAGTGGGCGCTGCAGGTCCGGTGCGAACAGCACGCTTTCCGACAGTCCGGTCTCGCCGCGCGCCGCGCGCAGGTCGTTGAGCAGCGGCAGCAGGACGATCGGGATGTCCTTGTGGCCGCTCTGCAGGCGCTCCAGATAGTCGGGCAGCAGCACGACGCCACGCATGAGCATCGCGCAGGCGGCGTCGCGGTCGGCCACGGCGCCGTCCTGCAGCGCCTGGGCCAGGCGCTCCATTTCCTCGGCCACCATCGCCGGCGCGTACAGCTCGACCATGCGCAGCGTGCCCTGCACCTGGTGCAGGTAGCCAGCGCAGAAGCGCATCCGGCTGGTGTCGGTGGGATCGGCGGCGAAGTCCTCGATCTCGATCCGCGCCTGGCGCAGGGTCTCGTCGAGCTCCGGCTTGACCCAGCCGAGCGTGGTGTAGTCGATCGCGTCGCGCAGTGCGGTCATCGGTCTGCGCTTCAGGCCGGCAGCTTGAAGTCGGCGACCGAACGGCGCAGGTCGGCCGCGAGCTGGGCCAGGTTGCCGATCGACTCGGCGGTCTGGTTGGCGCCCTGCGAGGTCTGCGCGGTGATCGACTGGATGGTGTTCATGGTCTCGGTGATGTTCGACGCCGCCGCGGACTGCTGCTGCGAGGCCCCGGAGATGCCTTCGATGAGTGCCGCCAGGCTGGTCGAGACGCTTTCGATCTCGCCCAGCGCCGTACCGGCGTCCTCGGCGAGGCGCGCACCGGCGACCACCTCGGAGGTCGTCTGCTCCATCGAGCTGACGGCTTCGTTGGTATCGGACTGAATGGTCTCGACCAGGGTCTCGATGCGCTTGGTCGCATTGGAGGCGCGTTCCGCGAGTCGCTGCACTTCGTCGGCCACCACCGCGAAGCCGCGGCCCGCTTCACCGGCCGAGGCCGCCTGGATCGCCGCGTTCAGCGCCAGGATGTTGGTCTGTTCCGAGATGTCGTTGATGAGCTCGACGATCGAGCCGATCTCCTGCGAGCTCTCGCCCAGGCGCTTGATGCGCTTGGAGGTTTCCTGGATCTGGTCGCGGATCGAGTCCATGCCGGCGATCGTCTCGCGCACCACGCCCGCGCCCTTGGTCGCGATCTGCACAGAGCGCTGCGCCACGTCGGCCGATTCGGCGGAATTTCGCGAGACCTGGTTGATGGACTGCGCCATCTCGTTGATGCGGTCGGAGGCGGAGCTGATCTCCTGCGCCTGGTGCTCGGCGGCCTCGGCCAGGTGCATGGCGGTGGCCTGCGTTTCCTGCGCGCTGGACGCCACCTGCACCGAGGTGTCGGTGATGGTCTGCACCAGGCTGCGCAGCTGTTCGACGGCGAAGTTGATGGAGTCGGCGATGGCGCCGGTCATGTCCTCGGTGACCGTGGCCTTCACGGTCAGGTCGCCTTCCGCGAGCGAACCCATTTCGTCCAGCAGGCGCATGATCGCCTCCTGGTTGCGGTTGTTGAGCTCCATCGTGGTTTCGTAGCGCTCGCGGCGGTCGCGGCTCAGCTCGCGCATAAGGCCGACCAGGGCCAGCGCGGCCAAGGCGAGGAAGGCGATCGAAATCCAGATGTTGCCGAGGATCGAGGTGTCGTTGAGCGAGCCGAAGGTGGTCAGCGACTGGAACAGGGTCTCGCTGTCGTCAAGCAGCTTGTCGGAGCCCGTGGTCAACGAGGCGGCCGCGTTCTGCGCGCCGAACAGGTTCTGCGAGCTGGACAGGATCGCGTCCAGGTCCTTCTTCATTTCCTCCCACTGCGACGACGCCTGGTCAAGCGCGGCCAGGGCCGCGGCGTTCGACAGCGCCTGCACGTTCATCGCTTCGTCGCTCGAACGCAGGCCGGCCAGCACCTGCTCGAACACGCCCGCATCGCGCGCCAGGGCGTCGCCGGCAAGCGATGCACCCGGACCACCCGCCTGGATCTCGGTCACGCGGCGGGCCATGGTCGAGGCCAGCACCACTTCGCGCAGCGCGATGTAGATCTGCGAGGACGGCGAGCCACTGGCGGACATCGCGCGCACCACTTCGTCCAGCTGCGCCTGCAGCTGCGGCACGGCCTGGGTGAAGCGCTCGGCATTGCCTGCGAAGGCGACCACGGCGGCCTCGCTCGCGATGACCTGCTCGGCGTTGGCTGCAAGGGGCTCCCAGGTGGCGGCCACGGCGCGGATCTCGCCGGCGACGTCGGGCGTGTCGCCGAAGTTTCCGATCAGCTGCTGGATGTCGCCGTCGATCGCGGCCTTGGTGGCCTTGAACGCGGTGTACGACGCGCTGCTGCCGTCGACCGCTTCCCGGCCCTGGATGGCCAGGCGCTGCGAGTTCACCTGCAGGCTGGACGCCGCGGTGCTGGCACCGCCCAGGCGCGAGGCCTTGGTCATGGCGTAGATGGTGTTGCCTGCGAATACCAGCAGCGCGGCCACCAGGAGCCAGATCCAGACCCTGGCGCCGATGCTGCGACCCTTGCCGGTCTCGTTGTCGATCACGTTGCTCATGGTGTACCCCTGGCCTGTCTGATGCGGCATCACGCCGCTGCTTGTCTGAATTCGGGCGTGCGGGACAGCCTGTCCAGGCTGAACACTCCCCACGCATTGCCGCCCACCTTGTAGGCGCGATCGATGAAACCGGAATAGCGGCCCTCGGCAAGGACCTCGTGGTTCGACTGCTGCTCTTCCAGGAAGCTGCGCTGGCCGAACAGTTCGTCGATGGTCACCGCGACGTTGCCGCCGGGCTGGCGCACCACCAGCACGCGCTGGCCCTCGTGCAGCACCGTGCGCTCGCCCTCGAGGAACAGGCGCAGGTCGACCACCGGAAGCAGGTTGCCGCGGATGTTGGCCACGCCGAGCATCCAGGGCTGCGCGCCCGGCACCGGCGTGAGCTGCGGCAGCGGCAGGATCTCCACCACTTCGTCGAAGCCCGAGGCCAGCAGGCGCGGCCCGACGCGGTAGCCCACGCCGCGCCACAGGCCCGGCGCATCGAGCTGCTCGGGCAGGCCGACCACGTGCGCGAGGCTGCGCCGCTCGAAGCCCGCGAGGACCTCGAAGGGCGCCGGCGGGCGCGGCCGGGTGTCGCGTCGAGCCATGTCAGCCGCCCAGCAGCGCGTTGATGCGCTCGACCAGCTCGCTTTCGACCGGCGGCTTGACGATGTAGCCCCTGGCCCCCTGGCGCATGCCCCAGGCTTTGTCGGTCTCCATGCCCTTGGTGCTGACGATCAGCACCGGGATGGCGGTTGTGGCCTCGTCGCGCGACAGCGCCCGGGTGGCCTGGAAGCCGTTCATGCCCGGCAGCACGACGTCCATCAGCACCAGCGCCGGCAACTCGCGCCGCGCGACCTCGATGCCGTCTTCGGCATTGCCGCAGGCAAGCACTTCGTGCCCGTTGCGCTCGAGGAGCTGGGTCAGGACCGCGGTGTCTGTCGGCGAGTCCTCGATCAGCAGGATCTTTGCCATGGTGTACCTGTCCCCCCGGTCAGGTGTTGACGTGCGTTCGGATCGCGTCGAGGAGTTCCTCGCGCGTGAAAGGTTTGGTGACGTACTGCTCGGAGCCGACGATGCGGCCACGCGCCTTGTCGAACAGGCCGTCCTTCGAGGACAGCATGATCACGGGTGTCTGCTTGAACAGCTGGTTGTTCTTGATCAGCGCGCAGGTCTGGTAGCCATCCAGGCGCGGCATCATGATGTCGACGAAGATGATCTGCGGCCGCTGGTCGGCGATCTTGGCCAGCGCTTCGAAGCCGTCGGTCGCGGTCACGACGTCGGCGCCCTCCCGGCGCAGCAACGTCTCCGCGGTGCGGCGGATGGTCTTCGAGTCATCGATCACCATCACGCGCAGGCCGTCGAGGCTGCCAGCGCGGGTTTGGTCCTGCGTCATCGTGTCTCCCCGGTGCATGGCGGCCGATTGCCCGGCGCCATTGCGAACATCCAATCTTCCAGCACACCGCTGCAGTGTCAAGCACGATATGAGCGGATTGCGCGCGGCATCAGCTTATCGGCGCAGGGGGCCCCACGCAGCTGATAACATTTGTCAGTAACTGCCGCGGATGGCCACCATGCCTCTTGATGTCGTTGTCGTGATGGACCCGATCGGGTCGATCCAGGTCGCCAAGGATTCAACCTTCGCCATGCTCCTCGAGGCCCAGCGGCGCGGCCACCGGCTGCACTACGTGTTTCCGGGCGGGCTGTCGATGGAGGGCGGGCGCGCGCGGGCGCTCGCGGCCCCGCTCACCGTGCGCGACGACCCCTCGGACTGGTTCGGACTGGGAGCCGCGTCACATCGCGATTTCGGTGCGAACGACGTGGTGCTGATGCGCACCGACCCGCCGGTCGACGCCAACTACATCCACGACACCCAGATCCTGGACATCGCGCGACTGGCCGGCGCCAACGTGGTCAACGACCCCCGCGGGCTGCGCGACCTCAACGAGAAGCTCGCCGCGCTGCTGTTCCCGCAGTGCTGCCCGCCGACCCTGGTCAGTCGCGAAGCGGCCGCGCTCAAGGCCTTCGTGGGCGAACACGGCCAGGCCGTGCTGAAGCCGCTGGACGGCATGGGCGGGCGTTCGATCTTCCGCGCCGCGGCCGGCGAATCCAACCTCAACGTGATCCTTGAAACCCTGACCGACGGCGGCCGCCATCTGGCCATGGCCCAGCGCTACCTGCCGGAGATCACCGAGGGCGACAAGCGCATCCTGCTGATCGACGGCGTGCCGGTGGACTACTGCCTGGCCCGCATCCCGCAGGGCGACGAGTTCCGCGGCAACCTCGCAGCCGGCGGCCGCGGCGAAGGCCGCCCGCTGAGCGAGCGCGATCGCTGGATCGCGGCGCAGGTGGGTCCGGAGATGGTCCGCCGCGGCATGCGCTTCGTCGGCCTGGACGTGATCGGCGACTGGCTGACCGAGGTCAACGTCACCAGCCCCACCTGCATCCGCGAGCTCGACGCCGGGTTCGGCCTCAACATCGCCGGCCTGCTGTTCGACGCCATCGAGCGCGGCCAGCCGCGCGCCGACGCCTGATGCCGGCCGGGGCCGGCGCGCCGCAGTGAGCACGATGGCGGCGCCCGGCGGCGTCGGCGAGCGCGAACGGCTGGCCGCGACCCTGGTGCTGTCGCTGCTGCTGCACGGGATGCTCGTGCTCGGGATCGGCTTCGCGCTCGAGGACGCGGCGCCGGTGCTGCCCACCCTCGACGTCATCCTGACCCGCACCACCAGCCCGCTGACCCAGGCCCAGGCCGACTTCCTGGCCCAGGCCAGCAACCAGGGCGGCGGCGAGGACGACGCCAGCCGGCGGCCTCGCGACCCGCAGGCCGGCCAACTGCCGAACGAAGAGGCCGGCATCGCCCAGCGCGCCGCGCGCGCCCAGTCGCCGGACGTCGCGCCACCGCCCGAGACACGCGTCATCGCCAGCCGCCATGGCGAGGACGCGGCGCCGGCGCCCCTGGCCACGCCGCGCAGCGACGCGCTGCCGCTGCCACGCGGTCCGGAAAAGATCGACCACGACCTGGCGATGGCCCGGCTGGCCGCCGAGATCCACCTCCAGTCAGAGCGCTACGCCAAGCGTCCCAAGCGCAAGTTCGTCTCCGCGAGCACCCAGGAATGGGTCTACGCCACCTACCTGCGCGCTTGGGTCGACCGCGTGGAGCGCGTCGGCAACCTCAACTATCCGGACGAAGCCCGACGCCGCCAGCTGTCCGGGACGCTGGTGATCAGCGTGGCGATCCGTCGCGACGGCTCGGTGGAGCGCGCCGAGGTGATCCAGTCGAGTGGCGTGCGCCTGCTCGACGACGCCGCGCTGCGCATCGCCCGCCTGGCCGAGCCCTACCCGCCGCTGCCGCAGACCGACGAGGCGATCGACGTCCTGCACGTCACCCGCACCTGGAACTTCCTGCCCGGCGGCGAGCTGGTGGACGACTGAGGCTTCAGCCGCGACGTTCGCGCGCGGCGACCTGCTCGGCCAGGGTGAGCGCGACGTTGTTGCGCAGATACGCGGGCTCGACCAGCTCCGGCGCGATCCCGCCGCCTTCGGCGAGCGCCAGCGCGGCAAGCCGCGCGAGGTCGGCAGCGCGCGGCAGGGCCCTTGCGTCGATCGACGCGAGACGATCGCCAAGCCGGCGCGCCAGCGCGCCGTCGGCCGCCGCGAAGCCGGTGCCGACGCCGACGCCGACGCCGACGCCGTGCCAGGATCCACCGGGCGGCAGCTCGACGACATCGGGCGCGGCCACCACCTCGCGATCCAGCGCGCGCAGGCCGTCGCCGTCGCGCACGAAAGAACCGGCATAGACCTCGCCCATGCGCGCATCGATCGCGGCGAGGATGAAGCCACCCGGCAACGCTTCGACGTCGGGGACATCGGCATCGGAATCTGCATCGACACCTGCCGCGTGATCGAGCGCATCCCGGCAGGCTTCCCGCTGGGTCCGCAGCCCACCCGACGCCAGCACCGCCAGCGTCGACACCGCGACCAGCGGGCGATCCAGCGCCAGTGCGATGCCCTGGGCGATCGAGATGCCCAGGCGCACGCCGGTGAACGCACCGGGACCGCGGCTGACGGCGATGGCATCCAGGTCCGCGCGCCGCAGCCTGGCTTCCGCCAGCAGGGTTTCGGCCCAGGGCAGCACCAGCTCCGCATGCCGCCGCGGCGCGATCTCGAAGCGCTCGCTGACCGCGCCATCGACCATCACGGCGACGGAGCAGGCTTCGGTGGAGGTCTCGATGGCGAGCAGGCGCATGTGCGAGCGGTAGTCGACGGGGGGCAACAGGTTACCGCGTCGGCAAATCGCCGCCGGCGTCGGACCGCTAAAGCGCCGATCGCGGCCGTGGCCGCTCCCACAGTGACATCGGGCCCACGTGCCTGCGGTGATCTCAGCCTTCGTCGAAGAACGCCACCGCGTCGGCGACGTCGCGGGTGCGCGGGAACGGCGGCAGCGAATCCAGGAAGCGACGCCCGTAACCCTTGCCCAGCAGGCGCGGGTCACAGAGCACCAGCACGCCGCGGTCGGTCTCGGTGCGGATCAGGCGGCCCACGCCCTGCTTGAGCGCGATCACCGCCTGCGGCACCTGCTCGTCGCGGAAGGGATTGCCACCGGCGCGACGGATCGCTTCCAGCCGTGCCTCGAACACGGGGTCGTCGGGCGACGCGAAGGGCAGCTTGTCGATCACCACCACGCTCAGCGCACCGCCGGCGACATCGACTCCCTCGCGGAAGCTGGCCGAGCCGAGCAGCACGCCATTGCCCGACTCGCGGAAGCGCTGCAGCAGCACGTGCCGCGGCGCTTCACCCTGCACGAACAGCGGCCAGGGTGCGCCGCGCAGCGCCTCGGCCGCTTCGCGCAGCGCGCGGTGGGAGGCGAACAGCAGGAACGCGCGCCCGGCGGACGCCTCCAGGACCGGGCGGACCGCGGCGACGATCGCGGTGGTGTAATCGCGCGCCGACGGCTCCGGCAGGCCCGGCGGCAGGTAGGCCAGCGCCTGGCTGGCCCAGTCGAATGGGCTGGGCACCAGCAGGGTGCGCGGCTCGTAGAGACCCAGCCGCCGTGACACGTGCTCGAAGCGCTCCTCCACGGTCAGCGTCGCCGAGGTGAACACCCAGGCTGCGCGTGATTGTTCGCGATGCGCGCGCAGCGGCCCGGAGACATCAAGCGGCGTGCGCTGCAGGCGGAAGCCGCGCGGAGAGAGTTCGTACCAGCGCACGTCGTCGTCGCGAACCACCGGGTGCAACGGCACGGCTGCTTTCGTGGATTCCCCATCAGCCCCTGCAACGGCATCGGCGATGGCCGCGGCCAGCGGCGCCTCGACCCCGAGCCTGCGCCCTGACACCGGATCGACGACTTCGCCCGTGCGGGGATCCAGGTCGGGATCCTCCGCCGGCCCGTCGATATCGCGCCAGCGCCCCAGCCGCCCACGGTGGTCACGCGCGCGCAGCTGGCAGGCTTCCAGTCCGGGCGCGGCGGCGCACAGCGGCGCCAGCGCATCCGCCAGCGCCAGCAGCGCGGCGTCCAGCGCGTCCAGCGCATCCGCCACCTCGGGTACCGCCAGCAGCTGCGGCCGCGTGCCGCGTGCAGGGAGGACGTCCATGGCGGCGCGCAGCAGGCGGGTGGCCTGCTCCAGCGCCCGCGCGGGCTCCTGCAGCGTCGCCAGCGCGCCGGCAACGTCGCGGGACTCGGCGATCGCGTCGCGCGCCAGCTCGACCAGCGGGCGCGCGGACAGGCCCTCGCCGAAGAACTGCGCGGCGAGCTCCGGTAGCTGGTGGGCTTCGTCGACCACGAAGGCTTCGGCACCCGGCAGGATCTCACCGAACCCTTCCTGCTTGAGTGCGAGGTCGGCCAGCAACAGGTGGTGGTTGACCACCACCACGTCGGCCTCCTGCGCGCGCTGCCGTGCCTGGACCACGAAGCAGTCGCCCCAGAACGGGCATTCGGTGCCCAGGCAGTTGTCGGCGGTGGAGGTCACCAGTGGCAGCAGCGGCGAGTCGTCGGGCAGCGACTCGAGCTCGGCCATGTCACCCATCCGCGTGCGCCCGCTCCAGGCCAGGATGCGCTGGAAATGATCGGCCTGCGCCGGCGTCTGGAAGCGGTTCTCGCCGCGCGCGCGCTCCAGCCGGTGGCGGCAGAGGTAGTTGGCGCGGCCCTTCAGCAGCGACGTCCGCAGCCCGGTACCGAGCGCGTCGCGCACCCTCGGCAGGTCGCGGTGGTAGAGCTGGTCCTGCAGCGCGCGGGTGCCGGTGGAGATGATGGTCTTGCGCCGCGACAGCAGCGCCGGCACCAGGTAGGCGAAGGTCTTGCCGGTGCCGGTGCCCGCCTCGGCCAGCAGCACGGCACGGTCGTCGAAGGCCGAGGCCACCGCCGCCGAGAGGTCCTGCTGCGCTTGGCGCGGGCGGAAGCCCGGGATCACCTCGGCCAGTGGCCCGCCGGGGGACAGTGCGTCGCGGCTGTCGCGGGCGAGCGCGGGTTCGCTCCGGGCGCCATCGGCGGATCCAGCCGCAACGGCCGCGGCAGGGTCGACCGAAGCGCCGGCGACAGCGGCAGCCGTGGCGTCGTTGGAGTCGTCGGGAAGGCTCATCAGGTCGTCATGATCGCCGCAAACACCCGCCAGCGGGCTCGTCCGATGGCCGACGCGGGCGTCGGGGATGCCGCCGCCTGGCGTTGCATGCCACCAGCGCCGCAGCTCACCAGCGCTGGGGCGGCGCCACCCGGCAGGCCTCGATCGCGGCTTTCGCCGCGGCCGCACCTTCCGCATCGCCCTGCACCAGGCGCACCTGCTCCAGCGTGGCCCAGTGGCGGCGGCAGAGGGGCCCGACCCCCGAGCCCAGGGCCTGCGCCTGCGCGGCCAGCTCGCCGGCACGCGTGAAGTCAGACATCAGCAGGGCCGCCTCGGCGCGCTCCTGGAGCAGGGCCGGGTCGTCTGTCACGAGTGCGATCGCCTGGTCCAGCGCGGCCGCCGCATCGGCGTGGTAGCCCTGCTGCTGCAGGCGCTCCGCGTCCAGCCGCAGGTCCTCCACGCCCGGATCGCGCAACGGCTGCACGTTGAGCTCGCCCTCGCCGTCGCCCGCGACCGCACGGATGCCGGCGACCATCTGTTCCGGCGTGGCCCCGGTGAGAGACTGCACGGGCAGCGGCGGCGGCGCGGATGCGCAGGCGGCAAGCGCCAGCAGCGCGATCGGCGGAAGCGCGCGGAGCGCATGGCGAAGTGTGCGGGGACTGCGGTCGGTAATCATGGAATGCGTTTCTGTCGGGTCGTCATGGCGGGTTGCCCCGGCTGGCTGCCTGCCGGACGCGGTCATCGGGGCTGTTCGGCGGGCTGCGGTGCGGTCGCGGGATCGTCGCCGCGGCCGATGCCGAACCAGTCGCGCCAGCCGCCGCTGGACTGTTCCTCGGGCGGCGGCTCGCGCACGCAGGGCTGCCAGGGCGGCGCGAAGCCTTCGGCGAAGGCGTAGCGGCGCGCGCCGGGGCAGCCGGCGTCGGTGCTGTTGCCGGCCACGACCCAGCTCCATTCCAGGCCCTTCCCGCCGACGCGCAGCGGCGCGGTGGGGAGCTGCTTGAACATCGCCGACCACACCCGCATCGCGCCGGTGGCGCCGTACAGGCCGGTCTGTTCGTTCTGGTCGTTGCCGACCCAGACCACGCCCAGATGGTCGCCGGTCCAGCCGGCGAACCAGCTGTCGCGGCCGTCATTGCTGGTCCCGGTCTTGCCGGCGATGTCCAGGTGCCCCAGGCCGTCGTTGACCAGCCGGCGACCGGTGCCCGAGGCCACGGCGTGCTGCAGCGCCAGGGTGACCAGGCGCGCGGCGGTGCGGTCGCCGTCATCGGGCTGCGGCGGCGCCTTGTCGTAGCGCTTGAGCACGCGGCCGTCCGGGTCGAGCACGCCGCGCACGGTGTACAGCGGCTGGATCTCGCCGTCGGAGGCGAGGAACTGGTACAGCTGCGCCATCGCATACGGGCTCTGGTCCACCGAACCCAGGATCAGCGCCGGGTTCGCGACCGCGTCGATACCGGCCAGCTGCTTGATGATGTGCGCCAGGCGCTCGGGGCGCACGGCCATGCCAACGCGCACCGTCGCCTGGTTGTACGAACGCCCCAGGGCATCGATCAGGCGCACGCTGCCGTGGCTCTTGCCGTCGGAATTCCCGGGCGTCCAGCGCTTGCCGTTCTGCAGGGTGACGGTGACCGGGGAATCGTCGACCCAGGTCGCCAGCGACCAGCGGTCGGGCAGCGCCAGCGCCAGCAGGTAGACGAAGGGCTTGAGCAGCGAGCCCACCGGCCGCTGCGCTTCGACCGCGCGATTGAAGCCGGGCGTGTCGACGTCGCGGCTGCCGACCACGGCCACCACCTCGCCGCTGTGCACGTCGGTCACCACCACGCCGGCTTCGAGCGCCGGCCGGCCCTTGCTGGCGAGCGCCTTGAGCGTGCCGACCACGGCGCCTTCGGCATAGGCCTGTGCCGAGGGCGACATGCTGGTCATGACCGTCAGCCCCGCGCCCTGCAGCTCGTCGGCCGAGTAGTCGCTGGCCAGGTGGCGCCGGACCAGGTCGACATAGGGCGGGAAGCGGTTGGCGGCGATGCTGCCCGGCGCCGTGGTCACGCCCAGCGGCGCGGCCACGGCGCGGTCGTGCTCGGCCTGGTCGATGAGCCCGGTCTCGAGCATCTCGCCGAGCACGAAGTCGCGACGCACCCTGGCGCGCTCGGGCTGCCGGCGCGGGTCGTAGTGCGAGGGGCCGCGGATGATTCCGACCATCAGCGCGACGTGCTCGGTCGACAGGTCGTCGAGCCGGCGCCCGAACCAGTACTCGGCGCCGGCGGCCACGCCGCGGATGGCCTGGTTGCCGCGCTGCCCGAGATAGACCTGGTTGAGGTAGGCCTCGAGGATCCGGCCCTTGTCGTAGCGCGCCTCGATGATCAGCGCGTACAGGACCTCGTTGAACTTGCGGCTCCAGGTCTGCTCGCGGCCGATGCCCAGCAGTCCGCTGCGCGCCAGCTGCTGGGTCAGCGTGCTCGCGCCCTGCCGCGCCTCGCCGGCCTTCAGGTTGACCCAGGCCGCGCGTGCGATGCCGCGGATGTCGATGCCGTGGTGGTGGGCGAAGTCACGATCCTCCACCGCCTGCAACGCGTCGGTGAGTTCCTGCGGCACGTCCTCCACCCGGATCAGCCGGCGCTCGGCCTGCTGCTTTCCGTACAGGGTCGCGATGCGCGCCGGGTCCAGGCGCACGGCCTCGGCCTCGCGCTCGCCGACGAGGTCGCGGATCGCGGCCACCTGGCCCTTGGCCAGGCGCACTTCGACGCGGCTCGGCGCCACCGCGCGGTCGACGTCGGTGAAGCCGCGGCTGGCGATGGTCCAGCGGCCCTCGTCATCGACGTAGGTACCCGGACGGGCACCGTCGCCTTCGCGGTAACCGGCGGCGTCGAGCTCGAGCTTCAGGGTGTCCGCGTTCATCGCGGTTCCCTTGGCCAGCGCAAGCGGCCGCCCGTAGACCCGGGTGGGCTCCTGCCACTGCAGCTGGCCGAAGCGCTCGCCGACCTGGTTGTTCAGGTACAGCATGTAGGGCACCAGGAAGCCCAGGCAGAGGCCGACGGCGGCCAGCGCCCAGGTCAGCAGCGTGCGGCGCCAGTCGCGGCGCGGGCTGCCATCGTCGTCGTGGTCGTCTTCGTCGTAATCGATGCGTGCCATGTGGACTCGGCGGCCGTGGGTGCGGGACGCCGGGGTGCGGCGCGTTGCGGAGTGCGAGAATGCACGGATTCGTGCGGAGTCTAGCCCAGCACCCGTTGCGGTCCCCCGGCCGCCCCCTTCCCCCTTCAGCCGGAGTTGTCGCTGGATGCCCTACACGATCGCCGACGCGCGCTTCCTGCTCGCGCGTGCCGCCGGCCTCGCCCATCGCGGACTGCTGAGCCTGCGCACCCGCGGCCTGCGCTCCAGCTGGGAGCGGCTGCGAGCGCAGCTGCTGCCGCCACCGCAGGCGCTGCGCGACCGCCTGTACCTGCCGGCCGCGACGCCGTTCGCGCCCTTCGCGCTGGCCACCAGCGACCGGCCCGTCGCGAGCATCGTGATCCCGGTCTACGGCCAGTTCGCGCACACCCTGGCCTGCCTGCGCGCGCTGGCGGCGCATCCGCCCGCGGCCGCGTTCGAAGTGATCGTGGTCGATGACGGATCCAACGACGAGAGCCCGGACCTGCTGCCGCGGATCGACGGCCTGCGCTATCACCGCCGCGCCGGCAACGGTGGCTTCATCGCGGCCTGCAACGACGGCGCCGCGCTCGCCCGCGGCGACGTACTGGTGCTGCTCAACAACGACACCGTGCCGCAGCCGGGCTGGCTGGACGCACTGCTGGCGACCTTCGACACACACCCCGGCGCCGGCCTCGTCGGCGCCCAGCTGCTGTATCCGGACGGCCGCCTGCAGGAAGCCGGCGGCGTGGTCTTCGCCGACGGCAGCGCCTGGAATTACGGCCGCTTCGGCGACCCGGCCGATCCGCGTTACGCCTACGTCCGCGACGTGGACTACGCCAGCGGCGCGGCGATCGCCATCCCGCGGCAGCTGTTCCTGGACCTCGGCGGCTTCGATACCCGCTACGTGCCGGCGTACTACGAAGACACCGACCTCGCCTTCGCGGTGCGTGCCGCGGGCCGCCGCGTGCTGTACCAGCCGGCCGCGCGCGTGGTGCATGACGAAGGCGCGACCTCGGGCACCGACACCGCGTCCGGCGCCAAGGCAGGCCAGGTGCGCAACCAGGCCGTGTTCCTGGCCCACCGCCGCGAGGCACTGGCCGGCTTCGACGCGCGCCAGGAGCCGACTCCCGCGACCCTCCACCGCGGCCAGCGCCAGGTGCTGGTGATCGACGCGCTGACACCGCAGCCGGATCGCGACTCCGGCTCGCTGCGCATGGTCAATCTGATGCGACTGCTGCGCGAGGAAGGCGCGCACGTGGTGTTCCTTCCCGCGAACCGCCGCTACGACGGCGCGTACACCGACGCCCTGCGCGCTCTCGGCGTCGAGGCCTGGTGCGCGCCGCATGCCGCCCGCGCGCCGGCGTGGCTGGCCGAGCACGGACCGCGCTTCGACGTGGTGGTGGTCTGCCGCCACTACGTGGCCAGCGAATTCCTGCCGCTGCTGCGCCGCCATGCGCCGGCCGCGCGCGTGGTGTTCGACAGCATCGACCTGCACTACCTGCGCGAGGCGCGCAGCGCCGAGGTCACCGGCGACGCGCGCCTGGCGCAGGCCGCCACGCGCACACGCCGCCAGGAACTGGCGGTGATCGCGGCGGCGGACACCACGCTGGTGGTCAGCGCCGCCGAGCGCGAGGTGCTTGTGGTCGACGCACCCGATGCGCGCGTGGAGGTGCTGTCCAACCTGCACAGCGTGGCCGGCCCCGGCCTGCCCTTCGACCGGCGCCGCGACCTGGTGTTCGTGGGCGGCTTCCGGCATCCGCCCAACGTCGATGCCGTGCGCTGGTTCGTGGCCGAGGCCCTGCCGCGGGTACGCGAGCGGCTGCCCGACGTCCGCTTCCACTGCATCGGCGGCGACGTGCCGCCCGAGATCGCCGCACTGGCCGACGCGCCGCGGGTCACCGTGCACGGCCACGTGCCCGACATCACCCCGTACATGGACGGCTGCCGGCTGGCGCTTGCGCCGCTGCGCTACGGCGCCGGCGTCAAGGGCAAGGTCAACCTGAGCATGGCCCACGGCCAGCCGGTGGTGGCGACGACCTGCGCGGTCGAGGGCATGCACCTGGCCGACGGCCGCGACGTGCTGGTGGCCGACGACGCAGGCACCTTCGCGGACGCGGTGGTCCAGGCGTACTGCGACCGGGACCTCTGGGAGCGACTCGCCGCCAACGGTCTTGACAACGTCGCGCGGCATTTTTCCGCGGACGCGGCGCGCGAGGTCGTGCGCCGGGTGTTCTTCGGCTGACGCGCGCGCTCAGTCGAACCTGAGCGCGGCGGCGGCGGCGCGCACCCGCAGCTCGAAGTCGGCCAGGCCCGGCACCGCCGGGTCGACCTTGCGCGCGGCGGCCAGCGCGCTGCGCGCAAGCGCGATCTCGCCGGCACCGAGGCGCTCGTCGCCCACCGCCAGCCAGCGCTCGGCGAGCTGCCGCCGGGCCGCGGCCAGGTCGCCGGGATCGTCCCCAAGTGCTGCACGCGCATCCAGGCACTCGCCGGCACGGCGGAGGGCGTTGCCGCGCAGCGCGCGCGCATGGCAGTCGCGGGCCTCGGGAAGCCCTTGCATGTCCGCCTCCACCGCGCTTGGCGAGGCCGGGTCGAGCGCGTCGTCCGGGACTGCCGCGTCCGTGCGACGCGCTGGCCGCGCTTCGCCGGCCAGCACGCGCGCGATCCCCTCGCCGTCGAGCCCCGTCTCCTCCATCAGGCGCGCCTGGGTATCGGCCAGGTCGACGTGGACGGGATCGTATTCGCGCACCGTCCCTACCAGCCGCACGGCCTCGTCGACGTCTCCGGCGCGCAGCGATTCGCGGGCCTGTGCGAGCAGCTCGGCCAGGGCGTCCTCGCGCCCGCGCAGCGCACCTGCGTGCCCCGGCTGCAGCGCCAGCACGCGCGCGTACAGCGGCAGCGCACTTCCGCTGCCGGCGTCCAGGCGTCCCTGTGCGTGCACCTGCGTGGCGTGCGCGAACAGGCCGTCGACGCCGGCATGCTCGGCCTCGCGCAGGCGCAGGGCCTCGGCCAGTGCGTCGGCGTCGGCGCGCGGAACCGACAGGGCGCGCGCCAGGGCCAGCTCCCGGTGGGCGTCATCGAACCGGTCCTCGGCCAGCGCCGTGCGGGCCTGCGCGAGCGCGGCGATCGCCACCCGCGCCAGACCCTGGCGCGCCGCGCCGCGGTCGGGATCCATCGCCAGCGCGGCCTCGAAGAGTTCACGCGCGCCGCGCCCGTCGTCGGCGGTCAGCAGGCCCCTGGCCAGCGCCTGTTCGGCCTCATCGTGCAGGGCCTGGGCGCGCGTCTGCGGCCACAGCAGGGCGCCGATCGGCGCGTGCAGCACCGCCAGCGCCACCACCGCGAGCATCGAACCGATCAGCCACCAGCGCCAGTGGCGCCACATGCCCAGGCGCTCGGGGAGCGCGGCCAGCCAACGCGCGATGGTGCCGGCATCGGGCGGTTCTGGAAACGGGTCGGCCTGCCGGTGCTGATTCACGCGCGAAGCATAGTCGGCCGGACATGAACGCGTTGCGCTCAGGCGCGATGCGCACGCTCCACGCCCGGCAACGCCTCGAGCCGGCCCAGCAGGCGCGAGAGCTGTCCGAAGTCGGCCACCCGCAATGCCAGCCGCAGCTGGACGCGGCCCTGCCCGCGCGACGCGCCGCCATCGATGGACAGCACGTGCGCGTCTTCCTGCGCGATCAGGTTGGTCACGTCCTTGAGCAGGTGCTTGCGGTCCACGGCATCCAGGGTGACCGCGGCCTCGTGGCCGCCACCGGTCCCGCCCCACTCCACCGGCAACACGCGCTGCGGCTCCTTCGCCGCCAGCCGCGCGAATGCCGCACAGTCCGCGCGGTGCACGCTCACGCCGCGGGCCCGCGTGAGATAGCCGGCCACCGCTTCACCGGGCAGCGGCTGGCAGCAGCGCGCGACCTGGGCCAGCAGGTTGTCGACGCCGACCACGGTGAAGTCCTGCCCCCCGCCGCGGCGCATGCGGCGGGGCGCCCGCAGTGCGATCACGCCGCTGCCTTCGGCCTCGGCGTCTTCGTTCCGGCTGCGCTCGTGCTCCGCCACCGCACGTGCGACCTGGTGCGGGCCGACATCGCCCAGCGCGATATGGACGTGGAGATCGTCGACGCTGTCGACGTTGAAGCGCTTCAGCACCGGCCCCAGGTCGGCCTGCGCCAGGCCCACGCGCTTGAGCTCGCGCTCCAGCAGTTCACGGCCGTCGGCCAGGTTGCGCGCCCGGTCCAGGCGGTGGAACCAGGAGCGCACCTTCTCCCGCGATCGCGCGCTGGCCAGGAAGCCGTTGGTGGCCATCAGCCAGTCGCGGCGCGGCTCGGACACCTTGCCGGTAAGGATCTCGACGCGGTCGCCCGAGTGCAGCACGTGGTCCAGCGGCACGATGCGGCCGTCGACCTTGGCGCCGCGGCAGCGGTGGCCGACCTCGGTGTGCACGCGGTACGCGAAGTCCAACGGCGTCGCCCCGCGCGGCAGGTCGATCACCTCGCCCCTGGGGGTCAGGGCGTAGATCCTGTCCTCGACCAGCTCGGTGTCGAAGGCGCCGGCCAGCGCGCCGTCGCCGGTGTCCGCGGTGGCCTCGAGCAGGTTGCGCATCCACTCGATCTTGCGGTTGACCGCTGCTTCGCCGGCGGCCGAGCGCTTCGAGCCGCCCGATTCCTTGTAGCGCCAGTGCGCGGCCATGCCGCGTTCGGCCTGCTCGTGCATCTCGCGGGTGCGGATCTGCACTTCAAGGGTCTTGCCGCCGGGGCCGACCACGGCGGTATGCAGCGAGCGGTAATCGTTGTTCTTCGGCCGCGCGATGTAGTCGTCGAACTCGCCGGGCACCGGCGCCCACAGCGCGTGCACCGCGCCAAGCGCGGCGTAGCAGGCCTGCACGTCGTCGACCAGCACGCGCACGGCGCGCAGGTCGTAGAGCTCGCCGATTGGCACGTCCTTCTTCTGCATCTTCTTCCAGATGCTGTAGATGTGCTTCGGGCGGCCGGCGATGTCGCCATGGATGCCCGCCGCGGCCAGCGCATCGCCAAGGTTGCGCGTGACCTCGGCGATATAGCGTTCGCGCCCGGCGCGGGTGTCGTCGAGCAGCTTGGCGATGCGGCGGTAGGTGTCGGGCTCCAGGTGGCGGAAGGCGAGGTCCTCCAGCTCCCACTTCAGCTGCCAGATGCCCAGGCGGTTGGCCAGCGGGGCGTGGATGTCGCGCGTGAGCCGCGCCAGCGCCGTCCGCGCCTCATCGGGCAGCGCGGTGGCGGCGCGCATCCGCGCTAGCTGCCGCGCCAGCAGGATCGGCACCACGCGCAGGTCGCGCACGATCGCCAGCAGCAACCGGCGCAGGCCTTCGTGGCTGCGCCCGGCGCCCTGCTCGGCGTGCAGGGTCCAGACCTGGCCGGCCGCGGCCTGGCCTTCGAGCAGCGCGGGGATGGCCGAGCCTGGTCCACTGCCGGACGCCGCTTCGTGGCGCGCGGCCCAGTCGGGCACCACATGCAGGATGGCCGCCGCCATGACCTCGTCGTCGGCATCGAGCAGGGCCAGCGCCTGCAGCGTGTCCTCGAGCACGCCCGCGGGGTCGGTGCAGGAGGCGGGACCGCCGTCGGCCGCCGCGCGCAGCCGCGCCGCCACCGCGGCGGGCAGCGTCCTCAGCGCAGGCAGCGCCAGGAGCGCCTCGATGTCGACGATGTCGGCCACGGCAGGCTGGAGTCCACTCAAATGCGACGGTCTACACTAGCCCGACCTCGCCCTCGGGAACAGACGCCATGCCGGTACGCAGCTTCGTCCTTGCCGCCCTGCTCTTCGTCGCCGCTCCGGCGCTTGCCCAGCAGGGCATCGAAACGCAGATGACGCCCGCCGAGTTCGCCGCCACCGGCCTCGACAAGCTCAGTGCGGAAGAACTTTCGCGGCTCAACGCCTGGCTCGACCGCACCATCGAGGACGAGACCGAGAAGGCCGCGACCACGGCCCGCAAGCGGGTCGAGGACGAGAACCGCGGCTTCTTCAGCTTCGGCTCCAGCGAGCCGGTAACCGGCCGGATCAGCGGCGAGTTCCGCGGCTTCGGCCGCGGCCGCGAATACACGCTCGACAATGGCCAGGTCTGGCGCCAGATCGATTCCGCCACCCTGCCCGGGACGCGCCGGGTCGACCCCGAAGTGCGGATCACGCCGAGCGTCGTCGGCAATGCCTGGTACATGGCGGTCGAGGGCTCCAACACGCGCGCCAAGGTCGAACGGATCAAGTAAGCACCGCGAGGCGGGCGGCCAGCTTCTTCGGCGAAACGCCGCCGCGGGCCCCGAGCTCCTGCGCGAACAGCTGCACGCGCAGTTCTTCCAGGTCCCAGCGCAGCGCCTGCCAACCCGGCGCGTCGGCGACCCCGGACGCGCGGGCCCACTCCAGGGCATCGGCGAAGGGCTTGAGCTCGAGCATGCGCTGCTGGTCGCGCACCGGATCGTTCAGCGCCCGACCGGCGCGCGTCGCCAGCGCCTTGAGATAGCGCGGGTACTCGGCAAGCGCTGTCGCCGGCACGTCGCGCAGGAAGCCCGGCGGCACCAGCGCCGCGAGCTGCGCCTGCATGTCGTCGAGGTTGGCGCGCGCCCAGCCCATGAGCTTGCCGTCCAGCGCGGCCCGCACTTCGGCCACCAGGGCGAGGATCTTCTCGGCCTGCTGCAGGCGGCGCATGGCCTCCGGGAACAGGGCCTTGCCGAGTTCGGCGCTGCGGGCTTCGAACGCCGCAGGATCGCGGATGTCGCCGAGGCCGTCCGCGGTCAGCGCGGCAAACGCACCGTCGACCAGGTCCGCGCGCAGCGTGTCCGCCGGACGGCCGTCGCCTGACGCGCGCGGCGCGGCGGATTCGATCGCGGCGTACAGCAGGCCGGTCTTCGGCTGGGCCGGCAACTGCTTGCGCGCCTGTCTGACGCGGTCGGCCATGGCGATCGCAAGCAGCCGGCGCACGCCTTCGGGATGCCGGCGTTCGGCCTCGGCACGGTCGGCGTGGACTTCAAGCGACGCGCTGTCGCCGGCGTCGTGCAGCGCCGGGTAGGCCGGCACGCCGCCGGCACCGGGGACCGAAACCGGAATCGCGGTGTCCGGGAATGTGGTCAGGGTCTCGCGCGCAAGCCCTTCCGAGGCATGCGCGGCAAAGGCGTCAGCCGCATGCGCGCCGAAGCGCGCGCGCAGCTCGTCCAGGTCGCGGGACTCCGCCAGCACGCGGCGGCCGTCGGCATCGAGCAGCCGCAGGTTGGCGCGCAGGTAAGGCTCCAGCGCCTCGGCATCGAAATCGGTGGCGGCGATCTCGACGCCCGTCAGCCGCCTGAGGAACCGCGCCAGGGCGCCGGTGATGCTGTCGGTGGCGGCATCGGCCGTTCCATGCGCCTCGGCGAAGGCACGGGCGAAGTCCGGCGCCGGCACGAAGTTGCGGCGCAGCGCCTTGGGCAGGCCGCGCAGCAGCGCCGTGGCCTTTTCCTGCACGAAGCCGGGCGCCAGCCAGCCCAGCCGCGGCGCATCCAGCGCGTTGAGCAGGTGCAGCGGCACGACCACGGTCATGCCGTCGTCCGGCGCGCCGGGCTCGAAGCGGTAGTGCACGGCCAGGCGCGCATCGCCGATCGCGAAGTACGCCGGGAAACGCTCGGCATCGCTGCCGTCGGCGACCAGCAGGTCATCGCGGGTCCACTGCAGGGCGCGGCGCTGTTCCTTCGGCAGCTTTGCGAACCAGGCGTCGAGCGCCTGCGCGCTGATGATCTCGCCGGGAATCCGGTCGCGGTACCAGCGCAGCATCCAGTCATCGTCGACCACCAGGCCGGTGCGGCGCTGCTTGGCCTCTTCCTCCTCGGCCTGTGCAAGCGTGCGCCGGTTGCGGGCGACGAAGTCGGCGCGCAGGTTGATCTCGCCGGCGACCAGGCCATCGCGCAGGAACAGCTCGCGCGACTCCTCCGGGTACTGGCCGCCATAGTGGAACGCCCGTGCCGCCACCAGCACCAGGCCGAACAGGCCGACCTGTTCGCTGCCGATCACGCGGCCCTGCTTGCGCGACCAGCGCGGATCGAAGTGGCGGCGCGAGAGCAGGTGCGTGAGCTCGGCCTCGATCCATTCGGGCTCGATCGCGGCATTGGTCAGCGCCCACACCTTCTCGGTGTCGAGCAGGGTGGCGGTGAGCAACCACGGCGGCGGGCGCGAGGCCAGGGTCGAGCCCGGGAACAGCTGGAAACGACGCCCGCGCGGGCCTTCGTAGGCAACCTGCCGCCGCTTGTCGGTTGCCGGGGGTGCATGCCCGACCTGGGTCGGCAGCCCCGCGAGCAGCGCGCGGTGCAGGCGGACATACAGATCCCGCGCGGCGGCCTCTCCGGAAAGCGCGGGATCGGCCTCCTGCGTCCTCCGCTGCGTCGACGCCTCCGCAGACGCCGACAGTGAACCGGGCGCTGGGCCCGGGTGCTTGCCGCGGCGACGCCGGCGACGGCCGCGCTGGCCGGGGACAGCATCGCTCCCGCCCGCACGCGCTCCATCGGCCGTGGTGGCGAACAGCGCATCGCCAGCGCGCTCCTCTTCCTGCCAGCCCAGGTCCGCGCACTGCAGCTTCAGCTGCCGATGCAGCTCGCGCCACTCGCGCATGCGCAGGAAGCCGAGGAAGTTGCGCTCGCACCACTTGCGCAGCTGCGATTGGGTCAGGTCCTCGTGGGCCACGCGATACGCCTCCCACAGGCGCAGGATGGCGACGAACTCGGACTTCGGATCCTGGAACGCGGCGTGCGCGGCATCGGCCGCGGCGCGCTGGTCGGACGGGCGTTCGCGCGGGTCCTGGATGCCGAGGAAGGCGGCGATCACCAGCATCTCGCGCAGGCAGCGGTGCTCATTGGCGGCCACCAGCATGCGCCCCAGCTTCACGTCCACCGGCAGCCTGGCCATCACCTTGCCCTGTGCGGTCAGGCTGCGCGCAGCGTCCACCGCGCCGAGCTCGGCGAGCTGCTGCCAGCCGTCGGCAATGGCGCGCGCATCGGGCGGTTCCAGGAACGGGAAATCTTCGATGATCCGGGCGTCCCCGTCCCGGGGTCGCCCGGATGCGCGTCCCGGCGAAGCCGGGACACGGCCTTCGATCGCGCCCAGGCCCAGCGACAGCATCCGCAGGATCACGCCGGCCAGCGCCGCGCGGTGGATTTCGGGGTCGGTGAACCGCGGCCGCGCGGCAAAATCCGCCTCGTCATACAGGCGGTAACAGGTGCCCGGCGCGATGCGCCCACAGCGGCCGGCACGCTGGTTTGCGCTGGCCTGGCTGATGGGTTCGATGTGCAGGCGGTCGAGCTTCTGCCGCGGGCTGTAGCGCTTCACGCGCGCCAGGCCCGGATCGACCACGTAGTGGATCCGCGGCACCGTCAGCGAGGTCTCGGCGACGTTGGTCGCCAGCACGATGCGACGCTGCGAACCGGGGTTGAACACCCGGTCCTGGTCGCGCACCGACAGCCGCGCGTACAGCGGCAGCACCTCGGTGTGACGGTACTTTCGGCCTTCCAGGGCGCGGTGCGCGTCGCGGATCTCGCGCTCGCCGGGCAGGAAGACCAGGATGTCGCCGCCCATGCCCTGCCCGCCGCGCACGATCTCGTCGCAGGCGGCGACGATGCCCTCGGTCACGGACATGCCGCGTGATCCCGCCTCGGCCGCTTCGCGGTCGCCGCCGCGCGGCTTCGCGGTCGCGGTTGCGGCCGCAGCCGGCGAATACAGGCCCCCGTCCAGCGGCAGGTAGCGCAGGTCCACCGGATAGCCGCGGCCCTCGACGTCGACCACCGGTGCATCGCCGAAATGCGCGGCGAAGCGCGCGGTATCGATGGTCGCCGAGGTCACCAGCAGCTTGAGATCCGGGCGGCGCGGCAGCAACCGCTTCAGGTAGCCCAGCAGGAAGTCGATGTTGAGGCTGCGTTCGTGGGCCTCGTCGATGATCAGGGTGTCGTAGCGCGACAGCCAGCGGTCGGACTGGATTTCGGCCAGCAGAATGCCGTCGGTCATGAACTTGACCGCGGTCTGCTCGCCGACGTTCTCGGTGAAGCGGACCTGGTAGCCCACCGCGCCCCCCAGCGGCACCTGCAGTTCCTCGGCCACCCGGCGCGCCACCGCCCGTGCGGCGATGCGCCGCGGCTGGGTGCAGCCGATCATTCCGGCCGCGCCGCGACCGGCCGCCAGGCACAGTTTCGGCAATTGCGTGGTCTTGCCGGAGCCGGTCTCGCCGGCCACCACCACGACCTGGTGCGTGCGCAGGAGTTCGACGATGCGCTCGGCTTCGCCGGCAATCGGCAGCGACGGGTCGACTTCGGCGCGAGGCAGGTTCGCGGCACGTGCTTCGCGCTGCGCGAGCGAGCGCGCGAGCGCATCCTGGAACGCCTTGCGGCGGGCCTCGTCGCCACGGGCCTGGTCCCAACGCCGCCACAGGCCCAGCAGCCGGCCACGATCACGCGTCAGTGCGCCATCCACGGCTTTCCGCCCCGCGCGCGTTGACGCCGGGCTTGCTTCCACGGGACTAGACTCCAATTCACTCATTCACGATCCACAGTTCCAGGCCGCTTCATTCCCTCTTCCTGTCGCGCACATTGTCGCGCGCTATCAACCAAGGACACAGTGATGGCCAAGACCAAGGAAAAGACCAAGGAAAAGACAAAGACCACCAAGCGCAGCGCCACGCGCAAGGCATCGCCCACTGCGTCGCCGGCGGCGGGATCGGTGGCACCAGGCGTTGATATCGGGATCGCGGACAGGGATCGCAAGACGATCTCGCAGGATCTCGCCCAGTTCCTGTCCGACAGCTTCACGCTGTACCTGAAGACCCACAATTTCCACTGGAACGTGACCGGGCCGATGTTCAACTCGCTGCATGCGATGTTCATGGACCAGTACACCGAGCAGTGGAACGCGCTGGACGAGACCGCCGAGCGCATCCGCGCCCTGGGCTACAACGCGCCGGGTTCGTACGCCGAATTCATCAGGCTCTCGACTATTGCCGAAGAGCCGGGCCTGACCCAGGCGCCCGACTGGCGTGAAATGGTGCGCCAGCTGGTCGACGGCAACGAGTCGGTCTGCCGCACCGCGCGCCGTGCCCTGGCCCACGCCGACGATGCCGGCGACGACCCCACGGTGGACCTGCTCACCCAGCGCCTGCAGGTGCACGAAAAGAACGCCTGGATGCTGCGTTCGCTCCTCCAGTAGCGCCTGCGCCGGCGGGTTTTCCCGGCGCGTCCGCCCCGCAACGTCCGACCCCGTGTCGGGCGTTCGCGTTCCCGGCCCTGAGACCCCGGCCCGGTATCCTTGGCGCATGAAAGACGCTGCACACCGGATCCTGCGCGACACCTTCGGCCACGAGACCTTCCGCGGCGAGCAGGCCGCGATCATTGAACACGTCGCAGGCGGCGGCGATGCCCTGGTGTTGATGCCCACCGGCGGCGGCAAGTCGCTGTGCTACCAGGTGCCGGCGCTGCTGCGCGAGGGCACCGCGATCGTGATCTCGCCCCTGATCGCGCTGATGCAGGACCAGGTGGAGGCCCTGCGCCAGCTCGGCGTCAACGCGGCCTATCTCAACTCGACCCTGGATGGCGCCGAAGCCGCCGCCATCGAGCGCGAGCTGCGCGAGGGCACGCTGGACCTGCTGTACGTCGCCCCTGAGCGGCTGCTGACGCCGCGCTTCATGTCGCTGCTGGATGGCGCCCGGATCGGCCTGTTCGCGATCGACGAGGCCCATTGCGTCTCGCAGTGGGGCCACGACTTCCGCCGCGAGTACCGCGAACTGACCGTGCTCCACGAGCGCTGGCCGCAGGTACCGCGCGTCGCGCTGACCGCTACCGCCGATCCGCCCACCCAGCGCGAAATCGCCGAGCGGCTGCAGCTGGAAGGCGCCAGGCGCTTCACAAGCTCCTTCGACCGCCCGAACATCCGCTACACCGTCGTCCACAAGGACAACGGCAACCGCCAGCTGCAGGACTTCATCGGCGGGCATCGCGGCGAGGCCGGCATCGTCTACTGCCTGTCGCGCAACAAGGTCGAGAAGACCGCGGCCATGCTGGTCGAAGCCGGCGTCGACGCCCTGCCCTACCACGCGGGTCTGGACGCCCGGGTGCGCGCCGCCAACCAGCGCCGCTTCCTGCTCGAGGACGGCGTGGTGGTGGTGGCGACGATCGCCTTCGGCATGGGCATCGACAAGCCCGACGTGCGCTTCGTCGCGCACATGGACCTGCCCAAATCTATCGAGGGCTACTACCAGGAGACCGGCCGTGCCGGCCGCGACGGCGATCCGGCCGAAGCCTGGATGTGCCATGGCCTGGGCGACGTGGTCCTTCTGCGGCAGATGATCGACCAGTCCGAGTCCGGCGACGACCGCAAGCGCCTTGAGCACCGCAAGCTCGACGCCCTGGTCGGCTACTGCGAATCCACCCGCTGCCGCCGCCAGGTGCTGCTGTCCTGCTTCGGCGAGGACTACGCGGCCAAGGGACCCGGCGAGCCCTGTGGCAACTGTGACAACTGCCTGTCGCCGCCCGAGACCTGGGACGCCACGGTCGCCGCGCAGAAAGCCCTGTCCTGCGTCTACCGCACCGGGCAGCGCTTTGGCGCGGCGCACCTGATCGACGTGCTCAGGGGCTCCGAATCCGAGCGCGTGCGGCAGTTCGGTCACGATGCGCTGAGCACCTATGGCATCGGCGCCGATCTCGACGCGCGCGCCTGGCGCGGCGTGTTCCGGCAATTGGTGGCTGCGGGCCTGCTCGAGGTCGACACCGAAGGCTACGACGGCCTGCGCCTGACCGCGGACAGCCGCGAGGTCCTGCAGGGCCGCCGCGAGGTGCTGCTGCGCAAGGAGGCTCCGCGCCCGGCTCGCGGGCGCGGCCGCGGCGGCGAGGCCCGCGCGGCGCGTCCGGTGGTGGAGGTGGCGCGCGCCGACCAGCCACTGTTCGAATCCCTGCGCGCGATGCGAACGCGCCTGGCCCGCGAACAGGAGGTGCCGCCCTACGTGATCTTCCACGACGCCACGCTGCGCGAGATCGCCCGCCTGCGCCCGCGCACGCCGGGCGACCTGGCGCTGATCGGCGGCATCGGCGCCGGCAAGATCGAGCGCTACGGCGACGAAGTGCTGGACGTGGTGTCCGAGGCCGAGGCGGCATGAGCCCTGCGCGCAGGCGGTCGAGGCAGGCTTCGGCGTGGCGGGGTCCGCCGGGTCAAGCCTCGGAACCCGCGGCGCGGCATCCTTCGCCGGGTTCGCCGGGCATGGAAGCAGCTGGTGGGCCGTGATGGATTCGAACCATCGACCAGCGGATTAAAAGTCCGATGCTCTACCGACTGAGCTAACGGCCCGGAGGGGGCGGATTATGTCATGCCGTCCCGATGCCCGCAGCGCCTGATCCCGATCAAGGCGCGGTGCAGGCGCGCCGGCCGATACTGTGGGCATGGCTTCCAATGCTCCGCATGCGCACCCTGCCGGTACGGCCGCGCATATCCCCGACCCTGCCGGCATCGCCCGCCTGGTCCACGGGTTCTACGCGCGTGCGCGCGCCGACTGGCTGCTGGGCCCGGTGTTCGAGGTTGCAGTGGACGACTGGGACGAGCATCTCGACACCCTGGTCCGCTTCTGGTGTTCGGTGCTGCTGCGCGCCGGCAGCTACCGCGGCAATCCAATGGCGGCGCACCGGCCGCTGGGACTCGACGACCAGCATTTCGCCCGCTGGCTGGCGCTCTGGGACCGTACCGCCCGCGAGGTGTTGCCCAGGGAACAGGCCCGCCACGTCTTCGATGCCGCCCGGCGCATCGGCCGCTCGTTGCGCATCGGCCTCGAGATCGACCCGCTGCGCCGGCTGCGACGCGCAAGCGACGAGCCCGCCTGCCTGCACCGTCGCGGCGGCGCCGGAGGCACCGGGGACGCAGGCCCGGACACGGACACGGACACGGACAGGGACAGGGACAGGGATCCGGACCCGGATCCTCAGCCCACGTAACGCGTGGTGTCCCGGGCCCCTGCGGCCGTGAAGCCCTCGGCTCGCAGCACGCAGGCATCGCAATGCCCGCAGGCGCGTCCGCCGTCGTCTGCGCGATAGCACGAGACTGTCTTCGAGAAGTCCACGCCCAGGCGCAGTCCTTCGCGCACGATGTCGCCCTTGGACAGGTGCTGCAGCGGCGCGTGCACGCGGATGCCCGCCCCGTCCACGCCAGCCTGGGTCGCCAGGTTGGCCAGGCGTTCGAAGGCGTCGATGAATTCGGGCCGGCAGTCGGGATAGCCCGAGTAATCCACGGCGTTCACCCCGCAGAAGATGTCCGCCGCCCCCAGCACTTCGGCCCAGCCCAGCGCGATCGACAGCATGATGGTGTTGCGCGCCGGCACGTAGGTGACCGGGATCCCGGCGCTGCCGGCCTCGGGCACCTCGATGTCGGCGGTCAGCGCCGAGCCGCCGATCGCGCGCAGGTCGACGCTGACCACCTTGTGCGACAGCGCGCCCTGGCTCGTCGCGAGTGCGGCGGCGGCTTCGAGCTCGGAGGTGTGGCGTTGGCCGTAGGCCACGCTCAGCGCATGCACCGCGAAACCCTGCTCGCGGGCCAGCGCCAGGACGACCGCGGAATCCATGCCGCCTGAGACCAGTACGACTGCGTTGTTCAAAAGGTGGACTCCAATGTTTCCGTGCCGAGACGCGGGCGTGCTGCGTGGTACTGCCCCGGTGCTTGCGTCACCGCCCCGGCTCGTCGTTCCAGAGCAGCTTGTGCAGCTGCATCTGGAAGCGGACCGGCAGGCGGTCTGCGACGATCCAGTCGGCGAGCTGTCGCGCATCCAGCTCGGACTTGCTGGGGGAGAACAGCACGTCGCAGCGCGCGTCGAGCGCATGCCGCGCCATCGCTTCCCGCGCCCACTCGTAGTCGGCGCGGCTGCAGATGACGAACTTGACCTGGTCATGCGGCGTCAGCAGTTCGACGTTCGACCACAGGTTGCGCGCATCCTCCCCCGAACCCGGGGTCTTGATGTCGAGTATCCGCGACACGCGGGGATCGACCTCGCGGATGTCCAGTGCGCCCGAGGTTTCCAGCGACACGATGTAGCCGGCATCGCACAGCCGCCGCAGCAGGCCGATGCAGCGCTTCTGCGCCAACGGCTCGCCCCCGGTCACGCACACATGGCGCACGCCGTGGCCGGCGACTTCGGCCAGGATGGCGTCCACGTCATGCCACTGGCCGCCGTGGAAGGCATAGGCGGTGTCGCAATAGGTGCAGCGCAGGGGGCAGCCGGTCAGGCGCACGAACACGGTCGGCCAGCCGGCGTCTCGCGCTTCGCCCTGCAGCGACAGGAAAATCTCGGTGATGCGGAGCCGGTCGGGAGCCGCGGCAATGGCGGCGCCGGGCTCGGCGGAGGGGGTGTCCATGGCCTTCATTGTAACGCGCGGCCCGGCGCCGCCCGGCGTCCGGGCGTGCCGCTGCGTGGCTTCAGCGCAGGCTGTTGAGCTGGATCGAGCGCAGCCGGTCGTCGGCGGTGCGCGCCGCGTCGGTGCCGGGGTATTGCTCGGTGACGCGGGCCAAGGTGGCCTCCGCGGCGACCAGGTCGCGCTGTCCGTACTGTGACAGGCCGATCTTCAGCAGCGAGCCGGGCGCCTTGTCGTGGGTCGGCCAGCGCTGGAGGATGCCCTCGAACTGCGTCTGCGCGCGCGCATAGTCCTGGGTGACGTAGTAGCTCTCGCCCAGCCAGTACGTGGCGTTGGGCGCGTACGAACCGGTCGGGTACAGGCGCAGGAACTCGTTGAACAGGCTGGCCGACTGTTGGTAGTCGCCCGCACGCAGCGCGGCGAAGGCGGTTTCATAGGCGCTGCGCTCGTCGGCGGCGTTGGCGAGCAGGCCTGCGTCGCCGAACACCACCGGGGCGCTCTCGGCCGGCACCTTGGCCGGCGCGCGCGCAGCTGCCGCACCCGCGGCAGCGGGTGCGCTGCTGGCCGGCGCGGCCGGCGCCGCGGCACCGGCCTCCGCCGGCACGCCGCCTTCCAGCCGGTTCAGGCGGTCGTCGACGTCGAGGTACTGGTTGCGCAGCGCGGTCTCGAGCGCCTGGTTCTGCTGCTGCAGTTCCTCGACCTGGCCACGCAGCGCGCGCAGTTCGCTGCGCATCGCGGTGATCTGGTTGAGCAGGTCGATGTTGCCCTGGTTGTTGGCGGCCTGGGACTCGAGCGCCGCTACGCGCTCGCCAAGGCTGGCGCGCTGCGCGGCGGCCGGGGGTGCCGCCAGCGCTGCCGACACGGCGGCGACAAGGGCGAAGCTGGTCAGGAAATGGCTGCGTGTCATGGCGTTTGCATCTGCTGTTCGGACTCCATGAAAGACAATCGGCAGCTGGCGGGGTTCCCGCCAGCTGCCGACGTGGTATTGCCGTGCCGCCGATCAGCGGGCGGTGTAGGTGATCTCCACCCGACGGTTCTGCGCCCAGCAATCCTCGCTCGAGGCGGTGCAGGTCGGGCGCTCTTCGCCGTAGCTGGTCACCGTCTGCTGGCCGGCGGAACCGCCGTTGGCCTGCAGCGCGGACGACACGCCATTGCCGCGGCGCTCGCCGAGGCCGAGGTTGTAGTCGCGGCTGCCACGCTCGTCGGCATGGCCTTCGAGGGTGACGCGCGCCGAGGGACGGTCGCGCAGGTACTTGGCGTGGCATGCCATCGCGGCCTGGAACTCCGGACGCACCGACTCCTGGTCGAAGTCGAAATAGATCGTGCGCTGGCGCAGGCAGGCGTCGGTATCCAGGTCCTCGGGGCCGTAGGCGCCCGCGGCGGTGGCCGGCTGCGTGGTGGTCGGGGTGGTCGGCGTGGTGTCGACCGGAGCTTCTTCCTTCACTTTCTTGGAGCAGGCAACGGCGGCCGTGCAGAGCAGGGCCGTGAGCAGTACGCGGGTAGGGGTGTTCATCTCTCGTCGATCCTTCTGCAGATGGGCTGTCAATTCACATTGCTGTATCGGCCGTGCACGGAGCGTTATCGCTCGCGGTACGGTCCCCACGCCGGCTCGCGGACGTTGCCGTCGGCAAGGACCAGCCGCTGGCGGACGCGGCCATCGGAGGAAACGGCATACAGGACTCCCCTGGTGCCTTCCCTGCCCGCGTAGAGCACCATGCTGGCGTTCGGGGCGAAGCTCGGCGATTCATCGAGCGACCCCGGCGACAGCGTGGACCAGCGCGGCGTACCGAGGCTGCGGTCCAGCAGTGCAATACGGTATACGTTTCCTGAACCCTGCGCCACGGCGATCTTCTTGTCGTCGAACGAGACCGTCGGGCTGGCGTTGTAGTTGCCCTGGAACGTGGCGCGGGTTGCGCTGCCACCCGTGGCAGGCACCTGGTAGACCTGCGGCCTGCCGCCACGATCGGACGTGAAATAGATGCTGCGTCCGTCGGCGCTCCAGGTCGGCTCCGTGTCGATGCCGATCTGGCTGGTCAGCTGCGTCAGCGCCTTGCTGCCGAGGTCCATCACGTAGATCTCGGGGCTGCCGCTCCGCGACAGGGTCAAGGCGAGTTTGCGGCCATCCGGCGAGAACGCCGGCGAGCTGTTGATCCCGCGGAAGCTTGCCACCCGCTCGCGGGCGCCGGTGCCGAGGTCCTGGATGTAGATGGCCGAGTTGCTGTTGTGCTCGAACGAGACGTAGGCCAGCTTGCGGCCGTCCGGACTCCAGTCCGGCGACATCAGCGGCTCGGTCGAGCGCACAACCACCTGCGGGTTGTAGCCGTCCGCGTCGGCGACCATCAGCGCGTAGTTGATGTTCTCGCCGGTGCCGGTGGATGTCACGTACGCGATGCGCGTCCAGAAGGCGCCGCGCACGCCGAGGATCTTCTCGTAGATGGCGTCGGCGATCTGGTGGCCGACGTCGCGCATGGCGTTGGCGCGGCCGGTCATGGCCACGCCGAGCAGGCGCTCCTGCTTGGCCACGTCGAACAGTTCGTACTCGACCCGGTAGGCGCCGCCGCCGGCATCGACCACGCGGCCAACCACCAGGAAGTCCTGCTTGAGCGAGCGCCAGGTGGCGTAGTCGACTTCGCCGCCGCGCGTGGGCCGGTCCACCATGTCCTGCTCGGGCAGGCCCCGGAACTGCCCGGAGCGCGCGAGGTCCTCGCGCACCACGCGCGCGACGTCGGTGTCCGGAGCCGCGCCGGCGCCGAGGTAGGGCATCGGAACCACCGCGATCGGCAGCGCCTGCGCGTTGCCGCCGACGATGTCGATCTCGAGGCCGCCCTGCTGCGCGAAGGCGGCGAACGGCAGGAGGAGTGCAAGGCAGGCGATAAACCACGCATGCGTGGTCGCCAGCCGGCGTTGGATTCGGGTCATACCGGGCTCCGGGTGTGGACTTTCAGACAGTGACAGGATGGGCGTGAAGGCGCTCACAAGGATGAACGGATCCCGGCTCTCGTTGGAGTTGCGGTAGCGGCGATGCGGCTTGCTGTCGTGGGAGCCGCTATGGCGGCGATGCCTTTCCCGCCGGCGATCGCGGCCATGGCCGCTCCCACAGGGATCGCACGCCGGTGCCACAAGGATCGGGCACGGCCATGGCCGCTCCTGCAGTGCGACCGGCGCAGGTCAGCGATCCCGGGCTTCGAAGTTCAGGTTGAGGGTGCGGTTGAAGACGCTTTCGAAACCGGCATAGGGCAAGGGCTGTGCCTTGAGCACCGCGGCTTCCACCGAGCGCCGGCCGAGCTCGTCGAACGGACACGACGGCGAAACCTCCGCCCTGACCACCGTCCCGCCGCGCACCTGAGTGATTGTGATCCGGCACCGCTGCCCGAGCGGCACGTTGTCCGGTCGCGTCCAGTTGCTGAGGATCGCCTCCATGATCGCGGCCTGGTACTGCGCCTGCAGGCCGGCATCCACGCCCTGGTTGCCGGGCGGCGGCGAGCCGGCCGACGAGGCCTGCTCCGACGCCTGGTCCGCCCTGCTCTGAGCGATCCGCTCGAGCCTGCGCTGGGCTTCGCGCTGCTCACGCTGCGCCTGCTCCTGTTCGCGCCTGATCTCCGCCAGCTTCTCCTGCGCCAGCCGGCGCTTCTGTTCGGCCTCTTCCTTGCGCTTGCGCTCGGTCAGGTCGATCTGCTCCTGGCGACGCTTTTCCTCCGCTTCGCGCTCCGCGGTTTCGCGGGCGATCGCGTCGCGACGCACCGCTTCCTGGTCCACGGGCGAAGGCTCCGGCACCTGGACCTGCGGCGTTGGCTGTTGCTCGATCGGCGCGTCCTCCGGCAGCGGCACCGGGATCGGCTGCGGCTCGGGCGCCGCGTCTTCGATCACGACCGGCTCCGGATCGGGAGCCGGCTCGCGCTCCGGTGGCGCCGGCACCGGCTCCGACGGCGCCGGCTCGGGGCGGTTGAGCAGGGTCTGCTGCATCGCCGCCGACAGGTCGCCGACATCGATCAGTTCGGCGCTGATCGGTGAGCCCGCGGCGGAAGGCGGCGCCGCGTCCCGCGTCCACCACAGGCCCGCGAACATCAGCGCGAACAGGGCGACGTGGAGCAGCACGGCCAGCACCACCGCGCGCGTGGTATCGGCGCGTTCCTCCCGCATCAGGGTGTGCCACCCTGCCTGGGATCGCTCATCAGGCCGACGCGCTCCACGCCCGCGTTCTGCAGCAGCGCCATCGCGTCCATCACGTTCTGGTAGCTGCCGGCGCCGTCGGCGGCGACGAACACCGCAACGTCGGCGTTGTTTGCCACCAGCGCGCGCACCTTGGCGCTGAGCGTGGTCGGGTCCACGGCCTCGTTGCTGCCGGCTTCAACGGCAAGGAAATAGTTGCCGCCCGCGTCCACGCTGACCACCACCGGATCCTTCTGCTCGGTGATCGACTTGGCATTGGATTCGGGCAGCTGCACGTCAACGCCCAGGTTCATCAGCGGCGCGGTGACCATGAAGATGATCAACAGCACCAGCATCACGTCGATATAGGGCACGACGTTGATCTCGTTCTTGAGCTGGCGGCGCTTGCCGCGGCGGGACCGGACGGCCATGGATCAGGCCTCGCCGGCCGAGGACTGGCGCTCCAGGATCGAGGAGAACTCCTCGGAGAACGCGTCGTAACGCCCGGCGACGCGCTCGACCTTGGTCGCGAAGCGGTTGTAGGCCCAGACCGCCGGGATGGCCGCGAACAGGCCCATGGCCGTCGCGATCAGCGCCTCGGAGATGCCGGGCGCAACGCTTGCGATGGTCGCTTCCTTGACGTTCACCAGGCCCTGGAACGCGATCATGATTCCCCACACCGTGCCCAGCAGGCCGACATAGGGCGCGATGGAGCCGACGTTGGCGAGGAACTCCAGGTTGTGCTCGAGGCCGTCGAGTTCGCGCGAGCTGGCCACGCGCATGCCGCGCTGCGCGCCTTCCAGCTTCGCCCGGCTGTCGCCACCGCGGCGTTGGCCGCTGCGACTGTACTCGCGGAAGCCCGCCTCGAAGATCGCTTCCAGGCCCTCGACCTCGCGGTTGCGCTCGCTGGCGGCGCTGTAGAGCTTGCCGAGGTCGGCGCCGGACCAGAAGCGCTCCTCGAAGCGATCGGCCTCCTTCTCGGCGCGGTCGATCAGGCGCTTCTTGCGGAAGATGATCACCCACGAGGCGATCGAGGCGAACAGCAGCACCAGCATGACCAGCTGCACCGGCAGCGATGCGTGCAGGATCAGGTGCAGCAGGTCCAGCTCGCCGCCGGTGGTCGGCAGGGCCGTGGCCTGGGTGGCGGCGTCCGCGGCCAGCGCCACGGTGTCCGCCGGCGCGTCCTCCGGCAGGGGTTCGATGCTGCTCACCTGCATCAGGATGGCCGTTGCACTCATCAATCTTGCTCCGCGTTGGATTCGAGGGATTTGAACTGTTCGTACAGCTGGTCCGGCAGCGCCCGCGGCCGGAAGCTGCGTGCATCGATCGCCGCGACCCGCACCCGCGCCGACGCCAGCCGCTCGCCATCGCGCCGCACTTCCTGTGCGAACTCCACGCTGGCCCGGCGCACCCGTGCCAGCGCAACGGTGACCTCGAGCGCGTCGTCCAGGCGTGCAGGCCAACGGAAATCGAGCTGCATGTCGCGCACCGCAAACACCAGGTCCCGGCCATCGATCATGGCCTGCTGCCCGTAGCCCAGGCTGCGCATCCATTCGCTGCGCGCACGCTCCATGAAGGCCACGTAGCGCGCGTGGTAGACCACGCCACCGGCATCGGTATCTTCCCAGTACACGCGGGTCGGAAGGCTGAACAGAGGCATTACGGAGGTACTCATGGCGGTGGGATCGCGGCTGGCTTCGCTCAGAACAGGGTCTCGGCGCCCGGGCCTCGCGGCTGCAGGCCGAGATGGCGCCAGGCCTTGTGGGTCGCCATACGGCCCCGGGCGGTGCGCACCAGAAAGCCCTGCTGGATCAGGTAGGGCTCGATCACGTCCTCGAGCGTGCCGCGCTCCTCGCTCAGCGCCGCCGCCAGCGACTCCACGCCCACCGGGCCGCCATCGAAATTCTCGATGATGAGGTTCAGCAGCCGGCGGTCGAGGTTGTCGAAGCCCTCGGGATCGACCTTGAGCATCTGCATGGCGGCATCCGCCACGTCCTTGTCGATGTGGCCGGCGGCGCGCACCTGGGCGTAGTCGCGCACGCGGCGCAGCAGCCGGTTGGCGATGCGCGGGGTGCCGCGCGAGCGCCGCGCGATCTCGTCGGCGCCTTCGGGCGCGCAGTCGATGCCGAGGATCTGCGCCGAGCGGCGCACGATCCGGGTCAGTTCGGCGGCGCTGTAGAACTCCAGCCGCTGGACGATGCCGAAGCGGTCGCGCAGCGGCGCCGTCAGGAGCCCCGCGCGCGTGGTGGCGCCGATCAGCGTGAAGGGCGGCAGGTCAAGCTTGATCGAGCGCGCGGCCGGGCCCTCGCCGATCATGATATCGATCTGGAAATCCTCCATCGCCGGGTACAGCACTTCCTCGACCACGGGCGACAGGCGGTGGATCTCGTCGATGAACAGCACGTCGTGCGGCTGCAGGTTGGTCAGGAGTGCCGCCAGGTCCCCGGCTTTCTCGATCACAGGACCCGAGGTCGTACGCAGGCTGACGCCGAGCTCGTTGGCGATCACGTGGCTGAGGGTAGTCTTGCCGAGCCCAGGAGGGCCGAAGATCAGGACGTGGTCCATGGCCTCGCCGCGGCGCTTCGCGGCCTCGATGTAGATCGACATCTGCTCGCGCACGGGCTGCTGGCCGAGGTAGTCGTCCAGTCGCTGCGGCCTGATCGAGGCCTCGATGGCGGCGTCTTCGCGGGTGGCCCCGCCGCCGATGATCCGCTCTTCAGTCATGCCGCCATGTTCGCACGCCGACCGGCACAGGCCCATGCCCGACGACACGCCTGCAGGAGCAGCTATAGCTGCCACCCGGCGCCACCGGCGTCCTGGTCGACGGGCGGCACCCCGGTTGCGAATGCGGGAAGCCGCCCATCGCCGAATACCAGAACCGGCTCCGGACGCGCGGCGCTGCAATCCCCACAGCCGGTGCAGGCACCATAGCCGCCCACCACCATCACCGGCAGGATCGGTAACAGTACCGTGGCTGGCTTCTGGATTGTCCCGATGCCATGCACAGGCCAGGCACGAACGCCTCAGATATCGACCTGCGCCCCCAGCTCCACCAGGCGGTTTCCCGGGATGCGGAAGTACGCATTCGCCGGTGCCGCGTTGCGGTGCATGACCGCGAACAGACGGTCGCGCCACAGCGGCATACCGACGCGTCGGCTGGCGACCACGGTTTCCCGGCCGACGAAGTACGTCGTGTCCATCGGGTCGATATCCAGCCCTTCCATGTCGCAGCCGCGCATCAAGGCCAGCGGCACGTCGGGGATCTCCATGAAGCCGAAGCGCACCGTGACCCGGTAGAAGTCTTCGCCGATCCCGTGCAGCTCCAGGCGGCGCTCGCGCGGCGCATAGGGCACGGCCAGCGTTTCCGCGGTCAGGAACAGGTTGCGTTCGTGCAGCACCTTGTTGTGCTTGAGGTTGTGCATGAAGGCGTGCGGCACCACGCCGGGGTCGCTGGACATGAAGATCGCGGTGCCCGGCACGCGCACCGGCGGCGCCAGCATCAGCCCACTGATGAAGGTGTCCAGGCGCAGGCCGCCGGCCTGCACGCCCGCGCGCAGCAGCTGGCGGCCGTGGCGCCAGGTGCGCAGCAGGGTGAACAGCACGATGCCCAGCACCAGCGGGAACCAGCCGCCCTGCATGATCTTGGCGCCGTTGGCGACCACGAACGCCAGGTCGATCACCACGAAGCCCACGCAGCAGGGCAGCACCCAGCGCCGCGCCTTCGGCCACAGCGCGCGCGCCACGATCGCCAGCAGCAGGGTGTCGATCAGCATCGTCATCGACACCGAGATGCCGTAGGCCGTGGCCAGCGCCGACGAGGTCTGGAAACTCAGCACCAGCGCGATCACGATCACCGCCATCGACCAGTTGACGGCCGGGATGTAGATCTGGCCGATGGTCTCGCTGGAGGTGTGCTTGATGCGCATGCGCGGGATGTAGCCCAGCTGCATGGCCTGGCGCGCCACCGAGAAGCCGCCGGTGATCACCGCCTGCGAAGCGATCACCGTCGCCAGGGTGGCCAGCACCACCATCGGCCAGCGCCCCCACTCCGGCACGCCGATGAAGAAGGGATTGCGGATCGCCTCGGGATCGTCCAACACCAGCGCGCCCTGGCCCAGGTAGTTCAGCATCAGCGCGGGCAGCACGAACCAGTACCAGCCCAGGCGGATCGGCCGGGCGCCGAAATGTCCCATGTCGGTGTAGATCGCCTCGCCACCGGTCACCGCCAGCACCACCGCGCCGAGGATGAAGACTCCGCCCCAGCTGTGCTCGATGAAGAAGCGGGCCGCCCACAGGGGATTGATGGCCTTCAACACCTCCGGCTCATGCAGGATGTTCAGCACGCCGAGCGCGGCGAGCGATACGAACCAGAGGATGGTGATCGGCCCGAACACGCGCCCGACCTTCTCGGTGCCGAAGCGCTGGGTGGCGAACAGCGCGCCCAGCACCACCACGGTGATCGGCACGATCCAGTCGTCCAGCCCCGGCGCGACCACCTCCAGGCCTTCGACCGCGGACAGCACGGAGATCGCCGGCGTGATCACGCCGTCGCCGAAAAACAGCGAGGCGCCGAACACCCCGAAGATGCCGACCAGGTATACCGACTTCGACCCGGGCTTCAGGCTGCGCTGGGCCAACGCCATCAGCGCCATGATGCCGCCCTCGCCCTCGTTGTCGGCGCGCATGATGATGGTGACGTACTTGAAGGTCACCACCACCGTCAGCGCCCAGAAAATCAGCGACAGGATGCCGAGCACGGTGTCGTGGTTGGCGGTCAGGCCGTAATGCGGGTTGAAAGCCTCGCGCAGGGTGTACAGCGGGCTGGTGCCGATGTCGCCGAAGACCACGCCGATGGCCCCGACCACGAGGCCGGCCAGGCCGATCCTGCTGCGGCCCGTGCCGGACTCGCCGCCACCGCCCCCGCCATGGTCGCGACCGCGGGCAGGGCTGCGGCCACGCCCTTCCTGCGGCGCGTCTACTTGCCTGGATCGACCTGCGGACATCGGCTTTCCGTAATGCGTCGGCTCAGCGAAGCGCGGACTGTAGCGCCTTTCGGATGACGGCTTCCGCAGTGTCACCCTCGGCATGCGCGGTGCGCGCCATGCGCTGCGCTTCCGCCGGCTTGTAGCCGAGCTGCTGCAGGGCGACCGTGGCTTCGCTCAGCGGATCGGCCGGCACGCCGGCCATCGGCATCGCGATCGCACCGCCCATGATCGCCTCGGCACGGTCGCGCAACTCGACCACGATGCGCTCGGCGGTCTTCTTGCCGATGCCCGGAATCCGGGTCAGTGCGGTCACGTCGCCGGCCTGCACCAGGCGCGCGAACTCCTCGACGCTGGCCCCGGACAGGATCGCCAGCGCGATCTTCGCGCCGATGCCGGTCACCCGCTGCACGTCGCGGAACAGGCGACGTTCGGCTTCGGACGCGAAGCCGTACAGCGACACCGAATCGTCCTTCTGCGCGTAGTGCGTGAACAGCGAGACTTCCTTCCCCAGCACAGGCAGCTCGTAGAAGGTGCTCATCGGCGCCTCCAGCTCATAGCCGACGCCGTTGACGTCCAGCACCAGCCAAGGCGGCGATTTGTGCGCCAGCAGGCCCCTGAGGCGTCCGATCATCTGCGGCTCCAGGCCAATCGTGCGTCGATGCCCATCCGCTGCGCGCTGGCGCGGGTGTGGGCGTGGGTGATGGCGATGGCCAGCGCGTCGGCGGCGTCCGCCTG
The DNA here is from genome assembly GCF_039548475.1 of Luteimonas yanweni. Lineage (NCBI taxonomy): Bacteria > Pseudomonadati > Pseudomonadota > Gammaproteobacteria > Lysobacterales > Lysobacteraceae > Luteimonas > Luteimonas yanweni. The sequence goes on along the minus strand of NZ_JBCLVC010000014.1, from coordinate 365,463 downwards.
CAACCGGCCCTTGAGTCCAAGGATGGCGCCGACCATGTGCTGCACCTGGACCTTGTCCGCGGCGCCGCTGCCGACAAGGGCCAGCTTCACCTGGCGCGCCCCGTACTCGCTGACCGCCAAGTCGTGCATGACCACCGCGCAGATCGCCGCGCCGCGCGCCTGGCCGAGCTTGAGCGCCGAGTCCGCGTTCTTCGACACGAACACCTGCTCGATCGCCACCTCGTCCGGCCGGTGCTCCTCGATCACCGCACGCAGCCCGTCAAGCAGCCTGCGCAGGCGCAGCGGCAGGTCGCCCGGCGCCGCCGCGGCGCGGGCGAGCAGGTCCAGCGGCGCGTGGAACACGTGTGTGCAGCGGCCGGTGGCGTCGACGTCGATGATGCCGACGCCGGTGCGCTGCGAGCCCGGGTCGATGCCGAGGATCCTGGTCACGGGTGACAGCTTACGCGTACGCGTCGTCGCCGAGCTCGGCGTTGGAGTACACGGCCTGCACGTCGTCGATGTCTTCCAGCCAGGCCAGCAGCTTGACCACCTGCCGAGCGACGTCACCCTCGACCGCCACGTCGTTGTCGGCGCGCATGGTGACCTCCGCATGTTCCGCGGCGACCCCGGCGGCGGCCATGGCGTCGCGCACCGCGCTGAAATCCTCGGGACTGGTGAGCACATCGATTGCGCCGTCGTCGGGATAGACCACCACGTCATCGGCGCCGGACTCGATCGCCGCGTTGGTGACCGCGTCCTCGTCGGCACCGGCGCCGTAGCGGAGGATGCCCTGCTTCCGGAACATGAAGGCCACCGAGCCGTCGGTGCCGAGGTTGCCGCCGAACTTGCCGAAGGCGTGGCGCACGTCGGCGACGGTACGGACCTTGTTGTCGGTGAGGCAGTCGACGATCACGGCGACCCCGCCTGGGGCATAGCCTTCGTAGCGGATCTCTTCGTAGTCGACGCCTTCGAGCTCACCGGTCGCCTTCTTGACGGCGCGCTCGATGACCTCCTTGGTCATGTTGGCCGCAAGCGCCTTGTCGATGCCGCTGCGCAGGCGCGGATTTCCCCCGGGGTCTCCACCGCCGGCGCGCGCGGCGACCGAGATCTCGCGGATCAGCTTGGTGAAAACCTTCCCGCGACGCGCGTCTTCGGCGTTCTTGCGGGTTTCGATGGAGGGACCCCTGCCCATGCGTATTACCCATCCTGGAAGTGACTGCAATGCCCCGATTTTACCCTTTTCCCAACCAGGCGAAGGCGCGCGGTACGGCGGGTCGGTGGGTACTCCGTGGGCTGTCCCGCTGCGCGGGCCTTTATGCCCACTGCGCACCCCCCAACCCGCCTTGCGGCGCAGTCCCGCTGGCCGTCGGAAAGTCAAAAGCGCGACGCTTCTGCCTTCTCCACCAGCTGGCCGCGCTGGTGGCAGCGGAGGGTGGGCGGGTACTCCGCCGGCAATCAGGAGCAGCCCCACCGCGACGCCGGCGGAGTACCCGCCCACCCTCCGCCCCCGCCAAGGCCGGCGGAGTACCGCCCACCCTCCGCCCCCGCCAAGCCCCCGCGTCAGCCCGGGAAACGACCATCCCGAAGGAAGCCGACCGCTTGGCGTGCTGCTTCGGCCGAGAACAGCAGCCCGCTGTGCGAGGCGTCGACAATGACATGGTCGGCAAGTCCCGGCACGCGGGTTTCGTCCATCGCCACGGTGCCGTCGTGGGCGCCCTCGAAGCGCGCAACAAGCGCGCCGAGCCCGCGCGGCCGGTTGCCCGCGATCATGCCGACCTCCACGCCGGCGGGCAGGGTCGTGCAGCCGCTGCGCAGGAGCGCCGCGCTGCGGCCGAGGTAGAGCGTGGTCAGGGCATGGCGTGAGAGTCGTTTGGCCACGCCGCTGCCGCAAAGCGGCGTGCCCAGGCAGACCACGCGCGCGACCGGCAGCGATGGTTCCGCGCGCAATGCTTCCAGCGCCATCAGGCCGCCGAGGCTGTGGGCCACGACGTGGGTTGGCGGACCGTCGCGGAGGAGTTCGCGCACGCTCCCGACCGCGGCCCCGGTGCTGCCGACGATGCTGCGGTAGCCGAGGATCGCAGTCGTCCAGCCCGCGGACCGCAGCTGCGAAGCGAAGCGCCGCATGGCCAAGGGCGGCATCCACAGGCCGTGGAGCAGGAGGACCTGGCGGACGGCCGGTGTTCCCGTGGATTTCGCCGCGGATGATTCAGGCGCCATCGGAACGGCCATCGCGGCCATGGCCGCTCCCACCGGGGTCCAGGCGCGACGCGACGCGGCGCAGGATGAACTCGCGGTCCAGGACGCGGCCGACGGGAAACCGGTATTCACCCACGGCTTCGAAACCCCTGCGGGCGTAAAAGCGCTGGGCGCCGAAATTCCCGGACCACACCCCGATCCACAGCGTGCACGGGCCCTTGCGCTGCAACCAGTCCATGGCGGCATCGAACATGCGCGCGCCCCAGCCGCCGTTCTGGTGCGTGGCCATCAGGTACAGGCGCTTGAGTTCGCCGTCACCGGGCGCGACGTCGGGGTGCGGCAGGCCGCAGGGCCCGGCGGCGGCGTGCCCGACCGCTTCGCCTTCGTCCTCCAGCAGCCAGACCGCGTAATCGGGATGCGAAAGGATCACGCGCTGGCGGTCGATCGCATAGGCCTCGTCGATGAAGGCCTGCAGGTCTTCGGGCGGATACAGGTGCCCGAATGTTTCGGTGAAGCTGCGCGCCGCCAGGCTGGACAGCGTCGCGGCGTCTTCGGGGGTGGCTCGACGGATGATCGGAGACATGTCGTATTCCTTTCCCTGCAGGCGCGCGCCCCTGCAGGATGGCTACCCGTGGGAGCGCCTGCCGTCGGGCGCCTGCCGTGGAACTCCTGGCGTGGGAGCGGCTACAACCGCGATTCCGGTCGGCGAGGACCAGCCAGGCCGCCGCCACGGCTGCTCGAAGTGGGCCATACCGGCTCCTGCACAGGCAAGGAATCAGCCGGCGGGACGGACCGAAACGTGCAACTCGCGCAGCTGTGCGTCATCGATCGGCGACGGCGCACCCGTCATCGGACACTGCGCGCCGGTGGTCTTCGGGAAGGCGATGACGTCGCGGATAGACTCCGTGCCCGCCATCAGCGCGGCGATGCGGTCGATGCCGAAGGCGATGCCGCCGTGCGGCGGCGCCCCGTACTTCAGCGCGTCGAGCAGGAAGCCGAACTTCGCCTCCGCCTCGTCCGCGCCGATGCCGAGCAGATCGAACACCGCCGACTGCATCTGCGGCCGATGGATGCGGATCGAACCGCCGCCGATCTCGTTGCCGTTGAGCACCATGTCGTAGCCACGGCTGGTGGCGGTGCGGGCGTTGGCGCGCAGCTCGTCGACGTCGTCTACCGCCGGTGCGGTGAAGGGGTGGTGCAGGGCCACGTAGCGCTGCGCCTCGTCGTCGAACTCGAACATCGGGAAGTCGGTGACCCACAGCGGCTTCCAGCCATCCGCGACCAGGCCGAAGTCCTTGCCGGCCTTCAGCCGCACCGCGCCCATGAAGTCGCTGACGGTGTTGTACGCGCCCGCGCCGAAGAACACGATGTCGCCCGTGCCAGCGCCCACGTGCTCCAGCAGCGCGCTGAACGCCGCTTCATCGAAGAACTTCGCCACCGGCGAATTCACCGCGCCGTCCTCGGCCAGCTTGGCGTAGGCCAGGCCCTTGGCGCCGTACTTCGCGGCGTGCGCGGCGTACTCGTCGATCTGCTTGCGGCTCAGCGCTGCGCCACCGGGGATGCGAAGCGCGCACACGCGCATGCCGTCCACGCCGGCGACGTCGGTGAAGACCTTGAACTGCGACTCTCGCACCAGCTCGTCGACGTCCACCAGCTCCAGCGCGATGCGCAGGTCCGGCTTGTCGGAGCCATAGCGGCGCATGGCTTCGTGCCAGGTCATGCGCGGGAACGCGCCCAGTTCGACGTCCATCACTTCGCGGAACACGTCCTGCATCATCTGCTCGACCGTGCCCTGCACGGCGGCTTCATCCACCCAGGCGAACTCGATGTCGAGCTGGGTGAATTCCAGCTGGCGGTCGGCGCGCAGGGCCTCGTCGCGGAAGCAGCGCGCGACCTGGTAGTAACGGTCGAAGCCGGCCACCATCAGGATCTGCTTGAACAGCTGCGGGCTCTGCGGCAGCGCATAGAACTCACCGGCGTGCATGCGCGCCGGCACGAGGAAGTCGCGTGCGCCCTCGGGCGTGGCGCGCGTCAGGATCGGCGTCTCGATGTCCTGGAAGTCGCGCGCGTCAAGCCAGCGGCGCAGCGCGGCCACGAGCTTCGTGCGCGTGCGCATCCTGCGCTGCATCTCGGGGGTGCGCAGGTCCAGGTAGCGATACTTCAGGCGGATGTCCTCGCCCGGATTCTCGTGGGCGTGGAAGGGCAACGGCTCGGCCTTGTTCAGCACCTCGATCGCGGTCGCAACCACCTCCACCTGGCCGGTGGGGATCTTCGGGTTCACAGACTGGCGGCGGCGCACGGTACCGGTCACGCGCAGGCAGTCCTCGTAGCCGACCTTCGCCGCGGTCGCAACCACGCCGGCGTTGCCTTCGGCGTCCGACGGCTCGGCCACCACCTGGACAATGCCCTCGTGGTCGCGCAGGTCGATGAAGCACAGGCCGCCGAGGTCGCGGGCGACGTCGGCCCAGCCGCAGAGGGTGACGGTCTGGCCGACCATCGACTCGTCGATCAGGCCGCAGAAATGGGTGCGCATGTGGACTCCGGACGCGGGAAACGGGCCGCCAGAAGGCGGAGCCGCCTAGTTTAACTGTGGGAGCGGCTGTTGACTGTGGGAGCGGCCATGGCCGCGATTGGCTGCGGAAAAACCTTCGCCGCTATAGCGGCTCCCACAAAGGCGGGAAGAGCCGCAACGGCGTCGACGAGCAGCCCGTGGGCTGTGGGAGCGGCCACGGCCGCGATTGGCTGTGGAAAACCCCCTTCGCCGCCATAGCGGCTCCCACAAAGGCAGGAGTCATGCCGGACCGGCTAAGCTCCGGGGTCCGCTTCCACCCCACGCCTCTCCCGCATCGACACTTTGCGTGCCCCCGCCCCTGCGGTCCGTTCCGACATGATCGCCACCGTCCGCCCTCTGGCTGCCCTGCTCGCAGGCGCGGCGCTGCTGCTGATGGGCGCCGGGCTGCTGAGCACGCTGCTGGCCGTGCGCGGGCGGATCGAGGGCTACGACGACCAGGTCCTGGGCCTGGTGATGTCGGCCTACTTCGCCGGTTTCTTTCTGGGCACCTATGCCGCGCCCGGCCTGGTCCAGCGGATCGGCCACATCCGCGCATTCGCCTTCTATTCCGCGCTGTGCGCCGCCACCGTGCTGCTGCACCCGATCCTGGTCTCGCCCTGGGCCTGGGGCCTGCTGCGGCTGGTGACCGGGGTCGCGCTGGTCGGGCTGTATACGGTGATCGAAAGCTGGCTCAACGTGCAGGCGCCGCCCGGCCAGCGCAGCCAGGTGTTCGCGATCTACATGGCGGTGAACCTGTTCGCGCTGGCGGCGGGCCAATGGTTCATCGGCATCGCGCCGGCGGAGGGCTTCGTGCTCTTCAGCCTGGTCGCGATCCTGATCTGCCTGGGCGCGCTGCCGGTCACGGCCAGCCGGATGGTCCAGCCCGAACTGCCGCCGATGCCGCGGCTGGCCCTGAAGGCGCTGTTCCGCGCGGCGCCGGCCGCGACTTTCGGCGCCCTGCTGGCGGGCATGACGGTGGGAGCCTTCTGGGGCATGGCGGCGGTGTTCGCGACCCGGATCGGACTGGATGTCACCGGTGTGGCGCTGCTGATGAGCATCACCATCGTCGGCGGCGCGGCGCTGCAGTGGCCGATCGGCCGATTCTCCGATGGCGGCGACCGGCGCACGACGCTGGTCGTGGTCTGCGTGCTGGCCGCAGGCGCGGCGCTGGCGATGATGCTGCCGATCGGCCAGTCCGGCCTGCCGCTGTACGCGCTGTGCTTCTGCTTCGGCGGCCTCGCGTTCGCGATCTACCCGATCTGCATGGCCCACCTGCTCGACCACCTGCCGCCGGAAAGCACCCTGGCCGCGGGCAGCAGCCTGCTGCTGCTCAACGGCGTGGGCTCGGCGATCGGCCCCGCGGCTGCGGGCGTGGCGATGACCCGCTTCGGCCCCGAGGCGCTGCCGGCGTTCTATGCCGCCACGCTGGCCCTGGTCGCGCTGGTTGCCGGCGGCAGGCGCCTGCTGCGCCATCGCGACAACGACCACCCGTCCGCGTTCCACGTCATGCTGCGGACCACACCGACTGCGTTCGAGCTGCTGCCCGAAGCCGAAATGCCGGTCGCGGACAGCGATCGCGCCGGCCATGACCATGGCGATGGCGGCAATCCCGCCAACGCGACATCCGTCAGGACGGGTGCCTGAGCGGAGCGTCCGCCATCTCGTCGGCCACCGGAGGCGGCCCGGGCACCGCGCCCTCGCCCTCGGCATCGGCCAACGCCTCGCCCCGCGCCAGTGCCAACGCCTCATCCGCCGGATCCACGTCGAACGGCGCCTTCAGCAGCAGCGAGGGCAAGAACGTGTTGATCGCGGTGTAGAGAAGCAGCGCGCCGTACATCACCGGCGGCAGGTCGAAGCGCCGGTACAGGATCTCCGCCAGCACCAGGGTGAACACCAGCGTGGGTGCCAGCGCCACCGAGACCTTGAGCGTCCCGGCCTGCGCCTCGCGGAACATCACCCGCCGCTGCAGCCAGACCACGCCGATGCGCAGCGGCAGCACCACCATCGTCAGCACCACGCCCAGCAGCACCGCTTCCCAGGACAGCGCCTCGCGCGGGATGCCGGTACCGGCGTGGAAGAAGTAGAACGGCACGAAGAAGCTCGCGAACAGGCGCAGCGCATGGATGTTGTCGTCAGAGGCCAGGCGCGGCATCCGCACGCGCAGCAGCCGCGCCACCAGGCCGGCGATGAAGGCGCCGACCAGGTAGTACACGCCCATCGAATACGTGATGTAGGCGGCGACCATGCCCACCATCACCAGCAGCGAGAACTCCGAACCCGGCGCGTGCGGAACCACCCAGCGCCCCAGCGCGATGAACAGCAGCGGCAGGCCCACCAGCATCGCCAGCAGCACGCCGGTGTTGATCGCCATGGCGGTCGTGTCACCCGCCTGCAGCACCACGAACAGCGCCGCCAGCGCCAGCAGCTCGCCGGCGATGGCCTTGCTGGTCACCCAGAAGCGCTCGGCCTCGTCCAGCCCCAGGCGTTCGAGGGTGTCGAGGATGAAGCCGGTGGACGGGGTCAGCACCGCCAGCGCCAGCAGGGTCGCGGCCTGCCAGTTGAGGTCGAGGTAGCGCCAGGCCAGCCAGGCCGCTCCGGCCAGGGTCGCGCAGCGGATGACAAGGTGGACGATGAGGGGACCCGCACCCTTGCGCAGTTCGCGCGGGTCCACCTCCAGGCCGGCGAACAGGAACAGCGAAGAAATGCCCAGCGTGGACAGCAGCACCAGCACCGGGTCGTGCACGCGGTCACCGAAGGCCAGCATCGCCAGCAGCCCGAGCAGCAGGCAGGTCAGCGGCGCCGGCAGCTTCCAGCGCTGCAGCACCCTGGGCACCACCAGCAGGCCGAAGATCAGGATCAGGTACAGCACTTCCCGCGTCATGGCACGTTACGGCTTTGCTGGCGGCGGAGTGGTGCCCGGAGACGGGGCGGCCGGGGCCTTCGCGGGCGTTTCCGTTGCGGCCTTGGCAGGCGTATCAGGCTTGGAATCGGGTTTTGCGTCCGGCTTCGCGTCCGGCTTGGCATCGGACTGCCCCGCCCCTTCCCCACCTTCGGCCAGGTTGCGCTTCCTGTCGCCGTCCTTCTTGAAGTCGGTTTCGTACCAGCCACTGCCTGACAGGCGGAACGACGGCGCGGTCAGCTGGCGGCCGACCTCACCCACGGCGCCGCACTCGGGACAGGTGTCCGGATCGGCGTCCGAGAGCTTCTGCAGGCGGTCGAAAGCGTGGCCGCAGGCGGCGCAGCGAAAGGCGTAGATGGGCATGGGTGTTGGCAAGGGGCAGCGGAAACTGCGCGCAGTTTGGCGCCATGCCCCGACAAGTCAAACAGCGGCGGCCAGCCGGGAGCGGCTGTGGCGGCGAATCGCGGCCATGGCCGCTCCCACAGTGGGCGCTCCCACAACGGCCGCCGCTTGTGCGGCGGGGGCGGTCAGTCGGTCGCGCCCCAGGGTGCGGGCGGCTCGGCGACCGGGGTGGTCAGGTCGAATTCGACCTGGAACATGCGGCCGCCCGGACGCGAGAGCTCGTACAGGAAGCGGCTGTCGGGTTCGATTTCCATCGCCCAGGTATTGGTGGTGGAGACGTCGGCACCGGTGCGGCCGAACAGTTCGATCGACTCCGCGTCCACCGGGAATTCCTGGCGCACTGCGGTGCCCGCGGTGGCAGTCTCGCCGCCGTACATGGTCTGTTCGTCGGGGCTGCCGTCTTCGTGGCGGTGGTCGTGCTTCAGGCGGAGGCCGTCGTCGGTGCGGGTCAGCACCCAGGTGCGGGAATGATCGTCGCCCACGTGGAAGGGCACGCGCAGCCCGCGGGTCGGGTCGTCGCAGCCGCGCACGTGCATCACCAGGTCCTTGCCTTCGAAGGCGTCGGGTTCGGGCGAAGCCGGCTCATTGGCGACGATGCGGCCGGCGAAAGCCTGGCCGCAGTGGTCCGCGAGCGCGGCCAGGAAGGCGTCGGCGGGGGCCGCGTCCGGCACCGGGGCGTCGAGCGCCTGGGCGGGCGCGGCGTCGGCAGCGGCAACATCGGCCGCAGGCGCCTGGTCGGCGGAAGGAGCGCAGGCGGCCAGGGCCACGAGCGCGGCGGAGAGCGCGGAGAGTCGGATGATGGTCATCCGGCCACCCTAACCGCCGCACGCGTGGCGGCGCAATCCGCTAGCCCGCCTTCGGTTGCCGGTAGACCAGCACCGGGATTGCCGAGTGCGTCAGCACCTTGAGCGTCTCGCTGCCCAGCACCAGTCCGCCGAGTCCGCGGCGGCCGTGCGAGGCCATCGCGATCAGGTCGCAGCCGGCCTCGTTGGCGGCCTCGATGATCGCCTTCCAGGCATGCTCGCTTTCGACCATGCGCACCTGGCAGGGCACGCCCAGCGCTTTCGCACGCTCCTCGGCCTGCGCCAGGCGGCGCGCGCCTTCTTCGCGCGCGATCGTGTCGTAGGCCTCGAAGCCACCGGCCAGCTGTTCGCCGGCCACGCCATAGACGCCGATCGGCGTGGTCACTGTGAAGAAGGTCACCGACGCCCCGACTTCGCGTGCGAAGGCAAGGCCCTGGTCGATGGCGGCCAGGGACAGTTCGGAGCCGTCGGTCGGGATCAGGATCTGCTTGTACATGGCAATACCCTCCGTGTTGTCGACCCAGCATGGACCGGCAGGCAGCGTGCTGCGTTGACCCGGATCAACCGCCTATCGGCCCGGCGCCTCAGGCAGCCCCTTCATCCTGGGCGTAGAGCTCAAGGACCAACTCTTCCGCCTGCGCCAGCTCGGCCACCAGTCCGGCCTGCCGCCGCGCCAGGTCCTGGGCACGGTCACCGCTCCCGGCCGAATACAGCGCCGGGTCGGCAAGCTCGGCCTCGATCGCAGCGCGCGCGGCCTCCAGCTCGGCGACCCGCTGTTCGGCCCGTGCCAGGCGGTGCGGGTTGGTCTTCCTTGCAGGCCTGGTTGGCGCGGGCGCCGGCGCCGGTGCTGGAACCGGTGCCGCGGCAGGAGCAGCTGCGGCATTGGCGCCAAGCGCCTCGGGCGCGGCCGTCGCCGCTTTCGCATCCTGGGGCCGCGAGCGCAGCCACGCCGCGTAGTCGTCAAGGTCGCCATCGAAGGGACGCACCACGCCCTCGGACACGCGCCAGTAGGTATCGGCGACCAGGCCGATCAGGTGGCGGTCATGCGAAACCAGCACGATCGCACCCGGGAAATCGGACAGCGCTTCGGCCAGCGCCTCGCGCATCTCAAGGTCGAGATGGTTGGTCGGTTCGTCGAGCAGCAGCACGTTGGGCTGGCGCCAGGCGATCAGCGCCAGCGCCAGGCGTGCGCGTTCGCCGCCACTGAAGCCGTCGATGGATTCGAAGGCGCGGTCGCCGGGGAAACTCCACTTGCCCAGGAAATTGCGGAAGTCCTGGGTCGAGGCATTCGGCGAAATCTCACGCAGGTGGTCGATCGGCGAGGTGCCGGCCACCAGCGCTTCGACGGTGTGCTGGGCGAAGTAGCCGATGCGCAGGTCCGGGTGGGCATAGCGCTCACCGGTCAACAGCGGAAGCTCGCCGACCAGCGATTTCACCAGCGTCGACTTGCCGGCGCCGTTGGGGCCGAGCAGTCCGATGCGATCGCCGGCTTCGAGACCGAAGTTGGCGTCATGGAGGATCACTGTCGGAGCGGCTTTCGTGGGAGCCGCGCCCGGGTAGCCGCAGTCGGCGTGGTTCAAGCGCAACAACGCATGCGGCAACTTCGCCGGCGCCGGGAAATCGATCCGCACATCGCGCTCGGCGCGCACGGCTTCGGTATCGGCCATCTTCGCCAGGCGCTTGACCCGCGACTGGGCCTGCTTGGCCTTGGCGGCGCTGGCGCTGAAGCGGTCGATGAAGCTCTGCAGGTGGGCGCGCTCGGCCTGGGTCTTCTCGTGGGTGATCTGCTGCAGGCGCAGCTGTTCGGAGCGCTGGCGCTCGAAGGCGGTGTAGTTGCCGATGTACAGCTTCGCCTTGCCGCCATGCAGGTGCAGGGTGTGGGTGTTGACGTTGTCCAGGAACTCGCGGTCATGCGAGATCAGCAGCAGGGTGCCCTGGTACTTCATCAGCCACTGCTCGAGCCACAGCACGGCGTCCAGGTCCAGGTGGTTGGTGGGCTCGTCCAGCAGCAGCACGTCGGACGGGGTCATCAGCGCGCGCGCCAGGTTCAGGCGCACCCGCCAGCCGCCGGAGAAGCTCGCCACCGGGCGCTGCTGGGCCTCGCCCGGGAAGCCCAGGCCGTGCAGCAGCTTGCCGGCGCGCGCAGCGCCGTCGTAGCCGCCGACCTCCTCGAGCGTCTGGTGGGCCTCGGCCACGGCCTCCCAGTCCTCGGCGGCGAAAGCGTTGGCCTCGGCCTGCAGCGCGGCGTGCACGGCCTGGTCGCCGGCCAGCACGAAGTCGATGGCCGGGTCCGGCAGCGAGGGCATTTCCTGCGCGATCGAGGCGATGCGCAGGCGCGAAGGCAGGTCGAGGTCGCCACGGTCGGCCTCGACCTCGCCGCGCACGGCGGCGAACAGCGAGGACTTGCCGGTGCCGTTGCGGCCGACCACGCCCACCCGCCAGCCGGCGTGCAACGACAGGTCGACATCGGACAGGAGCAGGCGTTCGCCGCGGCGGAGGGCGAAATTGCGGAAAGAGATCATTCGCACAGTTTACCGGGCTGCACGGCCGGGTCCGTGTGCGGTAACGTCGGGACTGCGCCTCATGGCGCGTCGGGGAGGGTACGGGGAATGGCGATCCAGCTCAGCACCCAGGTGGCGGCATGGCTGCACTCGCAGGTGGTGGCGGGCGCGCCCTTCGCCACCGTGCAGGGCGCGCTGGCTCGGCAGGGCTTCAGCGAAGTCCAGGTGCGCAAGCTCTACAACGCCGTGCTGACCGATCCCGACGGCTTCAAGGCCGGATTCTCGCGCGTGCACGCCGGCCAGCCCCAGGTCGAGCACAAACTGCCGGCGGGACTCGTGGAAGCGCCTGCCGCGGCCCTCGGCGCGGTGAAAAAACAGCCACCCTTCCTGCCCGTGGCCGCCATCACCGACGACATCGGCCACGGCATCGCCTGCGACCACGGCGAAGTCCGGATCGCCTTCCGCTGCCGGCGCCCGCATGTCGTGCTGTTCGAAAACGTGTTCACCCACGAGGAATGCGACGCGCTGGTGGCCGAAGCCCGGCCGGGGCTGGCGCGCGCCGCCGTGGTCGATTCCGAGCGCGGCGGCGCGCACATCGACGGCCGCCGCACCAGCGAGCTCACCTCGCTCGCCCGCGGCGCCTCGCCCCTGGTGTCGCGCATCGACGCCCGCATCGAGCGGATCACCGGCGTGCCCGTGGCCAACGGCGAGCCGCTGCAGGTCATGCGCTACGGCGTGGGCGCCGAATACCAGCCGCACTTCGACTACTTCGACCTCGCGCAGCCGGGCCAGGCCTCCTACCTGGCCATCGGCGGGCAGCGCGTCTCGAGCCTGGTGGTCTACCTCAACGACGTCGAGGCCGGCGGCGAGACCACCTTCCCCGACAGCGGCCTGTCGATCACCCCGCGCAAGGGCAGTGCCGTCTATTTCGCCTACACCGATGCGCAGTCGCGCACCGACCCGATGTCCTTCCACGCCGGCGCCCCCGTCGCCCGCGGCGAAAAGTGGATCGCCACGCGCTGGATGCGCGAGCGCCCCTATCGCTGAGCCCGTTCCTGTCCCCTGTCGCAAGGATCCGACCATGAAGCCTGCCCCGCTCGCCATCGCCCCCCTCGCCATCGCACTGCTTGCAGCCCTCGCCCCCACCCTCGCCGCCCAGGCGCAGGAGCCGGCCCAGCCGCGGCGCGACGCCACCAGCCTGGACAGCGTGATCGTCACCGGCACCCGGGTCACCGATCGCACCGTCGCCGAATCACAGTCGCCGATCGACATCATCACCAGCGATGCGCTGCAGTCGACCGGCACCACCGAGCTCGCCACTGCGCTGGCGCGCGCCCTGCCCTCGCTCAACTTCCCGCGCCCAGCGCTGACCGACGGCACCAGCGCCATCCGCCCGGCACAGCTGCGCGGCCTGGCGCCCGACCAGGTGCTGGTGCTGGTCAACGGCAAGCGCCGCCACGCGTCCTCGCTGCTCAACCTCAACGGCACCATCGGCCGCGGCTCGGCGCCGGTGGACCTCAACACGATCCCGATCTCGGCGATCGAACGCGTGGAAGTGCTGCGCGACGGCGCCTCGGCGCAGTACGGCTCGGACGCCATCGCCGGCGTGGTCAACGTGGTGCTGAAGGGCGCATCGGAAGGCGGCAGCCTGTCGCTCAGCCACGGCCAGTACTCCGCCGGCGATGGCGACCAGACCCAGCTTGCCGGCGATACAGGCCTGGCGCTGGGCGCCGGCCGCGGCTTCATGCACCTCTCGGCCCAGGTCAACCGGCAGGACCGCACCAACCGCGCGCGCCCCTTCGCCGGCACGCCGGGGCCGACCCAGCCCGAGCCGGGGCAGAAGGCCTTCGTGATCGGCGACCCGGAGGTCGATGCCGCCGCCGCGTCGTTCAACGCCGGCTTCGACATCAGCGAGACGCTGTCGCTGTACGCCTTCGGCACGGTCAGCAACCGCGACATCACTTCGTTCGCGTTCTTCCGCGCGCCGGGCAACCCGAACCAGAACATCCCGTCCATCCATCCCGACGGCTTCCTGCCGGAAATCAACAACGTCTCCCGCGACCGCGCCATCGTCGCCGGCCTGACCGGCCGCATCGGCGAGGCCTGGGACTGGGACCTGAGCTTCAACCACGGCTACAACAACCTCGAGTTCTTCACCCGCAACACGCTCAACGCCAGCATTGGCGCGACCTCGCCCACCTCGTTCTACGACGGTGCGCTGGAGACCACGCAGAACATCGCCAACTTCGACCTCAGCCGGCAGCTCGACTGGGGCCTGGCCTATCCGGTGGCGTTGGCGATGGGAGTGGAGTTCCGCAACGAGAAGTGGAACCAGTCGCCCGGCGAGCCTGGCTCGTATTCGCAGCCAGACCTTGCCCGCCCGGGTGGTGCGCAGGGCTTCGGCGGTTTCGCGCCGGCGGTATCGGGCGCCTACTCGCGCGACAGCCATGCCGTCTACGCCAGCCTGGAGGCCGATTTCACCGACAGCTTCTCCGGCGGCATCGCCGGACGCTACGAGGACTACGACGACTTCGGCAGCCAGGCTTCGGGCAAGCTCTCCGCACGCTACGCCTTCAGCGATGCCGTCGCACTGCGCGGCACGGTGTCCAGCGGCTTCCGCGCGCCGTCGCTGGCGCAGCAGTACTTCCAGACCGTGAGCACGTTGTTCCTCGCCGGCATCCCGGATCCGTTCGAGGTGCGCACCTTCCCCGCGTCCAGCGCGGTAGCGCAGGCCTTCGGCGCCGAGGCGCTGCAGCCGGAGGAATCGCTCTCGTACAGCCTGGGGCTGGTGCTGCAGCCGGCGGACAGGCTCTATGTCACCGTCGACGCGTACCACATCGAGGTGGACGACCGCATCGCGCTGTCGTCCAACCTCACCGGCGACGCGGTACGCGCGCTGCTGGAGTCACGCGGCATCTTCGGCGTCAACGGCGGCCGCTACTTCACCAATGCGATCGACACCCGCACGCAGGGCATCGACGTGGTCGCCAATTACGGCATCGACCTCGGCACCGGCACACTGGATCTCACCGCCGGCTGGAACTACACCGATACGGAAATCACCCGCATCGCGCCCAATCCGGACGAGCTGGAACAGGCCGGGCTGGACCTCGAACGCATCGACCGCACCGAGATCGGCCGGATCGAGGACGGCTTCCCGAACACCAAGCTGCTGCTCTCGGGCACCTGGTCGCTGGACGCCTGGGACTTCACCCTGGCCGCGACCCGCTACGGCAGCGTCACCACCCGCCCGGCCAACGCCGCCAACGACCAGACCTACGACGCCAAGTGGCTGCTTGACGCCTCCGCGGCCTACAGGATGAACAACTGGACCTTCACCGTGGGCGCGGACAACCTGCTCAACGAATACCCGGACGAGAACAGCTTCGCGAACTCGACCAACGGGCAGTTCCCGTACAGCAACCTCTCGCCGTTCGGCTTCAACGGCGCCTTCGTGTACGGAAAGATCGGCTACAGCTGGTAGGCGATTCGGGATACACCCGCAAACTTTTGTAGGAGCAGCTATAGCTGCGATTGCTGGAGGTCGCCCCGCCGGATCGCAGCTATAGCTGCTCCTACAAAGGCCGCTCTTGCAGGGCCATGCGCCCGGGATCCAGCCAACGTCACGCGGCCTCCACTATTCTGTCCCGACCCCAAGCGGACACGCGGATGCCGCACCACACCGAACTCATCGCGATTCTCACCGTCGGATTCGTGCTGGCCTACGTGCTGGGCCTGGCCGCGCATCGCCTGCGACTGTCGCCGCTGGTCGGCTACCTGGTGGCGGGCATCATCGCCGGGCCGTTCACGCCCGGCTTCGTCGGCGACCAGGAGTTGGCGCCGCAGCTGGCCGAGATCGGCGTGATCCTGCTGATGTTCGGTGTCGGCCTGCACTTCTCCATCCGCGACCTGATGGCGGTGAAGCACATCGCCATCCCGGGCGCGGTGGTGCAGATCAGCGTCGCCACCGTGCTTGGCTGGGGGCTGGCGGCGGCGCTGGGCTGGCCGACGCTGCAGGGCATCGTCTTCGGCTTCTCGCTGGCCACGGCCAGCACCGTGGTGCTGCTGCGCGCGATGGAGCAGCGGCGGCTGCTGGAGACCACGCGCGGGCGGATCGCGGTCGGCTGGCTGATCGTCGAGGACCTGGCCTGCGTGCTGGCACTGGTGCTGATGCCTGCAGTGGCGAGCGTGTTCGGCAACGCGGCCGGCGAGCCGGTGTCGGCCGGGCGGCTGGCGCTCGAGATCGGCAAGACCCTGGTGCAGGTGGCATTGTTCGTGGCGGTGATGCTGGTGGTCGGGCGGCGGGTGATCCCGTGGATGCTGGAGCGCACCGCCGGCACCGGTTCGCGCGAACTGTTCACGCTGGCGGTGCTCTCGATCGCGCTGGGCATCGCGCTGGGCTCGGCGGAGCTGTTCGGGGTCTCGTTCGCGCTGGGCGCGTTCTTCGCCGGCATGCTGCTCAACGAATCGGAACTCAGCCAGAAGGCCGCGCAGGATTCGCTGCCGATGCGCGATGCGTTCGCCGTGCTGTTCTTCGTCTCGGTGGGCATGCTGTTCGATCCCGCCATCCTGCTGCGCGAGCCGCTGCTGGTGCTGGCGACCACCTTCATCATCATGTTCGGAAAATCGGCGGCGGCCTACCTGATCGTGCGTGGTTTCGGACATCCGAAGTCGACCGCGCTGACGATCTCCGCCAGCCTCGCGCAGATCGGCGAGTTCGCCTTCATCATCGCGGCCCTGGGCGTGACGCTCGGGATCCTGCCCGAGGAAGGCCAGGACCTGGTGCTGGCCGGCGCGCTGATTACAATCATGCTCAACCCGGTCGCGTTCGGCGTGGTCGACCGCTGGCTTGCGCGCCAGGACGCGAGCGCGGTCGCGGACGCCGCCAGCGCCACCGCGCGCGAAGTCGCCGCGGATGCCGCGAACCACCAGCTCCCGGAATCGCTGTCGGGGCATGCCATCGTGGTCGGCTACGGCCGCGTCGGCCACCAGCTGGCGACCCTGCTGCATGCCCGCGGCGTGCCGCTGGTGGTGATCGAGGACGACGCCGAACTGGTTGAAACGGCCCGCGGGGAAGGCCTGCACGCAGTCCGCGGCAACGCCGCTTCGGAAGCCGTGATGCTGGAAACGGCGCCCGGCCGCGCGGCGCTGGCGGTGTTCGCGATTCCCAACGCGCTCGAGGCGGGCGAAACGATCGCCCGGCTGAAGGCCCTGAACCCGGCGATCACCGTCCTGGCGCGCGCGCACAGCGATGCGGAGGTGAAGCACCTGCTGGCGCACGGCGCGGATGGCGCCGTGCTGGCCGAACGCGAACTTGCCTATTCGCTGGCGGAGATGGTGATGGCGACGCCACCGTACCGGCCGGTCCGCACCTGACTCCGGGAGCGCCTTTTGCGGGAGCCGGCTCAGCTGAAGGTGAGCTTCCCGCCCTCGGCATCCACCTTCACCGCATCACCCTGCCCGAACTCGCCGGCCAGGATCTTCTGCGCCAGCGGGTTCTCCAGCTGCTGCTGGATCGCGCGCTTCAACGGGCGCGCGCCGTACACCGGGTCGAAGCCGGCCTCGCCCAGCAGGTCAAAGGCGGCGTCGCTGACCTCGAGCCGGATCCCGCGCTCGCCCAGCCGCTTCTCGAGCCCGCCCATCTGGATGCGCGCGATCGCCTTGATCTGCGCCTTGTCCAGCGAGTGGAAGACCACGATGTCGTCCAGCCGGTTGATGAACTCCGGCCGGAAGTGCGACTGCACCACCGCCATGACGCCCGCCTTCATCTGCATGTAGGCCTCGGGCGAATCGTCGCCGTCGAGCTCCTGGATCATCTGGCTGCCGAGGTTGGACGTCATCACGATCACCGTGTTGCGGAAATCCACCGTGCGCCCCTGGCCGTCGGTCAGGCGGCCGTCGTCGAGCACCTGCAGCAGGATGTTGAACACGTCCGGGTGCGCCTTCTCGACTTCGTCGAGCAGGATCACGCTATACGGGCGCCGGCGCACGGCTTCGGTGAGATAACCGCCTTCCTCGTAGCCCACGTAACCCGGGGGCGCACCGACCAGGCGCGACACCGCGTGCTTCTCCATGAACTCGCTCATGTCGATGCGCACCATCGCGTCGCTGGAATCGAACAGGAACTCGGCCAGCGCCTTGCACAGCTCGGTCTTGCCGACGCCGGTGGGGCCAAGGAACAGGAACGAACCACTCGGCCGGTGGGGATCACTCAGGCCCGCGCGCGAACGGCGCACGGCGTCGGACACCACCTTTACCGCCTCCTGCTGGCCGACCACGCGCGAGTGCAGCACCTCCTCCATGCGCAGCAGCTTGTCACGCTCGCCTTCCAGCATCTTGCTGACCGGGATCCCGGTCCAGCGCGCGACCACCTCGGCGATCTCCTCCGCGGTCACCCTGTCCTGCAGCAGGGTGAAGCCCTTGGTTTCGGCTTCCTGCGCCGCACGCGCCTGCTTCTCCAGCTCCGGCAACCGGCCGTACTGGATCTCGCTCATCTTCGCGAAGTCCTGGCGGCGCTGCGCGGCCTCGAGCTCGAGCTTGGCGGCCTCGATCTGCTCCTTGATCCTGGTCGCGCCATGCAGCGTCGCCTTCTCGGCCTTCCAGACTTCCTCAAGGTCGTTGTAGTCCCGCTCCAGCACGGCGATCTCGCTTTCAAGATCCGCCAGGCGCTGCTTCGATTCGGCGTCCTTCTCCTTCTTCAGCGCCTCGCGCTGGATCTTGAGCTGGATCAGGCGCCGCTCCTTGCGATCGAGCTCCTCGGGCTTGGAATCGATTTCCATCCGGATGCGGCTCGCCGCCTCGTCCATCAGGTCGATCGCCTTGTCCGGCAGTTGGCGGTCGGCGATGTAACGGTGCGACAGCGTCGCCGCGGCGACGATCGCGGGATCGGTGATCTCCACGCCGTGGTGCACCGCGTACTTTTCCTTCAGCCCGCGCAGGATCGCGATCGTGTCCTCCACCGAGGGCTCGCCCACGAACACCTTCTGGAAGCGCCGCTCCAGCGCCGCGTCCTTTTCCACGTACTTGCGGTACTCGTCCAGCGTGGTCGCGCCGATGCAGTGCAGTTCGCCGCGCGCCAGGGCCGGCTTGAGCATGTTTCCCGCATCCATCGAGCCTTCCGCCTTGCCGGCGCCGACCATGGTGTGCAGTTCGTCGATGAAGAGGATGATCCGGCCCTCGTTCTTGGCCAGGTCGTTCAGCACCGCCTTCAGGCGCTCCTCGAATTCGCCGCGGAACTTGGCGCCGGCGATCAGCGCGCCCATGTCCAGCGACAGCACGCGCTTGCCGCGCAGGCCTTCGGGCACCTCGTTGTTGACGATGCGCTGCGCCAGGCCCTCGGCGATGGCGGTCTTGCCCACGCCGGGTTCGCCGATCAGCACCGGGTTGTTCTTGGTGCGCCGCTGTAGCACCTGGATGGTGCGTCGGATCTCCTCGTCACGGCCGATCACCGGGTCGAGCTTGCCGGACTCCGCGCGCGCGGTGAGGTCGATGGTGTACTTCTCCAGCGCCTGGCGGGCCTCTTCGGCGCTGGCTTCGTTGACGCTGTCGCCGCCGCGCATGGCGTCGATGGCGGCCTCCAGGCGCGCCTTGTCGGCACCCGCGGCCTTCAGCGCGCGGCCGGCGTCGCCGCCATCGTCCAGCGCTGCGAGCAGGAACAACTCGGACGCGATGAAGGCGTCGCCGCGCTGCTGCGCCAGTTTGTCGGTGTGGTTGAGCAGGCGCCCCAGGTCGTTGCCCAGCGAGACCTGCCCGGCCTGGCCGGACACCTTCGGCAGCTTCTCCAGGATCTCGCCCAGGCGCTCGCGCAGCAGCGGCACGTTCACGCCGGCCTGCGCCAGCAGTGGCCCGCTGCCGCCGCCGGACTCGTCAAGCAGCGCCACCAGCACGTGGGCCGGTTCGATGAGGTTGTGGTCGCGGCCCACGGCCAGCGACTGCGCGTCGGCCAGCGCCTGCTGGAAACGCGAGGTGAGTTTGTCCATTCGCATGGTGATGCCTCGGCTGTCGGTGGCCGGCCAGGCCGGCATTGCCTTGGAAATGCGGCCCCCGCACGGCCAATTCAAGCCACCGGTGCAGGCGCGGCCGCGGGTGTCCTAGCGAAACTCTCACATGCGGCGGGACACAATGCGGCGCATGGCCGCCGAGACCTCCGCGCTCCCGCCACCGCCCGCCATCGACGACGGCTGCGCGCTGTTCCTCGATGTGGATGGCACCCTGCTCGATTTCGCGCCGCATCCCGACGCGGTCGACGTGCCCGGGGCGCTGCGCGAAGCGCTGGCAGCGCTGCATGGGCGCCTCGATGGCGCCCTGGCCCTGATCAGCGGCCGCTCCATCGCCACGCTCGACGCACTGCTTGCGCCACCCGTCATGCCCGCGGCCGGCCTGCACGGCCTCGAGCGCCGCCACGGCCGTCGTGGCCATCGCGCGCCCGCCACACCCGCCGCGCTGGCGCTGGTCCGCAGCGAGGCCGCGCGGGTGGCCGCCCGCTATCCCGGCGCCGTGGTCGAGGACAAGGGCGCGGCGCTGGCGCTGCACTGGCGCGCAGCGCCCGCCGCCAGTGGCGAACTCGTGGCTTTCGCCAACGCCGCGCTGCCCCGCCTGCCCGGCTACCGCCTGCAGCCCGGCAATGACGTGCTTGAACTGCGACCCGCCGAACACAAGGGCGGTCGCGCAGACAAGGGCGCGGCGATCCTGGCCTTCCTTGCCGAGCCTCCCTTCGCAGGCCGCTTGCCGGTATTTGCAGGCGATGACATCACCGACGAGGCGGGTTTCGCCGCGGTCAACGCGCGCGACGGCGTCAGCGTACTGGTGGGGCGGCCGCGGGAAAGCGCGGCGCACTTCGGGTTGGCGGGGACGGCGGAGGTGCATGCCTGGATTGGAGTGCGCATGGATCGCAACGGCGCAGTGAGCGGAGCGCAGCTGTGAACAGGACAAGACATTGAGCGGAGTGGATATCGCGGCTGCAGCCGCTCACACAAAGGCGGGGCAGACCGGTCCTGATCCTGCACCGGTGGGGCGGGCCAGCCTTGATCTTGGACTGATCGGCAACGGCAGCGTCGCCGCGCTGGTCGACGCCCGCGCGCGGGTCACGTGGTGCTGCATTCCCGCCTTCGATGGCGACCCGGCCTTCTGCGCCCTGCTTTCGCCCAATGCCGGCGGCGGCGACTACGCCATCGAACTCGAGGATTTCGAACGCGCCGAGCAGGCCTACGTCGACAACACTGCCGTGCTCCGCACCGTGCTGCGCGACCGCCACGGCGGCGCGGTGGAGATCACCGACTGCATGCCGCGCTGGCGCCAGCACGGCCGCTTCTACCGGCCGGTGATGCTGGTCAGGCGGCTGCGTCCGCTGTCCGGCCGGCCGCGCATCCGGGTGGCGCTGCGCCCCCTGGCCGACTACGGCGCCGAGGTGCCCGCACAGACCTGGGGCAGCAACCACATCCGCTACCTGCTGCCCGGCTTCACCCTGCGCCTGACCAGCGACGTGCCGGTGCGCCTGGTGCGCGAATCGCTGCCCTTCGAGCTCGACGGCGAGCGCCACCTGGTGCTGGGCCCGGACGAAACGCTCACCGAATCGGTACAGGGCTTCGCGCACCGGGCCGAGCGGCTGACCATCGACTACTGGCGCGACTGGGTGCGCTCGCTGTCGATCCCGCTGGAATGGCAGGAGGCGGTGATCCGCAGCGCGATCACGCTCAAGCTGTGCCAGTACGAGGAAACCGGCGCGATCGTGGCCGCCATCACCACCTCGATTCCCGAGGCGCCGCACAGCGAGCGCAACTGGGACTACCGCTACTGCTGGCTGCGCGACTCGGCCTTCGTGGTGCGCGCGCTCAACCGCCTTGGCGCCACGCGCACCATGGAGGGCTACCTGCGCTACGTGCTCAACCTCGCCACCGGTGACGACGGCACCCTGCAGCCCCTCTACGGCATCGCCTACGAGGACCGGCTGGAAGAGCACGCCATGCCCGCGCTGGCCGGCTACCGCGGCATGGGACCGGTGCGCCGCGGCAACCTGGCCTGGATCCAGAAGCAGCACGACGTGTACGGAAGCGTGGTGCTGGCCGCGACCCAGCTGTTCTTCGACCAGCGCCTGGAGCGTCCCGGCGACGTCGCCGCATTCCACCGCCTGGAGCCCCTGGGCGAGCATGCCTGGGCGCTTCACGACGAGCCGGACGCCGGCATCTGGGAATTCCGTGGCCGCGCCGAGGTGCACACCTATTCCAGCGTGATGTGCTGGGCCGCCTGCGACCGCCTTGCGCGCATCGCCGCGCACCTGGGGCTGGCCGACCGCGCCACGCACTGGCGCCAGCGCGCCGATGCCATGCGCGACATCATCCTCGAGCGCGCCTGGGACGAGGAGCTGGGGCATTTCGTCGAATCCGCCGACGGCCGGCGCCTGGACGCCAGCCTGCTGCTGCTCGCCGAGCTCGGCTTCATCGACGCCCGCGACCCGCGCTTCGTGGCCACGGTCGAAGCCATCGGCCGCGACCTGCGCCGTGGCACCTCGCTGTTCCGGTACATCGCCCCGGACGATTTCGGGCACCCGGAAACCAGCTTCACCATCTGCAGCTTCTGGTACATCGATGCGCTCGCCGCCATCGGACGCGTGGACGAGGCGCGGCAGCAGTTCGAAAGTCTGCTTGCCCGGCGCAACCCCCTTGGCCTGCTGTCGGAGGACCTGGCCTTCGACGATGGCGAAGCCTGGGGCAACTTCCCCCAGACGTACTCCCACGTTGGCGTGGTGATGACCGCGATGCGCCTGTCGCGGCCCTGGTCCGAGGCCACCTGACGTGGCGCGGCTGGTGGTGGTCTCCAACCGCGTCACCCTGCCCGACGAAGACCGGGCCGGCGGCCTGGCCATCGCCCTGCGCGCCGCGCTGGCCGAGCGCGGGGGCTTGTGGTTCGGCTGGAGCGGCGAGTCCGCCGCCGCGACCTCCGGGACGATGCACGAACACGCCGACGGCGGCACGCGCTATTCGGTGATGGACCTCTCGGCGGCGGATTTCGACGCCTACTACAACGGCTTCGCCAACCGCACGCTGTGGCCGCTGCTGCACTTCCGCATGGACCTGGTGGACTACACGCGCGCGACCTACGACGGCTATCGGCGCGTCAACGTGCTGTTCGCCGACCGCCTGGTGCCGGAGCTGCGCGCGGACGACGTGATCTGGGTCCATGACTACCACCTGATCCCGCTTGCGCAGCGCCTGCGCGAACGCGGCATCGGCAACCGAATCGGCTTCTTCCTGCACACGCCGATGCCCTCGTCAGACCTGCTGGCGGCGCTGCCGCACCACCGCGAACTGTTCGCCGCGCTGGCATCCTACGACCTGGTGGGCTTCCAGACCCGGCGCGACCTCGAGCGCTTCCAGGACTACGTGCGCCTGTTCGGGCGCGGCCGGGTGGTCGAGGACGGGGTGATGGAAACCGCGAACGGCCGGCGCTTCCGCGGCGGCGCGTTCCCGATCGGCATCGACGTACCCACGATCGCCGGCCTGGCCGTGCGCGCGATGAAGCGACTTCCGGTGCGGCGGCTGCATGAGAGCCTTGGCGGGCGCGCGCTCGCCATCGGCGTCGACCGCCTGGACTACTCGAAGGGCCTGCCGGAGCGCTTCCGCGCCTTCGAACGGCATCTCGAGCGCCATCCCAACCAGGGCGGGCGCATCACGTTCCTGCAGATCGCCCCGCCTTCGCGCAGCGACGTGCCGGAATACCGGAGCCTGCGGCGCGAGCTGGAAACGCTCAGCGGCCACATCAACAGCGGCCACGCGGTGCCCGACTGGACGCCGGTGCGCTACATCAACCGCAACTTCCCGCACGACGTGCTGGCCGGCTTCTACCGCATCGCCGACATCGCCCTGGTCACGCCCATGCGCGACGGCATGAACCTGGTCGCCAAGGAATACGTGGCCGCGCAGGACCCGGCCGATCCCGGCGTGCTGGTGCTGTCACGCTTCGCCGGCGCCGCCCAGGAGCTGCACGAGGCGCTGCAGGTCAATCCCTACGACGTCGACGGCGTCGCCGACACCATCGCCGAAGCCCACGCGATGCCGCTGGACGAACGCCGCCAGCGCTGGCGCGCGATGATGGACCGGATCGAGGGCTATGACATCCACGCCTGGCGGCGCGATTTCCTCGAGACCCTCACGGCCTGACCCGCCCTGCGGGAGCAGCCATCGTCGCGCGCTGCCAGGCGGCGCCTGCATGACATCGATCGCCGCTATAGCGGCTCCCACAAAAGCGACACCCTGTCTTTTGTGGGAGCGGCCATGGCCGCGATTTGCCGCCATGGCGCCCCTGCAACAGCGCGTGTCAGCCCAGGGGCGTCGGCTGGATGATCTCCACCCAATACCCGTCCGGATCCTTGATGAAGGCGATTTCCTTCATCCGCCCGTCGGTCAGGCGCTTCTGGAAGGGCACGCCCAATTCCTCGAAGCGCGCGCAGGCCGCGCGCACGTCGGGCACGCTCAGGCAGATATGCCCGAAGCCGCGCGGCTCGCTGTTGCCGTCGTGGTACACCGCGCCGTCCTGCGATTCGGTGCCGTGGTTGTGGGTGAGCTCAAGCACGCCCTGCAGGCCGGCGACCCAGGCCTTGCGCTCGCCTTCGTCGCCGGGGATGTCCGCCGGGTCGACGATGGCAAGGAAGTAGAGCGAGAACTCCGCTTCCGGAAAGTCGTTGTGCCGCACCAGGCTGAAGCCCAGCACGCGGGTATAGAAATCCAGCGAAGCGCGCGGATCCTTGATCCGCAGCATGGTGTGGTTGAACACGAAGCCGCTGGTCGCGGTGTCGCGCGCGGCAACGCCGGGCACGTTGGCCAGGCTGGCGATGGCATTGGTCATGATCGGCATCCTCATGGGGGGGGACGCCATTATCGCTGCAGCCGGTTGCGGTCGCTGGAGCGCGGAAAGCCTCAGTCCAGCCAGGCCAGCGTCGCCATGCGCCCGGTGCGCGCGTCGCGGCGGTGGGAGAAGAACCGGCGATCGGACATCGTGCATTCGCCGCCGCCGTGGATGTCTGCGCCGGCCATGCCGGCAGCGCACAGGCGTCGCCGCGCCAGCGCGTACAGGTCCACGTGCCAGTGTCCGGCGCGCGTCGCCGCGAACGCCGCGTCCGCAGCCGGATCCCCGGCGACGAACGCATCGCGCACCTCGGCGCCGACCTCGTAGGCCGCCGGCCCCGCTGCAGGACCCAGCCAGGCCAGGATTTCGCCAGGCGCGGCCTGCATCGTCGCGATCGTGCGTTCCAGCACGCCCGCGGCCAGTCCGCGCCAGCCCGCGTGGGCGACCGCCACCTCGCCGGCGTCGCGGGCGGCGAACACCACCGGCAGGCAGTCGGCGGTGAGGATGGCCAGCACCACGCCCGGGACGCCGGTGACCGCGGCATCGGCCTCCGGCTCGGCCGCCATGCGCCCGCGCTCGGCGGTCGCGTTGCCGTAGGGAAGCACGTCGTCGACCCGCAGCACGCCGGT
Organism: Luteimonas yanweni; assembly: GCF_039548475.1. NCBI lineage: Bacteria > Pseudomonadati > Pseudomonadota > Gammaproteobacteria > Lysobacterales > Lysobacteraceae > Luteimonas > Luteimonas yanweni. The sequence goes on along the minus strand of NZ_JBCLVC010000014.1, from coordinate 340,663 downwards.
GCCGTGCACCTGGCGCAGCCAGTGGGGCGCCGAAGGCAGGTCGGCGCGATCCACCAGCTCCGCGCGGTTCGCCGCCACGATGACCGGGTCGTCGCCGCCCGCGCCGTGCACATTGCCCAGGTTGAAGCGGTCGAAGGGCACCATCGATGCACCGGCGCCGTGGCGCAGCGTCACCAGCGCGCGCACGCCCGGTGGCGCGGGCCAATCCGCGTCCAGCCAGGCCCGGCGCAGCGATCCCGTGCGGATGCCGCCCGTCCCGGCCGCGCCGGTCATCGGCGCACGCCCGACCCGGTGACCGCATGCGCGGCCGCATCGGCCCGCAGCTCTCGGACCAGGGCCTGCATGTCCTCGGGCAGCGGCGCCTCGCAGCGCACCGGCTCGCCGCTGGTCGGATGCACGAATTCCAGCACCTGTGCGTGCAGCGCCTGGCGGCGGAATCCGCGCAGCGTTTCGACCAGCCCGTCCGCTGCCGCGCGCGGCAGCCGCACCGGCCCGCCGTACAGCGGATCGCCGACGATCGGGAACTTCAGGTGTGCCATGTGGACGCGGATCTGGTGGGTGCGCCCGGTCTCCAGGCGGCACTCAAGCGCGGTATGGGCACGGAACCGCTCCTGCAGGCGGTAATGGGTGGTGGCCTCGCGCCCTTCCTCGCGCACCGCCATGCGCAGGCGGTCGCGCGGATGGCGGTCGATCGGCGCCTCCACCGTGCCGCCGGAGACCAGCGCGCCGACCACGATCGCCAGGTACTGCCGGTGCACGTCGCGCGCCGACAGCTGCGCCACCAGCGCGGCATGCGCCTGCAGGGTGCGGGCCACCACCATGACGCCGGAGGTGTCCTTGTCGAGGCGATGCACGATGCCCGCACGCGGCACCGCGGCGAACGCCGGATCGCGGAACAGCAGCGCATTCACAAGCGTGCCGGTGTGGTTGCCGGCGCCGGGGTGCACCACCAGGCCCGCGGGCTTGTCGATCACCAGGACCTCGGAGTCCTCGTACAGCACCGACAGCGGGATGTCCTCGGGCCCGGCACTGACCTGGACCTCCAGGGTGGCGGTGAGCAGTATTTCCTGGCCGCCGCGGACGGCCTCGCGCGGGCGCACGGTGGCGCCGTCGAGCAGCACGTCGCCCGATTTCACCCAGGCGGCCAGGCGCGAGCGCGAAAACTCGGGGAACAGTTCGGCCAGCACCGCGTCGAAGCGCCGCCCGGCCATGGCATCGGGCACGCGGGCGGCCCGTGGGGCATCTGCGGCGGCTTCCGGGATCTCGGCGTCGTGGTCGTCGGTCATGGGGTGTCGGCTCGGGTTCAGGCGTGGCCGCTGGCGGGCGGGTGGTGGCTGCTATTATCCCCGGTTCACGCCCTCGCCGCCCCGGACGTCCCATGACCCGAAGCACCCTCCTGTTCCGCAGCGCCCTGCTGCTCCTGCTGCTGGCCATGTTCTCCATCTCGGGCTGCGCGCGGATGAAGGGCATGTTCAAGGACAAGGAGGCCGATGAAGGCGTGGCCGTCGAGGCCCTGTACGACAAGGGCTACCGGTCGATGCGCAGCGGCAACTGGAACGGCGCCACCACCACCTACCGCCGCCTGGTCGCGCAGTACCCCTACGGCCCGTACACCGAGCAGGCGCTGATGGAAATCGCCTACGCCCAGTACAAGATGGGCCGCCACGACGACGCCGTGTCGTCGGTGGACCGCTTCATCCGCACCTATCCCACGCACCGCAACGTGGCCTACATGTACTACCTGCGCGGCCTGGTGAACTCGTCCCGCGATACGGTATTCCTGCAGCGCGCGTGGAACCTCGACACCAGCCGCCGCGACCTGGCCACGCCCATGCAGGGCTACAACGACCTGCGCACCGTGGCCGAACGCTACCCCAACAGCCGCTATGCCGCCGACGCGCGCAACCGCATGGCCGCGCTGCGCAACACGTTCGCCCGCCACGAGATCGAGACGGCGCTGTATTACATGCGCCGCGACGCCTGGGTAGGTGCCGCCGAGCGCGCCCGCTACCTGCTCGAGACCTACCCGCAGAGTGAATACCAGAACGACGCCGTGGCCGTCCTCGCCGGCGCCTACGCCGAACTGGGCAACGACGCCCTGGCCAACGACGCGCGCCGCGTGCTCGAGCTGAACGAGCCCGACCATCCGTACCTCACGGGCGACTGGCCGGACTATCCGTGGACCATCCGCAAGCTCAACCCCTTCGCCAGCGAGCGTTCCGCGATCCGGTAAGCCGGGAATCGCGGTTAGTGCGGGTACCTGTTGGTGATCGGGTACCTGCGCTCGCGGCCGAAGGCGCGGCGGGAGATCTTCGGACCCGGGGCGGCCTGCTGGCGCTTCCATTCGCTGCGCCGCACCAGCGCCACCACGCGATCCACCACCGCCGCATCGAAGCCCGCCGCGCAGACCTCGTCGCGCGACTGCTCCTGGTCGACGAAGCGCAAGAGGATCGCGTCCAGCACGTCGTAGGGCGGCAGTGAATCCTGGTCCAGCTGGTTCTCGCGCAGCTCCGCCGATGGCGGCCTCGCGATCACCGCGGGCGGGATCACCGGGGCGCCGCCCACGGTGTTGCGCCACTTGGAAAGCCCGTAGACCTCCGTCTTGTACAGGTCCTTGATCGGCGCGTAGGCACCGGCCATGTCGCCGTAGATGGTGGCATAGCCGACCGCGTACTCGCTCTTGTTTCCGGTGGTCAGCACCAGGCCGCCGAGCTTGTTCGACAGCGCCATCAGGATCATCCCGCGCGCGCGCGACTGCAGGTTCTCCTCGGTCACGTCGGCCTCGCGGCCGTCGAAGGCATCGCCCAGGCTGGCCAGCAGGCCGTCGAATGCCGGCCCGATCGGCACCGTCATCATCTCCACGCCCAGCGCGCGGCACTGCTCGGCGGCAAGATCGTTGCTGAGCTCCGCCGTGTAGCGCGAGGGCATGCGCACCGCGGTCACGTTGTCCGCGCCCAGTGCTTCCACCGCCATCGCCAGCACGATCGACGAATCGATGCCGCCCGACAGCCCCAGCCAGGCGCGGCGGAAACCGTTCTTGCCGAAGTAGTCGCGGATTCCCCGCACCACCGCGCGCCAGGCCATCGCGTCCATGCTCTCGTCGCCGTCGTCCATCCACACGATGGGCGTGAACGCGCGACGCGCGACGTCATAGTCCACCACCAGCCACTGGTCGGTGAACGCGGCCGCGGCCGGATGCACCGTGCCGTCGCCGTCGGCGACCACCGATGAGCCGTCGAACACCAGCGCATCCTGCCCGCCCACCACGTTGAGATAGGCCAGCGCCGCGCCGGTATCGCGCGTGTGCGCGGCGATCATCGCGTCGCGCTGCGCGTGCTTGCCACGCTCGAAGGGCGAGGCGTTGGGCACCAGCACCAGCTGCGCGCCCTGCGCCACCGTGTCGGCGATGGGCTCGACGAACCACAGGTCCTCGCACACCAGCAGGCCCACCGGCACGCCCTTGACCTCGAACACGCAGCTGCCGCCGTCGGGATCGACGTGGAAGTAGCGGCGCTCGTCGAACACGTTGTAGTTGGGCAGCTCGCGCTTGCGATAGGTGCGTTCGATGCGGCCGTCGCGCAGCACGCTGGCCGAGTTGTACAGCACGCTGCCGGCCGATTCCGGCCAGCCGACGATGGCGACGATGCCGGTCGCCGCATCGGCGACGGTGCGCAGCGCCTGCTCGCAGTCGGCCAGGAACTGCGGCCGCATGAGCAGGTCCTCCGGCGGATAGCCGCTGACCGCGAGTTCCGGGAACACCACGATGTCGGCGCCGAATTCGTCGCGCGCCTCGCCGATCATGGCGGCGATGCGCGTCGTGTTGCCGGCGACGTCGCCCACCGGGAAATCGAACTGGGCCAGGGCGATGCGGAGGTGTTCGGTCATTGGAGGGTTCCAGTGGCTCGACGTGGGGTGGCCATGATGGTCGCATTTCCGTGCAGGCACGAAAAAGGCCGCCTCGCGGCGGCCTTCCTGGAACGCATCCCTTGCCGGAGCCGATATGGCGGCGATCGCTGCAACGCGATCGCGGCCATGGCCGCTCCCACGGGAGGCGCCGGATCAGCCGGCCAGGCGCTTCGCGATGGCGGCACCCAGGTCGCCAGGCGAACGCACGGTGGTGACGCCGGCCTTCTCCATCGCGGCGAACTTGCCTTCGGCCGTGCCCGAGTCGCCCGAGGCGATCGCGCCGGCGTGGCCCATGCGCTTGCCCTTCGGGGCCGACGCACCGGCGATGAAGCCCACCACCGGCTTGGTCACGTACTCGGCGATGAACTCGGCCGCTTCTTCCTCGGCCGAACCGCCGATCTCCCCGACCATGATGATGCCCTGGGTCTGCTCGTCGTCCTGGAACAGCTTCAGACAGTCGATGAAGTTCAGGCCGTTGATCGGATCGCCGCCGATGCCGATCACCGTCGACTGGCCGAGGCCGGCGTCGGTGGTCTGCTTGACCGCTTCATAGGTCAGCGTGCCCGAGCGCGAGACGATGGCGATCTTGCCCGGCATGTGGATGTGGCCCGGCATGATGCCGATCTTGCACTCGCCCGGGGTGATCACGCCGGGGCAGTTCGGGCCCACCAGCACGGTGTCCGGGTAGGTCGTGACCAGGGTCTTCTTGACGCGCAGCATGTCCAGCACCGGGATGCCCTCGGTGATGCACACGATGACCTTGATGCCGGCATCCGCGGCTTCAAGGATCGCGTCGGCCGCGAACGGTGGCGGCACGTAGATCACCGACGCATTGGCGCCGGTTTCGCCCACGGCATCGGCCACGGTGTTGAACACGGGCAGGCCCAGGTGCTCGGTGCCGCCCTTGCCGGGGGTCACGCCGCCCACGACCTTGGTGCCGTACTCGAGCATCTGCTCGGCGTGGAAGGTGCCCTGCGTGCCGGTGAAACCCTGCACGATCACCTTGGTGTCTTTGTTGACGAGAACGCTCATGTGTTTCCTCGGTTCTTCTGTGTCTTCCGCGCCCCACCTGTGGGAGCGGCTATAGCCGCGATTTCTGTCTTGGCCGTGCGGGAATCGCGGCTGTAGCCGCTCCCACAGGGTCAAGGCCCAGGTGGCAGGAAGAAATATGGTGGATGTCGGGGCTCAGGCGGCCTTCGCGGCTTCGACAGCCTTGCGGGCGCCGTCGTTGATGTTGTCGGCGGCGGTGATGGCCAGGCCGGAGTTCTTCAAGAGCTCCTTGCCCGCGTCCACGTTCGTGCCCTCGAGGCGCACGATCACCGGGACCTTGACGTCGACTTCCTTGACCGCGGCGATGATGCCTTCGGCGATCATGTCGCAGCGCACGATGCCGCCGAAGATATTGACGAAGATCGCCTTCACGTCATCCGACGAGAGGATCAGCTTGAACGCCTCGGTCACGCGCTCCTTGGTGGCGCCGCCGCCGACGTCGAGGAAGTTCGCGGGCGAGCCGCCTTCCAGCTGGATCACGTCCATCGTGGCCATGGCCAGGCCCGCGCCATTGACCATGCAGCCGATGTTGCCGTCCATGGTCACGTAGTTCAGGTCGTGCTGGCTGGCCTTGACCTCGGTCTCGTCTTCCTGGCGGATGTCGCGCATGGCGACCAGGTCCGCGTGGCGGAAGCCGGCGTTGTCGTCGGAGTCGACCTTGCCGTCCAGCACCGCGAGGTTGCCGTCGGTGAGGATGGCCAGCGGGTTCAGCTCGACCAGCGCCAGGTCCTTCTCGTTGAACAGCTTGTACAGGCCCATCATGATCTTCGAGAGCTGGTTGACCTGCTTGCCGGTCAGGCCCAGGGCGAAGCCCATGTCGCGGCACTGGTAGGGCTGCAGGCCCTGGATGAAGTTCACGTTGAGCGACTGGATCTTCTCGGGCGTCTCGGCGGCCACCTGCTCGATGTCCATGCCGCCTTCGCTGGACGCGATGAAGGTCACCGACTGGGTCGAACGGTCCACCAGCACCGACAGGTACAGCTCCTTGTCGATGTCGGTGGCCTGGGTCACCAGCACCGAGTCGATCGGCAGCTCGATGCCGGCCGTCTGGTAGGTCGCCATCTTCTTGCCGAGCATGCCCTTGGCGTGCTCGCGCACCTCGTCGAGCGAGCGGCAGAGCTTGACGCCGCCGGCCTTGCCGCGGCCGCCGGCGTGGATCTGGGCCTTGACCACCCAGAAATCGCCGCCGATGGCCTTGGCGGCGTCAACCGCCTCTTCAGGGGTCCGGGCGACGCGCCCGGCCGGGACTGCAATGCCGTAATCGGCGAAGAGCTGCTTCGCCTGGTACTCGTGGAAGTTCATGTGGGGTCCGTCGTGGGAAAGTGGGACACAGCGCCGACCATTATAGTGCGCCAACGCCCACGGAGCCCGCCCGAGTGCCCAAGACCCCCACCGATCGCGCCATGAGGCGCGAGCTGTACCTGCTGGCCCTGTACCGGACGCTCGAAGCCGCGATGCTTGCGCTGGCCGTATTCGGCCCCCTGCAAGGCGTATTCGGTGGCGAAGCGCGGGACCCCGCCCTGGCCTCGGCGGTCGCCGCCACGTATCTCGTGGCGTCCGCCGTACTGCTGCTGTTCTCTGGCCGCGAATCCATTCCGCTCCCGGCGCAGGTCATTTTCGGCGTGGCCATCGACATCGCCGTGGCCACCCTGGCCACCCATGCCCTGCCCCACGCCGGGCCGGGCATCGCGATGATGCTGCTGTTCAACGTCGGCGCCGCCGCCCTGCTGCTGCCCCTGCACCTGGGCCTGGCGGCAGCCGCGCTGGCCTCGGGCGCGCTGGTCGCGCAGTACATGGCGGTGATTCTGGCGGGCAGCCCGATCCGCGAGCGCCCGCTGGCCGAGGTGCTGATGTTCTCGGTCAGCTACCTGGCGATGGCGTCGCTGACCAACTTCCTCGGCCGCGACATGCGCGAGAGCCGCACCCTGGCCGACCGGCGCGGGGCCGAGGCCGCCAACCTCGCCGAAATCAACGAACTGATCATCCGCCGCATGCGCGTTGGCGTGCTGATGGTGGACGGCAGCGGCCGCATCCGCATGGCCAACGAGGCCGCCCGCATCCTGCTGGGCGAATCCGGCCCGGACCCCGAGGGCACGCCGCGCACCCTGCCGAAGATCTCGCCGCAGCTGGCCATGCGCGTGGCCGAATGGCGCCGCAGCGGCCAGGCCGACGACACCCCGCTGACCATCGGCGACGACGGCAACGAAGTCCTGCCGCGCTTCGCCCGCCTGCTGGCCACCGACGACACCACCCTGATCTTCCTCGACGACACGGCCCTGGTCTCGCGCCGCGCCGAATCGCTGACGCTCGCCGCCATGGGCCGCTTCTCCGCGAGCCTCGCGCATGAGATCCGCAACCCGCTGGCCGCCATCAGCTATGCCACCCAGCTGCTGGAGGAGTCGCGCGACATCGGCGACAGCGACCGCCGCCTGTTGCAGATCGTCCACCAGCAGTGCATGCGCACCAACGCCATCGTCGAGAGCGTGCTCAGCCTGGCCCGCCGCGAGCGCGCCCAGCCCGAGCAGGTGGACCTGGTGGGCCAGGTGCGCGCCTTCATCGAGGACTACCGCCAGACCTGCCCGGAAGAGAACGCCAGCCTGCGCCAGGCCGGCCAGCGCCCCGACGTCCCGGCCATGGTCGACCCCCGCCACCTGCAGCAGGCGCTGACGTCGCTGACCAACAACGCCGTGCGCCACGGCCACCAGCCCGGCGAGGCCGCCCGCATCACCATCAACGTCGACCTGCTGGACGGCAGCCCGGTGATCGAGATCACCGACCGCGGCCCCGGCATCCCCGACGCCGTGACCCACCAGCTGTTCCGGCCCTTCTTCACCACCTCCGAGCACGGCACCGGCCTTGGCCTCTACATCGCGCACGAGCTCTGCCGTGCCAACGACGGCCGCCTGGAATACGTGTCCCTGCCCGGCGGCGGCGCCTGCTTCCGGATCACCCTCCGCAATGGCTCCGCGATGCTCGGCTGAGCCTTGTACCTTTTGACACTCGTCACACTATGGTGAAAAGTGCCAAAATTGGTCACCCACGGACAGGCACCCAAGAATTCCCATGACAGACGCCCGCAGCGCCCTCATCGTCGACGACGAGCACGACATCCGTGAGCTCCTTGTCCTGACCCTGGGCCGCATGGGCCTCCGCACCGATACCGCCGCCACCCTGGCCGCCGCGCAGGAGCTGCTGGCCCGCGGCAAGTACGACCTCTGCCTGACCGACATGCGCCTGCCCGACGGTTCCGGGCTGGAGCTGATCAGCGACATCACCACCCGCTTCCCCGACACCCCCGTGGCCATGATCACCGCCTACGGCAACGTTGAAGCCGCGGTGGAAGCCCTGAAGGCCGGCGCCTTCGACTTCGTCTCCAAGCCCGTGGACATCAACGTGCTGCGCGGCCTGGTGCGCCAGGCGCTGGAGCTCAACGTCCGCCGCCAGGCCCAGCCCGACGAGGCCGGCCGCCTGCTGGGCGGCTCGCCGGCCATGGTCGAACTGCGCGAAACCATCGCCAAGGTCTCCCGCAGCCAGGCGCCGGTGCACATCAGCGGCGAGTCCGGCACCGGCAAGGAACTGGTGGCCCGCACCATCCACGCCCAGGGCGCCCGCGCCGGCGGCCCATTCGTGCCGGTCAACTGCGGCGCGATCCCCAGCGAACTGATGGAGAGCGAATTCTTCGGCCACCGGAAGGGCAGCTTCACCGGTGCACATGCCGACAAGCCCGGCCTGTTCCAGAGCGCCGACGGCGGCACCCTGTTCCTGGACGAAGTGGCGGAGCTGCCGCTGTCGATGCAGGTCAAGCTGCTGCGCGCCATCCAGGAGAAGAAGGTGCGCCCGGTCGGCGCCCAGGCCGAGATCGACGTCGACGTGCGCATCCTTTCGGCCACGCACAAGGATCTGAGCGACCTGGTCAACGCCGGCAGCTTCCGCCACGACCTGTACTACCGCATCAACGTGATCGAACTGCACGTGCCGGCCCTGCGCGACCGCGACGGCGACCTGCCGATCCTGTCGGACGCGATCTTCGCCCGCCTGGGCCACGCCATGCACCGCACCGCACCCAGGCTCGGCCCCGACGCCCTGGCCGCGCTGGGGAGCTACGGCTTCCCGGGCAACGTGCGCGAACTGGAGAACATCCTGGAGCGCGCGATGGCGCTTGCCGACGGCGACACGATCACCGCCATCGACCTGCGCCTGCCGGGCGGCAACAACATCCACTCGCCCGGGCGCACCGCGCCGCTCCAGGGCGGAATGTCCGCGCCACCCTCGCCGGGCAGCCTCAATCCGCGCGAAACCGCCTCCAGCGCCCTGCCTTCCTATATAGAAGAGATCGAACGCGCCGCCATCCAGCAGGCACTGACCGAGAACAAGTACAACAAGACCAAGGCCGCCGCCGCCCTGGGCATCACCTTCCGCGCGCTGCGCTACAAGCTCAAGAAGCTCGGCATCGACTAACGCCCAAGCCTCCCCCTGTGGGAGTGGCTTTTGTGGGAGCGGCTATAGCGGCGATCAAGCATCGCGACTGACGCAGCGCTATCGCCGCCCTGGCTATCCACAGATTTCCCGAATGGCATTACCGATACCGCGTCCACAACACCCGCGTCCGCCGCTCGCCAGGATCCGGCTCGGCGGTCTCGCCGCAGGCCACGATCCCGCAGGGCAGTGCGCCCGGTTCGTAGTCCTCCGACCCGCCCGACAGGTCCAGCGTCGTGCTCCCGCCCATGCTCACGTCACTGCCGCCGCCCTGCGCCGCCGACACGATCGCGCCGCTGATGGTGGTGCTACCGCCGGTGGTCAGCACGTTGCCGGCCAGCACCGAGCCGTCGGCCCGCGTTGATGCGCCCAGGCTGATGTCGCCGCCCGAGAAGCCGCTGCCTCCCGGCGCCGTGCCGCCCGCCAGGTAGGCGATGTTGGCCACCGGCGCACCGGTCATCCTTCCGCCGGCGACATTGCACAGGTTCACCGGCGCCAGCTGCGCGAAGTCAGGCGCGGCAGACCCGCCCGGCGGCGTCGCGTTGGCGCAGGTCACGGAAAAGCCCGCGTAGTTGGGCGACATGTTGCGATGCGAGCCGCTGGTGGCGATGTTGCCCGTGGCGATGAAAGTGTTCACGTACACGCCGTTGCCCACCGTCAGGTCGCCGTCGAACCACGCCACGCCGCGCGCCATGCTCTTGCCGTTGATTTCCCAGCGGCGCCCGCTGCCGCCGATGCAGGCGTTCTGTGGCGAATGGCCCTGGCAGAGGGTGGCCACCGGCACGCTGCACACGTTGCCGCTCATGTCCGCGGGCCGGCACAGCCAGTCCGGATAGCGCTGGTTGTTCGCCGCCCGGATGCCCAGCACGTACTGCCCGTCGGGAATCCCGGCCACGTTCGCTACCGTCACCCGGCGCGTGCCGCCCACCACCTCGAACACATAGTTCGCCAGCTCGCGCAGCGGCCACGCATCCACCTTCGAAGAAGGCATCACCACCTCGGGCACCTCGTCCACCACCACCGGCTCCACCGGCGCGATCGGCACGGTGTAGCCCGGCTGCACCCGCACCGTCTTCGCCACGCTGTCGCGGCCGTTGCCGCTGACGGCGCCGCCGATGACCCCGGCGATCGACACCCAGCCCGACACCAACAAGTCGCGCTGCCCTTCCAGCGCATCAATCCCGCCATAGCCGCTCACGCGTGTCGTGCCCTGCGTGCGCACCCGCCCGGCCCCGGCCTTGCTCATGTCCACGTCGCCAACGGCGGTGATCGATCCCACTTTTCCGTAGGCCGCATGCGACACCCGCCCATTCGCGGCGACCTCGCTGACCTCACCCGCCGGCAGCGCCACCAACGCGCGCGAACGCAGCACGGTCGAGCGGTTGCCGCCGCTGTAGTCCACCCGCCCGTTGGCATGCACCCGGTTGGCGCCGCCGCCGCTGCCGGTCCAGTTCACCGGCCCTTCCGAGCGCACCGAAGTGATGTTGACGCCGCCGCCGGTCACCGTCACCCCGGTCTTCGATTCCACCAGGTCACCGGCGCCGCCTGTGAACAGCACCGGCCCGTTCGCACGCAGCGCCACCGGGCTCGAGCCGCCCGACACCGTGGCCCCACCGCGCGCCCGCACCTGGGTGCCGCTGGCGCTGCCGCGCAGCACCACGTCGCCGTTGGAATGGATGTTGCGAACGTGGATGGCGCTGCCCACGGTCACATCGCCGGTGGCGCGCAGGGTGTCGATGCCGGTGATCGACGCGCTGTCCAGCAGCGCATCGCCGTCGACGTTGAACACCGCGTTCTCCGCACCGGTCACCTTGATGCTGCCGGTCAGCCGCAGGTCGCGATGGATGTTGATCGCCGAGACCACGCCCGCGGGCGCGCTGCCGCCGCCACCGCCGCCGGCTTCGCCCGGCTCGATCTCGTACACCACCTCCACGGTGGCCCGCGACTGCGCCGCCCCGCCTTCGGCCGCCAGGCCGGTCACCGCCGCCTCCACGCGCCAGGCGCTGCCTGCCTTCCGCACCGACGTCAGTCCCGCGCTGAAACCCGGATCACCGGCGCCGCCAAAGGCCACCGGTACCACGCCACCGGCATCGGCCCAGCCCTCCAGCGCGGCTTCGTCCACCGCGTCCAGCCAGCGCCGCAGCACCTCCGCCCCGCGCCACGCGCTGGCCTGCGCCGGCGTGCTGGCATGGATGGTGAGCTGCTGCTCCTGCGTGCTGCGCACCGCGTGCCAGATCAGCAGCGTCGAGGTGCCCACCGCCACGCCCAGCATCAGCACGATGAAGAGCATCGCCACCCCGCGCTGTCGCTGCCTTGCCAAGGGCTGCTCGCCCAATGGCGATCTTTTCCTGCTCATGCTGAAGCCTCCGTGGCCGCCGCCGGCACGATCTCCGCGCCCTTGATGTTCTGCAGACACACGCCGAACAGCCGCATGCCGCCGGCCTCCAGCGCCAGGGTCACGTGCTCCACCTCGCCCACGTTCTGGCCATACGGCTCGCAGGCACCCGCCTGCTGCACGAAGCGCGCCTCGGCCAGGCGCAGCACCGAGACCTCGCCCTGGCCCACGTGGAAGCCCACCGCCGATACCAGCATCCGCGGCGTCGGCTGCCCCGGCGTGGCCCAGGTCACGCCCGCATCGTCCACGCCCGCGCAAGGCGTGGCCGGCATCAGGTACAGGCCCTGCGCCAACGGGCCATCCGGACCCGCCATCGCCGCGCCCGCCGCCGGTGCCTCGGCCACGATCCGCATCCCGGCGCACAGCATCGGCCCGCCATCGACGTCGCGGAAACGCCAGACCACCCCGCGCCCGTCCGCGGACACGCGCAGGTTGTCGCCGGCCGTACCCGGCTCGATGCGCCAGCCCACCGCCTGCAGCTCCATCTGCGCGCCCAGCAGGGCAGATGCCAGCTGGCTGTCGCGTACCGCGCTCAGCTCCGAACTGGTGGATGTGTCCACCATCGCCCGGTACAGCGCCAGCATCGCCACCACGCCCAGCACCGACAGCAGCAGCCCCACCAGGGTGCCGATCAGCGTCATGCCGCGCTGCCGGCTCATTGATGCGTCCCCACGACCAGCGACACACCGTCGGCCGGCAGCCCCAGCGTCTCGGGCGCCAGGCTGAGCGTGATCTGGCGCGGCATGGCCACCGCCATGCTGCCGGCGCCGCTGGCCTGCACCTGCACCGTGGTTCCGGCTTGGCAGGCCACGTCCACATTCACTTCCAGCGCGAGATCGTCGCCGCCCACCGCCATCGGCCGGCTGGACGCGCCATCACACAGGCCCTCGCCGTGCTCGCGCAGCAGCTGGCGCATGCCGATCACCGCCATGCCCTCGATGCGCGCATCGCGTTGGGCACCGGTGAGCTGGGTGGCCACGTACACCATGCCCGCGCCCAGGATGCACAGCAGCAGCACCCCGACCAGGGCCTCGATCAGCATGTCGCCGCGCTGCCGGCGCGGGCGCGGGCGTGGCTCAGAGCAGGTCGACATCAAGCGCCTCCGCGGGGTCGCGCCCCGCCACCCGCAGCCGCGCCACCTGCGTGCAGTCGGGCACCACGGCCGGGTCGGCATAGGCGCCGCGGCCATCGAAGGCCACGCAGTGGAACGGCGTGCCGGTGCCCGGCTCGGCAAGCGTGATGGCAGGGTTCAACTGCCCGGTCCAGACCACCGCGCCGCCCGCGCAGTCCTCGCCCGTGTCCAGCCGCGCCACTTCCAGCAGGCTGTCGGCCGCAAGCCGCAGGCAGGCCACCGGCGCCCCGCGCGCCAGGCCCAAGGGATTGCGCAGCGACAGCGCCCGCGCCTGTCCCACGCCCTCGGTCAGCAGGCCGCGAGCCTGCAGCTGGCGGTCGCTGTCCATCCAGCGCGCGCCGAAGGGCATCGCCAGCATGGCCAAGGCCGCCATGATGGCGAGCGTAACCATCAGTTCGACCAGGCTGAAGCCGCGGCCCGCGTTCACGTCACCAGTCCACGCGGCCCGCGGCCTGGCAGCGCTCCCCCACCCGGCGCGCCGGCGGCGTGCTGGCCAGGGTGAGCACGCAGCCCTGCAGCTTGTCCTGGTGGCGCCAAGTGGCGGTGGCGGCGTACTGGCCCTTGTCGCTCTTGATGTGGAAGGCGAAATCGTCGGCGTTCGCGGACGGCTGCCAGCTGGTGACCACGGTGCCGGCCTCGGCGTCGGCCACCGGGTACCAGAGGGTGCGCTGGCGGAGGTTCTCGAGGTGGGCGCCGAGGGCGACGAGGTCGGTCTGAGCGACGCGAAGCTTGCTGCGCTGCACGTAGTTGGAATAGGAGGGATAGGCGATGGCCGCGAGGATGGCGACCACGGCTACAACGACCATCAGCTCGATCAGGGTAAAGCCGCGAGAGGCGCGGGAGGCGCGGGAGGACGTTTGGGACATGGAAAAAAGTGTCGCACGGGGGCAATGAAGGCGCGATGCAAGCGCGATCGAAGTCTCAGCCCGGCCCAATTCAGCACCTGCTGCCGCTCCCGCGCCAAGCGCCTGGTCCCATATGCAAGGACGTGCTCCGGCGCTACCTGCTGAAGCGGGCGATCGTGAGCGAGCTGCGGCAACTGCATGAGGAAGCCGGGCGTGTCTGGACAAGCCTCGCCAGGACCCTGCAGGTCCACTCGCTGGGCGGAGTGGACCTCTCGCTGCCGCTGCCGCTTTCGAACCGGGCGTATGCGGTCCACTACGGAGAGCCGCTGCTCGTGTTCACCCGTGTGCAGCGCACTGCCATGGAGCTGGTCCACAAGTACGTGGACGAGGTTCCACAGCCACCACCGGCAGGAGTTCGGCGGAGCGGGACTCGAGCGCTTCGGGCTCAGGCTGCAGGCGGTAATGGGCAATGCCGCCGAGGTTCTCTGGCTGACGAACTACTACAAGACCAGACCGGAGTTCCCCGTACTCAAGACCGACAGCCCCAAGTTGGAGGCGTACCAGAAGTACGTCGACTCCTACCGTGACGAGTTCAAGAACATCATTGCCTCCGTGGAAGGCCTGACGCGCGAGGTCTTCGAGCGCGCGTACCGGCCGACGCGGCCACCGGAGCCGGGCTCTGGGTGAGCCGCGCTTGTGGATCGGCCATCTACACTGCCACCATCCCAACGGGGCATTCGGGAAGATTACTGAGCATGATCGGCATCACGCGCATCGGCGCCGGCTCCACTGCGGGGCCGGGCCAGATCTCCCTTGCGTTCAGACCTGACATCGAGGGCCTCCGCGCCTTGGCGGTGCTGCTGGTCATCGCCGCGCACGCCAAGGTGCCGGGCTTCGCGGGGGGATTCATCGGTGTCGACATTTTCTTTGTACTGTCCGGCTACCTGATCACCGGCCTGCTCTGCAAGGAGGTGCAGGCCACCGGAACCATCAAGCTCCGCGCGTTCTATGCACGGCGCCTCCAGCGCCTGATGCCGGCACTCCTGCTCATGGTGGCCGTGACTGCCATTGCCAGCGCACTGCTGCTCGCACCGTTCGAACAGGCTCCGCAAGCTGCGGCCGGCATGGCCGCTACGGCGTGGCTGAGCAACTTCTACTTCGCCTTTGCTCACATCGACTACTTCGGCGCTGGGGCCGAGACCAACGTCTTTCTTCATACCTGGTCGCTTGGCGTGGAAGAACAGTTCTACCTTGCGTGGCCCGTCCTGCTCCTGTTCTGCCTGGGCCTGTTGGGACGCCGCCGCGGCAGCGGTCCGAACTGGCCCCAGCTGTGGCAGGGGCTTCTGGCAACGTTGGTCATCAGCATGGCGCTCTCGCTAATCATGACCATCCAGACCCCGGCGCTTGCCTTCTACATGGCACCGTCGAGGGCATGGCAATTCGCGCTTGGCGCAGTCGTGCTGCTCGCAGGACACTTCCTTTGTCGCAATCGGGAAGCGCGAGACCAGCGCCAAGTGCCGTGGACTCTGCTGGCCTGGTGCGGCTTGGCGCTGGTCCTTGTCTCCGCATCGTGGTTCGACAAGGGCATGCCGTATCCGGGCTGGCGCGCCCTGCTCCCGTCGATTGGCACAGCCCTGATATTGGCCGCTGGCCAATATGCGCCCGCGAACTTCTGCACGTACACCCTGTCGTTGCGGCCCTTGGTCGGAATTGGCCGTCTGTCCTACAGCCTTTATCTGTGGCATTGGCCGGCACTTGTCCTGGGTGCCACGGTTTTCGGCCAATCCGCCCCAGCGCGCGTGGCCCTGGTCGCAGCGGCAGCCGTTCTGGCATGGCTGTCGCATCGTGTGATCGAAACACCAATCCGCCACTCGCTGTGGCTAAGGGCGCGCCCCGGAAATGTCCTTGCCAGCTCATGCCTCTTGATCGCCTGCGCAGCACTGGCCGGGATCCAGTGGCAAACACGCACTCAGGACTGGTCGCAGGACCCGGAACTGCTTCAGTACATGGAGTCCCGGGGCGACGCTCCCATCATCTATGCGCACAATTGCGACGAGTGGTATCACTCCAGCCGCGTGCGAGCGTGCTACTTCGGCCCTGAGGACGCAACCCGCACTGCCGTTCTGCTGGGCGACAGCATTGGCGCCCAATGGTTCAGCGCAGTGCAGGGTCACTTTAATGGCAACGATTGGCGCATTCTCGTCCTGACCAAGTCAGCCTGCCCGATGGTCGACCTGCCCATCTTTTATCAGCGCATCGGACGCCGCTACACGGAGTGCGAGGAGTGGCGTGAGCGGGCCCTCGAGTACCTCGACGAGGTAAAGCCCGAAGCAATCATCCTGGGTTCGTCCCACACGTACGCCTTCTCGCCGCAGGAGTGGCGCGAGGGGTCCCAGCGCGTGCTGGAACACGTTGCAGCCTCCGCCGGGCGTACCTACCTTCTGCAACCGGTGCCGACGCTGACCTTTGACGCCCCTACCTGCGAGGCCCGGCAGGCTTGGAGACGACGGCATTTTCCTCAGCTTCCAGATACTTGCACCGCCTCACCGGCGAACAGCATCATGGCTGGCGTCAAAATGGCGCTTCAGGATTCCGCTGACGCGACGGGTGTCCAGATGGTGGATCTGAGCGACCACGTCTGCCCGAGCGGCGTCTGCCGTGGGCAGCGCAACGGCGCGGCAGTCTATAGGGATTCCCAACACCTCACCGATCGCTTTGTGCGGTCACTTCAGCAGGAGTTTGACGCCGCCTTGCGAGACGACAGGAAGCCGAGGAAATGAAACCCACTATGTCCAACGGGTGGCGATCACAGAAGTCGAGCGTCCGTCTCGCCTCGCTGTCGTCAGCTTGTGACCCGCCAATGCACCATCTCGGCAATGTCAAGTTTGCGCAGCGGTATCTGAAACAAGGATCGATGAGCGACGCGCATCACATATCGAGGCGCGGGACTGACGCGAAGCGTCACAATCGGCGCTACAAAGTGACGTAATACGTCGCCTATCACTCATCGACGACAGTCCAGACCGTGAATCCGGTTGCACATCTGTTCATCCGCACCTACAAGCCACCAACTGGCACGGGTTCTGCATACACTTCATTGCACGTGCGATGTCGCACGGCAGCAACGGTTCCGGAACCCAAGCCGGCGTTGTCACACGTGAAGTCAAATCCACTCCTAGGGGAAACATCATGAAGAAGCAGCAGGGCTTTACCCTCATTGAACTGATGATCGTGGTTGCGATCATCGCCATCCTGGCCGCCATCGCGCTGCCGGCCTACCAGGACTACGTCGCCCGTTCGCAGGTCTCGGAAGCCAACTCGCTGGCTTCGGGCGCCAAGACCGCGGTTGCCGAGGAGTACGCCAATACGGGGTCGTGGGGCGCCATCACCAACACCACCGCTGGCCTCGCTACGGCTACCAGCATCAAGGGCGACTACGTGTCCGGGGTTGCTGTCTCGGCAGGCATCATCACTGCCACGATGAGCACCGGCGCGAGCACCAAGGTCGCGAGCTCGACGCTCGTCCTCAGCCCGTTCGACAACGGTGGCTCGATCTCCTGGAACTGCGACGACAGTGGCATTGCAGACAAGTACCTTCCCAGCGTGTGCCGCGGCGGCTGATCGCCGAGCTTCAGCAGATGCAAACTACAAGGGCCGCGCGATGCGGCCCTTGTATTTTTTGAAAGCAGATGGCAAGCCGCTTCCCGCTGGTCCAAGTTTTGGCGCCCTTGTTGCTCATACCAGCCACGTGGCTTGTATGGCAACTGTCGCTAACAGGCGGCTTTATCTTCGACGATTTACCAAACCTTGTCCGCGCCAGCGGCTGGCAGGCCAATTCGCTGGCGCCTTCGGAGTTGTGGGCTGCCATGGGCAGCGGACTGACCAGCGACGCTGGTCGACCCTTGGCGATGCTCAGCTTCGCCGTGAACCACGCATTGACCGGCTTGGATCCATGGTGGCTCAAGGCGACATCACTGGTGATGCACGCCGTCAACGCCGTGCTGGTGGCGGTGCTGGTTCGCCAGCTGTTCGCGCACACAGCCCCCTCACTCGGTAGTCCAAGCGTGCTGACAGTCGCTGCCTGGCTGACAGCACTGGCTTGGGCCGCGCATCCGATCCACGCCTCCACCGTGGCCTACGCCGTGCAACGTATGGAAATCGGTGCAGCGATGGGCATGTTGCTGTCGCTACTCGCCTATATGCAGTTCCGCCACCGACTGCTCGCCGGTCGGCGCGCATGGCCCTACCTGCTTCTAGCCACGCTCGCATGGGCGGCAGGGCTTGGTTTCAAGGAATCGGCGGCAGTGGCCCCAGTGTTGGCCCTGCTGATTGAATGGCTCTGCTTCAGATTCCGAGCGCGCGGTGGCTCCACCGACTATCGCATCGTGGCCGCATTTTTCTTTGGGGCGCTGGCCGCTGCGATGACCTTCGTGCTCGTGGTTGTCCCGTTGACCAGCCAGGCCGCCTATGCCCCACGCACATTCGATGCTCTGGAACGCACCAGCACACAGTTTCCAGTGCTCTCCCACTACTTGGCCCTAATCCTGTGGCCTGCGCCCGACACATTCCGGTTCTACTACGACAACTTCCCCGTCTCACTCACGCCGTGGCACGACGCACGGACGACAATGGCAACATTCGCCATCCTTGCCCTTGTCGGCAGCTCGTGGTCCGCCCGTCGCCGTTGGCCACTGCTCGCCTTCGGGATAGCATGGTTCTTCGCCTGCCATGCAATCACTAGCAGCCCCATTCCGTTGGAACTTGCGTTCGAACACCGCAACTACCTCGCCACGCTTGGCCCACTGCTCATCTTGGCCAACGCAGTTGCCATATTGACAAAGCGCCTGCACGGCGATGCCCGCATGGCGATCGGCGCCGCCTTGGTTCTGACTCTTGCAATTTTGGGGGTTCTGCAAGCCGCCACTTGGGGCGAGCAAGGCAGACTTGCCCTGACGCTTGAGAATCGCGCTCCGACTTCCGCCCGCGCGGCCTACGGCTTCGCGACGCACATGTTCAATATTTCAGGCGGAGATCGAACTTCACCAGCCTGGTCGCTAGGAATGGAAACCTTGCGACGTGCGACTGACCTGCCGTCGGCCTCTCCGCTCATTCCCCAGGCAATCATCGTGCTCAGCGCCCGCGGGGGCGAGCCTCTCCCAGAGGGCACCTGGCCGCATTTCCGAAAGCTGCTGTTGCAGCGCCCCATCGGGCCGGAAGGGATCGAGTCCCTATATGCCGTCGTTCAATGCCGGATCGCGAATCTGTGCCGCTACAACGACGCCGAATTGCTATCGACGGTGCTCGAAGTGGTCCGCGCCAATCCAGGCAACGCCACGGTTCGCACGATGTACGCAAACGTGGCCTGGAACGTCCTTGACGACCGGGAGCTTGCCATTCGCATGCAGCGCGAGGCGCTGTCATTGAGCGGAGGTGGCGCGCCAGCGGCACTGGGTCTAGCAGAGTTCCTGCTTGCGTCGGGCGATTCGGAGAACTCAGAAGAAGGTCAACGCATACTGGAATCGTTGCGTCGACAACCATCCGGGAATCGGAAGAACGCGCAGGCCATCACCGCGCTCGAGTGTCAATACGAATTTGCGGGGCAGACGGTCCGTTGCTCCCCCGCCCCCGAGCAACCCCTCCGCTCGACCAGCAAGAACCAGACGCCTTGATGCCAATCAATCTGCTTCCCGCAACAAAGTCCCATGCAAGTCGCTTAGCTCCAACGACGGGCCGAAGCATCCTGTGGCCTTGGCTCGCAGCAGTTGCAGTGATAGCAGTTGTACTGTTGGTTTACTGGCCCGTGACTCGCGCCGGCTTTGTCTGGGACGACTTCCTGACCTTTGAGCAGCGGGCTTGGTTGTACTACGGTGATGCTTGGAAGCGGTACATCTTCACCGGCTTCAACGAATGGACGCACTACTTCCGCCCGCTCGTGGTTGCCTTGTTCGTGCTGCAGGTGCGGTTGTTCGAGGGCGCCCCAGAACCAATGCACATGGTCTCGCTGGGCATGCACTTGGCCAACGTGCTCCTGGTATTCGCGTTCGCCCGCAGCCTTGTTCCGCAAGACTGGAAATGGCGCGACCCACTTGCCCTGCTGGGCAGCGTCCTTTATGGCTTGCACCCCATGCTGGTCGAGTCGGTCACATGGATTGGCTGCCAGTTTGACCAGGTACAGGTGATGGCCGCGCTTGCGGGCCTGCTGTGCTCGCGCCACATCGATAGTATCTGGCCTCGTGCAGCGCTGGTCACGGCCTGCTTCTTCGTCAGCGCCACGGCAAAAGAATCCGCAGCTAGCTATCCAGCCATCGTCCTTTTGTTCGACTGGCTGCTTCGCGGTGACCGCAACCTCCGGCCCGCCTTGCGTCTCGTCCAGTTGTTGCGCCGCAACTGGCCTGTCTACACAGGACTGCTGCTCGCTGGCCTTGCCTATCTCTGGTTGCGCCGCGCAATGATGGGCGCCACCGTAGCGGGACTGGAACCATGGATGCTGGTGCCGAATGTGGCGAGAATCGACGGCATCGCATACGTCTACTTGAAGTACTGGGCGGTAGTTGTTGGCATCCCGACAGAACTGAATCCGTTGCATCCGGTCGGGTCAGTCGCGTTTGGCGAGAACGGAAAGCTGCTGGCGCTGCGGGTGCTCGCATCAACTGCGGTTTTCTCGCTCGGACTCCTGGCGCTAACCCGGCGTTTCACGGCGCTCGGTGTCCTTGTGCTCGCGACCACGTTGTACCTGTTGCCAGTGTTGGGCCTGTTGCCAGTCCAGTTCGACAACAGCATCTACCACGAGCGCTATGCGATCGGCGCCATCGTGCTGGCCTGCGTACTACTGCCGCGCGTGGCACACGAACTCCGTTCGCTCGCTACCCACATGCCGATGCTGTCGAAACTGGCGCCGTTGCTGGCACTTGCCTGGCTCGCGGCAGCCATCCCAAACATACGCGCGACCATTCCCCTGTGGTCGAACAACGTAGCGCTGTGGGAATGGACTTTGCGCGCCAACCCAGGAAACGAACTTGCATTGGGCAACCTGATCAGTGCCTACATCATGGTTGGAGAAAGCGGGAAGGCGCGCGCGCTTGTAAACCAGACCATTGCAGATGGCATTGCCTGCGACAATTGTGACATCAACGGATTCATGCTGTCCGTGCGGGAGGGCGATCAGCCGATGATCGACGCGACCGTGGATCGCCTTCGCAACTCGCCGACCCTCTTCGGCAACAGTGGCATGCGCTTCAACTATTTCCGGACCATCGGACACCTTGAACTCCGAAGTGGCAATCTCCAGGCCGCTGTGGCAGCCCTGCATGAAGCGATTGCTATCGAAGCCCAAGAGCCATTCGCCCGCTTGCTTCTGACCGAAGCGCTGGTGGGACTGGGATTGACACTGAAAGCCGAACGGGAGGCTGCATTGGCAGTGAACCTCTCCCATCCTCAGGAGAGGGAACATTACCGCCAGCGCTCCCAGCGAATCCTAGGCGGCGAAGCGCTGCTTGGCCTCCCGATACCGACCCCGGAGGGCGGCCAGTCCGCGACCAAGTGAAGCCAAGAGCGGTCACGACCTACTCGTCATGGCAAGGTTCTTGCGGCGTTCTAATAGGGCCAAAGTTGCGGAGATCTCATAAGAGCACGATTGGCAGGACACTCGTTGGTTGCTGCGTGCCAGTCGGCGGAGCGCCTGACGCGCGGCGTCACTTTCAGACGTGCTAGGGCGGCAAGGCTGCCCGCAGGGGGCGATATGAACCGCAATCACGGATTCACCCTGATCGAATTGATGATCGTGGTTGCGATCATCGCGATCCTGGCCGCCATCGCGTTGCCCGCCTATCAGGACTACGTGGCCCGCTCGCAGGCAACCGAGGGTTTTTCGCTGTCCACAGACGCCCGCATGGCGATCGTGGTCTATCACGCGAACAAAACCGCTTACCCAGCCGACAACCAGCAAGCGGGCATCTCTGATCCAGCATCCATCGCCGGCGACTATGTGGAATCCGTGACCATCGGCAATGGCAACGGCCAGATCGACGTCTTGTACGGCAACAAGGCCAGCGCCAAGATTGCCGGGCAGGCTCTCGTCATGGCAATGGTCCCCGAGGGTGGTGCGTTCCATTGGCGCTGTTCTGGGCTCGAGAACAAGTACCTGCCTTCGGCCTGCCGCTAAACTGGCGTGATGCGGGTTCACGGATCCGCGGTCCACTCCCCCGACGGACGTAAGCCGTGTTGCAAAAAAATTCGCCTCAACGTCTTTCGGGCCTCCTGCCGCGCGATTGTGTTCACGCGCCTTACCTCAGATCTCGCGCCGGCGCCGAGGTGACTGGGGAGCGGCGCGTAGGCTGCGCGCAAACCCGGCCTTCTCACTGATGGGGGCGCCGGGCTCACCTAGGCATGCGTCCCCGTTCGCCTGGTGGCTCGGCGGCTTGGCCTTCGCGATGGTTGTGGCGACCGCGTACTGGCCAGGTGTGCGCGGCGACTTCTTATTCGACGACTTCGCCAACCTGCCCGCGCTGGGTCGCTACGGCGGCGTCCGTGATGCAGAGACCCTCCTGTATTACCTGACTTCGGGCATCGCCGACCCGACCGGACGCCCGGTCTCGATGCTGTCCTTCCTGATCGACGCGACGGACTGGCCCGCGGACCCTTACCCGTTCAAGCGCACCAACATCCTGCTGCATGCGCTTAACGGCGTGCTGCTGCATGGCGTGCTCTCGGCACTGGGCCGCCGAGTATCCGCCGACAGCGTGCACATCCGCTCCGCGGCCCTGCTCGCCACCGCGCTGTGGCTGTCGCATCCGCTGTGGGCCTCCACAGTGCTGTACATCGTCCAGCGCCATGCCATGCTGGCCGCATTCTTCGTGTTTGCTGGGATGCGGGCGTGGATCGCAAGCCGCGATGCCTTCGACGCGGGCCGTCCCGGACCGGGCTGGGCGTGGGCAATCCTCGCAGTGCCGGTCTGCGGCCTGCTCGCGGGCCTGAGCAAAGCCAACGGATTCCTGCTGCCGCTGCTGCTGCTGGTGCTGCAGGCGACGGTCCTGCGCATGCCGGCCGGAGAGAGCCGCCCCGCCCGCCGGTCACGGCTCCTACTCGCGATGACGCCCGCCTTGGCCGTCGTTGCCGGCCTGGCGGTACTGGGTTGGGAAGCCTCGGGCGGCAATGCCCAGCGCAGCTTTGGCTTCGGCGAGCGCCTGCTGAGCCAGCCGCGCGCGCTGCTGGAGTACCTGCACCAGTTGCTCGTTCCCGGTCTGGACAACACCGGGGTGTTCGCCGACGGCTTCGTCGCGTCCACCGGGGTGCTCACGCCCTGGGACACCCTGCCCGCCTTGATGCTGGTAGCGAGCATAGCCGTCGCCGGCTGGCTGCTGCGCAGGAAGTGGCCCGTCGGAGCTTGCGCGCTGCTGTTCTTCCTCGCCGGCCATGCCTTGGAAAGCGGCCCTGTCATGCTCGAGCTGTACTTCGAACATCGCAACTATCTGCCGGCGGCCTTCCTGTTCTGGCCCATCGCCTGGTGGCTCTGCGCGCCGGGACGCCATCGCCGTCTGCGGATAGCTGCCGGCGTGACCGCCGCCCTCCTGTTCCTGTTGCTGACTTTCGCCCAAGCCAATCTCTGGGCAAACCCGCTGGCGCTGGCCCGGGACTGGGCGGCGCGGAACCCGGACTCGAGCCGCGCCCAAGCCTACGCCGCGCAGCAAGAGACGGCGCACGGCCATGCCGCGCTCGCCGAACAACGCCTCATCAACAACCTTACGCGCACTCCGGACGAGCCGCAGTTCGCGCTCAACCTGCTCAACCTGCGGTGCCAAGCGGGCACTGTGACGGAAAGGGACGTGGCCAATGCGGTCAATGCGGTCCGGCACCAAGGCGTGGGGCTGGACATGACGAACCAATGGCTTGCCGCCGTGCTGGCGCCCCGATCCGCGCATCCCTGCGCCGGCCTCCCGGACGAAGCCCACGCAGGACTACTGGACGCAGCCACCTCCTCGCCTGGGGATGACCGGGAGCGACAAGCCCGGAGCGCGCAACTGGCCGGACTCCGAGCCCTGCGCAACGGACGTTGCGGAGACGCACAACAAGCGTTCGCAAGAAGACTAGAGATACAGCCGCGGCCAGAAGCGACGCAGACTCACATCGAGCTGCTGGCCACATACTGCAGCCCTGCGCTCGCTTTGATGCATCTCGAGCACTATCTGGCTGCCGGAACACCGATCATCACGGCGTCGAGTCCCGCCCTTCGCCTGCGGGACCGTTTGATGCAGGAATCCTGGACTGAGCATTGGCGGGAGCTGAGGGGAGTTCTGCGAGAACAGTCGCCTTCCAATACCGGACGCCCCCAGACATGATCGAGACACTCCGAAAGACATGGGCCCTCTTCGCGCCATCGGAACGCCGCAAGGCCCTGCTGATATTGGCACTGGTAGTGCTGATGGCCATCGCGGAAACCGTGAGCGTGGTGTCGATCATGCCGTTCCTGTCAGTCCTCGGGCGACCGGAGGTTGTGAACGAGCATCACTTGCTCCATCAGGTCTACACATGGACCGGCTTGGGAAACATCCGTACTTTCATCATCGCGCTCGGATTGGCGTCGATGATCGTGGTTGTACTGTCGTCGGCCTTCAAGACGGTCACGCTTCATCTCGTCAATCGGTTCATCCACTTCCAGCGGCACTCTTTGAGCAGCCGACTGCTGAGCACGTACCTTCACCAGCCTTACGAGTTTTTCCTTACACGTAACTCTTCTGCTCTCTCGAAGAACGTACTGTCTGAAGTCGATCAATTGACCTTCGAACTGCTTCAGCCCCTGTCGCAGCTGATCGCCCAAGGCGCAGTCGTATTGGCGATGCTGCTGCTCGTGTTCATCTACGATCCGTGGGTTGCCCTTTCTATCGTCCTGGCCGTGACCTTCCTCTATGGCGTCATCTACCTGATGGTACGCAGGCGACTGGGCCACATAGGCCGTGATCGCCAATCAGCAAACACGCAGCGCTACCAGGCCTGCAATGAAGCACTGGTGGGCATCAAGGACGTGAAAGTCACGCACTCCGAAGGCGCTTATCTCGACACTTTCTCGCGCGCATCACGCGAGTTTTCCCGGCACTCGGCGACTTCCGAAACCCTGAGCCACTCCCCGTTGTACCTGGTGGAAGCCGCCGGCTATTCCGGACTGATCGCCATTGCGCTGTACTTGCTGCTCCGCTCCAACGACATGGCACAGGTACTGCCAGCGCTGGGCCTGTATGGTTTCGCTGCCTATCGCCTGCTACCTGCCGCGCAGATCATGTATCGGGGCTTCGCGCGCCTGCGCTTTTCCTCCGCACCCTTGCAGAACATCCATCACGACATCACCCTCCCGGCAGATCGACCCTCCACGAACACGGCTGTGCTACCGATGCAACGAGAGATCAGGCTGCAAGGCATACGCTATTCCTATCCCTCGGCACCTGACAAGCCGACCCTCGACGGCCTCGACCTGGTCATTCCCGCCAACACCAGTGTCGGCATCGCTGGCCGCAGCGGTGCCGGCAAGAGCACCCTGATGGACATCCTGCTGGGTCTGCTTGAGCCTCAGGCTGGAACATTCAGCGTGGATGGTGTGGAAATCATCCGGGACAACCTCGCAGCTTGGCAAAAATCCATCGGCTACGTGCCGCAGCACATCTACTTGGCCGACGCCAGCGTGGCCGAGAACATCGCCTTCGGTGTGCGGCGAGACGACATTGATCTGCGAGGTGTCGAGCGTGCCGCCCGCGCCGCGCAGATCCACGACTTCATCGTGAGCGAACTGCCACAAGGCTACGACACGACCGTCGGCGACCGGGGCATTCGGCTCTCCGGCGGCCAGCGCCAGCGCGTGGGAATCGCACGAGCCCTGTACCGCGATCCGCCCGTGCTGCTCATGGACGAGGCTACCAGCGCCCTCGATGCGCAAACCGAAGAGGCGGTGAATACGGCGATCAGCAACCTTTCCGGCAGCAAAACCATCGTGGTGATTGCGCATCGGACACTCAGTCTACAGTCTTGCGAGAAAGTCATTGACCTTAGCCTGAGTGCACCATCCGCCACAGTCGGCCATGCCAGCGCTGAAAATGGAGGTCCGAAATAATGATGCCGACGGATAATGGGTGTTCGAATCATGGCCTTGACTGAACGATCACCCCGCAATGAGGCAATCACGACTTGGCCAACGGACTACTCCGGCTTTGGCAACGAGATTATGTATCGCATGGGTTGCGAAGAGTGAAAGACATTCGATCACTTGCCGACCTCGCCATCAACGGCGCCCCTTCTGCCTTCAGCGAGCCTCTGCATGTAGGCCGGCCGAACATCGGCAACCGGGAGCTGTTTCTGCAGCGGGTAAATCAGATCCTTGATAACCAGTGGCTTACCAACAATGGACCGATGGTGCAGGAGCTTGAGAGCCGGATTGCCAGCTATCTGGACGTCAAGCACTGCGTCGCCATGTGTAACGGCACCATTGCGCTGGAGATTGCCATCCGTGCGCTTGGCTTGTCGGGTGAGGTCATCGTGCCTTCGTGGACCTTCATTGCCACTGCCCACGCTTTGTACTGGCAGGGCATTACACCGGTCTTTGCAGACATCGACCCGAGTACACACAACCTTGATCCAAAAGCAGTGCGCAAGATGATTACTCCGCGTACCACAGGCATCATCGGTGTGCACCTGTGGGGGCGAGCCGCTCCTGTTGATCAACTACAGGCGATTGCTGACGAACACAGCTTGAAGTTGATCTTCGATGCAGCACATGCGTTTGGTAGTACATGCAAGGGCCAGAGCATCGGGCGCTTCGGCTCATGCGAGGTTTTCAGCTTTCATGCAACCAAAGCGCTTAACAGCATGGAAGGCGGTGCCGTCACAACTAATAATGACGAACTTGCCGAAGCGATGCGCCTAATGCGTAATTTCGGGTTCAAAGGCTATGACAACGTCATCCACCCTGGCACCAACGGCAAGATGATAGAAGTCTGTGCTGCAATGGGATTGACCAATCTTCAGCACTTTGACGACATTGTCGCCGCCAACCGCAGAAATTACGCGGCCTACAAGCAAGCTCTCGCCAACGTCCCCGGTATCGCCTTGCTGAATTATAATCCGGACGAACGTAATAGCCACCATTATGTGGTGATGGAGGTTGGTAAAGAATGCCGCGCTTCGCGCGATGAAATCGTCTCTGCATTGCACGCTGAGAACATCTTTGCTCGCAAGTATTTCTGGCCAGGATGTCACCAGATGCAACCATATCGCGATCTGTATCCACATGCGGGGTTGACACTAAACAGCACCTGCAAAGTGGCGAAAGAGGTCATCGTCCTTCCCAACGGCTCAGCGATCTCTGAGCAGGCGCTGGATACAGTTTGTGCAGTGATCCGCACGCTCATCGCGCCATGATCGCCAGTACGGATTTTCCTTGGGCGCCCACGCCGCCGGCCACTCAGTGCGAGACAGCTCCGGTTAGGCACGTGCTCGTGTTCCCTGCCGGAACCGAGATCGGCCTTGAAATTCATGCCGCGCTTTACGGATTCCACGATATTAGAATCTTCGGAGCCGGCGAGCCCGAATCCAGCCCTGCACGCTTCGTGTTTGCCGAATACCACGAAGTCCGGAACGTGCACACGGAAGGGTGGCTTGAGCAACTCGTCGCCCTGTGCAAAAAGCTTCAGATCCACTACATCTTTCCCGCCCACGATGACGTTGTCGTTGCCCTAAGCGCCGAGCGAGCGCGCATTCCCGCCACAATTATTACTTCAAGCAACGACTTCTGTCAGACGACCCGCTCGAAGTCTGCCACTTACCGACGACTGGAGGGAATCGTTCCTGTTCCCCGACTTTACCTTTCCGCGGATGAAGTAGCCCAATACCCGGTTCTCGTGAAGCCAGACAGGGGACAAGGCTCGTCAGGTGTGCAGCGCGTAGACAATGCCGAGGACCTTATGCTCGTTCTTCGCCAGACTGCCGAACCAATCATCTGCGAATATCTGCCGGGTGACGAGTACACCGTTGATTGCTTTTCGAGCGGAACCGATGGCTTGCTTTTCGCAGGCGCTCGTCGCCGAAACCGCATGCGCAATGGAATCTCCGTGAATAGTGACACGGTGGAACTCCCCGAGGCTCGCGCGCTCGCCACCGCTATCGACTGCAAGCTTAAACCGCGAGGCGCATGGTTTTTTCAACTTAAGCGTAGCGCCGAAGAGATCCTCACCCTGCTCGAGGTCGCCCCTAGGATCGCCGGGACCATGGCCGTCCACCGAGTGAGTGGCGTGAATTTCCCTCGGCTAAGCTTGCTTGATGCCGAGGGCCATCACGTACAAATACTGACCAATCCAGGGGGGGTAGAGGTAGATCGGGCGCTGTGCAATCGATACCGCTCACCCATCAGGTTCAATACGCTTTACGTTGATCTCGACGACACTTTGCTCAGAGACAAAATTCTCGACGAGAGTGTCATGCGCCTGATCTGCAGATGCCTCAATCAAGAGATACACCTTGTCCTAATTACAGAGCGTGACCCTACAGTTGGGGGCATGCCCAAGATCGCCTCTCTCTTCAATGAGGTAGTGCAAGTTCAACCCACTCAGCCAAGGTCCGATTTTTTGTGCGAAGCTTCTGCGATTTATGTCGATAACAGCTTCCACCGACGCCTAGAAGTCAATCGTTCCAAAAACATCCCCACGTTTGATGTGAGCATGATTGAGCTGCTGCATTGCCATGCGCAAGACGCCAAGTTAAAGGAATCGACGAAGTGAACGCCAATAGAATGGACGTGAAGGAGCGGCTCCGGACTCTCCTCCTGAGCACGACAAGCACGCGAAAGCACTCTGCCTATCAGATGCTGCCAACGCGGCTTGCCGACTTTATAGGCTCGCACGGCGCACAGCTCAAGCCAAAACGTGAACGCGAGCGACTCGAGTACCTGTCGCCGAGGATTAACTTTCGGAATAAAACTGCTCTCGACATCGGCAGCAATATCGGCTATTTCACTTTCGAACTCCTCGATGCTGGTTGCAGCAAGGTAACCGCCTACGAGGGCGGGGACGTTCACTGTGAATTCCTGAGTCTCGCGGTCAAGGCACTTGGGAACGAAGGGCAAGTGTCAGTCCAGCACGAATATTTCGATTTTCTAAGAGACATCGCGCAGCATGACATCGCGCTGCTTCTTAACGTCGTTCACCATACCGGCGACGATTATGGAGATGCATGCGAGAACATCGAGGAGGCCAAACTGCTGATGCTTGAGCAGCTAAATCTCACCTGGAATTATGCCGACATACTAATTTTCCAGATGGGCTTCAATTGGAAAGGTGACATTAGTCGCTGTCTTTTTCCGAACGGAACCAAACAGGAAATGATAGATTTCATCTCCAGAGGTACAGTTAACCGATGGGAGGTGGAGCATATCGGGATAGCGGAGAAGTTCGGGGATGGAATCAGATATGCGGACCTCAACAGATTTAACATCAACAGAGATGACTCACTTGGGGAGTTCCTGAACCGCCCTATATTCATCATGCGGGCCAAGCGGCCATCTAACCCGCCTGAAAACTTGAGGGGGGGCAATTCCCAGTAGCTAATGGTAACGAATGTCGCCCGATATTTTCTGATTTGATCGAACTGCAGAGACCTGTAACGTGAGTAATCAATCCGAAACTATTGAGATCTCTGACCCATCAGCCCTGTCCGCGAAGCCTCTCGTTAGCGTTTACATGTTGGCGTATCGCCATGAGAAGTTCATCGCCGATGCGATTGACAGTGTGATCGCTCAGAATTGCAATTTCCCGATAGAACTGATTATTGGAGAAGACTGCTCTCCCGATTGCACCGGTGAAATAGTACGCGACTATCAGCGTCGGTATCCCCACTTCATCCGCGTGCTCACATCGGGACAGAACGTCGGCGCGCACGCCAACGCGGCCCGCTGTCGAGCAGCGTGTCGTGGGGATTACGTCGCAATATGCGAGGGTGATGACTACTGGTGTGATCCATCCAAACTTACGCGGCAAGTCGACTTGCTTTCCATGCGGCCAACCTGCAGTCTGATTTATCATTCCGCTCGGATCATCGACGCCATCAGCGGCAGTGAGATCGGATTGATAGGCCTGCCATTCGGCTCCTGCCGGCTCACAGTCGAAGACATGATTCTGGGTGACGGAGGGCTTTTCCCGACGGCCTCCGTCCTTGTAAAACGCTCCGTACTGATGAAATCGGCCGAATGGGCAAGAAATGCTCCAGTCGGTGATTACCCCCTGGGCATCAAGGCAGCATTAGAGGGCGATGTAATCTATCTTGACAGGGTTATGTCAGTCTATCGTGCCAACGTCCCCCATTCTTGGACACAGCGTCACCACACCACGCTAGCCCACCGTTTGACCTATGCCAATGCGATCGAAGACATGCTGGTTCAATTGCAGAACTATCTTGGCAAGCCATCGTGGCGACCAGTACAAGCAACAATCAGCAAGTACTACTCTGATATTGTCGTTCGTATTGAGGGGGCCGGAGTGGAGCGAAAGTCGATCTACCAGCAGACGAAGAGCAAGATGCATGGAAGCGATCGCCTCTTGGCCTGCTTGGCTGCCAAGTTTGGGGTACGCCTACCGGGAATCAAAAGCGCCATTCGCAAATCAAAAACTTTGATGCGTGTGATCAACACTCGATTGCACCGGCGCGAAAACACCGGGACATGACCTCACGACGATACCTGATCATCGGCGCCGGCTATGCCGGCAGCGTGTTGGCACGCGAGCTCTCCGATGCCGGCCACCGCGCCCTTGTCATCGACAGGCGGCCGCACATCGCCGGTAACGCTTACGACGAGCTAGACGAGCACGGCGTTCTGGTGCACCGCTACGGCCCGCACATCTTCCATACCAACAGCGAACGCATCTTCCAGTGGCTGTCGCGCTTCACAGAGTGGCGCCCCTACGAGCACCGCGTTCGCGGCGTCGTGGATGGCGTGTCGTATCCCTTTCCCATCAACCGCGACACACTGAACCAACTTTATGGGCTGCATCTGGACGAGGCCAGCGCCACAGCATTCTTCGAGCGCGTGCGCGAGCCGCGCGAGCCGGTAGCGACCAGCGAGGACGTCGTGCTGAATTCGGTGGGGCGAGATCTCTACGAGAAGTTTTTCCTGAACTACACGCGCAAGCAGTGGGGGCTGGATCCCTCGGAGTTGAAGGCTGGCGTGGCTGCACGCATTCCGGTGCGCACCGACACGGATGACCGATATTTCACCGACACCTTCCAAGCGATGCCGCTGCACGGCTACACGAAGATGTTTGAAGCGATGCTCGATCACCCGGGTATCTCCGTGGAACTTGGCGTGGATTTTTCGGATGTCCGCCGACGCAGAGGATTTGACCACGCGGTGTATACCGGCCCCATTGATGCCTACTTCGATTATCGCTTCGGCCACCTGCCCTATCGCTCGCTACGCTTCGAGCACGAGCACCTGCCGGATGTGGCGCAGTACCAGGAAGCCGGCACGGTGAACTATCCAAACGACCACGCCTACACGCGGATCACCGAGTTCAAGCACCTGACCGGCCAGAATCACGCTGGTACGTCGATTGTGCGCGAGTATCCGCAAGCCACAGGCGATCCGTACTATCCGGTGCCGCGCGTGGAGAACGAGGTCTTGTTCAAGCGCTACGAGGAACTGGCGAAACAAGAGAAGAACGTGACGTTCGTTGGACGGTTGGCGCAGTACCGCTACTACAACATGGACCAGGTGGTCGGCGCAGCGCTGGCGGCCGCGAAGCGGTTGGTCGGCTGAATTCCGTGCGCATCGCCTTTCTCTGCAAGCGGCGTTACATGGGTAAGGATGTAATTGGCGACCGCTACGCGCGCCTGTACGAGATCCCCTTCCAGCTGGCACGGCTGGGGCACGAGGTGCGCGGATTCTGCTTCAGCTACCAGGGCCACGACGACGGTAAATGGACCCATGACGCCGGCCCCGGCAGCCTGTCCTGGCAATCGCGTTCTGGCGGGCGCCTGTACCTGCCGACGCTGGTCGCCTATCCATGGCACATGCTGCGGCAACTGCGGGCATTCGCTCCGGATATCGTGATAGGCGCCTCGGATATCCCGCACGTGGCGCTGGGCGCCTGGCTGGCGCGGCGACTGCAACGACCGTTCATGGCCGACCTTTACGACAACTTCGAGGGATTCGGGCAGGCCCGGATTCCCGGAATGGTGGGCATGCTTCGCGACGGCGTCCGCAATGCGCAGTTGGTGACGACCACGAGTGAACCACTAAGGGAATTGGTTGTTGAAGGCTACCGGGCGCGGGGCGAGGTAGTGGCGATGCCTAGCACCGTGGACAAGTCCGTCTTCTATGTAAAGGACCGACCCGGCTGCCGTCGCGCCTTGGGCCTGCCAGAGCACGCACGCCTGGTAGGTACTGCCGGTGGACTGCACAAAGACAAGGGCGTGGATGCGCTATACGCTGCCTGGCCGGAGATCGCACGACGCCATCCAGATGCACACCTTGTGCTCGCCGGGCCGTTCGACGCGACGTATCCACCGCTGGGGGGCGAGCGCGTGCACTATCTGGGCATGTTGCCCCACGCCCAAACGGCGGAGCTGTTCAATGCGCTGGATCTGGGCGTCATCTATCTGCGCGACACGGTATTCGGACGCTACTGCTTCCCGCAAAAGGCCTACGAAATGATGGCCTGCGGCCTGCCACTGGTATCCGCAGCGGTCGGCGTCATGCCCCGATTGCTGGCTGATGCGCCACAGAGCCTGTATGAGCCCGACAATCCTGCGGAACTATGCGCGGCCGTAGACGCCCAACTCGCAAACCCCGCGATTGCCGGGACGGATATCGACGACTGGGCAACGCTTGTCGGGAGAATGGAGCTGCGGCTTCGCTCCGTTGTCACCGCGCAGGCTTGATCGCGGTTGCCACATAACCATCGCCCAGGTCGCGGCGATAGAACCATCGCTGCACGGCACGAAACGGAACGAACACCCGCGATCCGACTAGGCCCAGCGCCCGGTTGATGATCCGCGGCTTCGCCTGCGCGCTGCGAATGCTGCGCTCGATGGGATCGAGGTGGTCGACGCTTCGATCTTGCTTGACCATGTGATTGGATAGCCTGCGGGTCAGCTCGGTCAACGGAAATCCGTAGTTGACGATTTGAATGTCGGTGAACCCGCACGACTCCAGCAGCCGGCGCAGTTCGTCCTTCTCGTAGCGCCGCACATGACCAACCATTTCGTCCGAACGCCCGAACTTGCGCATATGGGCCGGCACGGAGACCAGCACCTTCCCTTCGCACCTCAGCTGCCTGGCCCATCCCACAAGCGCCTCGCGATCCTCCTGGATGTGTTCCAGCACCTCGAACGCGAACAGGTAATCGCAGGATTCGTCGGGAATCGCGGCGATGTCGTCGACGACGCTGATGCGATCGACATATGCCTGAAGGCTTAGACGGATCAAGCCACGGCTATCCTCGCCAAGGTCGTGCGCCACGCCCGAAAAGCCCCGCTCCAGGAAGATGCGCGTCATCCCCCCAGTACCCGCACCCATCTCCGAAAACCTCCCTGGCGGCCAGTCCCTGGTCACATCCAGGATGCAGGCTTCACGCAGGATCAGCTTGGGTTGCTTAGCCACAGGCCGTATCCGACAAGTTGCGCGGAGCAGATGTACCGTTTCTGCCGGAATGCGCGAGTAGCACCCGTGCGTAGCCGCCGCTGACCACTTCCCAGTCGACTCGCGCCGCAGCCGCCCGGCGAATGCGGTCAGCTTGCAGTCGGGCACGGTCAGGATTGTGCAACGCCGCGAGAACGGCGGTGGCCAGCGCGCCCGGAACACGCGGGTCCACGCAGACGTCGTCTTGCGCATCGCCCACCAGGTCACGGATCCCGGCAACCTCTCCCACCACGGCCGGGCATCCGCATCCGATTGCCTCCATCAGCACGACCGGAAGCCCCTCCTGGTTGCCATCTCTGTCGCGGACGAAGGGTGCGACAAACAAGGTTGCACGGCGATACAGGTCGGGGAGCTGGTACTGCGCAAGCGCACCTGCGAAGTGGACGACAGACTCCAGCCCAAGGGAGCGTGCCTGACTCCGCAACGCTGCCTCTTCCGGGCCAAAGCCGACGATGGTCAGGCGTGTGCCGGGCCGCTCATCAAGGACTTGTGGAAGTGCCTGCAACAGGAGTGGTAGACCCTTCTTCGGGACCAGGCGTCCCACAAACAACAGATGGTCAGTGTCGCGTTGGATGGCCGGATCAGGCACAAACCGCGTGCTGAAGTCCACGCCCATCGGCAACACTTCCAAACGCCGGGGCGACAGGCGCAGGCGTACGACCTCTTCGCTCATCGCCGTACTCACCACCGTCATGGCCGCCGCCGATCCGGCCACGCCACGCTTCAGCCAGTCGGGCAGCCACCCCTTCAAGCCGAACAGATCCCCGCCGTGGGAAGTCACCACGTACGGCACATCAGTCGTCCGTGACAACACGCGCGCGATCAAGCCCTGCGGCAGTAGCCAGTGCGCGTGGATGATGTCAAATCGTTCGCGACGCATGAGCCGCCGCGCGACCAGTAGCTGGGCCAGCACGAAGCCCGGTACCAGCAGCCACTTCCAAGGGTGACGCTTGAGGTTGGTAACAATCCCTCCGTCGTTGACCAGCGTTTCCATGCTCTGCGGCGCGTATCGGTAACGAACGACCGTCACCCCATCCGAATTCTCACGCGCGGCTGCATTCTTCGCATGGGGACAAAGCACCGTGACCCGGAACTGGCGTGTCAGACGCCGCGACAGTTCATGCACGAAGCTGGGCTCTGGATCTCCAGGCCAGCGTGGGTATGTGGACGCGAGAACAAGCAGCCGGGGCAGATAATCCTTCCTCGTGGTCACGTCCGCTCACGCTCGCTGCGCGCCGCAAGATATGTCATTCCGGTGATCTGTTCCGACACCAGTCCGATCAGAAAGATGATGACCGCAGCGCTGATCAACAACAGGCTCATGTTGGTGAACCTGTGTTGCGTGAAGAACGTATACGCGTAGTACCCCAGACCAAGCGCGAAGAACGCAGCAGATGTGG
The DNA here is from genome assembly GCF_039548475.1 of Luteimonas yanweni. Classification (NCBI taxonomy): domain Bacteria; kingdom Pseudomonadati; phylum Pseudomonadota; class Gammaproteobacteria; order Lysobacterales; family Lysobacteraceae; genus Luteimonas; species Luteimonas yanweni. Next base: position 305,793 of record NZ_JBCLVC010000014.1, on the reverse strand, counting down.
GCACGAAGAGCTTCAACGGCGAGTACAGCGTCGCAATCTTGAAAATGATCAGAAGGAACCGCACGCCGTCCCGGATCGGCCGGATATGACTTTTGCCGACCCGTTTGGCCACTGGAATCGGTTCGTACGCCACACCGTAGGCACTGCGGAAAAACGCCATCGTGCTGGTGGTGGGATAGCTGAAGCCGTTGGGCAGAAGGTGCAGGAACTCACGGAACCTGTCGGCCCGCACCACCCGGAAACCTGAGGTCAGATCCTTCACGGCAAAACCAGTCATCCGGCTGGCCAGCCAGTTGTAGAAGGCATTGGCCACCCCGCGATGCACACCCGCCTGCCCCGCCCAGTCGCGGGCGCCGACCACCATGTCGTAGCCTTCGCTCAGGCGCTCCAGAAGGCGCGGGATGCAGGCCGGATCATGCTGGCCATCGGCGTCCATGAATACGAGCACGTCGCCACCCGCGGCGCGCGCACCTCGCTTGATGGCCGCGCCATTGCCCATCGAGTACGGCGAAGACAACACCTTGGTTCCCAGCTCCCTGGCCACCGCCTCAGTGTCGTCGGTGGAACCGTCGTCCACCACGATCAGCTCGGCATCGGGCAACAGTGCCCGAAGCGCCGGCAGGGTGAGGCGCAGGCCGTCGGCCTCATTCTTGGCTGGCAGGATGACTGAAATTCGCATGAGATCCCCTTTGCCCAAGGGTAGCCGGAAACCCCCGGCGGCAGCAGCCGCCCGTCCATACCGTGACCCATGTCTGCCTATTGCACGCAGGATGCTTGCGGTAAAGTCTGCCCATCGCGGAGGAACCCAATGAACGCAGTCGCATCGGCCAACTTGGTCGGCATCACCGGCATCGCCCGTCGTCTGGTCCTGGACGGGGCCCTGGATGAGGCCACCGCCCGCGAGGCGCTGGACAAGGCCACCACGGAGCGCAAGCCCGTCGGCCTGTACCTGCGCGAGGCCAAGCTGGTCACGGGGGCCCAGATGGCTGCCGCGAACTCCATGGAGTTCGGCATGCCGGTATTCGATCCTTCGGTCATGGACGGCTCCATGAGCGCGATCAAGCTGGTCAGCGAGGAGCTGCTGGCCAAGCACACCATCCTTCCCCTGTTCAAGCGCGGCGGCAAACTGTTTGTCGGCACGACCGACCCCACCAATACGCATGCCTTGGATGAAGTGAAGTTTCACACCAACTTGGTCGTGGAACCCATCCTGGTGGACGAGGACAAGCTCCGCCGCTGCGTGGAGCTGTGGCAGGACGCCGGGGACACGTTTGGCGACGCGCTGGGTGACAGCGATGGGCTGGAGAACCTCGACATCTCCGGCGGCGAGGACGAAGGCACCGACTCGGGCGTCAACGCTAAGGGCGACGACACTCCGGTAGTCAAGTTCATCAACAAGGTCCTGATCGACGCGATCAAGAAGGGCGCATCAGACATCCACTTCGAGCCTTACGAGGACGATTACCGTGTCCGCCTGCGCATCGACGGGATCCTCAAGCAAGCGGCGAAGATGCCGGTCAAGCTGAACCAGCGCGTCACCGCCCGACTCAAGGTCATGGCCCAGCTCGACATCGCCGAGAAGCGGGTGCCGCAAGACGGTCGCATCAAGCTCAACCTGAGCAAAACCAAGCAGATCGACTTCCGCGTCAGCACCCTGCCGACCCTGTTTGGCGAAAAGGTGGTGCTGCGTATCCTGGATGGCAGCGCCGCCAAGCTGGGTATCGAAAAGCTGGGCTACGAGCCGGATCAGCAGGAGCTGTTCCTGGAGGCCATCCACAAGCCCTACGGAATGGTACTGGTGACCGGCCCCACAGGCTCGGGCAAGACGGTGAGCCTGTACACGGCCTTGGGCATCCTGAACGACGAGACGCGGAACATCTCGACGGCCGAGGATCCGGTAGAAATCCGCCTGCCCGGCGTCAACCAGGTCCAGCAGAACGTGAAGCGCGGCATGACCTTCGCAGCTGCCCTTCGCAGCTTCCTGCGCCAGGATCCGGACATCATCATGGTTGGCGAGATCCGCGACCTGGAAACCGCCGAGATCGCCATCAAGGCGGCCCAGACGGGCCATATGGTGCTCTCTACCCTGCACACCAACGACGCCCCTCAGACCATCGCCCGCCTGATGAACATGGGCATCGCGCCCTACAACATCACCAGCTCCGTGACCCTGGTCATCGCCCAGCGCCTGGCCCGCCGGCTCTGCCCCAAGTGCAAGAAGCCGCAGGATCTGCCGGACAACGCCCTGCTGGCCGAAGGCTTCACCATCGAAGAGATCAATCAGGGCCTCACCGTCTACGAACCCATCGGCTGCGACGAGTGCACCGGTGGTTACAAGGGCCGCGTGGGCGTTTACCAGGTGATGCCGATGAGCGAGGCGATCCAGGAGATCATCCTGGAGGGCGGAAACGCGCTCCAGATCGCCGAGGTCGCGCAGAAATCAGGGGTGCAGGATTTGAGGCAGTCGGCGCTGAGGAAGGTCAAGAACGGGTGGACCAGCCTGGCTGAAATGAACCGGATCACGGTGGATTAACCCCCGGAACACCCGGGAGTTGCCCGAACCCGGAGCCGCGTCACAAACGGAAATTTCACTTTGGCCCGCAAGGGTTTAGGATGCACTCTTGTGGCCTGGTCGGGGTTCCGGGTCTCTTTTGGGGAGTCTGAAGATGTCTGTGACCGGTTCTGCTGCGCGCGCGTCCGCGAAGAGCAAGGCTGCCGCGCCCATCCGCAAGGGCGTGGATTTGGCGACGTTTGTCTGGCAAGGCACCGACAAGCGCGGCAAGAAGATGAAGGGCGAGCAGTCGGCGAAGAACGCCAACCTGCTGCGCGCCGAGCTTCGCCGCCAGGGCATTACCCCCAACGTGGTCAAGCCCAAACCAAAGCCGCTGTTCGGCAGCGCGGGCAAGACCATCTCGGCCAAGGATATCGCGGTGTTCAGCCGCCAGCTGGCCACGATGATCAAGTCCGGCGTGCCGGTCGTGCAGTCGCTCGAGATCATCGGCAACGGCAATAAAAATCCGCGCATGACCAAGATGGTGGACAGCCTGCGCCTGGACCTTGAGGGCGGCTCGTCGATCTACGAGGCGATGAGCAAGCATCCGGTGCAGTTCGACGAGCTGTACCGCAACTTGGTGAAGGCCGGTGAAGGCGCCGGTGTGCTCGAGACCGTGCTTGAGACCATCGCCACCTACAAGGAAAACATCGAGTCCCTCAAGGGCAAGATCAAGAAGGCGCTGTTCTACCCTGCGACGGTGGTGGCAGTGGCGTTGATTGTGAGCGCGATCCTGCTGGTGTTCGTGGTTCCGCAATTTGAGGCGGTGTTCAAGGGCTTTGGCGCAGACCTGCCCGCGTTCACTCAGATGATCGTGACCGCCTCCGACTTCATGGTCGCGTATTGGTGGCTCATTCTGTTTGTCGTGATCGGGGCCGTCTTTGCGCTGATCTTCGCGTTCAAGCGGTCTCCGGCGTTCCAGCACTTCATGGACCGCGCGATCCTCAAGGTGCCGGTGATCGGCCAGGTCATGCACAACTCGTCGATCGCGCGCTTCGCCCGCACCCTGGCCACCACCTTCAAGGCCGGCGTACCGCTGGTCGAGGCGCTGGACATCGTGGCCGGCGCTACCGGTAATACGGTGTACGAGAAGGCGACCCACGCCATCAAGGACGACGTCGCCGTCGGCTACCCGCTCAACATGTCGATGAAGCAGGTCAACCTGTTCCCGCACATGGTGGTGCAGATGACCGCCATCGGCGAAGAAGCTGGTGCGCTCGACACCATGCTGTTCAAGGTCGCCGAGTTCTACGAGGAAGAGGTCAACAACGCGGTGGACGCGCTGTCGAGCCTGCTGGAACCGATGATCATGATCTTCATCGGCGGCGTGGTCGGCAGCATGGTGATCGGCATGTACCTCCCGATCTTCAAGCTGGCTGCGGTGGTTTGATCTAGCAGTGGCCTTCTTAGACCAGAACCCCGAGATCGGCTACCCGCTGGTCGCAGGCCTCGGCCTGCTTGTCGGCAGCTTCTTGAACGTGGTCATCCTGCGGCTGCCCAAGCGCATGGAGTGGCAGTGGAAGCGCGACAGCCGCGAGATGCTGGGCGAGCCGGAGCTCTACGATCCGCCGCCGCCGGGCATCGTGGTGGAGCGCTCGCACTGCCCGCATTGCGGGCATCAGCTGAGCTGGTACGAGAACATCCCGGTGCTGAGCTGGCTGGCGCTGCGCGGCAAGTGCCGCAGCTGCAAGGCCCCGATCTCCGCGCAGTACCCGGCGGTGGAACTGCTGACCATGCTGCTGGTGCTGGCCAGCGTGTGGACCTTCGGCTTCGGCTGGCAGGGCTTTGGTGCGGCGCTGCTGAGCTGCTTCCTGGTCGCGCTGGGCGGCATCGACCTGCGCACCCAGCTGCTGCCGGATTCGCTCACATTGCCGCTGATGTGGCTGGGGCTGATCGCGGCGGTGGAGAACCTCTACCACGGGCCCAAGGAGGCCCTGCTGGGCGCGATTGCCGGCTACGTGAGCCTGTGGAGCGTTTGGTGGGTCTTCAAGCAGCTGACAGGCAAGGACGGCATGGGCCACGGCGACTTCAAGCTGCTGGCCGCGCTGGGCGCCTGGTGCGGGCTGGCGGGCGTGCTGCCGATCATCCTGGTGTCGTCGCTGGTGGGCGCGGTGATTGGTGGCGCCTGGCTGATGATCAAGGGCCGCGACCGCGCCACGCCGATTCCCTTTGGGCCGTTCCTGGCGGCGGCGGGGTGGATCGTGTTCATGTGGGGTGATCCGATGATCGGGTGGTACCGGAACCTGGCTGGCTTCTGAGCCTATTGCGCTTGGCGGCCGCCCTGCCCCCCCGGAATGATCGAACCCGAGCCGCAGAGACACTGGCCAGCGTGGGCCTGACGGTGTCCGACGCCGTACGCATCCTGCTGACACGCATCACCAAAGAGAACGGCCTCCCCGCCGGCCTGGTCATGGACCCGGAAGCGCACGACGACAACCCTGAGGCTGCTGGACGCGCATCCCCAGCGCTGACCCTCAGGCCCCTGTAGAAACAGCCACAGCCGCGACCGCCAAGCACCTCCTCTTCAGGCCATTCCTGACGGCAGCCCGATCGTTGGCGCATCTTCTCTGCCAAACTCCTTGAAATGGCCCACTACACCATCGCCCTCACCGGCGGCATCGCCTCCGGAAAGTCCGAAGTCGAACGCCGCTTCCGCGCGCTCGGGGTCCCCGTGGCCGATGCCGACGTCGCGGCGCGCGAGGTGGTGGAACCCGGCACGCCCGGGCTGGCCGAGATCGTGGCCGCGTTTGGCCCCGAGGTACTGGGGGCCGACGGCGCCATGGACCGCGCGGCCATGCGCCGGCGGGTCTTCGCCGACAGCGGCGCGCGCCTGCAGCTGGAAGCCATCATCCATCCCCGGGTGCGCAGCGCGCTGCGCTCAGCCTGTGAAGCCGCGCCTGGCCCCTACGCGATAGCCGCCATCCCCCTGTTCGCCGAAGCCGGCCGCGATGCCTACGCGGAGTGGATCGAACGCGTGCTGGTGGTGGACGTGCCGGTGGAGCTCCAGTTGCAGCGCCTGCTGCGGCGCGACGGCATCGACGAGGCACTGGCCTGGAACATGATCCGCGCCCAGGCCACCCGCGAGCAGCGGCTGGCGGTGGCGGACGACGTCATCGCCAACGACGGGCCGCTTGAGGCGCTGGATGCCGCCGTGGTGGCGCTGCATGAGCGCTACCTCACCCTGGCAGGCCCCGCCCCACCGCTGTGGAAGCCGCTATAGCGGCGAGTCCCACCACTCGCCGCATCCCCCCGCCATGTCCGCAATGCGCCTCCTCGCCGCCCTGGATCTGGATCCTGGTGCAAGCGGCCGCTATCGCCCGGCGCCACCCCAGAGGCTGCGGATGGCGGCGATGCCCTGTGCGCCGTGGCGACGGGCGTCTTCGAGGTCAGTGGGGGCCAGGCCACCGAGGGCGTAGATCGGGAGGCTGACGTCCTCACGCAGGCGGGCGAAGGCATCCCAGCCGATGCCCGGCTCCCCGGGATGCGTTGCGGTGGGCTTCACCGCCCCGACGATTGCGAAGTCGCAGCCCAGGCGGGTGGCATGGGAGAGGTCGGTGGCGTTGTGGCATGAGGCGGCCAGCAGCGCGCCGTCCGCGAGCGCGGGCCGCGCGTCCAGGCCGGCAAGCTGGGCGGCGCGAAGGTGGAGGCCGATGCCGAGTTCGCGGGCGAGATCAGCGTCACCGTTGACCAGGATGTCTGCGCCGGCCGCGCGGCAGCGCTCGGTGGCGGCGATGGTGAGTTCGCGCTGCAGGTCGGGACCGAGGCCTGGAAGGCGGATCTGGATGCGGGCGATGCCGCTGTCAAGGGTCGCATCGAGGGCGGAAAGCCACTGCGCCACAGCGGCCTGTGTGGGAACGGGGCTGATGGCGTAGAGCGCCGGCTGCAGGAGGGCGGCGACGACGGGGATGTCCGCCGGCGGCATGGCGTAGCTGGGCAGCTTGTGCGGCGGCACCCAGGCCAGGGCCTGGCCTTCGCGGCCGCGGGGGATGCCGGTCCAGCGGGTGACGTGGCGCACGTCCAGCCGCAGGCGCTTGTCCGGGTAGGCCTGGGGAACGGTGATCAGGTGGGCGCCTATGCGGGCTTCGATGCCGAGCTCTTCGTGCAGCTCGCGCGCCAGCGCGGCCTCGGGCGTCTCGCCCGGCTCGCGCTTGCCACCGGGGAATTCCCACAGGCCGGCGAGGTCGCGGTTGGCAGTGCGGCGGGCAAGGAGGATGCGGCCGCTGGCATCGCTGATGACGGCGGCGAGGACTTCGACCGGGTTCAACGCACGAACCCGGCTTTGTAGGAACAGCTATAGCTGCGATTGCTGCGGGTCGCAGCTATAGCTGCTCCTACAGGGCATCTGCGGACACCGGTCGCGGCTATAGCTGCTCCTACAGGGCACCTGCGGAGAGCGATCGCGGCTATAGCCGCTCCCACAACACCGGGTATCGCGGCTATGGCCGCTCCTACAGGAAGTGGGTCAGGCGATCTGCCCATGGCAGTGCTTGTACTTCTTGCCGCTGCCACAGGGGCAGGGGTCGTTGCGGCCGACCTTGGGCATGCGCTCGGCGGGATCGCCGTCAAGCTGGTAGTCGGGCTGGGCGGCCTCTTCGTCGGCGCTGTAGCCGCCGCTGTCGGCATGCTGGAACTGCATCTGGCCGGCCTGGGCGGCGGCCTGGGCGCGCTCCTGGGCTTCCAGCGCCGCGACCTCTTCCTCGGTGCGCACGCGCACGCGGGCCAGCATCATCACCACTTCGCGCTTGACCTTCTCCAACAGCTCGGAGAACAGCTCGTAGGCTTCCTTCTTGTATTCCTGCTTGGGCTGCTTCTGGGCATAGCCGCGCAGGTGGATGCCCTGGCGCAGGTAGTCCATGCGCGCGAGGTGCTGCTTCCAGTTGTCGTCGAGCACGCTGAGCATGATGTGCTTCTCGAGCATGCGCATGGTCTCGGGGCCGGTGCTGGCTTCCTTCTGCGCGTAGCCCTGCTCCACCAGCTCCTGCACGTGGCGCAGGATGCCTTCGGCGTCGAGCTCCGGCTGCGCGGCGGCCCATTCCACCAGCCCGCTCTGCAGGCTGAAGTCGGCCTCGAGCGTGGCCTGCAGGCCCGGAAGGTCCCACTGGTCGTCGACCGAATCCGGCGGCACGAAGCGGTCCACCGTCTCGGCCACCACGTCGCCGCGGATGCCGGCGATGTTGTCGGCGATGTCGTCGGACTCGAGCAGTTCGTTGCGCTGGCCGTAGATCACCTTGCGCTGGTCGTTGTTGACGTCGTCGAAGTCGAGCAGGTTCTTGCGGATGTCGAAGTTGTGAGACTCGACCTTGCGCTGGGCGTTGGCGATCTGCTTGCTGACGAGAGGCGACTCGATGATGTCGTCTTCCTTCAGGCCCATCCGCGCCATCACCTTCTGCACCCAGTCGGCGGCGAAGATGCGCATCAGGTTGTCTTCAAGCGACAGGTAGAAGCGGCTGGAACCCGGGTCGCCCTGGCGGCCGGAGCGGCCGCGGAGCTGGTTGTCGATGCGGCGCGATTCGTGGCGTTCGGTGCCGACGATGTGCAGGCCGCCGGCGGCCTTGACCGCGTCATGGCGCTCCTGCCACGCCGCCTTCAGGCGCGCGCGGGTGGCGTCGTCGACCTCGCCCTGGGCCTCGAGCTCGGCCATCTCGACTTCGAGCGAGCCGCCGAGCACGATGTCGGTGCCGCGGCCGGCCATGTTGGTGGCGATGGTGACCGCGCCGGGGCGGCCGGCCTGGGCGACGATGGTCGCCTCGCGCTCGTGCTGCTTGGCGTTGAGCACTTCGTGGTGGATGCCGGCCTCGCGCAGCTGCTCGCTGAGCAGCTCGGAGACCTCGATCGAGGTGGTGCCGACCAGCACCGGCTGGTTGCGCGCGTGCGCTTCCTTCAGCTCGTTCACCACGGCGCGGTACTTGCCGGCGCGGTTGAGGAACACGGCATCCGGGTGGTCGATGCGCACCATCGGGCGGTGCGTGGGGATCACCACCACTTCCAGGCTGTAGATGGACTGGAACTCGAAGGCTTCCGTGTCGGCGGTGCCGGTCATGCCCGCGAGCTTGTTGTACATGCGGAACAGGTTCTGGAAGGTGATGCTGGCCAGCGTCTGGTTCTCGCGCTGCACCGGCACGCCTTCCTTGGCCTCGACCGCCTGGTGCAGGCCGTCGGACCAGCGGCGCCCGGTCAGGGTACGGCCGGTGAACTCGTCGACGATGATCACCTCGCCGTCGCGGACGATGTAGTCGACGTCACGCTGGTAGATGGCGTGCGCGCGCATCGCGGCGTTGAGGTGGTGCACAACGTGGATGTTGTGCGGGTCGTACAGGCCGTCGTCCTCGTCGAGGATGCCCGCCTTGCGCAGCAGGGTCTCGGCCAGCTCCTGGCCGGACTCCGACAGGTGCACCTGCTTGCCCTTCTCGTCGACCCAGAAATCGCCCTCGGACTCTTCGTTGGCCTGGCGGGTGAACTCGGGGACGAGGCGGTTGACCTTGATGTACAGGTCGGGCGTTTCGTCGGCGGGGCCGGAGATGATCAGCGGCGTGCGCGCCTCGTCGATCAGGATCGAGTCGACCTCGTCGATGATCGCGTAGTTCAGGCCGCGCTGGTAGCGCTGGTCCTTCGACAGCGCCATGTTGTCGCGCAGGTAGTCGAAGCCGAACTCGTTGTTGGTACCGTAGGTGATGTCGGCGTTGTAGGCGGCGTTCTTGTCGCCGTGCGGCATGCCCGGGTAGACCACGCCAACCGACAGGCCGAGCCAGTTGTAGAGCTTGCCCATCTGGGCGGCGTCGCGGCGCGCCAGGTAGTCGTTGACCGTCACCACGTGGACGCCCTTGCCGTCCAGGGCGTTGAGGTAGACCGCCAGCGTCGCGACCAGGGTCTTGCCCTCGCCGGTTCGCATCTCGGCGATCTTGCCGGTGTGCAGCACCATGCCGCCGACCAGCTGCACGTCGTAGTGGCGCATGCCGAGCACGCGCACCGAGGCTTCGCGGCATACGGCGAAGGCTTCGGGCAGGATCTTGTCGAGGGATTCGCCGCTGGCGATGCGCTGCCGGAACCCGGCGGTCTTGGCCTGGAGTTCGGCGTCGGAAAGCGCCTGCATCTGCGGCTCGAACGCGTTGACCTTCGCGACGACCTTGGTGTACTGGCCGACGATGCGTTCGTTGCGGCTGCCGAAGACACTGGTGAGCAGGCGATTGAGCATTGGGTAACCGGTTGATGGAAGTGGGTGGCCGGAAACGCGAAAAGGGCGCGAAGCGCCCTTTCATCCGGCGGCGACATTGTACCGTGGGGGTCGCGACCCCGCCTATCAAGTCCTGCCGCTGGCCGCTGATCGCCGCTTCTGGCCTTTGCAGGAGCAGCTATAGCTGCGATTGGCACAGGTCGCAGCTATAGCTGCGCTCTGCACCCCTGTGGGAGCGGCTATAGCCGCGATTCGCCGCTATAGCGGCTCCCACAAAAGCAGGCCCCGGCGTCAGGCCTTCTTCTTCTCGCCCAGGAACTTGCGCGGGTTGGTCACGCGACCGTTCTCCCACACCTCGAAGTGCACGTGGGCACCGGTGCTGCGGCCGGTGCTGCCGGCGCGTGCGATCTTCTGGCCCACGCGCACCAGGTCGCCGACCTGCACCACGTTGGCCGAGTTGTGCGCGTAACGGGTGACGTAGCCGTTGCCGTGGTCGATCTCGACCACGTTGCCGTAGCCGGAGCGGCGGCCCGAGTAGCTGACCACCCCGTCGGCCACGGCCATGACGGTGTCGCCGGTGCGGGCGCTGAAGTCGATGCCCTTGTGGTACGCGGCGCCGCCGCCGAACGGATCGGCGCGGCGGCCAAAGCTGGAGGTGATGTAGCTGGCGGCCACCGGCGAGCGCGAGGGCACGGAGTTGCGGTCGATCTCGCGGTTGAACAGCAGCATTTCCAGCACCGACAGCTGGTCGCCGGCTGCGCCGAACTCGCCGTCGACGCCGGCGATGCCTTCGCGCAGCTCGCCTGCCGCCATGTCGCGGACCGGGCCATGGCCGCCCACGCCCACGGGGCTGTTGAAGTCGAACTCGCCGTCACCAAGCTGGGCGACGCGGGTCAGGCGGTCGCCGAGGGCGTTGAGTCGGTTGGCCTGCGCCTGCAGCTCGCCCAGGCGGGCAGCGAGCGCGTTGACCTCGCGCTGGGCGGCGCGGCGGGTGTCATCGAGCTGGGTGTCCTGGCTGGCGATCTCGGCGCGCAGCGCGTTGACTTCGCCCGACTGCACGGCGGCGCCGATCGCGGCGCCCAGCACCAGGCTCGCGCCCAGCAGTGCCAGCGGCTGCCGGCCCCCGGCCTGCGCCAGGCGGCGGCCGCCCCGGCGGGCGTAATGCATGAGCCAATCGTGTGAGTGTTGAAGCGTACGGTGTAGAGTCATTCGGATGTCTTCTGGCAATGCCAATTCGGTTCCCCCAAAAGGTCCGCGCGCCGTCTTCGACGCGCTGGCGGCCGATGTCTCCGGCCGTTCCCCGATCCAGCGCGCCATGTGGCTCGATGCGCTGGATCGCACCCTGCGTCCCCACCTCCCACCTTCACTGTCCGCGCACGCGCGACTTGCGAATGTGGATGGCGCAAGGCTGGTGTACCTGGTGGATTCGCCGCTGTGGAACGCCAGCCTCAGGCTTGCCGCTCCAGCACTCCTGGATGCCGCCCGTTCGCACGGGCTGAAGGTCCGGGAGCTCAGGGTAAAGACGACCACCCAGCCGCTGTTCCCGCCTGCGCGGGTGGAAGCGGCTGTACGTCCGCTGTCGGCGTCCGCACCGGAAGGGCTGCGGGCCGCCTTGGCATCCCTGCGCGAAGCCATCGGCAACGACCGGGACGCATCCTGAAATCTTTCCGTGCTTTTTGGCGCGGACGGGGCATCCTAACGGCCATTCGCCGCCGAAACGTTAACCGACCGGAACGTTCTATTCCGATTTAGTTAATTTTTCGTAAAGATGTGACCTGGGCGGCCACAACGCGTGAAAGCCCAACAGGCCCCAGACAGGTACCGGAATCCCCCAGCAAGCTCTTGTAGGAGCCGCTATAGCGGCGATCACTGTCCCGCAGGAGCCGCCATGTCGGCGATCGCGGCCATGGCCGCTCCCACAGGTCACGAATGCGCGAAGTTCAGGCAGGAACGCCTGCCACGCCCGGCTTCAGGCCACCGGCTGCAACTCGCCGTAGGCCACGGGCCCGACGCTGGCTGCGGGGAAGGTCACCTCTTCCCAGGCGTCCTGCTCGGCCAGCAGCGCGCGCACGAGCTTGTTGTTGAGCGCGTGCCCCGACTTGTAGCCCTCGAAGGCGCCGATGATCGGCCGGCCGGCCAGGTACAGGTCGCCCACGGCATCGAGGATCTTGTGGCGGACGAATTCGTCGGCGTAGCGCAGGCCGTCGTCGTTGAGCACGCGGAAGTCGTCGAGCACGATCGCGTTGTCCATCGAGCCGCCCAGGCCCAGGTTGCGGTCGCGCATGTATTCCAGGTCGCGCATGAAGCCGAAGGTACGGGCGCGGCTGACTTCGCGGATGTAGTTCTGGGTGGTGAACTCCACCTCGGCGCGCGACCGGGCAGTCGGGATGGCGGGGTGGTTGAAGTCGATGGTGAAGCCCAGGCGGAAGCCGTCGAAGGGCTCGAAGCGGGCGATCTTGTCGCCGTCGCGGACCTCGACGGTGCGCTTGATGCGGATGAAGCGCTTGGGCGCGTCCTGCTCGACGATGCCCGCGGACTGCAGCAGGAACACGAACGGGCCGGACGAGCCGTCCATGATCGGCACTTCGGCGGCCGAGAGCTCGACCATGATGTTGTCGATGCCGAGGCCGGCCAGCGCCGACATCAGGTGCTCGACGGTCTGCACGTTGGCGCCATCCACCGACAGGCCGGTGCACAGCGTGGTCTCGGTGACCAAGGTGGCCTCGGCCGGGATCTCGACCGCGGGCTCGACGTCGACGCGCCGGAACACGATGCCCGAGTCCGGCGGCGACGGGCGCAGGGTCATATAGACCTTCTCACCGCTGTGCAGCCCCACGCCGGTGGCGCGAGTGATGTTCTTGATGGTGCGCTGCTGGACCATTCACGGACTCTGGGGGACGCGCCGGCGGCGGGCAAGCCGGCGGCAGATGAAAGCGGCTCGCAATTTAGCACGCGGCCCGCTGAACCTGAACAGAGCGCCGGCGGCCTCCGCGCCCAGGGAGAGCCGCCGTCACCGTGGGAGCAGCTATAGCTGCGATCGGAGGTCCGGATGTGCGGGACGTGCCGCACTGGCTGGATTCCGGATCGCAGCTATAGCTGCTCCCACAAATGATCTGGCATTCCGGATTTCCGGCATTCCTGTCCGGGATTCCGGCGCTCCTGTCCCCCGCAGTCACAGCCATGGCGGCTCCTGCGGGGGACGGGAACGCGCGGGGCACGACGCCAGAGGCCCGGTTCCCGAGCCCCGGGGAACGGGGGAACGGGGCCCCGCGGGCGGTCAGTCGGCCTGGCGGCGGAGGAAAGCCGGGATGTCGAGGTAGCCGCCGTCGCTGCTGCCGAAGTCGGCCACGGCCGGGGTGCTCGGGGCGGCGGGCTCGGCGGAGCCGCGGCGCAGGCCGAGGCCCATGCCCATGCCACCACCGGCGGCCATCGGCTGTGCCACGTCGTCTTCCTCGATCAGCATGCCGGTGGTGCCGTCACGGCGGCCGGCGGTGTTGATCAGCTGCACGTGGGGGCGACGCGGGGCTTCGTTGAAGTTCGTGTCCCTGCCGTAGCCGCTGTCGCGGACCACCCCGCGCGCCTGGGCGCGGTTGAGGCCGGTGGCGACCACGGTCACGCGCACGTCGTCCTGCATGTCGGGATCAAGCACGGTGCCGATGACGATGGTCGCGTCTTCGCTTGCGAAGTTCTCCACGGTGCGGCCGACCTCGTCGAACTCGCTCATGGTGAAGTCCGGGCCGGCGGTGATGTTGACCAGGATGCCGTTGGCGCCGGCCAGGTTGACGTCGTCGAGCAGCGGGTTCTGGATCGCGGACTCGGCGGCGGCCTGGGCGCGGTCGTCGCCGCGGGCGTGGCCGGTGCCCATCATCGCCAGGCCCATCTCGGACATGACGGTGCGGACGTCGGCGAAGTCGACGTTGATCAGGCCCGGGCGCACGATGAGGTCAGCGATGCCCTGGACCGCGCCGAGCAGCACGTCGTTCGCCGCGCGGAAGGCCTGCACCATGGTGGCGTTGCGGCCAAGCACGGTGATCAGCTTCTCGTTGGGGATGGTGATCAGCGAGTCGCAGTGCGCCGACAGCTCCTCGATGCCCTTCAGCGCCACCTGCATGCGGCGGCGGCCTTCGAACGGGAACGGCTTGGTGACCACGGCCACGGTCAGGATGCCCATTTCCTTGGCCAGCTGCGCGACCACGGGTGCCGCACCGGTGCCGGTGCCGCCGCCCATGCCGGCGGTGATGAACACCATGTCCGCGCCCTGCAGCGCTTCCATGATCTGGTCGCGGTCCTCGAGTGCGGCCTGGCGGCCGACCTCCGGGTTCGCGCCGGCGCCCAGGCCCTTGGTGACGCCGGTGCCCAGCTGCAGCTGCAGCTTGGAACCGCAGTTCTTGATCGCCTGCGAGTCGGTGTTGGCGGTGATGAATTCCACACCGTCCACGCTGCTGCTGACCATGTGGTTGACCGCGTTGCCGCCGCCGCCACCCACGCCGATGACCTTGATGATGGCGTTGGGGGCCATCTTTTCAACCAGTTCGAAATGCGCCATGTCCGTAGTCCTTTTGATGTCGTTTTGTGTTTCTGGTGTTTTCTAGTTGTTGTCTGTTGCTGTCGCGTGCCGTTTTCGTCGTCGCCTTGCCTTTCGCGGCCATGGCCGCTCCCACAAATTCGGTCGGGGTCGATCCAGCTGCGGTATGTGTGCGTGCATGGTCAGAACTCCCCGTTGAACCAGGTCTTGAGCTTCTTCAGCAGGCTGCCGGCGCGCCCGGTGGGCAGCACCGGCCGGCGCGGGTGTTCGATCTGGCTGCCCATCAGCAGCAGGCCGACGCCGGTGGCATGCACCGGGTTGTTGACCACTTCGCCCAGGCCGGTGACGTGCTGCGGGATGCCCACGCGCACCGGCATCTGCAGCATTTCCTCGGCGAGCTCCACCACGCCTTCCATCTTCGCGGCGCCGCCGGTGAGCACCATGCCGGCGCGCACGTGCTGCTCGAAGCCCGAGCGGCGCAGTTCGGCCTGCACCATCTCGAAGATTTCCTCGTAGCGCGCCTGTACGGCCTGCGCCAGCGACTGCCGCGGCAGGCGGCGCGGCGGTCGGTCGCCCACCGACGGCACCTGGATGGACTCTTCGCTGGTGGCGAGCTGTGCCAGCGCACACGCGTAGCGGACCTTGATCTGCTCGGCCTCGGGGGTGGGCGTGCGCAGCATGTGCGCGATGTCTTCGGTGACCTTGTCGCCGGCGATCGGCAGGCTGGAGGTGTGGCAGATCGCGCCCTGCACGAACACGGCCAGATCGGTGGTGCCGGCACCGATGTCGACCATCACCACGCCCAGCTCGCGCTCGTCGCTGGTCAACACCGCGGTGCTTGATGCGAGCGAGGACAGCACCAGGTCGTCGATCTGCAGGTCGCAGCGCTGCACGCACTTGGAGATGTTGGCCGCGGCCGACTGCGCGCAGACCACCAGGTGCGCGTGCACTTCCAGGCGCACGCCGGTCATGCCGACGGGATTGCGGATGCCTTCCTGCGAATCGTCCAGCACGTATTCGCGCGGGATCGCGTGCAGGATCTTCTGGTCGGCCGGGATCGCGACCGCCTTGGCGGCGTCGAGCACGCGGTCGAGGTCGGACCAGGTCACTTCGCCGTCGCGGATCGGAACGATGCCCGGCGAGTTCTTGCACTGCACGTGGCTGCCCGAGATCGAGGCGTAGACCGAGCGGATGTCGCAGCCGGCCATCAGTTCGGCCTCTTCGATCGCACGCTGGATCGACTGCACGGTCGACTCGATGTCCACCACCACGCCGCGCTTGAGCCCGCGCGATTCGTGGCTGCCGATGCCGATCACCTCGATGGGGTTGCCCGGCGAGTACTCGCCGACCAGGGCCACCACCTTGGAGGTGCCGATATCGAGGCCTACGATCAGGGCCTTGTCGCCTTTGCGGTTCATGCGGTGTGTTCCTCGGCCCATGTCAGGGCGAATCCATTGGTGTAGCGGAGATCGGCGCGCGCCAGCGGCTGGTGCCGCTGGGACAGCAGCTGCGGCAACAGGCGGGCGAAGCGGGCCATGCGGGTGCGCACCTGGTGGCTGCCGATGACCACCTGGGTGCCGTTGGACAGGACCATGGTCCAGCTGCCGCGGCTGTCCAGCAGCAGCGCGCGCACGCCATAGCCGGCCGGCGCGAACAGCTCGCGCGCGGCCTGGTAGAGCTCGACCACGTCTTCCGAGCGGGCGTCGGGACCGTGCAGCAGCGGCAGGCCCTGCGGTACGTCGATGCCTTCGGCCGGGAACAGCTTTCCCTGCAGCGACAGCAGCCGCGCATCGCCCCAGCGGGCAAACGGGCGATGCTCCTGTACGCGCACTTCCAGCACGTCCGGCCAGCGCTTGCCGACGTCGGCCTGCTCCACCCAGGGCAGGCGGGCGACCGACTCGCGGGCCTCGTCAAGGCGCACGGCGAAGAAGCCCTGCTGCGCGTAGGGCAGCACGGCCTCGCGCACCCTGGCGGGGTCGACCTGCTGCAGGTTGTCGTTGATGCGCAGCGTGCGCAGCGGCCAGCGCTCGGCGCCGATCCAGCCCTGGACCACGGCCACCACCGGCAGCGCGATCAGCGCCACCGCGAGCGTCCAGGCCAGGATGCGGGCAAGCGCGTTCACAGCGCCTGCTCCAGCACGCGCCAGCACAGGTCCGCGTAGTCACAGCCCAGCTGCGCGGCGGCCTTGGGCACCAGGGAATGGCTGGTCATGCCGGGCGCGGTATTCACTTCGATCAGCTGCAGGCCGCGCTCGCGGTCGCGCATCACGTCGACGCGACCCCAGCCGCTGCAGGCCGCGGCGCGAAAGGCGCGCAGCGCAAGGTCGCGGATCGCGGCCTCATCGTCGCCGTCCAGGCCCGGGCAGAGGTACCGGGTGTCGTCGGCGATGTACTTGGCGTGGTAGTCGTACCACTCGCCGGCGGGAACGATGCGGATGGAAGGCAGCGCGACGTCGCCGAGTATGCCGACGGTGAGCTCGTCGCCGCGCACCATCTGCTCCATCAGCAGCTCGCCCGGGTAGGACGCCGCGAATTCCTGGGCCGGCGCCAGGTCGGCCTCGGCCAGCACGCGGAACACGCCGACGCTGGAGCCTTCCGACGAGGGCTTCACGAACACCGGGTAGCCCAGGCGCTCCGCTGCGGCGTGCAGGTCCGCGCCCTTCGCCAGCCGCTCGTAGCGCGGCGTGGGCAGGCCTTCGGACAGCCACACCTGCTTGGTGCGGATCTTGTCCATGGTCAGCGCGCTGCCAAGCACGCCCGAACCGGTGTAAGGCACGCGCAGGGCGTCGAGCAGGCCCTGCAGGATGCCGTTCTCGCCGGCGCCGCCGTGCAGGATGTTGAACACGCGGTCATGGCGGCCCTCGAGCAGCGCCGACAGGAGCGCCGGGACGCCATCGACGGGCCGGGCGTCCACGCCGCGCGAGCGCAGCGCCTCGAGCACGCCGGCGCCCGAGTCGAGCGACACCTCGCGTTCGCTGGTGTCGCCGCCCATGAGCACGGCGACGCGGCCGAAGTCGGCAGGGTCGGTCACGCGCATCGGAGGCAGGCGCGTCGGCGGCAGGCGATCGCTCATGCGCCCTCCCCCGCCTTCGGGAAGCCTTCGGCCACCAGGTTCTGGGCCACCTGGCCGATGTCGCCGGCGCCCATCACCAGGAGCAGGTCGCCGTCTTCGAGGATGTCGGGCAGCACGTCGCGCAGGTCGCCGGGGCCGTTGACCACCACCGGGTCGATGCGGCCGCGGGCGCGGATCGCACGCGCGAGCGCACGCGCGTCGGCGTTGGCCAGCGGCTGTTCGCCGGCCGGATAGACCTCGGTCAGCACCAGGGCGTCGACCTCGGACAGCACGCCGGCGAAGTCGTCGAGCAGGTCGCGGGTGCGGCTGTAGCGGTGCGGCTGGAACGCGACCACCAGGCGATGCCCGGGCCAACCGCCGCGGGCCGCCTCGAACACTGCGGCGAGCTCGCGCGGATGGTGGCCGTAGTCGTCGACCAGCTGCACCTTCGCGCCGCGCGCAGTGGTCAGTTCGGCCAGGCGGTTGAAGCGGCGGCCGATGCCTTCGAACTTCGCAAGCGCGGCGCGGATGGCTTCGGGCTGCACGCCCAGCTGCCAGGCGACCGCCGCCGCGGCCAGCGCGTTCTGCACGTTGTGGCGGCCCGGCAGCGCCAGCGCCATGGGCGTGGCCGAGGCGTCGGGCAGCACCAGGTCGAAGTGCATCGTCGGGCCGTCCTGGCGCACGTTCTCGGCGCGTACGTCGGCGTCGTCGTGGAAGCCGTAGGTCATGACGTGGCGCGAGACCGTGCCGGCCAGCGCCGCGACTTCGGGGTCGTCGATGCACAGCACGGCCAGGCCGTAGAACGGCAGCCGGTGCAGGAACTCCGAGAACGCCTGCTGCACGCGCGCGAAGTCGCCGCCGTAGTTCTCGAGATGATCCACGTCGATGTTGGTGACGATGGCCACCAGCGGGTTCAGGCGCAGGAAGCTGCCGTCGCTCTCGTCGGCTTCGGCCACCAGCCAGTCGCCGCCGCCCAGGCGCGCGTTGGCGTCGGCGGCCAGCAGCTTGCCGCCGATCACGAAGGTCGGGTCCAGCCCGCCTTCGGCGAGCACGCTGGCGAGCAGCGAGGTCGTGGTGGTCTTGCCGTGCGTGCCGGCCACGGCCACGCCGCGGCGGAAGCGCATCAGCTCGGCCAGCATCTCCGCGCGCGGCACCACCGGGATGCCCTGCGCGCGCGCTTCCACGAGCTCGGCGTTGTCGGGCCGGATGGCGCTGGAGACGACCACGCAGTCGCTGGCCAGCACGTTGGCCGCGGCGTGCCCGCGATACACCGTGGCGCCGAGGCTGGACAGGCGCCGGGTGACCGCGCTGTCGGCGGTGTCGGACCCGGACACCTGGTAGCCGAGCGTGCACAGCACTTCCGCGATGCCGCTCATGCCGGTGCCGCCGATGCCGATGAAATGGACCCGCGAATGCCGCCGGGCAAAGTCGGCCATGGCGACGCCGTGGGTGTCGTGGAGGCGACGGATCATGCGTTCACTCCGGGGGCGATCCTCGGTTCGATGCGCTGGCGCAGGCGGCTGGTGCCGCGGGCGGCCAGCGAAGGCACCGGCTGCGCGGTGGGCGGGGGCGGCGTGGAGGCCGGCGCGGCCGCCTCGCCGCGCAGGCGCGCGACCTGCCGCTGGGTGCGGTCGAGCTCGTAGGACACGCGCAGCAGCAGGCCCACGGCAACGCAGGTCATCATCACGCTGGAGCCGCCCGACGACACCAGCGGCAGGGTCAGCCCCTTGGTCGGCAGCAGGCCCAGGTTCACGCCGATCGACACCAGCGCCTGCAGGCTCATCCACAGCGCGATGCCGAAGGCGACGTAGCCCGCGAAATGACGGCGTGTCTCCACGCAGCGCAGCCCGATCAGGAAGGCGCGGCCGACCAGCAGCGCGTACAGGCCGATCACCAGGCACACGCCGACGAAGCCGAGCTCCTCGGCGATCACCGCCAGGATGAAGTCGGTATGCGCTTCGGGCAGGTAGTTGAGCTTCTGGATCGAGGCGCCCAGGCCCACGCCCCAGAACTCGCCGCGGCCGACCGCCATCAGCGCGTTGGCAAGCTGGTAGCCGCTGTTGAACGGATCGGCGAAGGGATCCATGAACGAGGTCAGGCGGCGCATACGGTAGGGTTCGGCGATCGCCACCGCGGCCAGCAGGATCACGATGCCGACCAGGGGCGCGGCCATGCGCGGCAGGTTGACACCGCCCAGCACCAGCATGCCGGCGGTGATCGCCAGCAGCAGCGCCAGCGAGCCGAAGTCCGGCTGCAGCGCGAGCAGCACCGACAGCAGCAGGCCCACGCCCAGTGGCTTGAGCATCGCCACCACGGTGGCGTTGACCTCGTCGCGGAAGCGCACCAGGTAGCTGGCCAGCCAGACGATGTACATCACCTTGACCGCCTCGACCACCTGGAACTTGGACACGCCCATGTTCACCCAGCGCTGCGCGCCGTTGACGCTGCTGCCCAGGCCCGGCACGAAGACCATCAGCAGCGCCACGAAGCAGCCCACCAGCAGCAGCCGGTCGAAGCGCTCGACGGTCTTGAGCTCGGTGCGCATCGCCCAGAACGCGAGCCCCGCGCCCAGGCCCATGAACACGACGTGGCGGCTGAGGAAGTAGTACGGTCCGACGCCCAGCTCCTCGCCCACGGCGATCGAGCTGGAGCTGACCATGACGATGCCCAGGGCCGCCAGCGCCAGCGCGGCACCCAGCATCCACGGGTCGAAGCGGCCGCCGATGGAATCGAGGCGGACGGCCTGGTTGGCGCGGTCGTGGGTCCTGTCCATCAGCGCACCTTCAACGTGGCCAGGCCGACCAGCACCAGGATCACCGAGATGATCCAGAAGCGCACGATGACGCGCGGCTCCGGCCAGCCCTTGAGTTCGAAGTGGTGGTGGATCGGCGCCATGCGGAACACGCGCTTGCCGGTCAGCTTGAACGACGCCACCTGGATCATCACCGAGAGCGTCTCGATCACGAAGATGCCGCCCATCACCACCAGCACCAGTTCCTGGCGCACGATCACGGCGATGCTGCCGAGCACGGCGCCGAGGGCAAGCGCGCCGATGTCGCCCATGAACACCATTGCCGGATAGGTGTTGAACCAGAGGAAGCCCAACCCCGCTCCCGCAATGGCCGCGCAGATGATCACCAGTTCGCCGGCGCCGGGCACGCGCGGGATCTGCAGGTATTCGGCGAACTGCGCGTGTCCCGAGGCGTAGGCGAACACGCCCAGCGCGCAGGCCACCAGCACCGTCGGCATGATCGCCAGGCCGTCGAGGCCGTCGGTGAGGTTGACCGCGTTGGAGAAGCCGACGATCCAGAAGTAGGCGATGGTCACGAAGGAGACGCCGGCCAGCGGCAGCGCCACCGCCTTGAAGAACGGGATGTAGAAGGTGGTCGCGACCGGTGTGTCGGCGGTGAACCACAGGAACAGGCCGGCCGCCAGGCCGATCACCGACTGCAGCGCGTACTTGGTGCGCGAACGCATGCCGTTGGGATCGCGCTTGACGATCTTGATCCAGTCGTCCCACCAGCCGATGGCGCCGAAGCCCGCCATCACCAGCAGCACCAGCCACACGTGCCTGTTGCGCAGGTCGCCCCAGAGCAGCACCGAGGCCAGCACCGTGATCAGGATCAGGCCACCGCCCATGGTGGGCGTGCCGGCCTTGGAGAAATGCGTCTGCGGGCCGTCCTGGCGGATCGGCTGGCCGCCCTTGTACTGGGCGAGCTTGCGGATCACCGCCGGGCCCCACCACAGCGACAGGAACAGCGAGGTCAGCGCCGCCAGGATGCCGCGGAAGGTCAGGTAGCCGAAGAGGCCGAACAGGCCTTCGAGCTGTTCGAGCCAGCGGGTGAGTTCAAGCAGCATCGGTATCGACTCCTTCCAGCAGCGCGCGGACCACGCGATCCATCGCGCTGCCGCGCGAGCCCTTCACAAGCACCGTGGGCGCGACTCCCGTGCGAGCGGCCATGGCCGCGACCAGGCCCGCGACCACGGCGTCGTGCGACGCGAACACCTCGCCACCCTCGCCGAACGCCTCGGCCGCCTTCGCCGCCAGCCCGCCCAGCGCGAACAGCCGCTGCACGCCGGCCTCGCGCGCGCGGCGCCCCGCGGCTTCATGCAGCGCCACCCCGTCGTCACCCAGCTCGCGCATGTCGCCCAGCACCAGCCAACCGCCACCGCGGGCCGCGGCGAGCGTGTCGATGGCCGCGGCCAGCGAGCCGGGATTGGCGTTGTAGCTGTCATCCACCAGCCAGGCGCCGCCGGGCAGCTGGCGGCGCACCTGGCGGCCGGCCACCGGCTGCGCGTCGGTCAGTCCGTCGGCGATGGCCGACAGCGGCGCGCCGCAGGCCAGGGCGAGGGCCGCCGCCGCCATCGCGTTGGCCACGCTGTGGCGACCGGGCAGCGCCAGCGAGACGGCGGCCTCGCCCTCGGGCGCCACCAGCAGGAAGTGGCTGCCGCCCTCGTGCAGTACCACGTCGCGCACGTGCACGTCGGCGCGCTCGCCGAAGCCGAAGCGCAGCAGGCGGCGGCCGTGGGCGCGCTCGGCGAAGAAGGACTCGAAGGCATCGTCGGCGTTGATCACCGCGGTGCCGTCGGTGGGCAGGGCGTCGTAGATCGCGGCCTTGGTGTCGGCCACGCCCTGCAGGCTGCCCATGCGCTCGAGGTGCGCGGGCGCGATGTTGTTGACCAGCGCCACGCGCGGGCGCGCGATCGCTGCCAGGTAGGCGATGTCGCCCGGCTTGCCGGCGCCCATCTCGTACACGGCGAAGTCGGCGGCGTCATCGGCGTCGATGATCGCCAGCGGCAGGCCGATCTCGTTGTTGCGATTGCCCGGGCTGGCGGTGACGCGGCTGGCGCGCCCGAGGATCGAGAGCAGCAGCTCCTTGACGCTGGTCTTGCCATTGCTGCCGGTGATGGCGACCACGACCTGCGCCGGGCGCGCGGCCTGCAGCGCGGCGGCGAGCGAGCCCAGCGCCTCGACGGTATCGCCGACCACGACCTGCGGCAGCGCAACGTCCAGCGGGCGCGACACCAGTGCCCCGGCGGCGCCGGCGTCGGCCACCGCGGCCACGTGCCCGTGGCCGTCGAAATTCTCGCCCGCGATCGCCACGAACAGCGCGCTGCCCCTGCCCGCCACGAAGGTGCGGCTGTCGGTCGCGACCGAATCGATGGTGGCGTCCTCGCCCTGCAGGCGGCCGTTGCAGGCCTGGGCGATGCGCGCGAGCGTGATCGGCTTCATGCCCGCGCCTCCAGCGCGCGGCGCGCGACGTCGCGGTCGTCGAAGGGGTGGCGCACGCCGTCGATCTCCTGGTAAGGCTCGTGGCCCTTGCCGGCGACCAGCACGATGTCGCCCGGGCCGGCGGCGCCGATGGCGCGGGTGATGGCGGCGGCGCGATCGCGCTCCACCGCCACCGCCGCGACGTCGCTGAAGCCGCCCATGATCCCGGCGACGATGGCGTCGCCATCCTCGCCCCGCGGGTTGTCGTCGGTGACCACCACGACGTCGGCGCCGGCTTCGGCCGCCGCCGCCATTTCCGGGCGCTTGCCGCGGTCGCGCTCGCCGCCGCAGCCGAACACGCAGGTGATGCGTCCGGCGGCGTGCGCGCGTACCGCGGCCAGGGCCTGTACCAGTGCATCGGGCGTGTGGGCGTAATCGACCACGACCAGCGGCAGCCCGCCATGCCCGCCCAGGCGGTTCATGCGGCCGGCAATCGGCTCCAGCCGGCCGAGCACGCGCGCGATATCCGCCGCGGCGACGCCTTGCGCATGAAGCACGCCGGCCACCGCCAGCAGGTTTTCGACGTTGAAGCGGCCCAGCAGCGGCGAGCGGACGGGCAGCGTGTCCGCGCCCACGCGCAGGTCGAAGGCGATGCCGGCCGCATCGAGCACGATGCCGGACGCGGCGACTTCAGCGGCGGCGTCGCCACGCGCGCTGGTCCCGATGCGGCGCAGCGCGGCTGGCAGGCGCGCGAACAGCGCGCGGCCGAAGCCGTCGTCGATGTTGGCCACCGCGGCCTGCAGGCCCGGCATCGCGAACAGGCGTTCCTTGGCGGCGCCGTAGGTCGCCATGTCGCCGTGGTAGTCGAGGTGGTCGCGGGTGAGGTTGGTGAACACGCCGACTTCGAAATGCACCGCGTCCACGCGGCCCTGGTCAAGCGCGTGCGAGCTGGTTTCCATCGCCACCGCCTGCGCGCCGGCGTCGCGCAGCTCGGCGAGCAGCGCGTGCACCTGCAGCACCAGCGGGGTGGTGAAGCCGGTCGGGCGCACGTCGCCGTGCAGGCCGGCGCCCAGCGTGCCGATGGTCGCGGCGCGGCGGCCGAGCAGCTCCCACGCCTGGGCCAGCAGCTGCACGGTGGACGTCTTGCCGTTGGTACCGGTGACCGCGACCGTCGCCATCGCGGCCGAGGGCCGGCCGTGGAACTGGTCGGCCAGCGCACCCATGCGCGCGCGCAGGCCGGGCACCGCGATCGCGTCGGCGGGCGGCGCCGGCACGTCGGCCGGCACGGGCGGTTCGTACATCACCGCCGCGGCGCCGTCGGCCAGCGCGCGCTCCGCGAAATGCAGGCCGTGGGTGCCGAAGCCGCCGATGGCGACGAAGCCGTCGCCGGCGCGCACATTGCGGCTGTCGAGCACCAGGCCCGACACCTCGATCGCGTCCGGCACGCCGGCCACGTCTGGCAGCAGTTCGCGCAGGCGCATGCGGCGGCTCACTGGCGGCCTCCGGTCGCGGCAGCCGCGGTCGACGCCGCGGCCTGGCGCGGCGCGTTGCGCGCGCGCTCCTTCGCCTGCTGCTTCGCCTGCTCGGCCAGCCAGGTCTCGATGTCGTCCGGCGGCACGTCCATCAGGCGCAGCGCGCCGTCCATGGTCTTCTGGAACACCGGACCGGCCACGGCGCCGCCGTAGATGCCCTTGGCCGGATCCGGATCGTCGATCACCACCACCATCGAGAAGCGCGGGTGCTCCACCGGCACCACGCCGGCGAAGAAGGAGACGTAGCGGCGCGAATAGCCGCCGCCCGACGCCTTGCGCGCGGTGCCGGTCTTGCCGGCGACGTGGTAGCCCGGGATCGCGGCCTGGATAGCGGTGCCGCCGGGCTCGGTGACCGTCTGCATCATCTTCAGCACGGTGTCGGCCACGCCGGCGTCCATCACCTGCTCGGGCTCCTCGTGCTGGCCCTTGACCAGTGTCGGACGCACCGCGCGGCCGTGGTTGGCCAGCGTGGCGTAGGCACGAGCGATCTGCAGTGGCGTGGCCGACAGGCCGTAGCCGTAGCTCATCGTCTGCTTGGTGGTGCCGCTCCAGTTGGCCGCCGGCGGCAGCAGGCCCGAGGCCTCGCCGGGGAAGCCACTGCCGGTGCTGCGGCCGAAGCCCAGGCTGGCGACGAAGTCGTGGAAGTACGCGTTGTCCAGCTTCTCGACGATCCGCGACGTGCCGATGTTCGAGCTCTTGGTGATCACGCCCGTGGTGTCGAGCACGCCGAGGTTGCGGTGGTCGGTGGTGCGGTAGCGGCCGTTGGGGATCCAGCCCGGGTTGGTGTCGAAAATGGTGTGCGGCGTGATCACGCCGGCCGAAAGCCCGGCGGCGACCGTGATCGGCTTGATCGTGGAGCCGGGCTCGATCAGGTCGGTGACCGCGCGGTTGCGGCGCGCATCGCGATGCTCGCCGGTGACCGCGTTGGGGTTGTAGGTCGGCAGGTTGGCCATCGCCAGGATCTCGCCGGTGGCGATGTCCATCACCACCACCGAGCCGGCGCTTGCGCCGGTGCGCTCGAGCGTCGCGCGCAGTTCGCGGTGCGCGAGGTACTGCACGCGGCGATCGATGCTGAGCGTGAGGTCCTTGCCCGGCTGCGCGGCGCGCACCAGGTCCACGTTCTCGACGATACGGCCGCGACGGTCGCGGATCACCTTCTGCGCGCCCGGAACGCCGCTCAGCCATTCGTCGAACGCCAGCTCGACGCCCTCCTGGCCAGAGTCATCGATGTTGGTGAAGCCGAGAACGTGCGCCAGGGCCTCGCCCTGCGGATAGAAGCGGCGGAACTCGCGCTGCGAAAACACGCCCGGCACCTTGCGCGCCAGGATCTGCTGCGCCTCGGACGGGTTGATGCGGCGCTTGAGGTAGACGAACTCCTTGTCCGCGCGCTGCGCGACGCGGCGCTCGAGATGGTCGAGCGGCACGCCCAGGGCCTCGGCCAGCCCGGGCAGGCGGTCGGGGTGCTTGAGCATTTCCTGCGGGTTGCCCCACACGCTGTCCACCGGCGAAGACACCGCCAGCGGCTCGCCGTTGCGGTCGGTGATCATGCCGCGCGAGGTCGGGATCGGGATCTCGCGCAGGAAGCGCGAATCGGCCTTCTGCTGGTAATAGGCGTTGTCGACCAGCTGCAGGTCGACCGCGCGCGCCACCAGCACCACGCCGCACAGGCCCAGCACGCCCACGACCAGCTTCAGCCGGCCGCGCAGGTCGAACTGCGCCCGGCCGCGGGGCCTGACGGTGCCGTTGCGGTCGCGACGGAACTTCATGGCCGCACCACCACGATGTCGCCGGCTTCCGGGAACTTCATGCCCAGCCGGGTGCGCGCCACGTGGTCGATGCGGTTCGCTTCGGCCCAGGTGGCCTGCTCCAGCTGGAGGCGGCCGAAATCGATATTGAGTTCGTCGCGCTCGTCCACCAATCGCGTCAGCTCGACGAAGAGTTGGCGGTGCTCATGGCGCGCGTGCACCACGCCGATCGCGGCGACCACGTTCGCTGCCAGCAACACGATGACCAGGAAGCGCGTCATGCCGCCGCCTCCAGCTTCTCGGCCACGCGCAGCACGGCGCTGCGCGCGCGCGGGTTGCCGGCGAGCTCGGCGCCGTCGGCCTTCTGCGCGCCACCGATCGCGCGCAGCGTGGGCACGAAGTCCGTCGCCTCCGGCAGGCGGCGGTTGCCCGGGGGCGCCTTCGACTGCGCGGCGATGAAGCGCTTGGCGATGCGGTCCTCGAGCGAATGGAAGCTGATCACCGCCAGGCGACCACCGGGCTTCAGCGCGGCCAGCGCCGCGTCGAGGCCCGCTTCAAGGTCGGCCAGCTCGCGGTTGACGTGGATGCGGATGGCCTGGAAGGAGCGCGTGGCGGGGTGGATCTCGTGGCGGCCCGGCTTGGGCCGCGGCATCACCGAGGCGATCAGTTCGGCAAGCTGCGCGGTGCGGACCAGCGGTGCATCCACGCGGCGCTCGACGATCGTGCGCGCGATGCGGCGGCTCATGCGCTCCTCGCCATAGGTCCAGAGCACGTCGGCGATGTCTTCCGCGCTGGCGTGTGCGAGCCACTGCGCCGCGCTCTCGCCGGAATCGGGGTCCATTCGCATATCCAGCGGGCCGTCACGGCCGAAGCTGAAGCCGCGCTCGGCGACGTCGAGCTGCGGCGAGGACACGCCGAGGTCGAACAGCACGCCGTCGAGCCCGCCGGCGGTGGCGTCCCAGCGGCCGAGGTCGGCAAAGCTGCCGCGGAAGATCGAAACGCGCGGATCCGCGCCGAACTCGCGCTCGGCCACGGCGATCGCGTCGGGATCCTTGTCCATCACGAGCAGCCGGCCTCCAGTCCCGAGCGCCTGCAGCACGCCGCGGGCATGCCCGCCGCGGCCGAAGGTGCCATCCAGGTACGTTCCGTCCCCACGCACGCGCAGCCCTTCCATGACCTGCTTGAACAAGACCGGAAGGTGCGCGGAGCGGGCATCCGCGACACCCCCCGTCACAGCTGCAGCCCGACCAGGTCGTCGCCGAGATCCTCGTCGCCGAGCGGCGTCTCGATCTGCGCGCGATGGGCCTGCTCGCTCCAGAGTTCGAACTTGTCGCCCATGCCCAGCAGGACCGCCTTCTTCTCGATGCCGAGCGCGTTGCGCATGCTGGCGGGGATCGGAATGCGGCCGTTGCCGTCGGGTTCGACCACCGACGCCGCGCCCACCAGCTTCAGCTGCAGGCTGCGGTTGCTGGCCTTGAGGCGGGACAGCGCGTTGACGCTGTCGCGCACCTGCTCCCAGGCAGCGTGCGGGTAGATATAGAGCGAACCCTTCTCGAACGGGTTGTAGGTGATGACCAGGCGGTTGCCGAATCCGGACGCGACGATCTCCCGGTAGCCGGTCGGAATCGCCAGCCGTCCCTTGTCGTCGATCGTGATGGCGGTTTCGCCCTGCAACACCTGGTGCCACTCCATACCCGTCTGCGGCGGGTTTCATGCTTGGAAAAACCACGATATTCCCGGTCTCCCCACGCACAGCCACATTAGGAGCGGTCCCCACCCTTGTCAACAGCTTGGAGAGGAATTTTCGTCAGGCTGGTCAATGACTTGCAGCGAACTTCAGAGACTTGTTCAAGCTTTATCCACAAGCTGCTGTTTAGTCTCGGATTCTGAGATTATGTGATGGTCTTCACGTGTTTTTCACATGTTGGCCTTGGCGACGCCGGGCATGGTTGCCCTCGGGTGCGAACGTCCCCGGCGGCATGATTGCCGTGGCCCATGCCAGCACCCTGGCCGCCTCCTCCTCTACTTCGCACCCGAGGGCAACCGCGCCCGGCCCCAACCGCCGAGGCGGGCTGGGGGAGCGCGTGACGCCTGCTGCGGCAAGGCAGCCCCGGAAGCGCGACGGCAACCCTGCCGCCGGGGGACATTCGCCACGAGGCCTCCCGCCCACGCCGGGGCGGCCGGAAAGAAGAAAGTGGCGGAGCCGGCCGATAAGCCGGGTTCTGTCGTGGACAGTCATTCCTCTAGGCGCATCGTCACCGATACGCTCGAGCAACCTACCCGGACCCGACGCGGGCAGCGCCATGAGGTCCCTATTTGGTCTTGCTCCCGGTGGGGTTTGCCGTGCCGGTCTGTTGCCAGACTCGCGGTGCGCTCTTACCGCACCGTTTCACCCTTGCCACGCACTCCCGGAGGAGCCGTTCGGCGGTCTGCTCTCTGTTGCACTTTCCGTCGGCTCGCGCCGCCCAGGCGTTACCTGGCACCGTGCCCTGTGGAGCCCGGACTTTCCTCGGCACCGATCCGGGAAAACCCGATCCGATGACGCGACTGTCTGGCCGACTCCGCCGTGGGCATTGTCGCACGCACGCCCGGCATCCGTGGGGGCGGCCCCGGCCGCGATCGAACCGTCTCAGCCGCCGTACAGCGCCTTCCGCGGGGCGCCGGTGATCTCGGCCGCCAGCTTCGCCGCCAGCGACGGCTTCAGCTCGGCGGCCAGCAGCGCATACACGCGCCGGCCTTCGGCGATTCGCGCATCGACGTCCTCGCCCGCGCCCTGCACCAGCAGCACGAACTCGCCCTTGCGCTGGTCGGGATCGGCTTCGACCCGGGCCCGCAATTCCGACATGTCGCCGTCGAGCACCGTCTCGAACAGCTTGGTCAGCTCGCGCGCCAGCACGCCGGGACGCTCGGCGCCGAAGGCCGCGACGCAGTCGGCCAGGGTCTCCGCGATGCGGTGCGATGACTCATAGAACACCAGGGTGCGGGTTTCGCCCGCCAGCGACGCCAGGCGTTCCCGGCGCGCGGAGGCCTTGGCCGGAAGGAAGCCTTCGAAGGTGAAGCGGTCGCTCGGCAGCCCGGCCACGCTCAACGCCGCGATGATGGCGCTCGGTCCCGGCACCGGGCTGACGCGGATGCCGGCCTCGCGCGCGGCGCGCACCAGGCGGAAGCCCGGGTCGCTGACCAGCGGCGTGCCGGCGTCGGACACCAGGGCCAGCGATTCACCGGCCGCCAGGCGCGCGACCAGCCGCGACGCGAGCTCGGCCTCGTTGTGCTCGTGCAGGGCCAGCAGCGGGCGGTCGAGGCCGAAGTGCGCGAGCAGGCGGCGGGTATGGCGGGTGTCCTCGGCGCAGATCGCAGCCACCGCGCGCAGCGTGTCCAGCGCGCGCGGCGACAGGTCGGCGAGGTTTCCGATCGGCGTCGCGACGACGTGGAGGGTTCCTGCGGCGGGCTGCATCGTGTCCCTGCTGGGGTGGCGGTAGAATCCGGGCATTCTCGCAGCCGGAACGCCTAGATGCGCCATCCCTGGAAGCAGGCACTCGCCGCCACCTTCGCCGCGTTCGTGATCGCGGGCTGTTCGACCGTGCAGGTCACGCGGCCCACCACGGTGCCGGACGCCGCGCCCGCGCCGGTGGACACGGCCCACTGGCGCTTCGACGCCGGCGACCGGCCGCCTGCCGAGCGCGACGGCTACCGCCCGCCCCGCAAGCTTGCCGTGCTGCTGCCGCTGACCGGCAGCCTGGCGACCGCGGCCGGCCCCGTGCGCGACGGCCTGCTGGCCGGCTACTACGGCGAACAGCGGCGGCGCCCTGACCTGGAGTTCTACGACACCATGGGCACCGCCTACGGCGCGGTGTCCGCCTACCAGCGCGCGGTCGCCGAAGGCGCCGACCAGGTGGTCGGGCCGCTGGGCCGCGACGAGGTCGATGCGGTCTTCGCCCAGACCACGGCCACCGTGCCGGTGCTGGCGCTGAACCGCGCTGGCGCGCCGCCGGTCAACAGCGCCAGCTATGCGCTCGCGCCGGAGGACGAGGGCGTGGCCGCGGCCAACTTCCTTGCCGCGCGCAATGCACGGCGGGTGCTGGTCCTGAGCGCGGGCGACGACACCGCGCGCCGCAGCATCGCGGCGCTGGGTACGCGCCTGCAGGAGCTTGGCGGCGGGATCGTGGAGCAGATGGCGGTGGTCGGGGACACCCCCCCGGACCTGATCGCCCCGATGCAGGCCGCCGTGCAGCGCGAGGGCGGCGTGGACGCGATCTTCCTCGCCCTGCGCGGGCCGCAGGCGCGGCTGGTCGCGGCACAGGTGTCGGCCGCCGGCCTCGCGGGCCGCCCGCGGGTGGCGACCTCGCAGCTGCTGGCGGGCACCGGCAAGCCCGACGAGGACGCGGCGCTCGACGGCATCGCCTTCCCCAGCGATGCCTGGACCGTGTCCGGGATCCCCGGCCTGCCGCCCGCGCGCAGCGTGGCCGACGCCCTGCCCACCGCGCGCGGCCCGGCGGCGCGCCTGTTCGCATTCGGCTATGACGCGTGGCTGCTCTCGGCCTACCTGGGGCACCTGGCGACCAGCGGCGAGGCTTCGGTCTCGAGCGCAAGCGGCGTGCTGCGCATGAGCCCCGACGGCCACGTCCAGCGCATGCCGGCCTGGTCGACCTTCAACGGCGGCCACGTGGTGCCGCTGGCGGGCGCCTCGAATTGAGCGAAACCCGGCGCCGCGGCGCCGGCGTTGAGGCCGCGGCGCGCACGCACCTGCTGCGCGCCGGCCTGCAGCCGATCGCCGCCAATGCCGGCTACCGGCTTGGCGAGCTGGACCTGGTGATGCGCGACGGCGACACCGTGGTTTTCGTGGAGGTGCGCTATCGCGCCAGCGCCGATTACGGCGGCGGCGCGGAGTCGGTCGACCGCGGCAAGCGCAGTCGCATCGCGCGCGCGGCGCAGCTGTTCCTGCTGCAGCACCCGGCGCTGGCGGAGGAGTACTGCCGCTTCGACGTGATCGATGCCACGGGTGATCCCGAAGCCGCCGACTTCACCTGGCACCGCGACGCGTTCCGGCTGGACGACTAGGGGCTGCCGGCGCGCAGCTTGCGTCCTTCGGCGTAACCAAACGCGCGCCAGTGTTCGGCGGCATCCACGCCGGCCGCGGCCACGTCGGGATTGGCCACCAGGTAGTCGCTGGCGCTGAAGCCCAGCGGCAGCGGACGGTCTTCGGCACTGAAGGCGTAGGCGTCCATGTTGTACAAGGCGCGGTCCACTGTCTCCTCGGGCACCTTCAGCCCGGCGTACATGTTCTCGCGCGGCTCGCCGGTGGCGATGTCGGTCAGCTTGCGGTACTCGATGCTGCCGAAGAAGGGATCCGAGGTCAGCGGGGTGTAGTAGCTGCAGCCCTCGAAATAGTAATGCGTGACTTGGCTCCAGCGCGTGCGCTGCAGGTCCAGGTGGACGCCGCCGCCGTGCAGCAGGTTGGCGCTCCAGATCAGCGCTTGGCCCTTGCGGGCATGGAAGGTTTCCTTCTCCAGGCCATGCGCTTCGGCCAGGCGCTGCCACAGCGACAGGTAGGCTTTGTAATGCGCGACCTTGTTTTTTGACACCGCGGCACACACCCCGATGTGCTCGTTCGTGTAAATCGGGAGCTTGTGCGATCCCGGGTAGTACTCCAGGGAGCCGTTATCGGCGTCGATGTCCTCCAGCGCAAGCCAGACGCCGCACATGAAGCGCTCCGGCACCGAGCTGAAATGCATGCTGTCACTGTGCGCGTCCTGCTGCGTGCCGACAGGAAAGTTCAGGGTCTGGAACGGAAAGGCACGCCGGCCGTACAGGCGCGACAGCAGGTCCAGGATTCGCGGTTCGGCGGCCACCCCGCGCACCAAGGCGCTGGTTTGCCATGCGTCCTGGACACGCAGGCCTTCGCGTTTGCCGTGGCCCTCGCGACGCCAGCCTTCGAAATCGTAGCGCGGGGTCAGCTCGCCAACGATACCGGCGGCGAGTGCGTCGATATCTTCGGTGGGGAAGTCGATGATGGCATAGCCCTTGTCGCGCAGATCGCGCGCCACCCTCAGCGTTTCTTCGTCCCAGCCTTCAGCCTGCGCGATCTGGTCGAAGAACGGCGACTCCACCGACGGCACGCCGGGCAAGGGGTTGTTCCACATGGCTGCGCGCTCCTGTCGTCGGGAGCGCCGAGTTTATCAGCCGGCGCTTGCGGGAAAGTGCTGGTAGCCGGTGCGCGCAGGCATCCTTGCGCCGCGCACGGTGGCGCCCGCGCCGGCCGCGATCGCACCGATCCGCGTCACTGGCGTGTCTGTTTCCCGCCCTGCGCGCTCGATTGCCGCACTCGCCGCCGCCGGGGCGGTAAAGCACAGTTCGTAATCGTCGCCCCCGGCCAGCTGCAGGGCATGCAGCAGTTCGCGAGTGAAGCGGCGGCGCAGCGCCGCTGACGCGGGCAGGTCATCGGCGTCCACGGTGGCCGCTACGCCGCTGGCGATGCAGATGTGGCCGAGGTCGGCCAGGAGGCCATCGGACACGTCGATGCACGCGCTGGCAATGCCACGCAGCGTAGCGCCAAGACGCAGCCGCGGCTGCGGCCGATCCAGCCGCTCGGACAGCGCCGCGTCGCCTGCTCCTCCGCGCTGCAGGATGTCCAGCGCACCGGCTGCGTCGCCCAGGGTGCCGCTGATCCACACGTCGTCGCCCGGGACGGCGCCGTCGCGGCGCAAGGCCTGGCCGGGCGAAACCAGGCCGTGCGCGGTGACCG
Source organism: Luteimonas yanweni (assembly GCF_039548475.1). Classification (NCBI taxonomy): domain Bacteria; kingdom Pseudomonadati; phylum Pseudomonadota; class Gammaproteobacteria; order Lysobacterales; family Lysobacteraceae; genus Luteimonas; species Luteimonas yanweni. The sequence goes on along the minus strand of NZ_JBCLVC010000014.1, from coordinate 273,264 downwards.
ACACCGCCAACGGGCCGCGGGTGGTATCACCGCCGACAAGTGCGACCCGGTGTGCGCCCGCCAGCGCAAGGAATCCATCCATGAACGCATCCACCCAGGCTGGATCGTCAGCGGGCAACGACAGCGACAGCGTGCACCAGGCCGGGTCCGCACCCATCGCGGCGAGATCCGACAGGTTCACCGCCAATGCCTTCCAGCCGATCCGGTCGGGGTCGGTGCCGGTCGGGAAATGCACGCCATCGTTGAGCGTATCCATCGTCACCACCAGCTGCATGCCTGGCGGCGGCTGCAGAAGGGCGGCGTCGTCGCCGATGCCGAGCACGACGTCGTGATGCGCCCGGGCCTGCGCCTCGACGCGTGCGCGGATCTGCTGGATCAGCGTGAATTCGGCCATCGCGAAGGCCGCGGGCTCAGGCGCGGGCGGCCCGCACTTCGGCTGCGCGCCACTCCGCCGCCGCGTGGTCCAGCACGCCGTTGACGTAGGTGTGGCCGTGCTCGGAGCCGAAGCGCTTGACCGTCTTCAGGGCCTCGTCGATCACCACCCGGTAGGGCACGTCGATGCGGTGGCGCAGCTCGTAGGCCGCGATCCGCAGCATGGCGCGCTCGATCGGATCCACCTCGCCGATGGCACGGTCGAGGAAAGGTTCGAGGGCCGTGTCCAGGTCGCGGCGGTGGGTCTCGACCCCGCGCACCAGGTCTTCGAAATACTCGAGGTCGGCGACTTCATGCGCCTGCTCGTGCGCGAACTGTGCGATCGCGTTGCGCGCATCGACGCCCGACAGCTGCATCGCGTACACCGCCTGCAGGGCGCGCCGACGCGAGCGCGAACGACCGACGGTGTCGATGCCGGCGTTGCGGCCGCCCCCACCACCACCGCGCTGCGGCCTCACGGCAGCACCTCCAGCAGGCTGGCCATTTCCAGCGCGACCAGGGCGCATTCCTCGCCCTTGTTGCCATGGCTGCCGCCGGCGCGGTTCTCGGCGTCGACCATGTCGTCGACCGCAAGCACGCCATTGGCCACCGGCACGCCGTGGTCGAGCTGGACGCGCGCCAGGCCCTCGGCGCAGGTGTCGGCGACGTGCTCGAAGTGGCGGGTATCGCCCCGGACCACGCAGCCCAGAGCGACCACCGCCGCGTGCCGGCCATCGCGCGCGAGGCGCGCGGCGACCATCGGGATTTCCCAGGCGCCGGGCACGCGGACGACATCGACCGCGTCGGCGGCCACGCCGTTGCCCTCGAAGGTGGCGCGCGCGGCGGTCACCAGCGCGTCGACGATGCGCGGGTTCCAGCGGCTGGCGATGATCGCGAAGCGCGCGCCTTCCGGCGCGTGCAGGTCGCCTTCGTGATGGGTCATGGCGTGTTCCTTGGACGGACGCGCATTCTAAGCCCTGCGCCGCGGCGCTGCCGGAAAACGGCACATTTCGCCCGACGCCACCCGGCGGCAGCCGCTGCAGCTGGTATCAGGCGGGGTCGAGGTATTCGACGACTTCGAGGCCGAAGCCGGCCAGCCCGACCTGCTTGCGGGCAGTGCCCAGCACGCGCAGCTTGCCCAGGCCGAGGTCGGCCAGGATCTGGCTGCCGGCGCCGTTGCGGCGCCATTCGACCAGCGCCCCGCCGCGCGAAGGCGCGTGTTCCGGCTGCGCACCGCCACCATCGGCCGCCTGCCTGCCATCTTCGGCGCGCAAGCGCTCAAGCAGCGCGTCCGGAGTCTGGCCGCCGTCGAGCAGCACCAGGGCGCCGCGGCCCTCCTTGGCGATCATCGCCAGCACCTCGCCCACGGCGGGACCGAAGTCCGGGCGGCACCAGCGCAGCACGTCGGCCAGGGCATTGCGCACCTGCACGCGCACCAGCGTCGGGGTGTCCGCGTCCGGCTCGCCGCGCACCAACGCGAAGTGCAGCGCGTGGCCCAGGCGGTCGTGGTAGGTGTGCAGGCGGAACGGGCCGTGCTCGGTGTCGATGTCGCGGCTGTCGACGCACTCGACGGTGTGCTCGGTCTCGAGCCGGTGGCGGATCAGGGCCTCGATCGAGCCCATCTTCAGGCCATGCACGCGCGCGAACACCTCAAGCTCGGGCCGGCGCGCCATGGTGCCGTCGGGGTTGAGGATCTCAACCAGCACGCCCGCGGGCTCCAGGCCGGCCAGCATCGCCAGGTCCGCCGCGGCCTCGGTGTGCCCGGCACGCGCCAGCACGCCGCCGGGCTGCGCGGTGAGCGGAAAGATGTGGCCGGGCTGCGCCAGGTCGGAGGGCGCGGCGTTCGGCCGCACCGCGGTGCGCACGGTGTGCGCGCGGTCATAGGCCGAGATGCCGGTGGTCACGCCCTCGGCGGCCTCGATCGAGACGGTGAAATTGGTGTGGTGCGAGGAGGTGTTGGACTGGACCATCGGCGGCAGGCCCAGCTGCGCGCAGCGCTCGCGGGTCAGCGACAGGCAGACCAGGCCGCGCGCGTGGGTGACCATGAAGTTGATGTCCGCCGGGCGCACGAGTTCGGCGGCCATGATCAGGTCACCTTCGTTCTCGCGGTCCTCGTCGTCGACGATGACGACCATGCGGCCGGCGCGGAGTTCTTCGAGGAGTTCAGGGATGGGAGCAAAGGGCATGGCGGGCTGCGACCTGTTGTCTTTCATTTCTGGGAGCGGCCATGGCCGCGATTCGTACCGGGGTGGATCCATCGCGGCTGTAGCCGCTCCCACAACAGCGGGGATGGGATCCCGGATTTCAAGGAACGCTGCGGAGGCGCTCCAGATAGCGTGCGACGAGATCGACTTCGAGGTTGACCGGATCGCCGGGGACGGTCGACGCGAACGCGGTGTTGGCGACGGTGTGCGGGACAAGGGCGACTTCGAAGGCCTCTGCTTCGGCGGCATTGACGGTGAGGCTGACGCCGTCGACGCAGATCGATCCCTTCTGCGCGACGTACTTCGCCAGCGCCTGCGGCATGGCGAAGCGCCAGCGCTGGGCGCGCCCATCCCCGCGCACATCGAGCACGCGGCCGACGCCGTCGACGTGGCCACTGACCAGGTGCCCACCCAGGCGGTCGGTCGGGCGCATCGCGCGCTCGAGGTTCAGCGGCGCGCCCTCGCCGAGCCCGCCGAGCGTGGTCAGGGCGAGGGTTTCGTTGCTGGCGTCGGCCTCGAAATGGCCGGCGTCGAAGGCGACCACGGTCAGGCAGACGCCGTTGACGGCGACGCTTTCGCCCAGCTTCGCATCGGCGAACGGCAGCGCGCCCACGGCGATCCGCAGGCGGACGTCGCCGCCGCGTGCTTCGCGCGCAAGCAGGCTGCCGACGGCTTCGATGATTCCGGTGAACATGCGTATCTCCTCAGCCCACCGCACCGGCGTCGCCAACCGCGCGCCCGGGGACCAGGCGCAGCCGCAGGTCATCGCCCACGCTGACGTTGTCGACGATCCGCAGCGCCATGCGCTCGGCCATGTCCTGGATCTGCAGGCCGGCAAACAGCGGCCGCGCCTGGGTGCCCAGCAGCACCGGCGCCACGTACAGCAGCACCTCGTCCACCAGCCCCGCGCGCATGAAGGCGCCGGCCAGCGTCGCGCCCGCCTCCACCTGCACCTCGTTGATGCCCCGGTCGGCCAGCACCCGCAGCACGGCTGCGAGATCCAGCGCATTGCCGGAGGCAGGCACCGCGACGCGCTCGCTGCCGAGCTCGCGCGGCGGCTTGGCGTTGGCGGCGTGCACGTACAGCGTGGGCGCGTCGCCCTCGCGGATGCGGCCGCGGGCGATGGTCGCCAGGCCCGGATCCAGCACCACGCGCAGCGGCGGCGAGAATTCTGCGTCGTCGTCCAGGCGCACGGTCAGCTGCGGATCATCGGCCATCACCGTGCCCGAGCCGGTCAGCAGCGCGCCGCTGCGCGCGCGCCAGCGCATCACGTCGCGGCGCGAGGCCTCGCCGCTGATCCACTTCGACTCGCCGCTTTCAAGTGCGGTGTGGCCGTCCAGGCTCATGGCCAGCTTCACGCGCAACCAGGGCCGCCCGCGCACCAGGCGCGAAACGTAGCCGCGGTTGAGCTCCTGCGCCGCGGCCTCCATCAACCCCTGCTCGACCTCGATGCCGGCGTCGCGCAGGCGCTCGAAGCCGCTGCCGTCCACCTGCGGGAACGGGTCGCGCATCGCCGCGACCACGCGCGACACGCCGGCCGCGACCAGCGCGTCGGCGCAGGGGCCGGTGCGCCCGGTGTGCGCGCAGGGTTCCAGGCTGACGTAGGCGGTGGCTCCGCGGGCACGCTCGCCGGCGGCCTCGATCGCCAGGACCTCGGCGTGCGGGCCGCCCGGTCGCTGGTGCCAGCCCTCGCCCACCACCTCGCCGTCCCGCGCCAGCACGCAGCCGACCATCGGGTTGGGGCGCGTGGTCCAGGCGCCTCGCTCGGCCAGGCGCAGCGCGCGCGCCATCATCAGGTGATCGATGTCGGAATGGCCCTGCATCAGGTGATGTTCTCCACGCTGGAATAGACGGGATCGGCGCCGGCCAGCCAGTTGGCCGCGCGGTGGCGCTCACCGGCGATGCTGGTGCAGCGCGCCAGCTGGGCGGCGTCGGCGCGGTCGATGCGGACGCCGTCGATGGCGAGGTCGTCGTCGACGAGGTCGGTGGCATCGATGTCCAGGCGCGCCCAGCCGCCGTTGGCGACCACGGCGGCGAAATCCATCGGCCCCGGGCGCAGCGCGTATTCGCGCAGCCGCCAGTGCAGCGCGAGCTGGCGGGCGAGGAACGTGTCGATGCCGCGCTCGCTGCGCAGCACGGCGTCCTGCAGCAGCGCCGGGGCGGCGTCATCCAGGAAGCCCAGCGCCCAGGCGATGTCGTCGGGATCCACCATGCGGTCGTGGGCCAGCGGCGGGTGCCGGTCCAGCGCCCAGGCCAGCACGTAGATCCCTTCGGCGCGCCAGCTCGCATCCACGACCGCTGGCTCGGGCAGGCTGCCCAGCGGTGCGTTGACCAGTTCGGCTTCCGCCGGCTCCAGCGCCGCGTCCAGGCCCGTCGCGCGCAGCCAGTCGCGCATGCGGCGGTGCATGGCCCCGGCCTCGGCCTCGCCTGCCCGTGCCTCAAGCCCGGCGCGGGCGACCACGCTGGCCAGGGCCAGCGCGCGGCGCAGCACGTGCGCCGCCCGTGGCCTCGGATAGCGCCCTGGTCCGCCGGGACCGCCCACCGCGCTCAGCGCTTCCGGCCCTTGCCGGGCCGGGGATCGAAGGCGACCACCTCGCCGCCGAGCAGCGGCAGCTGGCCTTCTCCCGGCAGCTCGCGCTCCAGGCGGTCAAGCTCCTCGCGGAAATCGGCCACGTCCTGGAAGGACCGGTAGACGGAGGCGAAGCGCACGTAGGCGACGTGGTCGATCTTGCGCAGCTCGGCCATCACGAATTCGCCCACCCGGCGCGAGGCCAGCTCGCGTTCGGTGGTCATGCGCAGCTGGTGGATCACCGCGCGCACGGCCGACTCGATCTGCTCTTCGGAGACCGGGCGCTTGTGCACGGCGCGGTCGAAGCTCTGCCGCAGCTTGCGCGCGTCGAAGTGCTCGCGGCGGCCGTCGGTCTTGATGATCGCCGGCAGCTTGAGCTCGATGGTCTCGATCGTCGAGAAGCGCTCGCCGCAGGCTTCGCATTCGCGCCGGCGGCGGATGGTCGCGCCGTCGTCGCTCACCCGGGAATCGATGACCCGGGTATCCACGTGCTGGCAGAAGGGGCAATGCATCGTCGCGCGGCGCCGTCAGGCGCCTTGCGTGCAGCGCGGGCGGGCAGCGGCCGCCGGTCCCGCGCGCTCCGCCTGCCCTGCCATCAGCCGTACACCGGCAGCCGGCGGCACTGGGCCTCGACCTTCGCCCGCACCGCTTCGATCACCGATTCGTCGGCGGGTGCGTCGAGGACGTCGCAGATCCAGCCGGCAAGCTCGATGCAGTCCTGTTCGACATAGCCGCGCGTGGTCACCGCGGGCGTCCCCAGGCGCAGCCCGGAGGTGACGAAGGGCTTCTGCGGGTCGTTGGGCACCGCGTTCTTGTTGACGGTGATGTGGGCGCGGCCAAGCGCTTCTTCCGCGGCCTTGCCGGTGACGCCCTTGCCGATCATGTCGACCAGCATCAGGTGGTTCATCGTGCCGCCGGAGACGATCTTGTAGCCGCGGTCGATGATCACCCTGGCCATCGCCTGCGCGTTCTTCACCACCTGCTGCTGGTAGGCCTTGAACTCCGGCTCCAGCGCTTCCTTGAAGGCCACGGCCTTGGCCGCGATCACGTGCATCAGCGGACCGCCCTGGATCCCCGGGAACACGATCGACTGCAGCTTCTTGACCATGTCGTCGGCGCGATCACCCATGGCCTTGCGGCTGGCGACGATGATGCCACCGCGCGGGCCGCGGAGCGTCTTGTGGGTGGTCGAGGTCACGACGTGCGCGTGCGGCACGGGGTTCGGGTACACGCCCGCCGCCACCAGGCCGGCGACGTGCGCCATGTCGACGAACAGGATCGCACCCACCTTGTCGGCGATGGCGCGGAAGCGCGCCCAGTCGATTTCCTGGGAATAGGCGCTGAAACCGCCCACCAGCATCTTCGGCTTGTGCTCCACGGCCAGGCGCTCGACCTCGTCGTAGTCGATCAGGCCCTGGTCGTTGACGCCGTACTGCACGGCGTTGAACAGCTTGCCGCTGAGGTTGACCTTGGCGCCATGGGTCAGATGGCCGCCGTGCGCCAGGCTCATGCCGAGGATGGTGTCGCCGGGCTTGAGCAGGGCGAAATAAACCGCCTGGTTGGCCTGCGAGCCGGAGTGCGGCTGGACGTTGGCGTACATCCCGTCGGTGGAGCCCGCCCCGAACAGCTCCTTCACCCGGTCGATGGCCAGCTGCTCGGCCACGTCGACGTGCTCGCAGCCGCCGTAATAGCGCTTGCCTGGATAGCCCTCGGCGTATTTGTTGGTGAGCTGGCTGCCCTGGGCCTCCATGACCCGGGGGCTGGCGTAGTTTTCGCTGGCGATCAGCTCCACGTGGTCTTCTTGGCGCTGGTTCTCGGCGGCGATCGCCGCGGCCAGTTCGGGGTCGTAGCCTTCGATGCGTGCGTCGCGCGGGAACATGGTCGCTCCAGGGGGCCGGTGGGATCAGGCCATTGTAGCCCGCGGCCGGCCGGGCGACGCCCGGCTGGCGGAACGGTCAGTCCTCCCTCAACGTCCCAGGATGATGTCGGCGATGATCCCGGTCGCGATCGCCACCATCAGGAAGTCACCGGTGTCGCTGCGGCGCCAGTGGTAGCCGCGCGGCGGGTGGCGCAGCCCGTAATGCCCGTAATCGTTGACCACGTAGGTCGGGGCGTAGCCGCGATGGCCGTAGTGCCGGCCGCGGGCCCACGGCGGCGGGCCGCGATAGGCGCTGGGATGGTGCACCACGACCGGGCGCGGGACGTGGATCACGCGGACGTCGCGGCGGTGGTCGCGACGGCGATCGTCACGGCGGTGATCGCGGCGGTGATCGCGGCGGTGATCGCGGCGATGGTCCGCGCGGCGGTCATGGCCGCGGCGCCAGTCCTGGCCCGAATGGCCGCGATCGTGACCGCGGCGGTGGTTGTCACGGGCGTCCGCCGGGGCCGCAAACGCGACTCCCAGCACCAGCGCAAGGGCTGCGACCCCGAGGGTTTTGATCGACTGCATCACGGCACTCCGGTGGAAGGGCGTCACCTGACTATCCCGGGCACCGGCTGAACCGTCGCGTTACCGGGCCGCAGTGGGGCGCGACCGGTTCATCCTCCAGCCCGCGCAGGGCCTCGGAGCACGGCCGCAGGCCTTATAATCGGCGCCATCCCCATCGCCGTTTCCGCCCGTTGGCCACAGCCCGGGCGGCGGCCACGCTGCACCGGAGCCCCCCATGTCGCAATACATCTACACCATGAACGGCGTCAGCAAGACCGTGCCGCCGAAGCGCCAGATCATCAAGGACATCTCGCTGTCCTTCTTCCCGGGCGCCAAGATCGGCCTGCTGGGCCTGAACGGTTCCGGCAAGTCCACCGTGCTGCGGATCATGGCCGGCGTCGACACCGATTTCAGCGGCGAGGCGCGTCCGCAGGCCGGGATCAAGGTCGGCTACCTGGCGCAGGAGCCGGAGCTGGATCCGGAGCACACCGTGCGCGAAGCGGTGGAGGAAGGCGTGGGCGAGGTGCTGCAGGCGCAGAAGCGACTGGACGAGGTCTACAACGCCTATGCCGAGGAAGGCGCGGACTTCGACGCCCTGGCCAAGGAACAGGAGCGCCTGGAGGCGATCCTTGCCGCCGGCGACGCGCACACCCTGGAAAACCAGCTGGAAGTGGCCGCCGATGCGCTGCGCCTGCCGCCGTGGGACGCGGTGATCGGCAAGCTGTCGGGCGGCGAGAAGCGCCGCGTGGCGCTGTGCCGCCTGTTGCTGCAGAAGCCCGACATGCTGCTGCTCGACGAACCCACCAACCACCTCGACGCCGAGTCGGTGGAATGGCTGGAGCAGTTCCTGGCCCGCTACACCGGCACCGTGGTGGCGGTCACCCATGACCGCTACTTCCTGGACAACGCCGCCGAGTGGATCCTGGAGCTCGACCGCGGCCGCGGCATTCCGTGGAAGGGCAACTACACCCAGTGGCTTGAGCAGAAGGAAGACCGTCTCAAGCGCGAGGAATCCTCGGAAAAGGCGCGCCAGAAGGCGATCCAGAAGGAGCTCGAGTGGGCGCGCAGCAATGCCAAGGGCGGCCGATCCAAGGGCAAGGCGCGCCTGGCGCGCATCGAGGAGCTGCAGTCGGTCGACTACCAGAAGCGCCAGGAGACCAACGAGATCTTCATTCCGCCGGGCGAGCGCCTGGGCAGCAAGGTGATGGAGTTCAAGAACGTCTCCAAGCGCTTCGGCGACCGCCTGCTGATCGACGACCTGAGCTTCATCGTGCCGCCGGGCGCGATCATCGGCATCATCGGCCCCAACGGCGCCGGCAAGTCGACGCTGTTCAAGATGATCACCGGGCTGGAGAAGCCGGACTCCGGTTCGATCGAGATGGGCCCGACGGTCGACATCGCCTACGTCGACCAGAGCCGCGACAAGCTGGAGGGCGACCACAACGTCTTCCAGGAGATTTCCGGCGGCGCCGACATCCTCAACATCAACGGCATCGAGATCCAGTCGCGCGCCTATATCGGCCGCTTCAACTTCAAGGGCCAGGACCAGCAGAAGATGGTCGGCACGCTGTCGGGCGGCGAGCGCGGCCGGCTGCACATGGCCAAGACGCTGCTGCAGGGCGGCAACGTGCTGCTGCTGGACGAACCGTCCAACGACCTCGACATCGAAACCCTGCGGGCGCTGGAAGACGCGCTGCTGGAGTTCCCGGGCAATACCTTCGTGATCAGCCATGACCGCTGGTTCCTGGACCGCATCGCGACCCACATCCTGGCGTTCGAAGGCGACTCGCACGTGGAGTTCTTCCAGGGCAACTATCGCGAGTACGAGGAAGACAAGAAGCGCCGCATGGGCGACGACGCAGGTCCGAAGCGGCTGCGCTTCAAGGCGCTCAAGTAAAGCGATTTGGCCACTTCAATGCATTTCATGCAGCAGCTGCGCCAACGCTGGCAGACATCGGGTTCGCTGGTCTGCGTCGGGCTGGATCCGGAGCCGGCGAAGTTTCCGGCGCGGTTCGCGGGCGATCCGGATGCGGTGTTCGGGTTCTGCCGGGACATCGTGGATGCCACGGCCGGGTTCGCGTGCGCGTTCAAGCCGCAGATCGCGCACTTCGCGGCGCTGGGCGCCGAGGATGCGCTGGAGCGGCTGGTGGCGCATATCCACGCGGCACATCCCGGAATCCCGGTGATCCTGGATGCCAAGCGCGGCGACATCGGCTCGACCGCGCGGCGTTATGCGGAAGAGGCCTTCGATCGCTACGGCGCGGATGCGGTCACGGCCAACCCCTACCTGGGTGGCGACTCCCTCCAGCCGTATCTCGACCGCGCCGACCGCGGCGTGGTGATCCTTTGCCGCACGTCCAATCCCGGCGCTGCCGACCTGCAGGACCTGCTGGTCGACGGCAGGCCGCTTTACCAGCACGTGGCGGCGAAGGCGGCGACGGAGTGGAACGCGAACGGGAACGTGGCGCTGGTGGTCGGTGCGACCTGGCCGGAGCAGCTGCGCGAGGTGCGGACCATCGTCGGCGAGATGCCGCTGCTGGTACCCGGCGTCGGCGCGCAGGGCGGTGACGCCGAGGCCGTGGTGCGCAATGCCCGCAGCAGCGATGGCACCGGGCTGATGGTGAGCTCGTCGCGGGCGATCCTCTACGCATCCGCGGATGACGACTACGCTGAATCGGCCGCGCGCGCCGCGCGCGCCTTGCGCGACACGCTCGACGCCGCGCGCCGGGGCTGAGCGCGCCGCCGCTTGCCGCAGGCATCACGCGGCCCGGATATCCTCGCTGCAGGCGCCACTGCCACGCACCGGAAGGATGACGATGACCCGCTTCGCCCTCGCCTCCACGCTGTCCCTGGTCCTCGCCGCCTGCGGCCAGGCCCCCGCGCCCGCCGCATCCGCGGGCGCGGCCGCTGCACCAGGCCCGGCAACCGACCCCGGCGCCGCGTCGATCGCAACGCCCTCGCCAACGCCCGACCTGATCGCCGGCACCGGCGCGCCGACCACCGCGGCGGAGCCTGCCACCGACGAAGTGGCCGCCACGCCCGGCAGCACTGCCGAAGACACCCAGTACTTCGACTTCAGCGGCGCGGCCCTGGACCGCGTCCGCAGCGAGGCGCGCCCCGCCCCGCCGGCGCTGCGCGACGCCGCGCGCCGCCTGGTCGACGACACCGGCCGTGAGCGCGAATGCGGGACCTATCCGGAAGGCGAGCGCCTGTTCGTGCTCGACCTCGACAACCAGCCCGGCGACGAGGCGCTGCTGCTGTACACCATGGAAGGCTGCGGCGGCGGGAACTACTACGACCGCGGCGGCTATGTGCTGCGCGAGGTCGACGGCGCATGGAAGGCGGTGGCGGACTTCCCGCTCGGCACCAAGCTCGTCGGCAACGCCACGATCAGTGCGCTCGAACCGGGCGTCGTGGTCGTGAGCCCAGAGGGCGACAGCCTGTTCGAACCCCACCGCGCCGGGATTCCTTCGCGCTGAGTCCCGTGGGAGCGGCCATGGCTGGATTCAGGGAGCGGGCTGCGGGACTTCGAATACCTGGCGGAGGTAGCGCAGGTAGCCCTCGTCGTCGACCATGGTCTTGCCCGGCGAATCACTCAGCTTGGCCACCGGCTGGCCGTTGCAGGCGACCATTTTCAGCACGATCTGCAGCGCCTTGGGGCCGGTGTCGTTGGTGAGGTTGGTGCCGATGCCGAAGGACATCCGGCAGCGGCCGCGGAAATGCGCATACAGGCGCATCACCTGCTCCATGTCCAGGCCGTCGCTGAAGACCAGGGTCTTGGTGCGCGGGTCCACCCGCAGCGCTACCAGGTGCGCCAGCATGCGCTCGCCCCACTCCACCGGATCGCCCGAATCGTGGCGCATGCCGTCGAACAACTTGCAGAAGTAGAGATCGAAATCGCGCAGGAACGCGTCCATTCCGATCACGTCGGTGAGCGCGATGCCGAGGTCGCCGCGGTACTCCTGTGCCCAGGCCTCGAACGCGGCGACCTGCGAGTCGCGCAGCCGCGGCCCCAGCGCCTGGTGCGCCTGCAGCCATTCATGCGCCATCGTCCCCTGCGGAACCAGGCCGTGTCGGCGGGCGATGTCGACGTTGCTGGTGCCGGCGAACGTCGGTCCCAGCAGGCCAGCCACGCGTGGCACCAGCAGGTCCTGCCAGCTCCCGGAATAGCGGCGGCGGGTGCCGAAATCGGTGATCCGGCAGTCTTCGTAGCCGACCGCGGCGTCGAGGCGGTCGACCTTGGCCTGCAGCCGGCGCAGGCCTTCGGCCTCGTCGGCCGGCCCGTGCTCGCCCACCATCCAGGCCTCGCTGACGATCGCCAGCAGCGGCACTTCGAACAGGATGGTATGCAGCCAGGGACCCGACAGCGTCAGCGAGATCCCGCCCGGCTCATCATCCGAGCGCTCCAGGCGCACATGCTTGCGGTCGAGCTGGAACAGGCCGAGGAAATCGACGAAGTCGGGCTTGATGAAGCGCAGGCCGCGCAGGTAGTCGAGTTCATCACTGGACAGGCGCAGTGTGCACAGGGCGTCGATGGCGTCCGAGATCGCGCCGATATGCCGCGCCAGGTCGACACCCGGCGTGCGGCAGCGGAAACGATATTCGGCGTGCGCCGCCGGATAGCGGTGCAGTACCGCCTGCATCATCGTGAACTTGTAGAGGTCGGTGTCGAGCAGCGAGGTGATCATGGGGCATCCTCCCGCATCGACTCGAGCAGCGTGCGCGGAAGGCCCGCGAGCCAGTGCATCCAGACCGCCAGCCACACGCCGGCGCGCAGCAGCGGGCCGTGCGTCGGGGCCTCGAAGCGGCTGAAGTAGCGCCACAGCCCGCGATGCTTGTGCCACTCGACGAAGAACGGCCGCGAGCGCGCGGACACGCCGCGCAGGTGCAGCACGCGCACGTCGTTGGCCACCGCGATCGCGGCGCCGGCCTCGCGGGCGCGGCGGCACAGATCGAGGTCCTCGGCGTGCAGCCGGTAGCCGGCATCGAAGCCGCCGATGCGATCGAACAGCGCCCGCGGCAGCAGCATCAGCGCACCCGAGACCGCCTGCACCGGCTGCAGCGCCACGGCGTCATCTGCCTCCACGTCCAGCGGCCGGCCACGACCCGCGCGCAGCGGCCCGCGCAGCATGGCCGCGAAATCGGGATCGTTGCGCCGCGCCGCGCCGTCGCGAACTCCGGCCGCGTCGACAAGATCCGCACCCAGCAGCAACTCGCCATCGGCTGCGTCAGCGTGGCGCAGCATGCGCTCCAGGGTGTCGACCTCGACCATGCAGTCGGGATTGACGAAGGCCAGCCACGGCGCCGTGCTGTCCGCCGCGCCCTGGTTGCAGGCGGCGGCGAAGCCCGGGTTGTCGGGGTTGGCGATGAAGCGCAGGCGGGCATCGGCCAGGGCGTGGCGCTGCACCACCGCCAGCGTGGCATCGGCGGAGGCATTGTCGACCACGCGGATCTCGGCAACGCCGGCGGCGCCGCGCAGCCGCGACAGGCAGGCATCGATGCTGGCCGCGCTCTGGTGGCTGACGACGACGGCGGCGATGGGGAATGCGTCCACGACGGCGCCGGGCAGCGCGCTCACGGCGTGAACAGCTCGTGCTGCGCAGGGGGCTCGAGGGTGTCGAGACGGTGCGCCAGCGCCCGGCGGCGGTCGCTGATCGGGTCGTGCATGAGGAATTCGGCAAGCCGTGGATGCCAGCCCGGCCAGCGCGCGGCCAGCGCGTCCAGGTCGCCCCCGGCCGGGCCGCCTTCGCCACCGCGGGCGACGAAGGCCGTTTCACACAGCACGTTGCGCCACCCGAGCCCGGCCATGCGCAACGACAGGTCGATCAGGGCCGCGTACCAGGAGGCGTAGCTGGCGGCATCCAGGCCACCCGCCTTCGCACGCGCGCGGCCGCGGATGAACACTGCATGGTCGATGGCGGAGGGCAGCTCCGGAGAGGTCATCGGCATGTCCGCGGCGGCCCGCGCCAGGCGCGCGAGCCCGGTCCCGTCGGGCTGCGGCGACACTTCGCCGCAGGCGGGCCAGCCAGCGGTCTCGCCGGCGTTGCACCAGGGCGTAGCGGTGGCAATGGCGCCGTCGCCCGCGGCGCACGCGGCCAACCTCGCGGCCCAGCCCGGGCCTGGAGTCGCATCGGCGGCCAGCACGATCACGTCGGCGTCGCCGCAGGCGGCCAGGGCCTCGTCCAGGTGCGCGACTTCGCCCAGGCGGCGCTGGCGCCGGGTGTATTCCGCGCGCAGCGGCGTGCGCTGCAGCCAATGCTCGATGATGGCCAGGCCCCGCGGCCCGGCCTGGGCGTCATCGGCCAACCAGATCCGCGTGCCCGCGGGCGTGCCGGCGTCGAGCGCGGCCAGGCAGGCGTCCAGCACGCCGTCGTCCACCGCCACCGGCAGCAGCACGATCGGAAGCTCGCCCGGGACCTCGCTCCGCGGCCCGGGCCCGCCGGCGCCCCGCCCGCCGGCCATGCTCAGTCGGTGGTCCGGTGCAGCGGCTCCAGCGCGCGGAAGCGGCGGCCGTATTCGTCGGTCAGGTCGCGCGCGTCCTGCTGGTTGCGGATCAGCGTGGGCGTGATCAGCACCACGATCTCGCTGCGCCTGGTGACCGAACTCTGCTGGCCGAACAGGCCGCCGAGCACGGGGATCCGGCTCAGCCCCGGAAAGCCGTTCGAACCGCGCTCGGTGCCATCGGTGATCAGGCCTGCCAGCATCACCGTGTCGCCGCTCTGGACCACGGCGTTGGTCTTCATCCGGTTGGTGTTGATGGTGCGGTTGCCGTTGGCGTCGGTGTCGGTCGGGTTGCTGACTTCCTGCACGATGTCGAGGAACACGGTGCCGTCCCTGGTCACGCGCGGACGCACCTTGAGGATGGTGCCGGTGTCGAGGTACTGGACCTGGCCCACCGTCTCGCCGCCGCCGAAACCGGGGTTGTAGCTGATCGAGGTGATCGGGATGCGGTCGCCGACGTTCAGCGTTGCTTCGTAGTTGTTGCGCACCAGGATCGACGGTGTCTGCAGCATCTGCACGTCGCTGACCGAGTCCAGGGCGCTGATGATCGCCGCCGCGTTGCGGCCAAGGAAGGTCCAGGCGAGTCCGGGCCCGACGCCACCGGTGGTGGTGCCGGTGACGTTGCCGGCGATCGCGCTCCACGTGTCGCGGTTCACGGCGCTGGGCAGGCCGGCATCGGTCACCGCGCGCTCGAAGAACCAGTTGACCCCGTAGCTCAGGTCGCCGCTGAGGTTGACGCGCACCACCTGGGCCTCGATGTGCACCTGCAGCGGCATCACGTCCAGGCGCTCGATGACTTCGCGGATCGAGCGCCAGGCCTGGCCGGTGGAGCGCACCAGCAGCGTGTTGGTCTCGTCGACCGCGGACACGCCGACCTCCGCGCCGTCGACCTCCAGCGTCACCGACGCATTTCCGCCCTGGCGCTCGCCCAGGGACAGCGAACCGCCGCCCAGGCCGCCGCTGCCACCGCCACCCATGCCGCCATCGCGCCCGCCGATGGTGGCGCTGCTCATGCCGCCGTCCATGCCGCCGTCGCTGATCTCGGTCGCCTCCAGGCCCGGCATCAGCGAGGCACCGCCGCGGCTGCCGCCACCGGGGCGCCCGCCACTGCTGCCGTAGACCTCGGACAGGCGCTGCGCCAGGTCCTTGGCGGTGACGTACTTCAGCTCGTACGAGAACAGCTGCACGCCGCCGCCGGCGCCGTCGATGCGCGCGATCCACTGCTCGATCTGGTCGAGGTAGGACGGCTGCGAGGTGATCACCAGCACCGAGTTGGCGCCTTCCAGCGGCATGAAGCGGAACATGCCGGCCACCGGCGAACTGCTCTCCGCGCCGAAGACCTTCTCCAGGTCCGCGACCACCTGCGGCGCGCGGCCGGCGACCAGCGGGAACACGCCCACCGACATGCCCGAAAGCCAGTCGACGTCGAAGATCCGGATCGTGCGCAGGTAGTTCTCGAGCTCCTGGCGCGAGCCGGCGACGGTGATGACGTTGCGGCCGGCATCGACGCCGACGATGGCGTTGGCGCGCGCATACGGCTGCAGCACCTTCTCCATCTCCACCGCGGAGATGTACTGCAGCGGCACCACGCGTGTTTCGAAGCCGCGTGCGCCGGTGGCGGTGCCGGTGCGCGCCGCGACCGCGCCGCTGGCCACCGCGCCCTCGGCGGGCACGATGTTGTAGCGGCCATCGGCATAGATCATGCGGGCGTTGTTCCAGCCCAGCACCATCTCCAGCAGGCTCAACGCCTGCGCCGGGCTGACCGTCTTCGGCGTGGCCAGGGTCACGGTGCCCTGCACGCCCGGCGCGATCACGTAGTTCTGGCCAAGCATGTCGCCCAGGATCACCTTGACCACGGCGTGCAGCGATTCGCCTTCGAAATTGAACGTCGCCTCGCCCGTGGTGCCGGCGAGGTTGGGCGGGGGCGAGGCCGCCAGCGATTCGTTGATCACGCGGCCGTCGCCGCGGTGCTTCTGCGCGACCGGTCCCGCGGGGAGCGCCTGCTCGAGGATGCCGTCGCCGGCCCCAAAGGGCGCGCTGGCGTCGCGCGGGACGCCGTCGACCTGGATCACCGGCGCCGGAGTGCGTGCCTCGCGGCGCACCTCGGGCGTCGGCACCGAGGCGCAGGCGGCCAGCAGGGTGGCAAGGAGTGCGGCGAGCGCCGGCTTGAAGGTCTTGGTCGGGGTCATCGTGGGCATTCTATGGATTCCGGCCGGTCACTGGCTCTGCGCGTCCTGCTGGGCCTGCTCGCGCTGCCGCGCGCGCCGGGCCTCGATGCGCTGGCGGATCGCATTGACCTGGTCTTCGGGGGAGGCGCCCGCGGAGGCGTCGGCGGCGGGCGCCTGTCCGGCCGCTGGAACCTCGACTTCGGTGGGCGCGGGCGAGCTCGAGGTCGTCACCACCACCGGACGGTTGCCGGCCTCGTCGCCGGCATCCGCGCCTTCGCCGGTGGCCAGACGGCCACGCGCCGGCGCATCCCGGGGGGCGGAGGGGGCGGACGGCGTGGACATCGCGGTCGGGGCTTCGCCGCCAACGCCGTCGAACACCCGCAGCTCCAGCGTGCGCTGGCCCTCGGGGCCGTCGAACACGGCGCTGCGCGGGGTCATCGACGCCAGCTGCCAGCCCGGCGCGCCCGCCGCGCTTTCGCCGACCTTGAGGCGCAGCGATTCACCGCCGACGACGGGCTGCACGATCGCCACCTGGAGGCCCGGCGTCAGCAGGACGCTGGTCAGCACGTACTCGAACTCCGCCGGCGCTTCCTCGCCTTCCGGATTGATGAAGAAGGGCTGCGGCCGGCGGTCGGTGGTGAACATCGGCCGGTCACCCAGTTCGGCGTACTGCGCCAGCGGGCCAAGGCGCTCGTCGCCGGGCTGGATGGCCGCGGGCAGGGCCTGCACCAGCTCGGGATCGGGTGGCAGGCGGTCAACGCGGCCGCCGAGCCCGAACAGGCCCAGCGCCCAGGTCGCGAGCGCCCACAGCGCCACGGCGCCGAGCACCCAGGTGCGCGCGCCCGGGACCTCAGCGCGCATCACTGCCTCCCTGGCCGGGGACGGCGGGCGCCGGCCGCAGGTAGCCGTAGAGGTCGAAGGTGATGTCCAGCCCCGCGCCCTGGGCGCCGCTGCCGGCGCGGCCGAAGACCTGGCGCGGGGCCAGCACGTTGAGGTTGTCGACGAACAGCCGCGGCGAGCCGCCCTCCAGCGAGTGCAGCACCGCGGCAAGCTCGGGATTGCCGCAGTGCAGGCGCACCTGGACCACGGCGCGCGGGAAGCGGCCCTGGCGCGGCTCGGTCATCGGAGAGCGGTTGCGGATGGCACAGCTGCGGTTGCCCGGACTCGCTTCGAGCACGGCGGTTTCCAGGCGCGCGATCAGCGCCGCGGTGGCGAGCTCCGTGCTGCCCTCGTCCATGAAGCCGGGCACGCGCGCGGCGATCTCCTGCACCTCGGCCATGCGGTCCTCGACGCGCGGCGCCTGCGCGAGCTCCATGCGCACGCGCAGGTCCCGCTGCTGCAGGCTTTCGATGCGCTCGCCGACCTCGAGCATGGGCGCGGTCCACCACGGGTGCACCAGCACCAGGTAGGCCACGGCCAGCGCGCCGGCAAGGATCGCCAGCGCCAGCCAGCGGTCGCGGTCAGGGATTGCTTCGCGCACGCGCGGGCTCCCGGTCCTGCGCGGCCGCGGCCGGCGCCACCACCAGTTCGGCGGTCAGGGTGAAGCGGTCGCGGCCGCTGCGTGGATCCGGTTGCAGCGCCCCGGCCAGCGCCGGCGAACGCCACAGCGGCGACCCCTCCAGCCGCTGCACCAGCGAGGGTGCCTCGTTGCTCAGGCCGATCAGCAGGATCCGCGTGTCCTCGACGGACAGTTTTTCCAGGTAGGTCGAGTCCGGCAGGCGCCGCGACAGTTCGTCCATCACTTCCACCGTGGTCGGGCGCGCGGCGCGGGTGGCCTGCAGGAAGGCCATGCCTTCGACCAGGTCCACCAGGGCCTGGCGCTGCGTGGAGGCGCCGCGGGCGCGGGTCGCGGCCTGCGCGACCTCGGCTTCGAAGGCGTCGGCGGCGGCGCGGCGGTTGTCCAGCAGCTGCCACAGCGCGGCGGCGGTGGCGACCACGGCCACCAGGCCCAGGGCCAGATTCCAGCTCATCCATGGATCGACGCGGCGGTGGCGGCGCGCGCCGGGCAGCAGGTTCACGCCCAGGCCCGCGCCGTCGCCGGCATCCACGTCGACGCCGGTCAGGGTGGTGGCCAGCGGCCCGAGCGCGGCCAGCCGCGCCTCGAGCGCATGCCGCGGGACCACCACGAGTTCGGCTTCGACCTGGCCGTCGGCGCGATGGCCCACCAGGCGCGCGTCGTACTCGACCTCGGCGGCGGGGAATGGCGTCTGGCGCTCGATCTCGAAGCCGAGGACCTCGTGCAGGCGCGCACTGGCCGCCGCCGGCAGCGGCATGCGCCGGCGCAGCGCGGCCGCTTCGGGCAGCAGCAGCCAGCGCGGAAGCTTGGCCACGCGCTGGGCCAGCAGCGAGGCCAGCGGGTCGTCGACGCCTTCCGGCAGCGGCGGCAGGTCGCCCAGGGTCCGCGTGCCGGCGCCGCCGTCGATCGAGAGGCGAAGGCCGTCGGCGGTCACCTGCAGCAGCAGGCGCTCGCGCGCCAGCCCGAACATCTCGCGCAGGCGCAGCGGCAGCCAGGTGGCGAGCGCCTGCGTCCACCAGCGCCAGAAGCCGGACACCCGCGGACGCAGCGACCCGCCCAGGCGGCCGAGCGCCTGGCGACGCGGTGTTACAGCAGCGGTGTCGTTTGCGACTGCCATCAGCGCGGCGTGGCTCCCTCTTCCCATTGCAGCGGGACGTACGCCGCACCCGGCAATCCGCCCCCTCCTGCGCGAACCACGGCGCGCAGCACGGCCTGGCGACCATCGGCGAGCCGTGCGCGGCTGTCGATACTATACGTGCCGCTGCCGCCGCCCACGAGATCGGGCGTGAATGCATCGTCCGCGCCGCGCTGCATCAGGGCCGCCTGCGGGTCGACGCCAAGCGCCTGCAGCACCGGACCACCGGCGAAGCGCTGGTCCGGGTGCGGCAGGCCGCTGAACACGGTGAGGTATGGCGCCGCGGCCTCGAACAGGGTCCGGTCCATGCCCAGCACCTGCTCGACCTCGGCCACGGTGTCGAACGTCGCGTTCTTCGCGCCGTACGGCCGTCCGGCCTGGGCGTACTGCGGCGCCTCGGCGCCTCCCATGGGCTGGGTGAGGTCATCGACGTCGCGCCAGTCGACGATGGCCGCCGCGACCGCGTCGGCCCGATCCTGCTCGATGTCCAGCGCGCGGAACAGCGACGACAGCAGGCCCGCGTCCGCGGCGTTGAGGTCGATCTTTCCGGACTCGTCCACGATCCGGACCTCCAGCGTCGCCGCGCCGAAGCTCCAGCGATGCGGGCGGCCATCGGGCATCCAGGCGTAGTCCGGCTCCGGCGACTGCACCTTCACCAGGGCGTACTCCAGCCCGGCGCGCGCAGCCGATTCCGCCACGACCGCGCCGTGCAGGCCCCGCCCCTGCATGTATTCGATGCGCGCGGTGGCCGCATAGGCACCGATGAGCGCCGTCAACAGCGCCACCAGCCACATCACCAAGATCAGGGCTGCGCCCCGCTGGTTCGTCATCAGCGCCTCCCCGGCCGCAGGCCGCGACCGCGCATGCGATCGGAACGGCCGTCGCGCGCCGGCCGCTGGCTGGGGCGCTGCACGCCGCGCTGCGACGGCCCCAGGCGCGAACGGCCACCGCCCATCTGCGGCGTGCTCGCGGCCTGCGGCAGGGCCACCACCAGAGGCGGCCAGGCGCCGCCGTCGGCGCTCTCGATTTCGATCGACACCTGCAGCGGCAGCGATTCATACGAGTCCCACGCATCCAGCCAGTCGGTCAGGCCGCCGTCGGCATCGAGGCCGCGATAGAAGATGCGCAGCCCGGTCAGGCCCTCGACCAGCGGCTCCGGATCGCGCGGCTGGTCTTCCTCGACGGTTTCACCGGCCAGCGCCATGGCGAACGACACCGCCAGCGTCGCGTCGTCGCCCTGCCCGTACACGGCGATGTCATGCAGGTGGGGGCCACCGCGGCCGAGGTAGCTCGGCAGGTCGGCGACGAAGCGGATGCGTTCGGGCTCGCCGATGAAGCGCAGCGCGCCGCCGTTGTCCGGGTCCTGGCCGAAGGCGATGGGCTGGGCCGCGGCGAGGCGCCGGCGCAGGAAGCCCTCCACCGCGCGCATGCGCTCGCTGCGCGCGGCCATGGTCTCGCCGCGGTCCACGGTGGCGGTGGCGGCGCGCAGGGTGGCGAAGCCCAGCGCCAGGCCGCTGGCCAGCAGTGCGGTGGCCAGCAGGACCTCGATCAGGGTGAAGCCTCCGGCGCGCGTGCGGCTCACGGCGCGTCCCCCGGTGCCGGCTGCACCAGGCGCAGCGAATCGACCACCAGCCGCTGGCCGCGCGTGCCATCGCCCCAGGCAATTTCGAGGCGCAGCTGCATGAGCTGCGCGGCGAACGGATCCTGCGGCGCGCCGCCCGGGCGCAGTGGATCGACCCAGGGCGCCACCTCGATCTGCCAACGGTAGCGGCCGTCCTCCAGGTCGCCCTCCTCGCGCCCCGGGCGGAGCGCCTCGCCGACGCCGACATCGGCCAGCAGCGACTGCGCGTGCAGCGCGGCGCGCCCGGCGTCGGCCGACCAGCGCACCTGGCGCGTGCCGCCGGACAGGGTGCCAAGCAGGAATGTCAGCGCCAGCGCGAGCACCACGAAGGCCACCAGCACCTCGAGCAAGGTGTAGCCGCGCTGCCGCCGTGCATCGGGCGCGCCGCGCGTCATCGCAGGGCCTCGGCCCGGTGCACGGTCACTTCGCCCGTCAGCCAGGCCACGTCGATGTCGAACGCGGCCTCGCCGCGGCTGAGCTGCACGCGCCCGCCGGTGGACGCGCCGTCGCCGAAGAACATGATCGCGCCGACGCCTTCGGCCGGCTGCAGTTCGCGCGCGCCGGTGAAGTGGATGCCCAGCGACGCCGGCACCTCGCCGCTGCGTCCGTCCGCGGCCTGCCAGCGGTGCCCGCGTGGATCGATGCTGAAGGTCTGCGGCGAGCCGGTGTCCAGCGCGCGGGCGCGGGTGAAGCGCAGCTGGGTGGCGACGTCGCTGGTGTGGCTGCGCAGCTCCATGCGCGCGAAACCGCCACCGACCACGCCCGCGGCCAGCACGCCGGTGGCGGCGATCAGCACCACCACCAGCAGCAGTTCGAGCAGGGAGAAGCCGCCGCAGCGGCGCGCCCCGCCGCACCCGGCGTTCATTCCCGCGGCTCCCTATTCGTAGCGGATGTCCGCGTCCACGCTTTCGCCGCCGGGCTTGCGGTCGGCACCGTAGCTGACAATGTCATAGGGACCGGCATCGCCCGGCGTGCGGTACTCGTAGGGCGTGTTCCAGGGGTCGTTGAGTTCGGAGGCCTTGGCGTACGGACCCAGCCAGCCCGCGGTGCCGCCGGGCGAATTGACCAGCTCCGACAACGCGTTGGGCAGGGTGCCGGTGTCCATCTCGAACTGGCTGACCTTCTCGGCCAGGGTCTGCACCTGGGCTTCGGCCAGGCGGACCTTGGCGCGGTCGCCGCCGCCGATGATGCGCGAGGCCGCGAACGCGACGATGCCGCCCATGAGCATCACCACCACGATGATCTCGATTAGGCTGAAGCCGCCCTGCGAGGGACGGGGGGAACGGGTGGGGGAACGCTTGTGCATGGAACCTGCCTGTAATGGTTGAGTCGGGCGCCCGGGGCCGGGCAGGCCCCTAGCCTATGACATTGGTGAGGTCGTAGATCGGCACCAGCACCGCCAGGATCACCACCATGACCACCACCGCCAGCAGCAGGGTGATCACCGGGACCAGGGCCGCGAGCATGCGGTCCAGCGCCTGGCCGGTTTCGGCCTCGAAGGTGTCGGCGGTCTTGAGCAGCATCGTGTCCAACGCGCCGGACTCCTCGCCGACCTGCACCATCTGCAGCGCCAGCCTCGGGAAGCGCTTGCCCCGGGCCAGCGCGGTGGACAGCGCGACGCCGTTCTTGACCTCGTCGCCCGCGGCTTCGACATCGGCGGCGAGCGCGCGGTTCCCGAGCACGTTGCGGCCGATGCCCAGGGCCGCGATCAGGGGCACGCCGTTCTTCAGCAGGGTGCCCAGGGTGCGCATCAGGCGCGCGGTCTCGATCCGCGCCACCAGGCCACCGATGAACTTCCGCCCCAGCAGCCATTCATCGAAACGTGCGCGGAACGCCGGATCGCGCAGCCGCCGGTCGAACCACAGCGCCGCCAGCGCGGGCACGGCCAACAGGATGATCCACCAGTCGCGCACCAGCTCGCCCAGGCCAAGGACCACCCGGGTGAAGAACGGCAGCTCGGCGTCCAGGCTCTCGTACATCACGCCGAACTGCGGCACGACATAGCCCAGCAGGAACAGGAGCGCCAGGCCCACCATCACCACCAGGATCACCGGGTAGATCAGCGCGTTCATCACCCGGCCGCGCAGCGCGCGCGAGCGCTCCAGGTAGTCGGCCAGGCGCTGCAGGGTGTCCTGCAGGGTGCCACCGGCCTCGCCGGCGCGGACCATGTTGATGTACAGGCGCGAGAAGCTGCCGTGCTGGCGCTCCAGCGCGGTCGACAGCGCGGTGCCGCCGCGCACCTGGTCGCGGACGTCGGTGATGGTGCGCTTGGCGGCCTCGTCCTCGGGCAGGTCCAGGAGGATGGTCAGGGCGCGGTCGAGCGGTTGGCCGGCGCCGAGCAGGGTCGCCAACTGCTGGGTGAACTGCACCAGGCGCTCGCCCGAGAACGGCTTGGGCTTGAACAGCGCCTTGAGCGTGCCCTCGCCGCCGCCCTCGCTGGCCAGCCGCGCCTCCACCGGCAGGTGGCCCTGCTCCTGCAGGCGCAGCACCACCTCGGCGTCGCTCGCGGCCTCCATCTGGCCGTCCAGGGTCTCGCCGCGGCTGTTGAGGGCCTTGTAGCGGTACAGCGCCATGCTCAGGCGTCCTCGGTGACGCGCAGCACTTCCTCGATCGTGGTCTGCCCGGCCAGGGCCTTGCGGATGCCGTCCTCGTACATGGTCTGCATGCCCGACTCGCGCGCGAGCTGCTCCAGTTCGCCCATTCCGGCATGGCGCATGACCGCGCGGCGCAGGGCGTCGTTCATCACCAGGAACTCGACGATGGTGGTGCGGCCGAGGTAGCCGGTCGGCGCGATCGCCGAGCCGCGCGGACGGTACAGTGCGATCTCGCCCTCGGGCTGGAAGCGGCGCAGATCGAACTTCGCGATCTCTTCCGGAGAGGCCGGATAGCGCTCGGCGTGGGTTGGCTCCAGTTTGCGCACCAGGCGCTGGGCGAGGATGCCGTTGATGGTGGACGTCAGCAGGTAGTCCTCGACCCCCATGTCGAGCATGCGGGTGATGCCGCCGGCGGCGTTGTTGGTGTGCAGCGTGCTGAGCACCAGGTGGCCGGTGAGCGCGGACTGGATCGCGATGCGCGCGGTTTCGAGGTCGCGCATCTCGCCGATCATGATGATGTCGGGGTCCTGGCGCACGATCGAGCGCAGGGCATTGGCGAAGTCCAGACCGATCTGCGGCTTGGCCTGGATCTGGTTGATGCCCTCGATCTGGTACTCGACCGGATCCTCGACGGTGATGATCTTGACGTCGGAGGTGTTGAGCTTCGACAGCGCCGTATACAGCGTGGTGGTCTTGCCCGAGCCGGTGGGGCCGGTAACCAGCAGGATGCCGTGCGGCTGCTGCAGCACCTGTTCGAAGCGCGGCAGGAACTCGTCGGTGAAGCCCAGGCGGTGGAAGTCGAACACCACCGTCTCGCGGTCGAGCAGGCGCATCACCACGCTTTCGCCGTGCGCGGTGGGCACGGTGCTGACGCGCAGGTCGAGCTCCTTGCCCTGCACGCGCAGCATGATGCGGCCGTCCTGCGGCAGGCGGCGCTCGGCGATGTTGAGCTTGGCCATGATCTTGATGCGGCTGATCACGGCGGCGGTGAGGTTGGTGGGCGGGCTCTCGCCCTCCTCCAGCACGCCGTCGACGCGGTAGCGGACCTTCAGCCGGTTCTCGAAGGGCTCGACGTGGATGTCGGAGGCGCGCAGCTCCACCGCGCGCTGGATCACCAGGTTCACCAGCCGGATCACCGGCGCTTCGCTGGCCAGGTCGCGCAGGTGCTCGACGTCGTCCATGTCGCCGCCGTCGCCTTCGGCGCTTTCCACGATGGCGCCCATCGCGCTGCGGCCCTGGCCGTGCCAGCGCTCGACCAGTCCGGCGATTTCCGAGCGCAGGGCGACGCTGGCGCGCACGGCCTTGCCCGTGGCCAGGCGCACGGCGTCGAGCGCGTACGGATCCTGCGGGTCGGCGGCCAGCACATCGACGACGCGGTCGTCCTCGCCCACGGGCACGACGTGGAACTGGGTCATGAAGCGCGCGGTCAGCGGCGTGCCGTCCGGCGGCATCTCCGGCAGGTCCTTGGCGCTGGCCAGCGGCAGGCCGAGCACCTGCGCGCAGGCCTCGGCATGGTCGCGCTCGGACACCAGCCCGAGGCGCCCGAGCAGCGACAGCAGGCTGCCGCCGGTTTCCTCCTGCAGGCGCCGCGCACGGCCGAGGTCGGCATCCTTCAGACGGCCCCTTTCAAGCAGGGCGGCGACAATGCGTTCGTCGGCGGAGACGTGGATCGTGTCGGTGCTGTTCACTCGTCTCGGAGGTGATTCCAGGCGGTGGCCGACTTTAGCAGACGGCCGCGGGTGCCCGGGTCCGGCGGGCCGGTGTCCGGTTTTTGTGGGATTCTCCGTTTGGGCCAAAGGGGTTTCCTTCCATCCAACGACGCCCCGACCCGACCGCCACAACCCTTCGAGGACATCAGCACATGGCCATCCACAACACACGAATCCTGCCTGTCGCACTCGCCGCGGTGATCGCCGGCGCCGGCTTCGCCGGCAGCGCGAACGCCGACACCATCGTCCGCACCGAATTCATCATGCCCACGCACAACTGCCAGGCGGCGCTGCCCGTGTTCGACACGGCGATCCGCAAGCGGCCCCTCGGCTACCAGAACGAAGGCACCTCGCCGACCTTCGTCACCTGCGGGCTCATGGGCGCCAACGCGGCGGCACCGCTGGTCACGCTTGCCGGCCTGTTCCTGCGCAACAACACCGATGCCGACATCTCCGTGGACTGCACCTTCGTCGATGCAGGCGACAGCTTCAACACCCCGGTGTACGTGCCGCGGTCGGTCACGCTGCCGGCATCCAGCAGCTCGTCGCTGATCGCCTGGGACGCGTCGGACAACGGAGGCTCGGCGTTTGTCTATCCCTCGATCAGCTGCGCGCTGCCGCCGGGTACCGGCATCACCGCGACGGCCTACCAGTTCCCCGAGGAAATCGGCACGCTGTAACACGCTGGCATGCGCGGGCCCGCGCCATCCGGACGTCCGGATGGCATGGGCAGCGGGAGAAGGGCGCCGGGACCACGTGTCCGGCGCCCGGTGGCCCGTCAGTCCAGGGCGGCCCGTGCGTTGCGGAACATCCTGAGCCACGGCGATCCGGCCGGCCATGCCGCCGGCGCCCAACTGAAGTTGGCCGTGGCCAGGGTGCGCTCCGGGTGCGGCATCATCAGCGTCACCCGGCCGTCGACACTGGTGAGTCCGGCGACCGCGGCATCGGATCCGTTCGGATTGGCGGGATACGCCAGTGCCGGGCGGCCGTCGCCGTCGACGTAGCGCAGGGCGATGCGGGCGGCGGCGCGGGCCGCGTCATCGGCGAACTCCGCGCGGCCCTCGCCGTGCGAGACCACCACCGGGATGCGCGAGCCGGCCATGCCACGCAGGAACAGCGAGGGCGATTCCACCACTTCCAGCATCGACAGGCGCGCCTCGAACTGCTCGCTCAGGTTGCGCTGGAAGCCCGGCCAGTGGGCAGCGCCGGGCACGATGTCCTTGAGCTGCGAGAGCATCTGGCAGCCATTGCAGACGCCCAGCGCGAAGCTGTCGCCACGGGCGAAAAAGCGCGTGAACATCTCGCGCAGCATGTCGCGCTCGAGAATCGAGGTCGCCCAGCC
This sequence comes from Luteimonas yanweni, assembly GCF_039548475.1. NCBI lineage: Bacteria > Pseudomonadati > Pseudomonadota > Gammaproteobacteria > Lysobacterales > Lysobacteraceae > Luteimonas > Luteimonas yanweni. Next base: position 247,066 of record NZ_JBCLVC010000014.1, on the reverse strand, counting down.
GCGGCCGGCGCCCAGCACGTCGCCGTAGCTGAAACCACCGCAGGCGGCGAGGCCGGCGAAACCGTCCAGCCGCGCGCGGCCTTCGATCAGGTCGCTCATGTGCACGTCGACGGCTTCGAAGCCGGCGAGCGTGAACGCTGCGCCCATCTCCACCTGGCCGTTGACGCCCTGCTCGCGCAGGATCGCGACCCGCGGCGACGCGCTCCTGGCGACATAGGGCGCGGCGATGTCCTCGCCCGGGTCGAAGGTGAGATCGGGCTGCAGGCCCGGCGCGTCGAAGCGCAGCGCGGTGTCGCGCTCGGCATCGGCGCAGTCGGGGTTGTCCCGCTGGCGCTGCATGGCGTGGCTGACCGACCACCAGGCAGCCATCAGGTCCTGCCAGGCCCACTCGGCAACCACCTCGCCGTCGTCGAGCACGCGCACCGAAGAGGCCGTCGTGGGGCGTGCGATGCGCTGCGCGCACTCGACCAGGCCATGGCGCTCGATGAGGTCGACGAACTCGACGCGGTCCCCGGCGGCGATCTGCACCACCGCGCCCAGCTCTTCGTTGAACAGGGTGCGGAACACGTTCTCGGTGCGGTCGTCGCCCCAGGTGTCGAGGTCGATGTCCATGCCGACGCGTGAACAGAAGGCCATTTCGCACAGGGTGGCGAACACGCCGCCGTCGGAGCGGTCGTGGTAGGCCATCAGCAGCCCGGCCTCGCGCGCGTCGCGGATCAGCTCGAAGAAGGCGCGCAGGCGCCGCGGTTCGTCGAGATCCGGACAGGCACCGCCAAAGGCACCGTGCACCTGCGACAGGATCGAGCCGCCCAGGCGCTGCTTGCCGGCGCCCAGCCCGATCAGCCAGAGCTCGGTACCGGGCTCGTGCACCAGCAGCGGCGTGAGCTGCGCGCGCACGTCGGCCACCGGCGCGAACGCGGTGACCACCAGCGACACCGGCGACACCGACGCCTGCGCTTCGCCATCGGCCTGCCACTGCGCCTGCATCGACAGCGAATCCTTGCCGACCGGAATCGACAGTTCGATCTCCGGGCACAGCTCCATGCCGACGGCGTGCACGGCATCGAACAGGCGCGCATCCTCGCCGGGGTGCCCGGCGGCGGCCATCCAGTTGGCGGACAGCTTGGTGCGGGCCAGCGATTCCACCGGCGCCGCGCAGAGGTTGGTGATCGCCTCGCCCACGGCCATGCGCGCGCTGGCGGCGGCGTCGATCAGGGCCAGCGGCGTGCGTTCACCGATCGCCATCGCTTCGCCGGAATGACCGTGGAAGCCGGCCAGGGTGATCGCGCAGTCGGCCACAGGCAGTTGCCAGGGCCCGACCATCTGGTCGCGCGCGGTCAGGCCGCCCACGCTGCGGTCGCCGATGGTGACCAGGAACTGCTTTGCCGCGACCGTCGGGTGCGCGAGCACGCGCAGGCCGGCTTCGTGCAGGGCCTCGCCGGGGCGGCCGGCGGCGGCCAGGGCGACGGCGTTGAGCTGTGGCCAGCGGTACGGCGTGGTACGCCCGGTGTCGCGGTGCATCTTCGGCGGCTTGCCGAAGATCAGGTCCATCGGCAAGTCGATCGGCTGCACTGGCCGCGCGGCGGGATCGCCCGCGCCCTGCCCCGCGCCGTCGAACGTGGCAGCGGGCGTCACGGTCTCGAGGTGCTCCGCCGCTGCCGGCGCCGGCAGCACGCCGTAACCGACCACCAGCCGTTCCTCCGCGGTCGCATAGCCCACCACCGCGAACGGGCAGCGCTCGCGCTCGCACAGCGCCGCGAACTCCGCGATCCGCCCGGGAGCGATGCCGAGCACGTAGCGCTCCTGCGATTCGTTGCACCACAGCTGCATCGGCGACAGCGAGGGATCGTCGCTGGGCACGCGGCCGAGGTCGATCACGCCGCCCACGCCGGAGTCGTGCAGCAGCTCCGGGATGGCGTTGGACAGGCCGCCGGCGCCGACGTCGTGGCACCATTTGATCGGATTGCCGGCTTCGCCCAGCGCAGTGCAGCGGTCGAGGACCTCCTGGCAGCGGCGCTCCATTTCCGGGTTGTCGCGCTGGACGCTGGCGAAGTCGAGCGCTTCGGCGCTTTCGCCCGAGGCCACCGAGCTTGCCGCACCGCCGCCCAGGCCGATCAGCATCGCCGGGCCGCCCAGCACCACCACCGCGTCGCCCGGCGACAGCCGCAGCTTCGCGACCTGGTCGCGATCGATCGCCCCAAGGCCGCCGGCAAGCATGATCGGCTTGTCGTAGGCGCGCACCAGGCCCTCGCCCTCGGCAAGCTCGAAGCTGCGGAAGTAGCCCGCCAGGCTGGGCCGGCCGAACTCGTTGTTGAACGCGGCCGCGCCCAGCGGACCCTCGGTCATGATCTCCAGCGCCGGCGCCATGCGCGGATTCAGCGCGCGCGGCGCCTCCCAGGGCTGCGGCAGCGAGGGAATGCGCAGGTGCGAGACGCTGAAGCCGACCAGCCCCGCCTTGGGCTTGCCGCCGCGGCCGGTGGCGCCCTCGTCGCGGATCTCGCCGCCGGCGCCGGTGGCAGCGCCCGCGAACGGCGAGATCGCGGTCGGGTGGTTGTGGGTCTCGACCTTGATGCAGAACGCGCTGTCGCGCTCCGGCCCGGCGCGGTACACGGCACTTTCCGGGTCGGGCTGGAAGCGCCGCGCCGGATAGCCTTCGACCACCGCGGCGTTGTCGCTGTAGGCCGAGAGCGTGTGCTCCGGGGTTTGCGCGTGGGTGTGGCGGATCATCCCGAACAGCGACTGCGGGCTACCGCTGGCGGCGCTCCCCCTGGCCAGCATGTCCTCGCCGTCGATGGTCCACGAGGCATTGAAGATCTTGTGCCGGCAGTGCTCGGAATTGGCCTGCGCGAACATCATCAGTTCAACGTCGTGCGGGTCGCGGCCCAGCGCGCCGTAGCGCTCGCGCAGGTAGGCGATCTCGTCCTCGGCCAGCGCCAGGCCCAGGCGCTGGTTGGCGGCTTCCAGGCCGGCCAGCGGAATGACTTCGACGGCGCCGCGCGGCGGCACGGTGAACAGCGCCCCGGCGTCCTCGTGTGAGGCCAGCAGCGACTGGGTCATCGGGTCGTGCAGCGCCTGTGCCAGCGCAGCGGCGGCGGCGGGATCGGCCGGCCAGCCGACGATGTCGAGCCGGGTTCCGCGTTCCACGCGCGCCACCGGCAGGCGGGCCCCGCGCAGCAGCTCGGCGGCCTTGCTCGCCCACGGCGACAGCGTGCCCAGGCGCGGCGAGACATAGCGCGTGGTGGCGCCCGGCTCCACCGGCGCAGCGGCGTCGGAGGCCTTGAGGATGCGGTGCAGGGCCGGCCGGTCGATCGCGGCGCCGGCGTCGGCGTCGGCGAGCACCCAGTACACATGCCAGGCCCCGCTGATGCGGATGCCGGGATCGATGGACTGCAGGCGGGCCTGGAGGCGTTCGCGCCGGAACGGCGGCAGCGCGGGAGCGCCTTCGAGGACGATCATGACCGGATTCGACCGTGATGGAACGGGCCGGCCATTGTAGCGAAGCCGCGGCGCTGCCGGCGTACGGCCCGGCGGCTCAGCGGCGGCTCAGCGGCTGCCGGCGGCGCCCGGGACGGCCGCTTCCGGGGCTGCGGCCGGCACCGTAGCACCGGCGTCGGTGGTGAGCCGGTCCAGCGCGGCGCGAAGGTCCGCAGGCGGCATGTAGCCCGGCATCTGCGTGCCATCGGCGGTGACGATCATCGGCGTGCCGGTCAGGCCCACGCGGCGGCCGATATCGTAGTGCCTGGCGACCGGGTTGGTGCAGTCGCTCGCGGGCACCTTCCGGCCCTGCTTGGCGGCCGAGAGCGCCGCGCGGCGGTCGGACGCGCACCACACCGACACCATCTTGCCGAAGTCCTCGCTGGCGGGTCCCATGCGCGGGAAGGCCAGGTATTCGATGGCGATGCCGAGGCGGTTGTATTCCTCGATGTCCTCATGGAGCTTCTGGCAGTAGCCGCACTCCACGTCGGTGAACACGCTGACCGTGTACTCGGGATTGGCCGGCGCGAACACGATGCGCTCCGAAGCCGGGATCGTCGCCAGCAGCTCGCGCCGCACCTCGGCCATGCCGGCCTGGCTGAGGTCCTTCTTTTCGCGGACGTCGAACAGCGCGCCCTGCAGCAGGTAGCGGCCGTCATCGCTGATGTAGACCATCTGCCCGCCCACCACCGCTTCGCGGAAGCCCGGCAGCGGCGCCGCGCCGACGTGGTCGACCTCGATCCGTGGATTGATCGACTGCAGCGCCTGGATCGCGCGCTCCTCGGCCGACCCGGCCGCGGCGCTGGCAAGTCCCTGGCCGCCGGCCGTGGCCGCGTCCGGCGACACTTCGCCTGCCGGGGCATCGCCCGGCGACTGGGCGCAGGCGGTGAGGCTGGCGGCACACAGGAGGAGGGGCAGCAAGGACTTCATTCGCGGTCTCGACTCGACGGTGCCGCCCGGGTCCGGCGGCTGGCTGGCCATTCTCGCACGCACCCCGGCGCGGATGGCCCGGTCGACGCCCGGCGTTGCGCCGCCTTTCAGGCAGCGGCGCGCGTCGGGTGCCGGCGCCGCGCGGGCTTCACGTGCGCGCGGACAATGCGCGTGCGGCCTCATGCACGCGGATGGTGCTTCGCGTGCAGCCGCTTGAGCTGCTCGCGCGCTACAAGGGTGTAGATCTGGGTAGTGGACAGCGAGCTGTGGCCGAGCAGCATCTGCAGCGAACGCAGGTCGGCACCGTGGTTGAGCAGGTGGGTGGCGAAGCTGTGGCGCAGGCCGTGCGGGCTCACGCGCCCCGGATCGATGCCGGCGGCCGCCGCGTGGCGCTTCACCGTGGCCCAGAACGCCTGCCGGCTGGGCGGCGCCAGGCCGCGGCCGATGAACAACGGCGCTTCGCCACTGTCGTCCACCGGGATCGCGCGGCCGCCGGCCAGCACCGGGCGCGCATCGGCCAGGTAGCGCTCCAGCCAGTGCCGCGCCTCCTCGCCCAGCGGCACCACCCGGTCCCTGCCGCCCTTGCCCGACACCCGCAGCACGCCCTGGCGCAGGTTGACGCCGTTGGCCGCGATCCCCACCAGCTCGCTCACCCGCAGGCCGCAGGCGTACATCAGCTCGAGCATGGCGCGATCGCGCAGCCCATCGGCGCTGTCGACTTCGGGCGCGGCCAGCAGGCGGTCGATCTCGCCCTCGGACAGGGCCTTGGGCAGCAGCCGCGGCAGCTTCGGCGGCTCCAGCAGCGCGGTCGGGTCGTCCGCGCGCAGGCCCTGGCGCACGCGCCAGCGGTAGAAGGCGCGCAGGGCCGAAAGCAGGCGCGCGTTGCTGCGCGGCGACCAGCCGCCATGGCTGCGCCACGCCAGGTAGTCGAAGAGGTCGCCGCGGCCGGCGTCGGCGATGTCGCCACGGTCGCGCCAGCGCGCGAAGCCGCCCAGGTCGCGGCGGTAGCTGTCCAGGGTCTGGCGGGCGGCGCCGGACTCGGCCCACCAGGCATCGATGAAGGCATCGATGGCCCGCGCGTCGGCGTCGCGCAGCGGCGGCAGCCGCATCGCGCGCGTGCGGCGCTCGGCGGGCGTGGACGCGGTCATCGCCACAGCTTAGCGGTGCGCGGGCCGCGCCGGCTATCCTGTGGCGATGTCCTCCGCCCCCCACTCCGACGCCACGCCAGGCGTGCCCGCCAGCGCCAGCGCCCGGCACGGCGCGTTCATCGGCCGGCGCATGCTGTCCATGCTGTACGACCTGCTTCCGGTGCTGGCGCTATGGTTCCTGCTCGGCTTCCTGTTCGCGCTGGGCTACACCCTGGCCGGGCACGGAACCCGCGAGAACATCGAGCCGTGGAGCCTGCTGCAGTGGCTGCTGTGGCTGTGCTGCTGGGCGATTACCGGGGGCTACGCCACCGTGAGCTGGCGCCGCGGCGGGCAGACCCTGGGCATGCGGCCCTGGCGGCTGCGCGTGGTCACCGCCGACGGCGGCATGCCGGCGTGGCCCGCGATGTGGCTGCGCTACGCCGTGGCCACCCTGTCACTGGCCGCTGCCGGACTCGGCTTCTGGTGGGCGTGGATCGACCGTGACCGCCTGACCTGGCATGACCGTGCGGCCGGCACGCGCGTCGTCCACCAACCCGGACCGCAGAGGTGAGTCCCATGCGCATCGACATCTGGTCCGACCTGGTCTGCCCCTGGTGCTGGATCGGCAAGCACCGCCTGCAGCGCGCGCTCGCTCTGCTGGGCGAGGATGCGCCCGCGGTCGAAGTGCATTGGCATCCCTACCTGCTCGATCCCGACGCCGACGCCACGCCGGTGCCGCTGCGCCAAGCCTATGCCGCCAAGTTCGGCGGTGCGGAGCAGGCGGCGCAGATGCTTGCCCGCACCCAGGGCACCGCGCGCGCCGAAGGCCTGCCGATGGACTTCGAGCGCGGCCAGGTGCGGGTCACCACCCTGCCCGCGCACCGCCTGATGTGGCTGGCGGCGCGCGAAGGCGATGCCGATGCGGTCTCCGAAGCGCTGTTTCACGCCCATTTCGCCGAAGGTCGCAACCTGGCGGACCCCGTGGTTCTGGTGGCGGCGGGATCCGCCGGCGGCCTCGACGCGGCCCGCGTGCGCGCGATGCTCGCGTCCGACGAAGGCTTGGCGGAGGTCCAGGCTGGACTCGGCCGCGCGCGGGCGATGGGCATCCGTGCGGTGCCGACCTTCGTCATCGATGGCGAACACGGCATCCAGGGCGCGCATCCTCCGGAAGCACTTGCGGAAGCGCTGCGGAAGCTGGCGCCGACGCCCGCCGTCGGTAGCGGTACCGACGGCGGCGCATGCGGCCCGGAAGGCCGCAACGCCTGAGCGCCCGTCCCGCGGCGGAACCCACGACGCTGCGTGTCCCTGCCCGGGTTGCTCAGACGCCTGCCGGAGCCTCCGCCCCGGCAGCGTCCGGGTCGGCGCCTGCGCGCGGCGGCGCCGGCGCGAACCAGCCGACCAGCGTGCACAGCAGGCCGTAAGCCATGAACGAGCCGATGCCCAGCAGGTTGCCCAGGTGCTGGCGATCGACAAGCACCAGCTTGGCCAGCACCAGCGCCATCAGCACCGCGCCCGCGAGCCACAGCGTGCGCTGGCCGCGCCGCGATCCCGCGATCCAGCCGCCGACCCCGAGCACGCTCCAGACCACGGTGAGCGCGGTCTGCGCCAGACCGCTTGACCACAGCGCCTCGCCCCAGGGCGCGCCGCCCCAGTGATGCACCGCGCGCAGGGTCACGCAGGTCGCCAGCACGAAACCGGCCGCCGACAGCAGGGCGATCCGGCGCCGGACGAACTCCAGCGGTGCCAGCGCCGACCACAGCCAGCATGCGAACAGCCCCAGCGCCACGAGCTGGGCAAGATCCAGCGGGTTGAGCAGTGGCAGCCAAGGCAGCGGCGCACTGTCGCCGGCATCGCGCAGGGCGCGCAGCCAGCCCAGGCCCACCACCGCCAGGGACACGCCGAGCAGCGCGCCGCGCGATGCATCGAAACCCGCACCCAGCGGCTGCCGCAGCCAGCGCCAGCGGAACTGCAGCAGCGCCAGCAGCGCCAGCCATGGCAGGGCCGGCAGCGCCAGCTGCCAGCCGCCGCCCAAGGCCTGCGCACGCGCCCACTCACCCGCCGCCAGCGAAAGCACCACCGGCCACAACAGCCACCAGGCGAACTGCGCCGCGACCGCCACGCGCCCGCCGCTTTCGCGCAGGCACACCAGGGCTTGCACCCCGCAGGCGGCGAAGAGCAACCAGGCCGCCGCGCCCCAGCCTGCGAGCGGCTGGCCACGAATCCCGATCTGGGCGAATGCCAGCGGGGCCGCCAGCACGAAGGTGCCGAGCACGGTCAGCGCCAGCGCCGTCGCAGGACGACGACGATGCACCAGCGCCGCCAGTACGGCGGTCACCGCCAATGCAGCCAGCAGCACGTCGGCGCGCAGTGCGTACGCGACATGCGCGCCCACCTCGTGCAGTACGTTGCCGCACCACCAGGCCAGGCCCCAGCAATAGAACGCCGCCGCGGCCGGTGATCGCCCGGCGCCGCGATACCACCACGCACTGGCAAAGCCTGCCAGCGCCAGCAGCAGGGCGCCGGTGAACACCGGATTGGCGAGCGCGAGCGCAGGCCGGGGCAGGTCGGCCACGCCGATGAAAAACGCCACTGCCGCTGCGATCTGGAGACCGGCGCCGGTCCATTGCGGCAGCCGACGTTCCTGGCGCAGGCCCAGCCAGATCAGCGCCGCGCCTTCAATCGCGAACACCGCCGCCGTCGCACGTGCCGAGAGCGCCAGCGGCACCGCCAATGTGGCAAAGCCCGCTGCGAGCAGCACGTAGGATTCGCCGAGCAGCGGATGCGGGCCGCGCCGGTGCCACCACGCGAACGCCCCATAGATGGCCGCCAGCGCCAGGGCACACAGCGCCAAGGGCATGCGCTCGCCTTCAAGCAGCGCCGCCTGCAGGCTGAACGCCACCAGCGGCGTGCCGAACAGCATGCAGCCGTCGACCACGTCGCGCCGGCCCGGCGCACGCTTGCGCGCGTAGAGGATCGGCAGCAGCAGGTAGAAGGCGAAGAACAGCAGCAGGAAGGGCTGCGTGCTGGCGTACTTTTCCGGGTCGTAGGCAAGCACGCCCCAGGCCACGCCGATGCCCCAGGTGAAGACCCAGCCCAGCAGGTTGAGCTCGCGCCACGGGCGCAGCCAGGCGATCGCGAAGATCGCGGCGTTGAGCAGCGCGTAGTACGAGAACAGCACCACGTGGTTGCCGCTGCCGGTGGACAGCCAGATCGGCGCCAGGAAGCCGGCCAGGATGCCGAGCACCGCCATCGTGCGCGACCCCTGCAGCACCGCCAGCACGCCCAGTGCCACCACCAGCCCCACGCTGAGCGCGAACGCGGCGGCCGCCGGCAGCATTCCATAGAGCTTGAACGCGGCGAACACCACCAGCAGCAGCACGCCGATCGCACCGCCCTGCACCGCCAGCGCGAAGCTGCGGTGGCTTTCACGCTTGCGCCACGCGAACGCCAGCGCGGCCAGTGCCGCCAGCGCAATGGCCGCCAGGCGCATGCCGATGGGCAGCGTCAGCCAGCCCTGGTCGCTGGCGTACTTGAGCAGCGCCGCCACGCCGGCCAGCAGCACCAGCACACCGACCTTCACCGGCACGTTGCCCTCGGTGAACCAGCGCCTGGCCATCGTGGCCAGGCGATCCAACATGGCCGGAGCCCCGGCCACGGGCCATGCCGTCCCGGGAACCGGTTCGATGCGCGGCCGCGGCCGCGGCGGCGGCACGGCGCGTCCCGGTGCGGCCGGCAGCTTCGGCGTCCCGATGGTTGCCGGCGCGGCGGGCGGCCTCGACACCGGAGCAGCCGCCGGTTCAGCGGTCGATCGCGCAGCGCCGGCGTGGGCCGGGTTCGACCCGGGCAGCGGCGGCTCCGTCGTCCTGACGGCTGCTGCGGGCGCGCCAGCCGCGGCCCCGGCCCGTGCCGGCGCACGCTGCGCCGCCAGATCCGTCCATTCCGCCGCGCGCAGCCGCCCCAGCTCACCCTCCAGCTCGCCGACACGTCGCTTCAGGTTGCCGAGCGCCACCAGCACCACGACCAGCAGCACGGGCACCGCCAATACGGCGAGCGCCAACAGCATGAGCATCGATTCCATTCCCCGGATCCCGCCTCCGCCGCATCCGCGGCCCCGGCCGGAACATTAACCGACGACTCCGTTGTCGTGCGCGCTGCCCGTCCCGCGCGCGGGGTACGCCCTAACGCTCCGTTGTGGGTGTGCGCTGCCCGTCCCGCGCACAGGGGGTGTGCTGCGCCGGCGCTGGGAGCAGGAAGCGCATATTCCGGCTGGGCATCCCCCCCTGCGTCCGCAGCGGGCGGCGCACGCCCCAACGGAGCGCACGCCTTCTATACCTCCCGCGATTCAGAGAAGGACCAAAAAGAAGCCCCGCACTGGGCGGGGCTTCGGATATTTCCTTGGCGTCGCGCGCTTACTTCGCCGCCACCACGCGCACCAGCTCCAGGCACTTCGTGGAATAGCCCCACTCGTTGTCGTACCAGGACACGATCTTCACGAAGGTGTCGTCGAGCTGGATGCCGGCTTCGGCGTCGAAGATCGAGGTGCGGGTGTCGCCGCGGAAATCGGTGGCGACCACCTTGTCCTCGGTATAGCCGAGGATGCCCTTGAGCGCGCCTTCCGACTGCGCCTTCATCTCGGCCTTGATCTCTTCGTAGCTCGCGCCCTTCTCCAGCTCGACGGTCAGGTCGACCACGGAGACGTCTGAGGTCGGGATGCGGAACGACATGCCGGTGAGCTTGCCGTTGAGCTCCGGGATCACCTTGCCCACGGCCTTGGCCGCGCCGGTGCTCGACGGAATGATGTTCTCGAGGATGCCGCGGCCGCCGCGCCAGTCCTTGTTGGACGGGCCGTCGACTACCTTCTGGCTGGCGGTGGCGGCATGCACGGTGGTCATCAGGCCGCGCTTGATGCCCCATTTGTCGTGCAGCACCTTGGCGATCGGCGCAAGGCAGTTGGTGGTGCAGGACGCGTTGGAGACGATCGCCTCGCCGGCGTACTTTTCATGGTTCACGCCGTAAACGAACATCGGCGTGTCGTCCTTCGACGGCGCCGACAGGATCACCTTCTTCGCGCCGGCATCCAGGTGCTTCTGGGCGGTGGTCTTGTCCAGGAACAGGCCGGTGGACTCGATCACCACCTCGGCGCCGACCTCGTCCCACTTCAGGTTGGCCGGGTCGCGCTCCTGGGTCAGGCGGATGCGCTTGCCGTTGACCACCAGGGTGTCGCCGTCCACCGAGACTTCGCCGTCGAAACGGCCGTGGACCGAGTCGTACTTCAGCATGTAGGCCAGGTAGTCCGGCTCAAGCAGGTCGTTGATGGCCACGATCTCGATGTCGCTGCCGAAATTCTCCACCGCCGAACGCAGGACGTTGCGCCCGATGCGGCCGAAACCGTTGATGCCTACCTTGATCGCCATGGAATGCTGACTCCGTAGTGCCGTGCGCCGCGGCAGGGATGGGTGGAACACGCAGAACGCCTATTTTAGCAGGCCCGGACGGGTCCGGCCCCGGACTTGACCACGATCAATGCGGCGCCGTATGGGACAGCGGACCATGGCGGCATCCTCCACAGAGAACAGGTGCCTCGATGGCCCGCCACATCCGCTCCCTCTCCCTTCCGCTGCTCGCCCTTGCCGTCGCCGGCACCCTCGCCGCCCCGGCCGCCTTCGCACAGTCCGCCGGCGACTGGACCGTCGCCGTCGGCGCGCACCAGGTCAACCCGGATTCCGACAACGGCAAGCTTGCCGCCGGCACCCTGCCGCTGGACATCGGCTCAAGCACGCGCCCGACCATCGCCGTCGAGTATTTCGTGCGCGACAACCTGGGCTTGGAAGTGCTGGCCGCACTGCCGTTCCAGCACGACATCAGCATCGACGGCCTCGGCCGCGTGGGCAGCACCAGGCACCTGCCGCCGACCGTCAGCCTGCAGTACCACTTCAACGGCCAGGGCACGATCTCGCCGCTGCTGGGCGTGGGCCTGAACTACACCACCTTCTTCAGCGAAGACGCCCGCGGCGCGCTTGCGGGTTCGAAGCTCGAGCTTGACGACTCCTTCGGCCTGGCGCTGCACGCCGGCGTCGACTTCAAGGTCGGCGAAAAGGGCGCGATCCGGGTCGACGTGCGCTGGATGGACATCGACAGCGACGTCAAGCTCGACGGCGTGAAGCTGGGCAGCGCCAAGATCGACCCGCTGGTATACGGCGCCGCCTACGTCATGCGCTTCTGATCCACCCCGGCGGGATCACCGGGCGCATGCGGCTAGAATCGCTGCATGCGCCCGAACCGAGTCCCCCGAATGCACCGATACCTCTCCTTCCTCGTGCTTGCCGGCGCCCTGTTCGCCGGCGACGCCCTGGCCTGGAGCGCCGACGGCCACCGCATCGTCGCCCGCATCGCCGAGGCCGGCCTCACGCCCGCGGCCCGCGCCGAGGTCGACCGCCTGCTCGCCGCCGAGTCCGATCCGACCCTGGCCGGCATCTCCACCTGGGCCGACGAGCTGCGCGATACCCAGCCCGGGATCGCCAAACGCACGGCCAAGTGGCACTACATCAACTTCGATGGCCGCTGCGGTTTCGAGCCGCCGAAGGACTGTCCGGGCAACAACTGCGTGGTCACCCAGGCCAACCTGATGTTCGGCGTCCTGGCCAACCGCGACAAGGACGACGCCTCGCGCACCGCTGCGCTGAAGTGGCTCGTGCACCTCATCGGCGACCTGCACCAGCCGATGCACGCCAGCATGCGCGACGACAAGGGCGGCAACGACTACCAGGTGAACCTGGGCGGTGAAGGCAGCAACATGCACCGCATCTGGGACGGGACCATCATCGAGCGCCGCGCGCTGGGGGCGGAGGCCTACGCCACCGAGCTGCTGCAGCAGCCCCTGCCCCACGACCCGACCCTGTCTTCCGACCGGCCGACCCTGGAATGGGCGCTGGAATCCTGCCGCCTGGTGGAGGCCGGCAATCTCTATCCGGCCGAGGGCACGCACGTGATCGACGAGGCCTTCCTCGACGCGCAGCTCCCGCTTGCCGAACAGCGCCTGCGCGAAGCCGGCTACCGCCTTGCGATGATGCTCAATTACGCGTTGGCGCGACCCAAGAACGTCCCATGACCAGCGCCGCGCCCGTTGCCGTCGCCCCGCTCCGGCATGGCGGCTGCCGGCGCGGCGTGGCCTGGCGGCGGACGCGTGCGGGGCGTCACGGGCCATGCTGATTCCCCGACGCGCCATGATCGCCCTGTGCGGCCTCGCCGCCGTCGCCGCGCTGTGCCTGGCGCCCGCCGTCCAGGCTGCCGGCACACCGCTGACCGTGTTCGCCGCCGCCAGCCTCAAGGAGTCGATGGACGACGCGGCCGCGGCGTACACCGCTGCCACCGGACAGCCGGTGCGCGTGTCCTACGCCGCAAGCTCCGCACTGGCGCGGCAGATCGCCCAGGGCGCGCCGGCCGATGTCTTCGTCTCCGCCGACCTCGAGTGGATGGACACGCTGCAGGACCAGGGCCTGGTGGACAGCGCCACCCGCAGCGAACTGCTCGGCAACACCCTGGTGCTGGTGGCGCCCGCGGCAGCCGGCGCGGCGCCCTTCACGCTGCGGCCGGGGCTGGACCTGCGCCCGCTCCTGGGCGAACGCGGACGCATCGCGCTGGGCATGGTCGACAGCGTGCCCGCCGGCAAGTACGCCAGGGCCGGCTTCGAATCGCTGGGCATGTGGGACATGCTTGCGCCGCGCGTGGCCGGCGCCGAAAACGTGCGCGCCGCGCTGATGCTGGTCGCGCGCGGCGAAGCGCCGCTGGGCGTGGTCTATGCCAGCGACGCGCGCGCCGAGCCGAGGGTGCGCGTGCTGGCGACCTTCCCCGCGGATTCGCATCCGCAGATCGTCTATCCGGCGGCTCGGGTGGCCGCGAGCAGGCATCCGCACGCGCGCGGCTTCCTGCGTTGGCTGCAGGAGCCCGCAGCGCGCACGATCTTCGTCCGCCACGGCTTCAGCCTGCGCTGACGCCCGACCGACCCGGCGCGCCGCACCTGCCATGCCCGATTTCAGCCCCGCCGAACTCGCCGCCATCGCGCTCAGCCTGAAAGTGGCCTGCGTGGCGGCGCTGGCCAGCCTGCCCTTCGGGATCGCGGTGGCCTGGCTGCTGGCGCGCCGGCGCTTCCCCGGCAAGGCCCTGCTCGACGCCCTGGTGCACCTGCCGCTGGTGTTGCCGCCGGTGGTGGTCGGCTACGCCTTGCTGGTGGTGTTCGGCAGCCAGGGGGCGGTGGGCGCCTTCCTTGCCGAGCACTTCGGAATCACTTTCGCGTTCCGCTGGACGGGCGCGGCGCTGGCCAGCGCGATCATGGGGTTCCCGCTGATGGTGCGTGCGATCCGCTTGTCGATCGAGTCGGTGGACCGCCGGCTGGAGCACGCCGCGGCCACGCTCGGCGCCAGCCCCTGGCGCGTCTTCGCCACCGTCACCCTGCCGCTGGCCTGGCCGGGCATCGTCGCCGGCGGCGTGCTGGCCTTCGCCAAGGCGCTGGGCGAATTCGGCGCCACCATCACCTTCGTATCCAACATCCCGGGCGAGACCCAGACGATCTCGTCGGCGATCTACGAGCTGATGCAGGTCCCCGGCGGCGAGCTGGGAATCTGGCGCATGGCGGTGGTGGCCGTGGCGATCTCGCTGCTGGCGCTGCTGGCCTCGGAATGGCTGGTGCAGCGGCAGCACGGGCGTCGCGACGATGGGGACGAGGCATGAGCACCCCATGCCTGGCTTCCGGGCACTGCCTTCGACAGCCACGCCGGACAGCTGCGGCCGCAGCGCGCGGTACAGGGCAGGAAGCCGGCCGATGCTGAGCCTGGACATCGAGCTTCGCCGCGGCCGTTTCCAGCGCCATGTCCGGATCGAGGACGGCGCGCGCGTGGTCGCGCTGGTCGGGCCATCCGGCTCGGGCAAGACCACGGTGCTCAATGCCATCGCCGGGCTGGTAACGCCGCGTGCCGGGCGCATCGAGGTCGACGGCCGCGTGCTGTTCGACAGCGCGCGCCGGATCAACCTGCCCGTGCACCGGCGCCGCGTGGGCTACGTGTTCCAGGATGCGCGCCTGTTCCCGCACCTCGACGTGCGCGGCAACCTGCTCTATGGCCGCCACGCGGTGGCGGGAACCGGCAGGCGCTTCGAACTCGACGCCGTAGTCGCCCTGCTCGGCATCGAATCGCTGCTGCCACGGCGGACCGCGAACCTCTCCGGCGGCGAGGCGCAGCGCGTCGCCATCGGGCGGGCGCTGCTGTCGCAGCCGGCGATCCTGCTGTTCGACGAACCGCTGTCGGCGCTGGACCAGGCGCGTCGCGAAGAGTTGATTCCATACTTGCAGCGCGTGCGCGACGAAGTGCGGCTGCCGATGCTGTACGTCAGCCACCATCCCGACGAGGTCCGTCGGCTGGCCGAGGCCGTGCACCGACTCGACTGACGCGCGCCGCGACCAGGGCGAGCCCGGTCGCCCTGGCCGCGGCGCCACACTCGGTGGAAGCGCGTCACCGTCCTGCAGACCCGCCTGCCTCAGACCGGCTGCCTATTGCGCCTTCGCCTCGTCCGCGGGCACGGGAACGTGGTCGGGCGCCTCGAAATCGACCGGGACGCGCACCCAGCCCTCCACGGGCCTGCCATCCTCGATCGCCGGCTGCAGCACCCAGTGCCTGGCGGCTTCCACGGTGACGGCATCGAACACGCCCGCGGGCTCGGACTGCTCCACGACGACATCCTTGACGCGGCCCTCGACGTCAACCAGCAGCTTCAGCACCACGCGACCGTCCTGCCCTGCCGCAGCGGCGTCGGCCGGGTAGCGCGGCGGCGGCATCACCGGGGGTGCGGGCGGCGCGGGCGGTGGCGGCGCAGCGGCGGGCACGACGGCCGCCGGGGGCGCGGGTGCCGCGGGCGGTGATGGCACATCGGCGGACCCGGCCGCCGCCGGGGGCGCGGGAGGCGCGTCCGGCGGTGCCGGTGGCTGCGCGGTGACGGGCGGCGGCGGTGCAGGCGGGGCGTCGGGGTCCGCCGCCGGGCGCACGGCCCAGGCCGCGTAGCTGCAGGCCGACAGGACGAGGCCCAGGGCCACGAGGCCGGTGCGTCGACGGCCGGAGCCGGGTTGTGGTCGCTTCAACATGAGGATTCGCTCCTTCAGGGATTGGCTGGACTGCCAATGGCAGCCGACCGGCAGTCCAGGGACGGCCAGCTGCACGTTCAACATCGCGTCCGCGTAGCGGCGGCGGGCGTGGGGGTGGCGGGCGAGCACGGTGGCGTCGCAGGCCAGTTCCTGGTCGAGGCGGAAGCTCCGTTCGGCCAGGTGCATGAGCGGGTTGAACCACTGCAGGCAGCGCAGCGCCACGGCCGCCAGGTTGGCGCGGGTATCGCCGCGCGCCAGATGGGCGCGCTCATGGGCGATGACCAGCGCGGCCTCCTCCGCCGCGTGGCGGGCCTCGAAGTCCACGGGCAGCACGATGCGCGGGCGCAGCGCGCCCACCACCGCGGGGCCATGCACGCGCTCGCCGCGCCAATGGCCTGCGGCATCGCGCTCCAGCGCGCCCAGACCGGCAACGAAGCGCCGCTGCTGGCGCGCAATTCGCCATGCCGCCAGCACCGCGCCGGACAGCCACGCAGCGGCCAGCAGCAGCGCCCAGTCGATGCCCTGGACCCCGGCCATGGCCCGCGACGCATCCGCCGACGCCACCACCAGCACGCCCGGATGCAGGGCCACCAGATCCGGAGCCAGCCCCTGGCCCACGCCGGGCCGCGGCAGCGCGGCCGCGAACAGCGACAGCGGCACCAGCGCCCATGCCCCGTACGCCACGCGAACACCAAAGGCGCGGCGCAGCGGGCGCCGCAGCGCCAGCACCAGCAGGACGGCCGCCGTGGCGGCCAGGCTGCCGTCGACGAGCCAGCGCAAGAGCGTGTCACCGCCCATCATCAAGCTCCTCGACCAGCCGGCGCAGCTCATCGATATCGGTCTGGCTGAGCTTGCCGCGCTCGCTGAAGTGCGCCACCAGCGGCGCCACGCGGCCGCCGAACAGGCGATCCAGAACGCCTTCGCTCTGCTGCGCGACCCATGCCTCCCGGCCCAGCACCGGCGAGTACAGGTAGCGCCGGCCATCGCGCTCGGCGCGCACCGCGCCCTTCTTGAGCAGACGGTTGAGCAGGGTCTTGATGGTCGGTTCGGCCCAGTCGCTGCGCCCGGCCAGGCGCGCCACCACGTCTTCGGCGGCGAGCGGGCACTCGCCCCAGAGGACCTCCATGACCACGGCTTCGGAATCGCTGATCGACATATCGATTACATGTGTAAATCCAGAAACGATTACACGCGTAAACAATTGCCGCTGTCAAGTCGCACTGCGGAACGCGCTGGCCCGGGCTGTCGAAGGCACAAGCCTGCCGCGGATGACGCCTTGAAAGCCACAACCCCGCGACTGACGTCCTCAGGCCTCGCCTAATGGCACCAGGCCGTCGACCCCGCCCGCGCCTGCAACAGCGGCGGCAATGATGGCGTCCGCTCCCTCGACGTCGATGCCGTTGGCGGTGTACCAGTCTGGCGCGTAATAGCTGTGGGCGTAACGGTCGCCGGCATCGCAGAGGATGGTGACGATGGATCCGTCGCGCCCTTCCTCGCGCATGCGCCGCGCCGCGTGCAGCACGCCGACGAAGTTGGTGCCGGTGGAGCCGCCCACGCGCCGGCCCAGCGTCGCGCTGACGTGGCGCATCCCGGCCAGCGCCAGTGCATCGGGCACCTTGACCATGCCGTCGATGCAGCTTGGAATGAAGCTCGCCTCCACGCGCGGCCGGCCGATGCCTTCCACGCGCGAGCCGCAGGGATGGGTGAAGTCGCGCCATGGTTCGTCGGCCAGCGCCGCGCGGTAGGCCTGGTGGAACACCGACTCCTGCGGGTCCGCACACAGCACGCGGGTGTCGTGGCGGCGGTAGCGCGCGTAGCGGCCCAGCGTGGCCGCGGTGCCACCGGTGCCCGGGCTGCACACGATCCAGGCCGGCACCGGGTGCGGCTCCTCGGCCATCTGGCGGAAGATCGATTCGGCGATGTTGTTGTTGGCGCGCCAGTCGGTCGCGCGCTCGGCGTAGGTGAACTGGTCCATGAAATGACCGCCGGTTTCCTGCGCCACGCGGTGCGACTCGGCGTCCAGGCCGCAGGCGGTGTCGACCAGCCGGCAGCGGCCGCCGTGGAACTCGATCGCGGCGATCTTCTCCGGCGAGGTCGAGGCCGGGATCACGGCGATGAAGGGCAGGCCCAGCAGGCGCGCAAAATACGCCTCCGAGACCGCGGTCGAGCCGCTGGACGCCTCGACCACCGGCCGGCCCTCGCGCAGCCAGCCGTTGGCCAGCGCGTACAGGAACAGCGAGCGCGCCAGCCGGTGCTTCAGGCTGCCGGTGGGGTGGCTGGACTCGTCCTTCAGGTAGACATCGATGCCCGGATAGCCGGGCAGCGGCATCGGGATCAGGTGGGTGTCGGCCGACCGGTTGAAGTCGGCCTCGATGGTGTGGATGGCGCGCGCCACCCAGTCCCGCTGTGCCATGTCGCCGTGCTCCCCGCGCGCCTTACAGCGCGCGCGCGGCGTCGACCACCGCCTCGACCGTGAAGCCGAAGTGCGGGAACAGCACTTCGGCCGGTGCGCTGGCACCGAAGCGGTCGATGCCGATCACCGCGCCGTCCAGGCCCACGTACTTTCGCCAGAAGTCGGACACGCCGGCTTCGACGGCGACGCGCCTGCGGCATGCGTTCGGCAGCACGGACTCGCGCCAGGCGGCGTCCTGGCGATCGAAGACATCGCTGCAGGGCATCGACACCACGCGCACCGAGTCGCCGAGCTGCGCGGCGGCGTCCATCGCCAGGCCCACTTCCGAGCCGGTGGCGATCAGGATGATCTCCGGCGCGCCGACCGAATCCTTCAGCACGTAGCCACCGCGCGCGATCGCCGCGACCTGGGCGGCGTCGCGCTGCTGTGGCCCCAGGTTCTGGCGCGAGAACACCAGGCAGCTCGGGCCGTCGCGACGCTCGATCGCCGCCTTCCAGCACACCGCGGACTCGACCGCGTCACAGGGGCGCCAGACGTCGTTGCCGGGGATGTAGCGGAGGCTCGCCATGTGTTCGATCGGCTGGTGCGTCGGGCCGTCCTCGCCCAGGCCGATGGAGTCGTGGGTGTAGACGTGGATCGCGTGCGCGCCCATCAGCGCGCTCATGCGCACGGCGTTGCGGGCGTAGTCGCTGAACACCAGGAAGGTGGCGTCGTAAGGGATGAAGCCGCCGTGCACTGCAAGACCGTTCGAGATCGCGGTCATCGCGAACTCGCGCACGCCGTAATAGATGTAGTTGGCGTCCGGATCGTCACCAGCCACCGACTTGCTGCCACTCCACAAGGTGAGGTTGGAGCCGGCAAGGTCGGCCGAGCCACCGATGAGCTCAGGGAGCATCGGCGCGAAGGCCTCGATCGCCATCTGCGAGGCCTTGCGGGAAGCGACCTTGGGGCTCTCGGCCTGCAGCCTGGCGATGTACGCGTCAGCCTCGGCCGTGAAACCTTCCGGAAGATCGCCGTGCGAGCGGCGGGTCAACTCGGCGGCCAGCTCCGGGTGGCGCTGCGCGTAGGCATCGAACATGCGGTTCCACTGGTCCTCGCGCACGGTACCGGCATTGTTCGCGCGCCAGCCGTCGCGGATCGCCTGCGGGATCTCGAAGTCGCCGTGCTCCCAGCCCAGCGCCTTGCGCGTGGCGATGATCTCGTCCTTGCCCAGCGGCGCGCCGTGCGAGGATTCGCTGCCGGCCTTGGCCGGCGAGCCGAAGCCGATCGTGGTGCGGCAGCAGACCAGCACGGGCTTGTCGTCGTGCTGCATCGCCTTGTCGATCGCGGCCTTGATCGAATCCGCATCGTGGCCGTCGACGTCGCGGATCACGCGCCAGCCGTAGGCCTCGAAGCGCGCGGGAGTGTCGTCGGTAAACCAGCCGGCGGTATCGCCGTCAATCGAGATGTGGTTGTCGTCCCAGAACGCCACCAGCTTGCCCAGGCCCCAGGTGCCGGCGAGCGAGGCGGCCTCGTGGCTGATGCCCTCCATCAGGCAGCCGTCGCCCATGAACACCCAGGTGCGGTGGTCGACGACCGCGTGCTCGGGGCGGTTGAAGCGCTGCGCCATCAGCTTCTCGGCCAGCGCGAAGCCGACCGCGTTGGCGAAGCCCTGTCCCAGCGGCCCGGTGGTCGTTTCGACGCCGTCGGTAACGAAGTTCTCCGGATGCCCCGGCGTACGGTGGCCGAGCTGGCGGAAGTTCCTGAGTTCCTCGATCGGCAGGTCATAGCCCGAGAGGTGCAGCAGCGCGTACTGCAGCATCGACCCGTGGCCGTTGGACAGCACGAAGCGGTCGCGGTTGAACCACTTCGGGTTGCCCGGGTTGTGGTTCAGGTAGTCGTTCCACAGCACCTCGGCGATATCGGCCATGCCCATGGGCATGCCGGGATGGCCGGAGTTGGCCGCCTGGACGGCGTCCATGGCGAGGATGCGGATGGCATTGGCGAGTTCGCGGCGGCTGGGGCTGGTCATGGGGTCTCGGGCGGCTGGGACGGCGGGCGAAGCCGCCATTGTCCCATCCCCTGCCGCCCGAGTCTCCCGCGGACGTCCCACCGGCTCGCTGCCCGTTGCCCATTGCCCGCTGCCCCCGCCTCGCTCCACCCGGAGCGCCCCCCTCCGCAGGAGCAGCGATAGCTGCTCCTACAGGGTCGATCGGGGACCCCACCAGGCACGGATCTGGCTCCGCCGGTTGGTCCGGTCGCAGCTATCGCGGCTCCTACGGAGAGATGGCGTTGGGGCTGTCCGCCGCCAGCCCGGTCGGCGTATCCACCTCGCCCTTCGACACGATCGCCGCGATCCCGAGGTCCCCGGTCACGTTGACCGTCGTCCGGCACATGTCGAGGAAGTGGTTCACGCCCAGGATCAGACCGATGCCTTCCGGCGGGACACCCACCATCGCGCAGATCAGCGCCACCACCGGCAGCGAGCCCGAGGGCACGCCGGCGGTGCCGATGCCGCCCAGGATGCAGACCAGCATCACCATGAACTGCTGGCCCAGCGTCAGATCCACGCCGAAGAACTGCGCCAGGAAGATCACCGTCACGCCCTCGAACAGTGCGGTGCCGTTCTGGTTCGCGGTCGCGCCGATGGTGAGCACGAAGCGCGACACCTTCGACGGGAGATGGAGATCCTGGTCCGCCACCTTGAGCGCCGTGGGCAGCGTGGCATTGCTGGACGCGGTGGAGAAGGCCATCAGCATCGCCTCCTGCACGCCCTTGAAGAACTTCACCGGCGAGTAGCCGCCGATGAACTTCAGTGCCAGCGAATAGGTCACCACCATGTGCAGGAACAGCGCCCCGACCACCACCAGCACGAAGGCGCCAAGGCGCAGCAGCAGGTCCCAGCCGAACAGCACGGCGAGGTTGAACATGAAGCAGAACACCGCCAGCGGTGCCATGCGGATGATCAACCCGATCAGCGTCATCGATATCTCGAAGATACCCTCGATGCCGCGGCGCAACGTACGGATCGCCGCGGTGTCCGGGCTCATCACGACGCCAATGCCGAACATCAGCGCAAAGAACATCAGCGCCAGGATATTGGCGTTGTTCGCCGCGGCCCCGACCACGTTCTGCGGCACGATGTCGAGCAGCATCTGCATGCCCGAAGGCTGCTCGCCGCTGTCGCGGACGATGGCCGCGGCGCGCTCGGCGCCATCGGCCAGCAGCTGCTGCGCCAGCACCGGGTCCACGCCGACGCCGGGCTTGAACACGTTCACCATGACGAGGCCCAACAGCACGGCGATGCCGGAGAACACCACGGTGCAGACCAGGATGCGCCAGCCGATGCGGCCCAGCGACTTGACGTCGCCCATCTCCGACACGCCGACCACCAGCGCGGAGAACAATAGCGGCACGATCATCATGAAGATCAGGCTGAGGAACAGGGTCGACAGCGGTTGGGTCACGTAGCGCGTCAGGCCCTGCACCCAGCCGGCATCGGCGCCGGCGACGTAGTGCACGAACAGCCCCAGGACCAGGCCGGCAACGAAGCCGATGGCGATCTTCCAGTGCAGCGGCATGCGCTGGCGGCTGGACGCGTTCGGCTCGGTCATGCGGTGTTCCCCGGAACGGTGTGGACGGCGGAGCTTAGCAAAGCGGCCCGCCCCGGAAGCTCAGCGCGGATAGAGCGGTGGCAGCGGGCCATCGGCGCCGGGGTCTTGCGCCAGCCAGTCGGGTCCGCGCGCGAAGGCCTCGCGCACCGCGGCGCGGGCCTGCGCCGCCATGCCTTCGCCCTGGCCCCAGCGCGCGCGCTGCAGCCCGGCGACCGCGTCGCGCTGCGGGCCGGCCGCCAGCTTTCGCGACAGCGCGTCCAGGTCTTCGGCGGGCGGCGATGCAAGGGCACACAGGGCGGTGGCGACGTCGCCGAGGTCCCCGGTGTCGAGCGCCTTGCGCAGGGCCGGCGATGGCGCCGAACGGCGGGACGGGGCGTCGCCGACGGCCGCTCGGCTTCCCGCATCCGCGCCGCCGCTGATGGCGCGCTGCCGCCAATGCAGCGCCCAACCAAGGGTCAGCAGCCACAACAGGGCGAACGCCACCGTCGCCAGCGCCCAGGTGCGCACTTCGCCCTGCACACCGGGCACGCGCATCCATCCCCCGTCGCGCGGCGACGCGGTGGTGACGCCACCGCCGACTGCCGATGCCGATGCCGATGCAGCGACATCGAGCTCCAGCGGCGGCAACGTCGCGACGCGGGCGCGATCTGCATCCACGTCCCACCACTGCAGGCGCGGCGCCTCGATACGGACGCGACCATCGCGCGCAGGCAGGATCGAGAAGCGGCGCACCATGCGCACGCGTGGCCGCCCGTCCTCGACGGTCTCGTCGTGCTGGGCGGGCTCGGGGAAGACCTGTGCGCCCTGGTCGACGCCGAGCACCGGCGGCTCGATCTGGGCGGCGATGGCGCCGTCGGCGACGAGCTCGAGCTCGACCGTGAACGCATCGCCCGCGCGCGCGGCGGTGGGCGTCTCCAGCCAGCGCAGCCGCAGCCCGTGCAGCGGCAGCCAGGGACGTGCAGCGGCGTCGGGAACCGGCTTCGTGTCCAGCGCGATCGCGGGACCGTCCGCGGACAGTGCACGCTGCCCGTCGCCGAACAGGTCGTCGAGCCAGCCGCCCACGCCGCGGCCGCGGAAGCGCGCCGGCGGCAGTTCGATCCGGCCGCTGCGCTCGGGCACCAGCAGGTAGTTGCGTTCGACCACGTGGAAGCGGCGGCCGTCGACCTCGCGCGTGTACTGCAGGTCGCTGCCGACGCGCTGCAGGGCGGCACCATCGGGCTTCGGTTGATCCAGCTGTCCGGACACCAGCTGGGCCGAGTAGTAGAGGCGCAGGCGCAGCCCCACGGCCTGCTGGACGTAGGGCGTGGAGTCGTCGACCTCGGCTTCGATGTAGGCGGGTCCGCGGGCGCGCACCGGCGCCGTCCGCGCGGCGGTGACCGTGAGCACGATGGGCGCGGTGCGTTCGCTGCCGACCCGCAGCGGCGGAATCGTGATCCTGCCCTCGCGGTCCGGCTGCAACGCCACCGCGTACAGCGTGCGCGCCACCGCCTGTCCGCCCTGCTGCCCGAAGGACTGGCGGCTGCTGCGCTGCTCAATGCGGAAGTCGTCCTCGAGCGGCGCGTAGTCGGGGCGGCCGCCGCCGTCGGTCTCGACGTTGAGGGTGACGGTTTCGCCGAGCTCGATGCGGTCGCGGTCCAGCCAGGCGCGGACCTCGCCGCGGGCAAGGCCCGGGACGAGCATGGCCAGCAGCAGGAGAACCGCGAGCGGCCGGTGGAAGGCGTTGGACAGGGTGGACATGCGTTCAGCGCTCCCCGGCGCGGCGGCGCAGGTGTTCGTTGCGGAAGCGGGCACGCAGCAGCGCCCCGGGGTCGTCGGGCACGCGGCGCAGCCATGCGGCGTTGGCCTGCTCGCGTTCGGCGGCGGCGGTGGAATCCGTGCGCTCGGACGCATCGCGTGCGTCACCGGGCTCGCTGCCACCGTCCCGCGCGGCCCCGGCATCGATGGCGCGCTGCATCGCCTCGCGTTGGGCCTCGTCCGCGGCCTGCTGGCGGGCCCGGGCCCCGGCGTCGCCGGCCTGGTCGGCCGCGGGCGGCGGGCCGGCGTCGTCACCGGGTTCCGGCGGCTGCGGCGGGGGCGAAGGCGGGTCCTCGCCAGCCTCCTTCCCCGCATCGGCATCCGGCGGCGCGCGTCCATCGTCGCCCCGGTCGCCCGCCGCGTCGCCGGCGCCACGACCGCCCTCGCCTCCATCGGGAGGCATTTCGCCGCCGCCGGCACCCCCGCCGGGCGGGTCGCGGGCCAGCACCGCTTCGACGGCGGCGCGGTTGGCCAGCGCATCGGGCATGCCCGGGGCTTCACCCAGGGCTTTGTCGTAGGCGGCGATCGCCTCTTCATAGCGGCCCGCGCGGGCGAGGGCGTTGCCGCGGTTGTACGCGGCGTCGGCGCCGGGGAGTCCCTCGAAGCCTCGGGCGGCGGCCGCGAAATCGCCTTCGCGATAGGCGGCTTCGGCTTCAACGCTGCGCGCATGCGCGGCCTGGTCCGCACGGCGCCAGGCATCGGCCACGGGCGGTCCCGCGCCGGCCGCGAAGCCGGGTTGCGTCGGCAGCACCATGCACAGCGCCAGCACCGCGAGCACGCTACCGCGCCGGAAGGCGGCCAGCAACAGAACCATCGCCAGGGGGAGCAGCCAGTAGCCGCCGTCCTCGCGCACCAGGCCACGCGACGCATTGGCGGCCGTGGTGCCCGCGCCGGCACCCGCGGCACCGCCACCGTCCAGCGTGGCGACGAGCCGGGCCGGTGGTTCGTTCCAGGCATGGATGCCGCCGCCCCCGGCCGCCGCCAGCGCGCGCAGGGACCCGGGATCGAGCGCGCTGCGGTGGATCTCGCCGTCGCGGCCGCGATAGCCGGCACCGGCTTCAGTGCCCATCGCCAGCGCCGAGACGCGGTAGCCCTCCGCGGCGGCGCGGGTGGCCGCGCGCACCGCGTCGCGACCGGCCCCGGGAGCCAGCAGCAGGATGTCGCCGCGGGCATGGCCAGCCCGGGCCAGCAGCTCGCGCGCGCGGTCGATGCCGCGCCCGGCCCGCTGGCCATCCACGGGCATGACGTCCGGCGCGAGCGCATCCAGGAAAACGGCGACGTTGTCGGGATCTGACGTGACCGGCGACACCACGAAGGCATCGTCGGCGTAGGCCACCAGCGCAACCTCGCCGGCGTGCGCATGCAGCAGGGCGTCGATCCTGGCGCGGGCCTGCGCCAGGCGCGACGGCTGCAGGTCGTTGGCCAGGCTTGCGCTGGACAGGTCGAGGACGATGACCAGGGCACCACCTCCTTCCTGCAGGGGCTGCGGCACGTCGCGCCAGCCGGGTCCGGCCAGGGCGACGATCGCCAGGGCGAGGCCCGCGAGCGTGGCGGCGCCGGCGAGCGAGTGGCCGCGCCCGCCGCTGCGCGCATCAAGCAGGTGGGGCAGCAGGTGCGCATCGACCGCCGTGCGCCAGCCGCTGCGGCGGCGCGCGCGCTGCTTCCAGGCCCAGGCCAGCAGCGGCAGGAGCAGCAGCGCCAGCAGCCAGGCCGGGCGCAGGAACTGGAGGTCGGCGATCGGCAGGGTCATCGTCCGTCCCTGCGCCAGGCGAGCGCCGCTGCAAGCAGGCCGGCGAGCAGCGCCAGGGCCAGCGGCCAGTGATAGCGCTCCAGCCGCGGGCGCATCGCCTCGCCCGGCGCCTCGACCGGTTCGATGCGGTCGATTTCGGCGTAGATGCCGGCCAGCGCGTCCGTGTCGCGGGCACGGAAGCTGCGCCCGCCGGTCATCTCCGCGATCCGTGCCAGCGACTCCTCGTCGATCTCGCTTCCGCCCGAGGGCATCCGGAAGCCGAACACCGACAGCTGCTCTCCACTGCCGCCAAAAGCGATGGTGTGGACGCGCACGCCCTCATCGCGGGCGATTTCGGCGGCCTTCAGCGGATCCAGGGCGCCGGCGGTGTTGACGCCATCGGTCAGCAGCACCAGCACGCGGTCGCCGTCGCGCTGGGCCTGCAGGCGCTTGACCCCGAGCCCGATCGCATCGCCGATGGCGGTTTCACGGCCCGCCAGCGAGACCTCGGTCGCGAGCAGCTGTTCGCGTACCGTATCGAGGTCGGCCGTGGCCGGCGCCAGCACGTAGGCGCCGCGACCAAACACCAGCAGGCCGACGCGGTCGCCCTCGCGCCGGTCCAGGAAATCGGCGATCACGGCCTTGGCCGCGGCCAGCCGGTCGACCACCTCGTTGCCGAGCAGCATGTCGCGTTCGCCCATGCTCGCGGAGAGATCGACGGCAAGCATCAGCTCGCGTGCGGCGTGCGGTGGCTGAACGACCTCGCCCCAGGCCAAAGGGCGGGCCGCGGCCAGGCACAGCAGCGCCCAGCCGATCCAGGCCAGCCAGGGCTGCCCCGCCGCACTGGGGCGCAGACCGGACGGGGCGACGATCGAGGCCAGCCGCGAGGCCCAGGGCACGCGCAGCGCGGGGCCCGCATCGCGCAGCGGTGGCAGGACGGCGCGCAGCAGCAGGGGCAGCGGCAGCGCAAGCAACAGCCAAGGCCAGGCGAAGCCGGCGAACGTCGGCCAGGTGGCGGCCGCGGCATTCACCTGCGCTCCTCCATCCATTCGACGAAGCGCTCCCGGGCGGCCTGGCGGAGCCCGGCTACCGCGACGGGGTCGGCATCACGGCGGAACGGGCCTTCAAGCAGAAGCTCCGCGCGTGACGCGTCAAAACGCGGGGCGTCGCGGCCGGCATCCAGGAATGCGATCCAGGCTTGGCCCTGCAGGCGATCCGCCGCGGGATCGCGCAACCGCGCCGCGCGGCGCAGCAGGGCCGAGATCGCCGCGACCGAGCCGGCGGGGCCTTGCGCGGCGTCCACTTCGGTATCGAACAGGATCTGCAGCCGGCGGCGACGGCTGGCCCGCCACCAGCGCCAGCCGACAAGCGCGGCAAGCCCGAGCAGCAGCGCCACCGCCAGCAGCCACCATCCCGGTGCCGGGGGCCACCAGGGGGGTGCCGTCGACAGGTGGATGTCGCGCAGGACCAGGCCGTCGTCCATCAGCCGCGCCCTGCGCCCGTTATCGTGCCCGGTCCCGCGAGCCAGGCGTCGCTGGGGGCGTCGGAGGACAGCGGCACCGCGTGCACCCCGCGCGCCGCCAGGTTCGCGATCGTGGCGGAAACGCCACCGGTGAACGCCTCCTGCCATCGCCTGCGCTGGACATCGGCCGCCAGGTCCACGCTGATGCGCGCGCCGGGAGCGTGACCTGCGCTTGCGGGCGTGAACGCAAGCATGGCCGCCGGCGGTGCCGTCTCCAGCGGGTCGGTCAACAGCAGCACGCGCACCTGGCTGTGCGCGGCCAGCGCCGACCAGCGTCGCGCAGGCACGTCGGCCACGCTGGCCGGGTCGGCCAGTACCAGCAGGCGCGAGCCGGGACGCAGCAGGCGATGGGCATGGTCGAGGGCGACATCCAGGCCGGCATCGGCTTCCGGCGGCCGCGCATACCAGCGCACCAGGGCATCCAGCACGCGCAGCGCGCCGCGGGCGCCGGAACCCGCTGGCACCGGCGGCGACGCGTCGCTGCCGCGGAGCGCGGCCACGCGGTCGCCATCGGCCACCGCGCGCCACGCCGCGACCGCGCCGGCGCGCGCAGCCTGCACCGATTTGAAGCGCACGCGCGTGCCGAAGTACAGCGCCGGCGCGGTATCGGCCACGATCAGGCTCAGGCGCTCGCGCTCGGCCTGGAACAGCTTGGTATGCGGTTTGCCGCTGCGGGCGGTCAGGCGCCAGTCGATGTGGCGGGCGTCGTCGCCGAGCGCATAGCCGCGCGATTCCGCGTATTCCATGCCGCGCCCGCGCAGTACCGAAGGCGCCTGCGCGCGGAGGCCCGCAGCGCCGCGACGGGGCGCGCCGCGCGCCTGGGCGAGGCCGCGCAGGGCGATCAGCTCGGGAAGGGTCGGCACGATGCCGTCGCCTTCGCTTGGCGGGGTCCCTGCCGGCAGCGGGATCGCTGCTGGGGCGTCGGCGCGAACCCGCAAGCGCTCGCGCACGGCATCGACCACGGCGGCGCCGATCACGGCAGCGGCACCTGCGCCAGCAGCGCCTGCACCAGGCGTTCGCCATCCCAGCCCTCGGCGGTGGCCTCGTAACTGGGCAGGATCCGGTGGCGGAGGACATCGGGCGCGACCGCGCGCACGTCGTCCGGGGTCACGAAGTCACGCCCCGCAAGCCAGGCGTGGGCGCGCGCGCAGCGTTCCAACGCGATCGAGCCACGGGGACTTGCCCCCCAGGCGATGCGTCGCGCGAGCGCTTCGTCATAACGCGCGGCGTCGCGCGATGCGAGCACGATTTCGACCAGGTAGCGTTCGACCGCTGGCGCCATGTGCAGCGCGAGCACGCTGGATCGCGCGGCCATCACGTCGCCCTGCGATATGCGTTCGGCGGGAACCGACGGCGCTTCCAGCATCGCGATCGCGCGCTCGCGCGCCAGGCGCAGGATCGCGGCCTCAGCCTCCGCTTCCGGATACCCGACGCGGACGTGCATCAGGAAGCGGTCGAGCTGGGCTTCCGGCAGTGGGAACGTGCCCTCCTGCTCGATCGGGTTCTGCGTCGCCATGACCAGGAACAGCGACGGCAGCGCGTAGGTCTGGCGGCCCACGGTCACCTGCCGCTCGCCCATGGCCTCGAGCAGGGCCGACTGCACCTTGGCGGGGGCCCGGTTGACCTCGTCGGCCAGAAGCAGCGAGTGGAACACGGGCCCCGGCAGGAACTCGAAGCGGCCGTCCTGCGGCCGCCAGACCTCGGTCCCGGTCAGGTCCGCCGGCAGCAGGTCTGGCGTGAACTGGACCCGGGCGAAGTCCGCTTCGATGCGCGCGGCAAGCGCACGGATTGCCGTGGTCTTGGCCAAGCCGGGGGCGCCTTCCACCAGGAGATGGCCGTCGGCCAGCAGCGCCACCAGCAGGCGCTCGACAAGCGCCGCCTGGCCGATGATCTCTTCCGCGAGCGCGTCGCGGAGGCTGGTGAACAGGCCGTGGAGGCGGTCACCTTCGTCGCTGGTCGTTTCCATGGAATGCCGGTCTGCGGCGCGGGCTGCGCCGGGGCCAGTTTGACCTCAGGCGGACCGGATGGTTCAAGTGCGACCGGTCACGGGAACGACGACGGGGCCGCAAGGGCCCCGTCGCAGTCACGCCTCGCCTTGCGAAATCAGTACCCGCGCGGCGCCACGCGCAGCACGCGCGGGGTGACGAAGATCAACAGTTCGGCCTTGGCCTTGGAGCGGCTCTTGGTCTTGAACAGGTTGCCCAGGATCGGCAGGTCGCCGAGGAACGGCACCTTGGACACCGAGTTGCGGTCGCTGAACTCGTACACACCGCCGATGACCACCGTCTGGCCGTCCTCGATCAGGACCGCGGTAGTGACTTCGCGCTTGGCAAGGTTTGGAATCGAGCCGAAACCGGTGATCTCGGTGTAGTCCTCGATCTCGTCTTTCTTGACAGCAAGCGTCAGGAACACGCGCCCGTCCGCGGTGATGGTCGGGGTGACCTTCAGCTCGAGCAGGGCTTCCTTGAACTGGACCGTCGGCACGTTGTTGCTCTGGCCGCCGGTGACAGTCAGGTAGCCGACTTCCCGGCCCTGTCGAATGACCGCCTCGCGCTGGTTGCTGGTCACGACGCGCGGATTGGACACGATCTCGCCACGCTGCTCCTGCTGCAGTGCTTGGAGCTCGAGGTCCCAGTCAATGGTGTTGCCCAGGATCGTGAAGGCGATCGAGCCGGGATTGAGGTTGCGGATGCTGAAATCGTTGTTGAGCGAAGGCGAACCCCATTCGATGAGATCGCCCGGCTCGGCCTCTGCCGCCGACTTGAGGAGGCCATGGTTGGCCTGAAGAGAACCCGAGCCGATCAGGTGATCCTTGACGCCGCGCACGCCAAAGCGGGCACCGAGGTCGCGGGCAAACGACTCGTTCGCGATCACGATCCGCGACTCGATCACCACCTGGTCCACCGGCTTGTCCAGCTCGTCGACGAGGTTCTGGATTTCCTGCACGCGATCCGGGATATCGATCACCAGCAGCGTATTGGTCCGGCGATCGAAGCTCAGGCTGCCGCGCGGAGACAGGAAGCCCCGGCTGGAGTTGGCTTGCCCACCGCCACCACCCTGGCTGCTCTTGCTCTCGTCGGTCAGCAGCTTGGCGATGTCTTCGGCGCTGCCGTAGGAGATCGGGATGTACTTGGTGATCATTTCCGCGCTGTTCTCGAGCGCGATGCGGGCGTTGGCGATGTCCTGTTCGAACTTCGCGATCTCCGACTGCGGAGCCACCCAGACGACGTTGCCATTGCGGCGCTTGTCCAGCGACTTGGCCTGCAGCACGATGTCCAGCGCCTGGTCCCACGGCACGTTGATCAGGCGCAGGGTGACGTTGCCGGTGACGTTGTCGCTGGCGACGATGTTGAGGTCGGACAGCTCGGCGATCAGCTGCAGCACGGTGCGCACCGGAACGTCCTGGAAGTTGAACGTGACCGGGCGGCCGCGGTACGCGCGGGTCTCGCCCTGCGCGGCCTGGCCCGCGACCACCTGGCCGGTGGCCGCCACGGTGTTGGAGGCGGCTGCGCCCACTGCGCGGTCCGGCGCTTCGGCGCGGGGCACGATCTCGACGATGTAGTCGCGGCCTGTCTGATACGCCAGCGGCTCGAACGCGCCCTCCGTGCTGAGCACGATCCGGGTGCCGTTGGCGCCCTGGTTGGCATCGATCCGCTGCACGGGGGTCGCGAAGTCGGTGACGTTCAGCGGCCGCTGCAGCGAAGCCGGCAGCGACGCGTTGCCGACGTCGATGATCACGGCACCACCCTCGGTACGCAGGTCCGGGGCCGCACCTTCGCCGTCGAAACGGAGCACGAGCCGCCCCGCGCCGCCGTCGCCGCGCTTGAAATCGATGTCGGCCACGGCCACTTCGGCCGGGACCTGCTTCGCCGGATCCGTCGCTACGACGGACGACTGGGCGAAGCTGGCGACGGGTACGCCCGGATTCGGAGCGGCGTTGACCGTTCCGAAGGCGGCAAGCAGGCCGGCGAGGAGTCCGCAGGCGCCAGCCCGGAGCGGAAGTGCCCGCTGGGTGGGCGAACGGCGTTGCGCGTTGGTGAACGTCATCTGGCTTCCCCTAATCAATTGTCTTCGAGCGCAATCGAGGCCGGCCGTTCCAGCCAGCCACCCGAGCCATCAGGCACGAGTTCCACGAGTTCGATGCGGTCATCGGTAACGCTGGTGACGCGGCCGTCGTTCTGGCCCATGTACACACCCGGGCCGACCTGGTAGGTGACCTTGTCCGGCGCCATCACGAGCGCCTTCAAACTGTTGCCGGCACCCAGCGACCCGACCATGTCCATGCTGTCGAGCGGGAACTGCTCGAGCGTCTGCTTGCGGCGATTGGAGTCGGGCCGCGGACCGCTGCCACCACCTTCGTTGCTGAAGGCGGCGCTGAACGGATCGCGCATGCCCTGTGCCGCGTATTCGAATGTTTCGAACTGCTGCATCACCGGCAGAGGATCGAGCGGCGGTGCCGGCCGGGCGCGGACGTTGGCGGCCCACTCCTCCAGGTTCGGCGCGCCGCCGGGCTCGCTGGTGATGCCGCGGCCGCAGCCGGCCACTGCCGCGATGGCCGCGACCAGGACCAGCCCGCGGATGGCGTTTGATGTCATGCGCATGTCAGCGGCTCCCCCCGGCTGCAGCGGCCGCGGCTTCCTGGGCGGCGGCTTCTTCCTCGTCCAGGTAGCGATAGGTCTTCACCGTGCCGGCGAGTTCAAGCGGCGAGTTGGCGCGGATGCCGGCACGCGGATCCTTGTCGGCACCGCGCGGACGCAGCTGGATGTCGTGCATGGTCATGATCACCACGCGTGGCAGCGAGGCCACGCCGCTGACGAAGGCGCCGAACTGGTGGTAGCTGCCGACCATGCGCAGCGAGATCGGCTTCTCGGCGTAGAACTCCTTGGGCGTCTCCGGACCGGGCTGGAAAAGCTCGTTCTGGATGCCGGTGGCCAGCGCGGTCTGCGAAATGTCGACGATGAGGTCGGGCATCTCCGTGCGGCTGGGCAGCTGGCGCAGCATCTGCTGCAGCTGTTGTTCCATCTGCGCCAGCTGGAGCTTCAGCGGCTCGAGGTTGGCGGCGCGGCCCTGCTTGGTCTCGAACTCGGCGCGCAGGTCGGACTCTGTGCGCTCCAGGCCTTCGAGCTGGTCGCCCTTTTCGCGGGTGAACACCCACCACGCCAGTCCGAAGATCAACAGGCCGACGATCGCGCAGAACCCGATCTTGTACTCGCGCGGCCAGGAACCGATGTTGTTGAAATCGAGTTCCTTGAGCGACATCTTGCGCTTGCTCACGATGCGGCTCCTTCTTCAGCGGCCGGCGCGGCTTCTTCGGCGTCCACGGGGGCGTCGGCGGCAGGTTCGGCATTGACGGCCGGTGCGGCACCGGAAGCTCCGGCGTCATCCAGCGCCGGATCGGCGGTGACGCCGGCAGGCGCCGCGGCGTCAACCGGCGGAACCGCATCCGGAATGCCGTCGCCGTCCTCGTCCTTCGGCGCGTTGGGGTTGGCAAGCTCTACCGCCAGGGTAAAGGCGTAGGGCAGGCCGGCCACGCCGTCGCGCGCTTCGATGATCGAGAGGTCCGGCTTGGTCATCCAGCCCGAGCCCTCGAGGTTGCGCATGTACGTGCTGACGCGCGCATTGGACTGCGAGCGGCCTTCCAGCGTCAGCTTTTCGCCGACCTGCTTGATATTGGTGAGCACCACGCCGTCCGGAATGGTGCGCACCAGCGAATCGAACAGGTGGACCATCTGCGAGCGGTTGGCCTGCAGCTGCTCGATCACTTCCTTGCGCGCCAGCAGGCGCGCCTTCTGGCGGTCGAGTTCGTCGATCTCGGTGATGCGCGCCTCGACCTGCGTGATCTGGTCCTTGAGGTAGGCGTTGCGCGCGTTCTGGCCGTCGATCTGGGCGTTGTAATAGCCGTTCACCAGGAACCAGAGCACGACGCCGGCGAGCGCGGCGCCGGCGAGCATGACGCCGAATTCCTTCTGACGCTGCTTGCGGCGTTCTGCGCGCCAGGGGAGGAGGTTGATGCGGGCCATCAGTCGAAGCTCCTCAGGGCCAGTCCGCAGGCGATCATCAGCGCCGGCGCATCCTGTGCCAATGCATGGGCCTGGACGCGCGGGCCGAGCGTCATCTGCGCGAGCGGGTTGGCTACCACCGTCTGCACGCCGAGCTGCTCCTCGACCATTTCGGAGATGCCGGCGATGGAGGCGCAGCCCCCGGCCAGCACCACCTGGTCGACGCGGTTGAACTCGCTGCCGGCGTAGAAGAACTGCAGCAGGCGGCTGATCTGCTGGACCAGGGCCTCCTTGAACGGCTCCAGCACCTCCACCTCGTAGCTTTCCGGCAGCCCGCCCTGGCGCTTGGCCAGCCCGGCTTCCTCGTAGGACAGCCCGTAGCGGCGCATGACCTCGTCGGTGAGCTGCTTGCCGCCGAAGACCTGTTCGCGGGTGTACAGGCTGCGGTCGTTGCGCAGGATGCTGAGCGTGGTCATGGTCGCGCCCACGTCGACCAGGGCGACGATGCCGTCGCGCGGCACGCTGAGCGTATTGGCCAGCAGCGCGAAGGCGTTCTCGATCGCGAAGGCCTCGACGTCCATGACCTTGGCGGCAAGGCCGCCGAGTTCCAGGGCGGAGGCGCGCATCTCGACGCTTTCCGAGCGCGAGGCGGCCAGCATCACCTGCACCATCTCGGTGTTGCCGGGCATCGGTCCGAGCACCTCGAAGTCGAGGTTCACTTCCTCGATCGGGTACGGAATGTAGTTGACCGCTTCCAGCTCGACCTGCGACTCCATCTCCTCTTCATCGAGGTCGGCCGGCATCGGGATCAGCTTGATGATGACGGCGGAGCCGGCAACGGCCGCGGCCGCATGCTTCGCCTTGCTGCCCGAGCGCGACATCGCTCGACGGATCGCTTCGCCGACGGCCTCGACCTCGACGATGCCCTTCTCGACCACCGCATTGGGTGGAAGCGGCTCGACGGCGTAGTGCTCGACGCGATAGCGGTCGCCAGACCGCGACAGTTGCAACAGCTTGACGGCTGTCGAACTGATATCGACCCCGACAAGCGGTGCCTGGCTTTTTGTGATCAGCCCCACGCTTTTCTCCCCATGTCACGGGCGCTTACGTGCGCTTCGTGCCCCGGTGCATTAAATAACGGAGTTTTTACCGATTGGCAACAAGCGACGCCCCAAAGCGTGTCGCATTGCGCGTTCGGTCACGTCTTGACGCAGAACGTCACCCCTCCGGACAGATCGCGTCGCGGCTGTCCGGCCAACCAATATATATACTGCGCGACTCACCGCGGCCCGCCAAGGGCCAACTGGGCCCAGGATCAATCCGATGTCACGTTTTCGTCGCCTGCTCCGCTGGCTGTTGCTGCTGGCCGTACTCGCCACCGCCCTCGGCATACTCGCGGCGGGCACACTGTACTACGTCGTGTCGTCGCGCCTGCCCGAAGTCGACAGCCTGCGCACCATCGAGCTGCAGGAGCCGATGTACGTCTACGCCAGTGACGGCCGCCTGATGGCGCTGTTCGGTGAGATGCGCCGCTACCCGGTGGACATCGCCGAGGTGCCGGACGCGGTCAAGCATGCCTTCATCGCGATCGAGGACAACCGCTTCTACGAACACGGCGGAGTGGACTACAAGGGCGTGGCGCGCGCGATCTGGCTGCTGGCCACGACCAGCGACGAGCGCGTGCCGGGTGGCTCCACGATCACGCAGCAGGTGGCGCGGCAGTTCTACCTGAGCTCGGAGTACAGCTTCAGCCGCAAGTTCGAGGAAATGCTGCTGGCGATGAAGATGGAGCGCGAGCTCAGCAAGGACGAGATCTTCGAGCTCTACCTCAACAAGAGTTTCTTCGGCAATCGCGCCTACGGCATCGCCGCCGCCGCCGAGTTCTATTACGGCAAGCAGCTTGGCGAGCTCGACCTCGACGAGGTCGCCGCGCTGGCGGCGATCCCGAAGTTCCCGTCCAGCGGCAACCCGATCTCGAACCCGGAGCGCGCGCAGATCCGCCGCGACTACGTGCTCGAGCGCATGGCCGACCTCGGGTTCATCACCCGCGCCCAGGCGACCGCGGCGCAGGCGGTGGAGATGCACGCGCGCCCGCACGAGCGCCCCGTCGAGGTCTATGCGCCCTACGTCGCGGAAATGGTCCGCCAGGAAATGATCGCCCGCTACGGCGGCGACGTGCTCACCCGCGGCTACCACGTCACCACCACCATCGACCCGGCCAGGCAGGCCGCTGCCGACGAGGCGGTGCGCAGCGGGCTGTCGGTGTACGACCATCGCCATGGCTGGTCGAAGGTCGAGCAGACCTTCGAACTCGCGGCCGATGAAGACGCCGCGACCGTGGCGACGCGCCTGCGCGGGATCCCGGCGCAGGCCGACCTCCTGCCTGCAATCACGCTGCGCGCCGATTCGGGCACCGCCGACGTGGTGCTGGCCGACGGCACCGTGGTCACCCTGGACGCCGCCTCGAGCCGCTGGACCGGGCGCAACCCGGCCGCCCTGCTCAAGCGCGGCGACCTCACGCGCGTACGCAGGGTCGAGCCCAAGGGCAAGGATGGCGCACCGCCCGAGGCAGGCGCCACGCCGACCTGGCAACTCGACCAGCTGCCGCGCGCCCAGGCCACGCTGGTGTCGCTCGAACCCGACAACGGCGCGCTGCGTGCGCTGGTGGGCGGCTTCAGCTTCGCCGGGCAGAAGTTCAACAGGGCGACCCAGGCGCGGCGCCAACCGGGCTCCAGCTTCAAGCCTTTCATCTATGCCGCCGCCTTCGAGCGTGGCTTCAATCCTGCATCGATCGTGCCCGACGCGCCGGTGGTGTTCCGCATGCGTCGCGGCCAGGACTGGAGGCCGCAGAACGACGATGGCAGGTTCGTCGGCCCGATGCGCCTGCGCGAAGCGCTGGTGCGTTCGCGCAACCTGGTCTCGGTGCGCCTGCTCGACGCCATCGGCGTGGACTACGCGCGCCGCTACATCAGCCACATGGGCTTCGACGAGTCCGAGCTGCCGCCCAACCTGTCGATCTCGCTGGGGACGCCGTCGCTGGCGCCGCTGGACATCGCCCGCGGCTACAGCGTCTTCGCCAACGGCGGCTTCCTGGTCACGCCCTGGTACATCGACGAGGTCCGCGACCGCGACGGCCAGGTGATCTTCAAGGAAAACCCGCCGGTGGCCTGCCGCAGCTGCGGCGTCGGCGGCAGGCCGGGCACGCCGTCGACGGTCATCGACGGGTTCAACCTCGGCCCTTCGATGCCGGCGCAGGACGCGGTTGCGGAAACCAGCGCCACCGCGCCCGAACCCGCGCAGGCGCCCGGCCCCGATGCCGTGGTCGCCCCGCGCGCGATCGACCCGCGGGTGGCCTACCAGCTGGTGTCGATGATGCGCGACGTGGTCCAGCGCGGCACCGGTACCCAGGCCAAGGTGCTGGGCCGCGAGGATGTCGGCGGCAAGACCGGCTCCACCAACGACCACCGCGACGCGTGGTTCTCCGGCTTCGGCGGCAACCTGGTCACCGTGGTCTGGGTCGGCCGCGACGACAACCGTTCGCTGGGCAGCCGCGAGTATGGCGGCCGGTCTGCGCTGCCGATCTGGATCGACTACATGCGCGTGGCGCTCGACGGCGTGCCGATCGCGGCCAACGAGCCGCCCGAGGGCATGGTCAAGGTATCGGTCAGCGCCAGCGGACGCCTGCTGCCCGCCGGCGAGGGCGGGATCACCGAATGGGTGAAGGCCGAGGACCT
Organism: Luteimonas yanweni; assembly: GCF_039548475.1. NCBI lineage: Bacteria > Pseudomonadati > Pseudomonadota > Gammaproteobacteria > Lysobacterales > Lysobacteraceae > Luteimonas > Luteimonas yanweni. The sequence goes on along the minus strand of NZ_JBCLVC010000014.1, from coordinate 210,622 downwards.
CGAGCGCATGGAGTCGACCTTCGACGACTTCGATGACGAGATGCCCGCCGAGGAAGCCTTCGACATCTTCTGACACCCGCATCCGCTAGGCTTGCCGGGCCCGCACGGAGGTCCCCGCATGCGACACGCCCGACAGCACGCCGCGCGAAACACCCGCGAACGCCGCCACAGGCTCGCACAGGAAGCCGCCAGGCTGATGGCCGAAGGCGGCATCCGCGACTACCACCAGGCCAAGCGCAAGGCCGCGGAACGCCTGGGCATCCACGACGACGCCTCGCTGCCGCGCAACAGCGAGGTCGAGGATGCACTGCGCGAGTACCAGCGCCTGTTCCTGGGCGAGGGCCAGCAGGCGCACACGCTGCGCATGCGCCGCGAGGCGGCGCTGCAGGCCCTCGGATTCTTCGAGCCCTTCCAGCCGCGCCTGGTCGGCCGCGTGCTCGACGGCACCGCCGACGAACACACGCCCGTGTCCCTGCACCTGCACGCCGACGACGCCGACGAAGTCACGCGCTTCCTTGCCGACGCCGGCGTTCCGGCCGAGGCAAGCTCGCGCCGCATGCGTCTGGACCGGACGCGCGACTTCGATGCGCCGGTCTGGACGTTCAGCGCCGACGGACTGGCCTTCGACCTGACCGTGTTGCCGCTGGACACGCTGCGCCAGGCGCCGCTGTCGGGCATCGATGAGCGGCCGATGCAGCGCGCGTCGTCGGCCCAGCTCCGCCTGCTGCTGTCCGAGGATGAGTGCGCCGATGGATCAAACGCGCCCCGCTGAGGTCGATCGCCTACTCGGGGAGCAACGCCGCCGACTTGCCCGCACCGACCACCCGCACCCGACTGCCGACCAGAATATGGTCAAGATGCTCACGACTCTTCGTAAACGCGGATTCCGAAGCATCGTCAAAGCGCACCATGAACGTATAGCTGCCGGCCTTCGCGCTGCCGGCATCACCCGTTGCGATTTCCGCACCGAGGTCGGTGGCCACGCGCCCGAGCAAGTACGCGTCGGCGCCGTTGCCTCCGGTCGCCTGTCCGACCACGTAGCCCAGCCAGCCGCCAAGCTCCCGCTTCTCGCGCCTGCTGAGGACAGGTGGCTTGGCCGCCTTGACCTCCACGGGCTGGATCGCGGTCACGACTCCCGAGCGCACCTGAAGCTCCTCCGCCATCGCGGGGAGCGCGGTTGATGCCAGCAGTGCCGCCACCACGACGCCTGCAAATTCCGGCCTGATCGCCATTGCACATTCCTTCCATGGATATCCGGGCACTTTCCCGGACGGGCTTCCATGGTTGGCGCAGCGATGGTGGTGGCTCAATCGGCCCAGGCACCGAGCGGGCGTCGGGATATCCCGCTCGCTGACGGAAACGCCCCGCGGATGCGGGGCGTTTTCGTAAGAAGAATCGGCCGGGACTCAGCGCTTGTCGGTGGCCAGGTAGTCCCGCGAAGCCGCACCCGTATAGATCTGCCGCGGGCGACCGATCTTGAACTCCGGGTCGTCCTGCTGCTCCAGCCAGTGCGAGACCCAGCCAGCGGTGCGCGCGATCGCGAACATCACCGTGAACATCTCGGTCGGGATCTTCAGCGCCTTGTAGATGATGCCGCTGTAGAAGTCGACGTTTGGGTACAGCTTGCGCTGCACGAAGTAATCGTCCTTGAGCGCGGCCTCTTCCAGGCGCATCGCGATTTCGAGCATCGGGTCGTCGACGCCGAGCTCGCCCAGCACCTTGTGGGTCATCTCGCGGATGATCTTCGCGCGCGGGTCGAAGTTCTTGTAGACGCGGTGGCCGAAGCCCATCAGGCGGAAGCCCGACTCCTTGTCCTTGGCGCGATCCACGGCGGACTGCACGTTCTTCACGTCGCCGATCTCGCCGAGCATCTTCAGCACGGCCTCGTTCGCTCCGCCGTGCGCGGGACCCCACAGCGCCGCGACGCCGGCGGCGATGCAGGCATAGGGGTTGGCACCGGTCGAGCCGACCAGGCGCACGGTCGAGGTCGAAGCGTTCTGCTCGTGGTCGGCGTGCAGGATGAAGAGCAGGTCCATCGCCTTGGCGGCGACCGGGGACAGCTCAAGCGGGCCGCTGGGCAGCTCGAACATCATGTGCAGGAAACGCTCGACGTAACCGAGGTCGTTGCGCGGGTAGCCGAGCGGCCAGCCCATCGAATACCGGTGGCAGGCGGCGGCGATGGTGGGCAGCTTCGCGATCAGGCGGATGCCGGCCAGGCGACGTTGCGCTGGATCGTCGTAATCGAGGTCGTTGTGGTAGAAGCTCGCCATCGAACCGAGCATGCCGACCAGCATCGCCATCGGGTGCGCGTCGTGGCGGAAGCCGCCGATGAAGCTCTTGAAGGCCTCGTGCATCATCGTGTGATGGGTGACGTCGTGGTCGAACGCGGCCATTTCGGCCTGGTTCGGGAGCTCGCCGTTCATCAGCAGGTAGGCGACCTCAAGGAAGTTCGAGTGCTGCGCCAGCTGTTCGATCGGGTAGCCGCGGTACAGCAGCACGCCCTGGTCGCCGTCGATATAGGTGATGGCGGACTTGCAACTGGCGGTGGCGGTGAAGCCGGAATCGTAGGTGAAGCGCCCCGTGGCCCTGGGCAGGGTCGCGATGTCGATGCACTCGTTGCCGAGCGTTGGCTTCAGGACCGGCAGTTCGACCGAGGCACCGGCGACCTGCAGGGTGGCGATGGACGGCTCGCTGCCGGCCGTGTTCTGGTTGGCGGACACTCTCGCACTCCTTCTTGGCGTCCCACGCCGGCGCGGTGCGCGCGGGCGGTCGGGGAATCAGGCGGATCGCGGCTTTGGCGCGATGCGGCAATTATCGCATAGCAACGTGCGCCGCCGTATCCAGCCGCCTGCGGAGCGATGGGATGTCGCGCCTGCCGCACGCGCGGGGCAGGCCCGGAAACGACGACGGCCACCTTTCGGCGGCCGTCGGGCGTGCGCGATGGCAGGCGCTTACTTGGCGTAGCGCTTGCGGAACTTGTCGACGCGGCCGCTGGTGTCCATCAGCTTGTTCTGGCCGGTGTAGAACGGATGCGAAGCCGAGGAGACTTCGATCTTGACCAGCGGGTATTCATTGCCGTCCTCCCACTTCACGGTCTCCTTGCTGGAGAGCGTGGAACGGGTGAGGATCTTGAAGTCCGAGGTCACGTCCTGGAAGACGACGTCGCGGTATTCGGGATGGATGTCGGCCTTCATGGCGGGCACCAGAGTGATCGAGGGAAGAGCGGCATTATAGCCGGCAGCGGAACCGCCCGCAAGCCTTCAGGCGAGCGCATCGCGCACCAGCGCCTCGTAGGCCGCCTGGTCGTAGCGGAGCAGGATCCGCGCCCGGTCCGGACGGCCCTGCTGGCGCTGCCAGTCGACCAGGGTGGCGCCGCGCGCGGCGGACTGCCCCAGCACCACTTCGACCGGACGCTCCTGCGCTTCAAGGATGCCGTCGGGGCGCAGGGCCATCGCCATGGCCAGGGAATCCGCGGAGTGCCAGCGCTCGCCGCGCGCGTCGGCCGACCAGAGGCGGGTGTGCCGCGATATCGCCTCGTAGAATGCGGCCACCGGGCCCGGGGCCGCCAGCCAGCGCTCGACGTCGGCGTGGAGGAAGCCATGGACGAGGGTCGCCTCCCAGTCGCAAAGGTCGAAGCGTTCGAACGCCCCGAACACGATGTGCGCCGCCTCGGGATCGAAGAAGACGTTGAACTCGGCCGATGGCGTGATGTTGCCGTGGCCGGTGACCGCGCCGCCCATCACCACCAGTCGCGCCACCCGCGACGGCAGCGTCGGGTCCAGGCGCAGGGCGAGCGCGATGTTGGTCAGCGGCCCCAGCGCCACCAGCAACAGCCGGCCGGCGTGCCGGTGCGAGAGTTCGATGATCGCTTCGGCCGCGTGGCGCGACTCCGCGCCGCGCGTGGCCGGCGCGAGGCCGGCGTCTCCGTAGCCGTCGCGCCCGTGCACGTCGGCGGCATCCGGCGCGGGATGCAGCAGCGGGCGATCGCAGCCCGCGAACACCGGCACGTCGTCGCGGCCCAGCACCTCGCACAGCTTCAGGGCATTGGCGACCGTGTGCCCCAACCCGACGTTGCCGGCGGCGATGGTCAGGCCCACGACCTCGTGCCGCGGATCGGCGAAGGCCATCAGCAGGGCCAGTGCGTCATCGACGCCCGGGTCGGTATCGATCAACAGCGGAATAGGTTCGTCCATCGCCGGATTATCCCCGATCAGGCCGAGGCGTACCGGGTCGCGCCGCCGACCCAGCGCGCGACCAGGCGCGCGGCCACCGCCGGATGGTCCTGCAGCAGCCCCTCGCCAAGCTCGTGCACCAGCGGCAGCATTGCCGCGTCGCGCGCGAGGTCGGCCACGCGGAACGCGGCCAGCCCGGTCTGGCGCGTGCCAAGCAGTTCGCCGGGACCGCGCAGCTCCAGGTCTTTTTCGGCGATGACGAAGCCGTCGCCGGTTTCACGCATGGTCGCCAGGCGTTCGCGCGCCGTGCGCGACAGCGGTGCCTGGTAGAGCAGCACGCAGCTGGAGGCTTCGCTGCCCCGCCCCACCCGTCCGCGCAGCTGGTGCAGCTGCGCAAGCCCGAGTCGCTCGGCGTTCTCGATCACCATCAGCGAGGCATTGGGCACGTCCACGCCGACCTCGATCACCGTGGTCGCCACCAGCAGGTCGCAGTCGCCGCCCTTGAACGCGCGCATCGCGGCCTGCTTCTCCGCGGCCTTCATGCGCCCGTGCACCAGGCCCACGCGCAGGCCGGGAAGCGCGGCCGACAACCCCTCGTACGTCGCCTGCGCGGCCTGCGCAACCACTTCGTCGGACTCGTCGATGATCGTGCACACCCAGTAGGCCTGGCGGCCTTCGGCGCAGGCGGCGCGGATGCGTTCGATCAGCTCCGGGCGGCGGCCCCCGGCCATGACGACGGTCTGCACCGGCGTGCGCCCGGGGGGCAGCTCGTCGATGGCGGACACGTCGAGGTCGGCATAGGCGGCCATGGCCAGCGTCCGCGGGATCGGGGTCGCGGTCATCACCAGCTGGTGCGGCACGCGCCCGCCCTCGCCGCCCTTGTCGCGGAGTGCCAGGCGCTGGTGGACGCCAAAGCGGTGCTGTTCGTCGACGATCGCCAGCGCAAGGTCATGGAAGGCCACGCCCTGCTGCATCAGCGCATGGGTCCCGACCACCACCTGCGCGCGGCCATCGGCAACGCCCGCCAGCGCGTGGTCGCGGGCACGGCCGGTCACCTTGCCCGCCAGCCACGCGACCTCTACGCCCAGCGGCTCCAGCCAGCCGCGCAGGTTGCCGAGATGCTGTTCCGCAAGCAGCTCCGTGGGCGCCATCAGCGCAGCCTGCCGGCCATCGGCCACCGCCATCAGCGCGGCCATCGCCGCGACCACGGTCTTGCCGGAACCGACATCGCCCTGCACCAGGCGCAGCATCGGCACCGGCCTCGCCAGGTCCGCGCGCACCTCGGCCAGCACCCGCTCCTGCGCGCCGGTGAACGCGAATGGCAAGCCGGCACGCAGGCGATCGGCCAGGCCGGCATCGGCCAGCGGGGTCGCCGCATGGGCCTGGCGGGCCAGGCGCTGGCTGCGCATGCTCAGGTGGTGCGCGAGCAGTTCCTCGAACGCCAGCCGCCGCTGCGCGGGATGGGTTCCTGCAAGCAGCGCCCCGACGTCTGCGTCGCGCGGGGGCCGGTGCACGGTGAGCAGCGCCTCGCGCAGTCCCGGCAGGCGGTGCGTGCGCAGCAGTCCCGGCGGCAGAAGCTCCAGCACGTCATCACCCGGGAGGCGGTCGAGCGCCTGTGTGATCAGCCGCTTCATCGTTGCCGGCCCGATGCCCTCCACCGCCGGATAGACGGGGTCGAGACAATCGCCCAGGCCGGCCGCGCCCTCGTCTTCGTCCCCAGGCAGGGTATAGCTGGGGTGCACGATCTCCAGCCCGCGCTGCCCGGGCCGTGGCGTGCCGTAGGCGCGCACCCGCGCGCCGGGCTGGAATTGGGCGGCCTGCGCGGCGCGGAAATGGAAGAAGCGCAGCACGAGCGTCGCGCGCGAGTCGTCGCACAGCGCGACGCGCAGCAGCGGCCGGTAGCGGAAGCCGCGCTCGACAGCCTCCACCCGGCCCTCGACCTGGGCCGCGACGCCAGGCTGCAGCAGGCTGATGGGCGTCAGCGCCGTGCGGTCCTCGTAGCCGCGCGGAAGCTGCAGCCAGAGGTCCTGCAGGGTGTCCAGGCCGCGCGCGGCGAGCTTTTCCGCGACCTTCGGGCCCACGCCGGCAAGCGTGGACAGCGCGGTCGCACCGGCCGGCGCCAGTCCGGGCGCGGGCACCGCCGGCGTACGCCGCGCGGCCACGCCTCAGTCGAGGACCATCACCGCGTCGACCTCGAACTGCGCGCCCTTGGGCAGCGCCGATACCTCGATGGTCGAACGCGCGGGATAGGGCTCGGAGAAGTACTCGGCCATCACCGCGTTGACCACCGCGAACTGCGACAGGTCGGTCAGGTACAGACCGACGCGGGCGACGTCGTCGAGCGAACCGCCGCCGGCCTGGCAGACCGCGCGCAGGTTGTCGAAGGCGCGGCGCGCCTGCGCGGCGAGGTCACCCGGGACGAGTTCGCCACTGGCCGGGTCGAGCGGGATCTGGCCGGAAATGAAGACGGTGTCGCCGGCGCGCACCGCCTGCGAATACGGGCCGATCGCGGCGGGTGCATCGCCGGTGCGGACGGGTTGCCTGGGCATTGGGCGATTTCCTTGCGACTGGACGTGGCCGCCGATTATGACCGCCGGCGACGCCCGCCGCCATGCGGCGCAGGCCTACTGCCGCTGCACCCCATGGACCACGCCCAGCCTGCGCACCTTGCGGATCACGTCGGCGAGGTGCGTGCGGTCGCGCACTTCGATGGCGAACTGGATCACCGAGACGTTGGTGTCGCGCTCCAGGTATTCCACGGCGTCGATGTTGGACTCGGCCCTGGCGACCGCAGCCGCCACCTGCGCCAGCACGCCAGGCCGGTTCTCGACCTGGAAGCGCAGCGCGACGTTGTAGTCACCGGTGACCTCGCGGTCCCAGCCGATGTCGACCCAGCGCTCGGGCGACTTCCGGTATTCGGCCACGTTCGGGCACTCTATCCGGTGCACCATCACCCCGCGCCCGGTGGTGTGGTAGCCCATGATGTCGTCGCCCGGGATCGGCATGCAGCAGTTGGCGAAGGTCACCACGCCACGCTCGGCACCGGTGATCAGGATGCGGTCCTCGCGATGCGCGCGCGGACTGGACGGATCCTTGTGGCTGAGCGACTGCGCCACGTGCGCCGGCATCCGGTTGCCGAGCGCGACGTCGGCCAGCAGGGCCTCGAGCCGCGGATAGCGGTGCTCGGCGAGATAGGCCTCCAGCTGGGCGGCCGGAAGGCGCTCGAGCGAGCTGTCGAGGTCTTCCAGCGCGCTGTCGAGCATGCGGTGGCCAAGCTGCACGGCGTCCTCGTGCTCGATCTGCTTGAGCTGCTGCCGGATCGCGGTGCGCGCCTTGCCGGTGACCACGAACTCCAGCCACTGCGGCCGCGGCTGCGACGACCTTGCAGTCACCACCTCGACCGTCTGTCCGCTGGCGAGCCGCGTGCGCAGCGGCACCAGCTTGCGGTCCACGCGCGCGGCGACCGCCTGGTTGCCGACATCGGTGTGCACCGCGTAGGCGAAGTCGAGCGCTGTGGCGTTGCGCGGCAGCGACATGATCTCGCCCTTGGGCGTGAACAGGTAGACCTCGTCGGGGAACAGGTCGACCTTGACGTTCTCCAGGAACTCCAGCGACGAGCCGGTATCGCTCTGCGACTCCAGCAGCCCGGAGATCCACGAGTGCGCGCGCTGCTGCGCGCTGTTGGGGCCGCCGCCGTGCTTGTAGGCCCAGTGGGCGGCGATGCCGCGCTCGGCGATCAGGTCCATCTCCTCGGTGCGGATCTGGACCTCGATCGGCGAACCGTAGGGCCCGAACAGCACCGTGTGCAGCGACTGGTAGCCGTTGGCCTTCGGGATCGCGATGAAGTCGCGGAAACGGCCATCGACCGGCTTGTACACCGAATGCGCCACGCCCAGTGCGTGGTAGCAGTCGGCCACCGTGTCCACGATCAGCCGGAAGCCGAAGACATCGATCACCTGGGCGAAGGTCTTGGTCTCGGCGCGCATCTTGTTGTAGATGCTCCAGGGCGACTTCACCCGGCTCACCAGGCGGTAGCCCAGTCCTTCCTTGCTCAGGCGCTGCGCGAGCTGCGCCTCGATCTTGGCCATGGCCTCGCGGCGCACCAGCGGCTGGGTGCGGATGCGCTTGTCGAGGATCCGGTGCCGCATCGGGTACAGCGCGCGGAAGCCGAGGTCCTGCAGCTCCGCCTTGATCAGGTTCATGCCCAGGCGCTGCGCGATCGGCGCATAGACCTCCAGCGTCTCGCGCGCGATGCGCGCCCGCGCCTCGGCCGACTGGGCACCCAGCGTGCGCATGTTGTGCAGGCGGTCGGCGAGCTTGATCAGGATCACGCGCAGGTCGCGCGCCATCGCCAGCATCATCTTGCGGAAGCTCTCGGCATCGGCCTCCCGGCGGCTGGCGAAGTCGAGCTTGTCGAGCTTGGTCACGCCTTCGACCAGCTCGGCCACCGATTCGCCGAACTCGCTGGCCAAGGCGGCGCGGGTCAACGGCGTGTCCTCGATGGTGTCGTGCAGGATCGCCGCGATCAGGGTCTCCAGGTCGACCTTCTGCTCGGCGAGCACGCCGGCCACGGCCACCGGATGGGTGATGTAGGGCTCGCCGGATTTCCGCACCTGCCCGGCGTGCGCGGCGGCACCGACCGCCCACGCACGACGCACCAGCCGCATCTGCTCGGCGGGCAGGTAGGCGGCCGCGGCTTCGAGCGCACGCATGTACCCGGGGATGTCGTCATCCCCGGGAACCGGCACGGTGACCAGCGCAAGTTCGGCTGCGTTCATGCAGCGAGCCTACGCGCGCGCCTGCAGTGCGGCAATGGAGCCTGCCGCCCGACCCGTGCGCACGCGTCGCCGCAACGCAAACGGCCCCGCCAGGGCGGGGCCGTCACTGCGCTCGCGCGCCTGCAGGCGCGCATTCGCGGGGTTCAGGCGTCGTCGCCCTTCGCGAGGTCGTCGTCGGCCACCACTTCGGCGGCGGCCCACTCCAGCGCCTCGCGCTCGCGGCGCTCGCGCTCGGACTTCTCGACGGCCTCGACGTAGTCCTCGTCGATCCGGCGGGCGGCGATCTCGCGCAGCGCCAGCACGGTCGGCTTGTCGTCGTTCTCGCTGTTGTCGAGCTGCGGCTCGACGCCGTTGGCAAGCTGGCGGGCGCGCTTGGCGGCCATCATGACCAGCTCGAAGCGGTTGTCGATGACCTGGAGGCAATCCTCAACGGTGATGCGGGCCATAAATCTCCGGGCGGCCAGCAGGCCGTCGATGCGGTGTAAGGAACCGGAAAGGGTACCCCAAGTTCCGCGCACGCACAAGCAAGCCGCAATGAAAATCAGTGACTTGCGTCCTCGCCGGCTCAGCCCCCGGCCAGCAATGCCTGGATGAGCGCCCGGTGGCGCAATGCCTGCGCCTCGCGCCGCAGGCGGCTGGCGCTGAACACCGCGCACATCTCGGCCACCGCGGTGTCGAAGTCCTCGTTCACGATGACGTAGTCGAACTCGTCGTAGTGCGACATTTCCTCGCGCGCGGCGGACAGGCGGCGCGCCATGACCTCCTCGCTGTCCTGGCCGCGCTTGCGCATGCGCTCGTCCAGCGCCGCACGCGACGGCGGCAGGATGAACACGCCCACCGAGTCCGGGACCGCCGTGCGCACCTGGCGCGCGCCCTGCCAGTCGATCTCCAGCAGTACGTCGCGGCCGGCGGCCAGCTGAGGCTCCACCGACTGCCGCGCAGTGCCCTTCCAGTCGCCGTGGACGCGGGCGTGCTCGAAGAAGTCGCCGGCGTCGATCATCCGCTGGAACCGCGCGTCGTCGACGAAGTGGTAGTGCTCGGCCTGGCGCTCGCCCGGCCGCGGCGGGCGCGACGTGAACGAGATCGACAGGCTGATGTTGCGGTCGCGCGCCAGGCAGGCGTTGACGATGCTCGACTTCCCGGCGCCCGACGGGGCCGCGACCATGAACAGGGTCCCGCGCATGGGGGCGTCGCCGTTACTCAATGTTCTGCACCTGTTCGCGGATCTGGTCGATCAGCACCTTGAGCTCCACGGCGATGCCGGTGGTGCGGGCATCGACCGACTTCGACCCCAGGGTGTTGGCCTCGCGGTTGAACTCCTGCAGCAGGAAGTCGAGGCGGCGGCCAGCGGGCTCGGGCTGGCCAAGCACGCGACGGATCTCGGCGACGTGGCTGTCCAGGCGGTCCAGTTCCTCGTCGACGTCGAGCTTCTGCAGCGCCAGTACCAGCTCCTGCTCGACGCGACCGGGATCCGCCGTCTGCGCAAGGTCGGCCAGGCGCGCCTCGAGCCGGCTGCGCTGCGCGGCGCGGATCAGCGGGACCAGCGTGCGTACCTCCGCCACGCGGGCCTCGATGCCGTCGACGCGTTCAAGCATGTTTCCCACCAGCTTGCCGCCCTCGCGCTCGCGCGCGGCGATGAACTCGCCCAGCACCTGGTCGAGCAGCGCCAGCAACTCCGCCTGCAGCGCGTCCGGCTCCGGCGCGGCGGAACGCAGCACGCCCGGGAACTGGAGGAGGTCGACGAACTGGGTACGCAGCCCGGGGAAGCGCGCGCCGGCGTCCTGGGCGATCGCCGCCAGCTGGCCAAGCAGCGCATCGTCGACGTGCAGCGAAGCCGCGCCCTCGGCTGGACGCAGGCGCAACGACAGGTCGAGCTTGCCGCGCGAGACCCGGGCCGAGATCCGCTCGCGCAGCTGCGGCTCCAGCGGACGCAGCTCGTCGGGCGCGCGCATGCCGATCTCGAGGAAGCGGTGGTTGACCGCACGCAGCTCGCAGGCAAGCGTGCCCCAGGGGGTTGTGCGCTCGCCAGAAGCGTAGGCGGTCATGCTGCGGATCATGCCGGCATCCAGTGGATCGGGGTGCCGATGGTAAACTCGCGCGCCATTCCAGCGGTAATCGACATGTCCCAGACCCCACGCCCCAGCGGCCGCACGTCCGGCCAGATGCGCGAAGTGCGCATCCAGCGCGGCTATACCCGCCACGCCGAGGGCTCGGTCCTGGTCTCGTTCGGCGAAACCCGCGTGCTGTGCACCGCCAGCGTCGAAAACCGCGTGCCCGGCTTCCTGCGCGGCAAGGGCACGGGCTGGGTCACCGCCGAGTACGGCATGCTTCCGCGCGCCACCCACACCCGCAACGACCGCGAGGCCTCGCGCGGCAAGCAGGGCGGGCGCACGCTGGAAATCCAGCGCCTGATCGGGCGCAGCCTGCGCGCCTGCGTGAACCGCGACGCCCTGGGCGAACGCACCATCACCCTGGACTGCGACGTGCTGCAGGCCGACGGCGGCACCCGCACCGCCGCGATCACCGGCGCCTACGTGGCCCTGGTCGACGCGACCCGCTGGCTGCAGGCGCGCGGTGACATCAAGCGCGACCCGGTCCACGGCGCGGTGGCCGCGGTCTCGGTCGGGATCCATGGCGGCGTGCCGGTGCTCGACCTCGACTATGCCGAGGACAGCGACTGCGATACCGACATGAACGTGGTGATGAACGACGGCGGCGGCTTCATCGAGCTGCAGGGCACGGCCGAAGGCCACGCCTTCCGCCGCGACGAGCTTGACGCGATGCTGGAGCTGGCGGCCCAGGGCTGCGGCGAGCTGTTCGCGGCCCAGCAGGCCGCGCTGGCCGTGGCCGCGGGCTGAACGATGGACCTGGTGCTGGCCAGCGGCAACGCCGGCAAGCTGGTCGAACTGCGCGAGCTGCTCGGCCAGGCGGGCTTCAGGCTGCGCGCGCAGTCGGAGCTCGGCGTCGGGGATATCGACGAGACCGGACTCAGCTTCGTCGAGAACGCACTGCTGAAGGCCCGCAACGCGGCGCAGGCCACCGGCCTGCCGGCGCTTGGCGATGACTCCGGACTGTGCGTGGACGCGCTCGACGGCGCGCCCGGGCTGTACTCGGCGCGTTACGCCGGTCCCGGCGGCGACGCCTCGCGCAACATCGAGCGCCTGCTGCGTGAACTCGACGGCGTGCCCGACGACGCCCGCGGCGCCAGCTTCCACTGCTGCATCGTCCTGCTGCGCCACGCCACGGATCCGCGGCCGCTGGTTGTCGAGGGCAGCTGGCGCGGCCGCATCCTGCGCGCGCCACGCGGCGACGGCGGCTTCGGCTACGACCCGGTGTTCCTTGACCCCGACAGCGGCCTGACCGCCGCCGAGCTGCCCGCCACGCACAAGAACGCGATCAGCCACCGCGGCCGGGCCCTTGCCCTGTTGCGCGCGCGCCTGCACGAAGCGGCCTAGGCCGTGCTGGTCCCGCCGCCGCTGTCGCTGTACGTGCACCTGCCCTGGTGCGTGCGCAAATGCCCCTATTGCGACTTCAACTCGCACGAACAGCGCGGCGCCCTGCCCTTCGCCGGCTACGTGCAGGCACTCATCGCCGACCTCGAGCACGACCTGCCGCTGGCGTGGGGGCGCACCGTGCACAGCGTGTTCTTCGGCGGCGGCACGCCCTCGCTGTTCCCGGCGGATGCGATCGACGACTTCCTGCAGCAGGCCAGCGCGCGGCTCCGCTTCGCGCCCGGCTGCGAGATCACGCTGGAGACCAATCCCGGCACCGCCGAGCACGGGCGTTTCGAGGGGTACCTCGCGGCGGGGGTGAACCGGCTCAGCTTCGGCATCCAGAGCTTCGACGACGGCTGCCTCCGGCGGCTGGGCCGCATCCACGACAGCCGCGAGGCCGACGCCGCGGTGAAGCTGGCCCAGGACGCCGGCTACGACAACATCAACATCGACCTGATGTACGCCCTGCCGGGCCAGGACCTGGCGGGCGCCGCGCGCGACCTCGAGCGCGCCTTCGCGCTGCAGCCCGCGCACGTGTCGCACTACCAGCTCACGCTGGAGCCCAACACCCTGTTCGCCGCGCGCCCGCCGGAGGCGATCCCGGACGAAGACGCCGCCTGGGACATGCAGGAGCACTGCCAGGCGATGCTGGCCGAAGCCGGCTTCGACCACTATGAGGTCAGCGCCTACGCGCGCCCCGGCCAGCAGTGCGCGCACAACCTCAACTACTGGCGCTTCGGCGACTACCTGGGCATCGGCGCCGGCGCACACGGCAAGATCAGCCTTGGCGCCACGCAGACCGTGCGCCGCCGCTGGAAGCTCAAGCACCCGACGGCGTGGATGGGCGTTGCCGGCGGCGCCGACGCACTGGGCGGCGATGAGGACGTCCCGGCCTCCCGCCTGCCTTTCGAATACATGCTCAATGTGCTGCGCCTGCACGAAGGCTTCGCCCTGGGCGATTTCGAGGCACGCACCGGCCTGCCGCGCGCGGCGATCGCGGCCGAACTGGACGAAGCGGTGGCTCGCGACTGGCTCCGCATCGATGGCGGTCGCGTGGTCCCCACCGCACTCGGGCGGCGCCTGGGCAACGACGTGGTCTCGCTCTTCCTGGCCTGACGCGCCGGCCCGCACGCGCGTTGGCCGCCCGCACCTCCGCTTTGCGTGCTGGTCGTCACACGAAGCCCGTGATATGAAGCCCACAGGGGAACCAGTACACGCTCATGTCATTGACGACACATTCCAACGATGCCGCGGGTCGGCGCGGCCTTGCGGCCGCCGACCTTCCGCGGCGCGTGCGCAAGGCCCTGGACGCGGCATTGACGCTCGTGTCGACGGAGCTCGACCCCTACCTGGCGACGATGCTCGACGAGTACGAACAGGAGCTGTTCCGCCTGGCCGAGCGCGCACGACACCCCGGCAGCGAATCCGCCTATGTGCAGGCCCTGCGCAGCTTCCGCGTGAACCGCTCGGACCTGGTGCCCCAGTTCATGCTCGAACTGGAGATCGGGCTGGCCGCGCTGCGCGCCCCGCCCGTGGCCGCGGCGAAATCCCCGCCGGCGGCGCCCACCGCAGGACGGATCCTGAGCCTGGTCGATGATTCGATGATCGACGAGGACACGCTGCTGCGCGAGATCGCGATCCGGCAGGAGGGTCGGGCCACCCTGCCGATGCACCTGCTCGGCCAGCGCTTCGGCGTCCTCGCCGGGACGCCGGCGCCCGACGCCGAGCGCCTGCCGCTGGGGCCGCAGGCCGTGTGCCGCGCGCTCCGCAGCGCCTGCCACGCCCTCCAGCTCGGGGCCGAGGCGCGCGAACTGCTGTACCGGCTGTTCGACCGCATGGTCATGGCCCACTACGCGCCAGTGCTCGAGAAGCTCGACGCGACCCTGGACCAGGCAGGCGTGCTCAAAGGCCTCACCTACGTACCCGCCAGGCTGCGCGCCTCGCCGCGCGTGCAGGCCGAGGAAGCCGCCGAGAGCGCGGCGCCGGGACGGTCCGGCAGCCGGGAGCGCGGCACGCCGGACGGACGACGCGGCGACATGGGCGCGGACGATGCGACGGCCAGCGCCGACGCACCGCACGGTGGCCGACCCGGCGCCGGCAGCGGCGACGCGCAGCGCCGATCAGGACCATCCGGGGCGTCGGCCCCCGGCACCGCCGGCACGCAGCCGCATACCGGCTGGATGGCGGAGACCACCACGACGTATGCCGGCAGCGACGAGCAGTCGTCCTACTCGGCCCTGCAGCAGCTGCTGGCCGGGCGCCGCGCGCTGATCGGCAAGCTGCGCGCCACGCCTTCGTCGAGCCGGACGGCCACTCTCGGGACCAGCGAACTGATGCAGGCGCTGGGAACCATCCAGCGCCAGCCCGACGGGCCCGGCGGCACCAAGCCGAGCCTGATGGACGTGCGCCAGATGCTTCTGGCGCAGGCGCGGCAGCGCCACGGCAAGGGCGCCAGCCTCTCCCAGCGCGACAACGACACCTTCGAGCTGCTGCACCTGCTGTACGGCCAGCTCGAGGGGGAGATCCGCACCGATGCGCCAGCCGCGGCCCTGATCCGCCGCCTGCAGCTGCCGCTGCTGCGCGTGGCGCTGCAGGACCAGGCGTTCTTCGTCCAGGCGACGCATCCGGCGCGCGAACTCCTCAACACCGTCGCCGAGACCGCGGCCAGCTGGCTCGACAAGGACGATGTCGATCCCCAGCTGCTGCAGCCACTGCAGCAGGCGGTCAACCAGGTCGTCGAGAAGTATGACGGCGACAACAAGGTGTTCGAGGCCAGCAACGAGCAGCTGCAGACGCACCTGCAGGCGCAGGTGCGCAAGGCCGAGATGCTCGAGCGGCGGCACGTCGAGGCCGCGCGCGGCAAGGAAAAGCTCGAAGTCGCCAAGCTGCGCTCGGCGGCGGTGCTCGAGACGCTCCTCGGCGACCAGCGGATCCCGAAGTTCTCGCGGGCGCTCCTCAACCAGGCCTGGGCGGACGTCCTGACCCTGAGCCTGCTTCGCCAGGGCGAGGACTCGCCCGAATGGCAGGCCCAGCTCGACGCCACCCGGCGGATCATCACCGCCTGCGCGCGCCGCGAGGAGATCGCCGACCCCGCGCTGGCGACCCACGTCGAAGCCGCCCTGTCGCAGGTCGGCTACCACGCCGAAGAGGCCGGCATCATCGCCGCGCGCCTGACCAGCAGCCGCAGCGACGAGGACGACCCCGCCTCGCGCACCGAGTTGGCGATGAAGCTCAAGGCGCGCACCCGGCTCGGCGAGGACGCCCAGCGTGCGCGTCGGCCCGACCTGCCACAGCGCACGCCCGAGGAGCAGGCGCGCTACGAGCAGCTCAGGGTGATGCCGTTCGGCACCTGGATCGAGTTCACCACCAACCAGCAGGGCGACGTCGTCCGCCGCCGCATGTCCTGGTTCAGCCCGGTGACCGACAACGCGCTGTTCGTGAACCAGCGCGGCCAGCGCATCGGCGAGCATTCGCTGGATTCGCTGGCGCGGATGATCGTGGCCGGCCAGGCGCGCATCGTCACCGCCGAGCGCGGCCGGCTGGTCGACCGCGCCTGGCAGGCGGCCCTGCGCACCCTGCGCAGCTTCGCCGGGCGCAGCGACGCCCTGCCCTTCACCGCGGACCCGCACGCATGATCAACGAGTTCCGGCGCGCCAGGCGGCGCAAGGCCCCCGCCACCATACTGGTGGTCGATACCATGACCGAGCGCGTGGTCGGCCGCATCGGCAACCTGTCGGAAACCGGGATGCTGCTGATGGCCGGGACGCCGCTGGTGGACGACGCTCTGTACCAGTTCCGCTTCAGCCTGCCTGCGGACGGCGGCGAGGAATCCAGCGTCGAGATCGGTGCCCACCTTCTGTGGATGGACCAGGCCAGCGCGCCCGGCCAGGTGTGGGCCGGCTTCAGGTTCCTCGGCATCACCGAACTGCAGGCACGGCCGCTTCGCGCCTGGATCGACGCTCCCGGCAGCCGCTACGAGTAGCCGCGCCCGGCGACGCT
Organism: Luteimonas yanweni; assembly: GCF_039548475.1. Taxonomy (NCBI): domain Bacteria; kingdom Pseudomonadati; phylum Pseudomonadota; class Gammaproteobacteria; order Lysobacterales; family Lysobacteraceae; genus Luteimonas; species Luteimonas yanweni. The sequence goes on along the minus strand of NZ_JBCLVC010000014.1, from coordinate 194,179 downwards.
CCGGCCGATGCGGCAAAATGGGGGTCTCCCCGCATGGGTACCCGCCATGACCGCACAGACTTCCACATCGCTCTACTCCGCTCACCTCGAGACGCTGACCGCGCGCACCGCGGTCGCGCTCGAGCGCGGAGGCTTCGACCACCTGGTGGTTCCCAGTGGCACCCTGCATTACCAGGTCTTCGACGACCGCGACTATCCCTACGCCGTCAATCCGCAATTCAAGGCCTGGCTGCCACTGCTGGCCAATCCCGGCAGCTGGCTGGTGGCGACGCCCGGCGCGCGCCCGAAGCTGGTGTACCTGCAGCCGCGCGATTACTGGCACGTGGTGCCGGAGTCGCCGTCGGGCGACTGGGTCGAGCACTTCGACATCACCCTGGTGCGTACGCCGGACGAGGCCCTGCAGCACCTGCCGCGGGACGCCACCCGCAGCGCCATCCTCGGCGAGGCGCAGAGCGCGCTCGGCCGTTACGGTGCCTTCGCCCCGAACAACCCGCAGCCGGTGCTCGACTACCTCGACTACCACCGCGCATACAAGACCCCCTACGAACTGGCCATGCTGCGCCAGGCCAACCGGCGCGCGGTCCGCGGCCATCGCGCCGCCGAGCGTGCCTTCCGCGCCGGCGCCAGCGAATTCGGCATCCACCTGGCCTATTGCCAGGCGGTGGGCCAGGACGCCAACGAACTGCCGTACAGCAACATCGTCGCCCTCAACGGCCATGGCGCGGTGCTGCACTACACCGAGCGCGACCGCCTGCCGCCGAAGCCGGTGCAGAGCTTCCTGCTCGACGCCGGCGCCGGTCACGCGGGTTATGCGGCCGACATCACCCGCACCCACGCGATGGACCGTGGCGGCGAGTTCCAGGCCTTCATCGACGCCGTCGACCGCGCCGAGCTGGCGATGTGCGACCAGGTCCGCGCCGGCGTCGACTACCGTCAGCTGCACCTCGACGCCCACCTGGCCCTGTCGGGCGTGCTGAAGGAGTTCGGCGTGGTCACGTGCGGCGCCGAGGAGGCCGTGGCCAGTGGCCTCAGCGCGAGCTTCTTCCCGCATGGCATCGGCCACGGCCTCGGCCTGCAGGTGCACGACGTCGCCGGCTTCGCGGCCTCCGACGCCGGCGGCAGCATCGACAAGCCGGAGGGCCATCCCTACCTGCGCCTGACGCGCGAGCTGGCGGCGGGGATGGTGGTGACGATCGAGCCCGGCCTGTATTTCGGCGACATGCTGCTCGAGGACCTCCAGGCCGGCGACAACGCGCGCCTGGTGGACTGGGACCGCGTGGACGCCTTCCGTCCCTTCGGCGGCGTGCGCATCGAGGACAACGTGGTGTGCACGGACGGCGAGCCGGTGAACCTGACCCGCGAAGAGTTCGCCGCGCTGGACTGAGCGCGCTCAGCCCGCCATGAACGCCTCGATCGCGTCGGCGCTGCGCGCCAGCGCCGCGGTCAGCACCTCGTGGCCATCGCGGGTGATGGCCACGTCGTCCTCGGTGCGGATGCCGATGCCGCGCCACTTCGCCGCGACGCCGGTGTCGCCCGGCGGGATGTAGATGCCGGGCTCGATGGTGTAGACCATCCCCGGCTCGAGAAGGCGCGATTCGCCGTCGATGCGGTAGTCGCCCACGTCGTGCACGTCCAGGCCGATCCAGTGGCCGGTCTTGTGCGGGTAGTAGCGCTTGTAGGCCTCGTCCGCCAGCGCCTTGCGCAGCGTTCCCTTCAGCAGGCCCAGCGACAGCATGCCCTCGGTGAGCACCTCCACCGCGGCCAGGTGGCCGGCCTCGTAGGGCACGCCGGGCCGCGCCTGCGCGAGCGCCGCGGCGTAGGCGGCATCCACCAGGTCGTGCAGGATCCGCTGCTCGCGGCTGTAGCTGCCGTCGACCGGGAAGGTGCGGGTGATGTCGGCGGCATAGCCGCGATGCTCGGCGCCGGCGTCGACCAGCACCAGGTCGCCGCGGCGCACCGTGGCCCGGTTGTCGCGGTAGTGGAGCACGCAGGCATTGGCGCCCGCGCCGATGATGCTGGAATAGGCGGGCTCGGCCCCGGCGGCGCGGAACACGCGTTCGAGCTCGGCCTGCAGCTCGTATTCGCGCATGCCGGCGCGTGCCGCGCGCATCACCGCTTCATGCGCCTGCACGCTGATCGCCGCGGCGCGGCGCATCAGGCGCAGTTCGTCGGCGCCCTTGAACAGGCGCATCTCGTCCAGCAGGTGGCCCAGCTCGAGGAACTCGTGCGGCGGCCGCGCGCCGTGGCGGACCTGGGCGCGGACGTTGTTGACCCAACCGATCAGCTTGAGGTCGAAGTCGGTATCGCGGCCGAAATGGTAGTAGACGCGCCGGCGCCCTTCGATCAGGCCGGGCAGGATCTCGTCGATGTCGTCGATGGCGTAGGCGTCGTCGACGCCAAGCGCTTCCGCTGCGCCTTCCGGACCCAGGCGCGGGCCGTCCCAGGCCTCGCGCGCGGGATCGCGCTCGCGACAGAAGAGCAGGCTTTCGCCGTGCACGCGACCCGGCACCAGCACCAGGACCGCGTCGGGCTCCTCGAAGCCGCTGAGGTACAGGACGTCCGAATCCGGCCGGTAGGGATGGAAGGTGTCGCGGCTGCGCACGCGCTCTGGCGCGGCGGGGAGGATGATGATCGCGTCCTCGCCGGCCATGCGCATGAGCTGGCGGCGACGGCGCGTGCAGCTGCTGGTCGATCCGCCAAAGGCCATGCGGGACTCAGTTGAGGCTGTTGCGGTGGCGCGCGGCCAGCGCGCAGTCGCCGTGCAGCAGGAGCGCGGCGACACGGACGAACTCCTCGATCTCGGCCAGCGCCGCCTCATCCTCCTCGTCGCCTTCGTCCTGCGCGGTGGCGCGTGCCAGCCGCGCCAGGTCGGCGAGGGCTTCCTCGCCCTCCTCCGACAGCTTCGCGCCGTCACCGGCGGAGAGCCCGAACGCGCCCACGAACCCGCGGCACCAGTCGAACAGCGCGCCGCTGCGCTCGGCGATCGACGCATCTTCGCCCGGGCCCAGCAGGACCAGGCCGAACTCGCGGTCCTCGAACTGGCCGCGCGTGGCCGACGCCAGGCGGGCCAGCACCGAATCGCCCGCGGGGGCCGGGAGGCTGTCGTCAACCATCACCCGGGCCAGCCAGTTGCCGGCGGCGTCGCCGCCACCGGCCAGCCAGCCGGACAGGCTGCCGTGCAGCTCGGGCGCGGGGGTGGCGAGGCCGGCCTCGCGGCAGGCCTGTTCGACTTCTTCGAGGGACGGCAGTGGTTTTCCGGACATGGCATGGCGTCTGCGATGGGCCGGGGCAGTGTACCGCCGGGCGTCGCTTGTTGCCGGCACGCGCGCGCGCCTACACTGCGATGTCCGCCAGGGGGGCGGTGGGAGAGCCGCTTGCCAGTGGCCGGTGGAACTGCAACCTTGGTCATCGTGGCGATGCTGCTGCTTGCCGCGGCCTGCATCGCGCTGGCCGCGCGCGCGCGCCGGGCGCGCCGGGCGGTCGCGCTGCTGCGCGGACGCGAGCGCAGCTTTCGCCTCGCCCTGTGGGCAAGCGGCCAGCGCTACTGGGACTACCACGTCCCCACCGCGCGCCTGCAGTTCCTGGTCGCCCGGGATGGCGAGGGCGAGGGCGGCAGGCACGACTTCAGTTCCAGGCAGGCGGAGCCGGCCGCCGTGATCCATCCCGACGACCTGCCGGGAGTGGTCGACGCGATGCACCGCTACGTGGCCGGCGAAACCCCGGAGTTCTCGTCCGAACACCGGGTCCGCGTCGACAGTCCCGCGTCGACCCGCGGCGACTGGACGTGGATCCGCGCGCGCGGTCGCGCGGTGGAACACCACGCCGACGGCTCCATCCTGCGCTTGGCCGGCACCTCGCTCGACATCGCGCGCAGCCGCGCCGTGGAGCGCGAGAACCGCATCGCCAGCGAGGTGTTGCGCAGCATGAACGAAGCCGTCGCCGTGCTCGACGACGGCTTCCGTTTCCTCTCGGTCAACCCCGCGTTCACGCGCATCACCGGCCATCATGCGCTCGACGTGATCGGTCGCGGCGTCGACCTGATTGACAGCATCCGCCACGACCCGTCCGGCGGTCCCGGCATGCGCAATGCCGTCCGGCGCGAAGGCCGCTGGTCGGGCGAGCTATGGCAGCGGCAGAGCAGCGGCGAAGAATTCCTCTGCGCGGTCGAGGCCGCCACGGTGCTCGACGGCGACGCCGGCGGCGAGCGCATGCACGTGCTGATGCTGAGCGACATCACGCTGCAGAAACGCGCCGAGGAAGAGCTGCGCTATCTCGCCAACTTCGACTCGCTCACCAACCTGCCCAACCGCTCGCTGCTCGCCGAGCGGCTGTCGCGCACGATCGTCCGCGCCAGGCGCGAAGGCTCCCGGGTCGCCGTGCTGTTCCTGGACATCGACCGCTTCAAGGACATCAACGATTCGCTGGGCCACGCCGTGGGCGACCGCATCCTGCGCGCCGCCGCGGCGCGACTCCAGCAGGCCGTCGGCCCGGGCCAGACGGTGGCCCGGCTGGGTGGCGACGAGTTCACGGTCATCCTCGAGGACCTGGCCGCGGCCGAGGACGCCGAGCGCGTGGCGCGCGAAATCATCATGGCCTTCGAGGCCCCGCTGATGCCCGATGATGGCCAGGAGGTGTCGGTGTCGACATCGATCGGCATCAGCCTCTACCCCGACCACGCCCAGGTGCCCACCGAGCTGCTCAAGCGCGCCGACGCCGCCATGTACCAGGCCAAGGCCGCGGGACGGCGCACCTGGATGCGCTACAACGACAGCATGGAGGCCGCGATCCGCCGGCGCGCGACCCTCGCCGGCGCGCTGCACAAGGCGCTGGATCGCGGCGAGCTGCGGGTGGTCTACCAGCCGCGCCAGGCGCTGGCCTCGTCGCGCATCACCGGCGCCGAGGCGCTGCTGCGCTGGACCAGCCCGGAGCACGGCGAGATCCCGCCGGCCGACTTCATCCCGCTGGCCGAAGAAAACGGCATGATCCTCGAGATCGGCGAATGGGTCCTGCGCGAAGCCTGCCTTGCGGCCCGCCGCTGGCGCGACCATGGCCTGTCCGAGGTCCGGGTATCGGTGAACATGTCGGTGCTGCAGCTGCTGCGCGGCGACTTCGCCGAGGTGGTGCGCGGCGTACTGGACGATACCGGCGTACCGGCGCAGGCGCTCGAGCTTGAGTTGACCGAAAGCATGCTCATGGCCAACGCCGCGCAGACCGCGCACAAGCTGCAGGCCTTCCGGGAGCTGGGCGTCTCGCTGGCCATCGACGACTTCGGGACCGGCTACTCGTCGCTCGCCTACCTCAAGCGGCTGCCGATCACCACGATCAAGATCGACAAGACCTTCATCGCCGACATCTGCAACGACCGTGAAGGCGCCTCGATCACGACCACGGTGATCGCGATGGCACACGGGCTCGGCCTGAGCGTGGTGGCCGAGGGCGTGGAGACCGGGGAGCAAGCGCGATTCCTGACGCGCAACCACTGCGACGAGATCCAGGGTTTCTGGGTGTCCCAGCCGCTGGACGCGGTGTCCTGCATGGCCTTCATCCACAACCGGCCGCACTCCGGCGGGCAGGCGGCGGCCGCGCTGGCCGGCGCGCCTTGACCACCTCCGCCAGCCTGCCTATCGTGCCCTTGATGGACACTCCCGACGTGCTTGCCCAGCTGCAGCGGCTTTCCCAACGCGTCGACGAACTCGCGGCGCGCGCGCGCCGTCTGGGCGAGGAAAACCGCAGCCTTCGCCAGCAGCATGAACAGGCTTCGGGCGAACGCGCGCACCTCCTGGCCAGGAACGAGCAGGCGCGCAGTCGCGTCGAGGCGATGATCGCGCACCTCAAGACGCTGGAGCAGCACACGTGAGCGGTACGCAGGCAGTCAGCGTCAGGGTGCTGGACCGCGAGTACACGGTGGGCGTGGGCAGCGGCGAGGTCGAGGGCCTCATGGCCGCTGCACGCCTGCTGGACACGCGCATGCGCGAGGCGCGCGGCGCCAACCGCATGGCCGCGATCGACCGGGTGGCGGTGCTTGCCGCGCTCAACCTGGCCCACGAACTCGACCAGCTGCGCAGCACCACGGAACGCCGCGACCGTGAGCTTTCCAATGCGCTGTCGGCGCTGCAGCTGAAGCTCGACGCGCTGCTCGATGCCTGAGGTTGCGTCCGACGTCCACACCGCTGCGAACAAGGTGAACGCCCGCCGACGGGTGGCCCTCGAGCCTGAAAGCGACGGGGTATACTGCGTTTGCGTCCTCTGCCGTGATCGACGGCGTGCACAAACATTCGCCTTGTCCCTTAATCACGACCACGGGGACGCGACGGTAGCCTGGCGTGCATGTCCGCCCCCGAGCGGGAAGCCCGATGGCAGCCAAGCGTCTCCACTTGAACCCCGGGTTCAAGGTCGTTTGGCACGCATCGACATGGTGGAGGGCGTATCTCCTTTCCGTTCCGCGGCGCGCACTGCGCCGGGCGTGGCGTGAGTCGCGCACTCCGCAGCGACACCCGCCGCCTCATGCGTGAACAGCGGCGCGGGGTCCCTCCGGCCGCGCGCATCGGCGCCGCCGGTGCCCTTGCCGGACAGCTTCTCGCCCTGCCGCTCGCGCCCCGCTCGACGGTTGCCGGCTACTGGGCCGCCGACGGGGAGATCGCGCTTCATGTCTGGCAGCTGCGCCTGCCCGCCGACTGCACCTACTGCCTTCCCGTACTGCACGACGATGGCCGGCTGCGCTTCGCTCCCTGGCGGCCCGGCGATCCCGTGGAGCCCAATCGCCATGGCATTCCCGAGCCCGCCGTCGCGCCCGGAGCGCTGCTGGACCCGTCGGCGCTGGACCTCGTCGTCGTGCCCCTGGCCGCCTTCGACCTGCGTTGCCACCGGCTCGGCATGGGCGGTGGCTGGTACGATCGCAGCTTCGCCTTCCGGCACCGCCAGCCCGCCCCCCCGCGACTGGTGGGCGCCGCGTTCGCATTCCAACAGGTCGCAGGCGACCTTCCCAACGAAGACTGGGATGTCCAGCTCGACGCGGTCTGCACCGATCAATCCACCCTCTTCCGTCCGACATGAGCACTGGCAAGCGCAAACGATACTGGCTGATGAAGTCCGAACCCGAGGACTTCTCCATCGACGACCTCGAACGCGTCGGCACTGAGCCCTGGACTGGCGTCCGCAACTACCAGGCGCGCAACTTCATGCGCGATGGCATGAGCGTCGGTGACGGAGTGTTTTTCTACCACTCCAACTGCGCGGTGCCCGGGATCTACGGCATCGCCGCGGTCGCGAGCGTGGCCTATCCGGATCCGACGCAATTCGTCCGCAAGTCGAAGTATTTCGACCCCAAGGCAAGTCCCGAGGAGCCGCGCTGGATGCTGGTCGACGTTGGCTTCATTCGCAGGCTCGCCGCGCCGATCACGCTCGAGGCGATCCGCGGCCGCGCGGACGCCCTGGGCGAGGATTTCGCCCTGATCCGCAAGGGTTCGCGCCTGTCGGTCCTGCCCGTCAGCGCCGCACAATGGAAGGTCCTGCTGGCCATGGAGCCTAAATGAGCGAAGCCAAGCGCCTGGCTGGCGAGAAAGCCCTGGACCATGTCGAGGACGGCATGGTCGTGGGAGTGGGCACGGGATCGACCGTGGCCTTCTTCATCGACGCACTTGGCGGCATCCGCGATCGCATTGCCGGCGCGGTGTCGAGTTCGGAACAGAGCACTGAGCGTCTGCGCGGCCTTGGCATCGACGTGCTGGATCTCAACGCCTGCGGCCCGATCCCGCTCTATGTCGACGGCGCCGATGAATGCGACCCGGCCGGACGCCTGATCAAGGGAGGCGGCGCGGCGCTGACGCGCGAGAAGATCATCGCCGAGGCGGCGGCGAAATTCGTCTGCATCATCGACCCCTCCAAGGAAGTGCCGGTACTAGGGCGCTTCCCGCTGCCGGTTGAAGTCATCCCGATGGCGCGCAGCCTGGTGGGACGCGAAATCGTGGCGCTGACCGGGGGCCAACCGGTGTGGCGGCAGGGCACGGTCACCGACAACGGCAACTGGGTGCTCGATATCCACGGCCTGTCGATTACCGACCCGGTCGCGCTCGAGCAACTGCTGAACCAGGTGCCGGGCGTGGTGAGCGTCGGCCTGTTCGCGCGCCGGCCCGCCGACGTGGTGATCGTCGGCGGAACGCCGCCACGGGTGCGTTGAGCGCGGAACCTACCGCGCGTCACCGGTCCCGGGTGGGACGCCTCAACTGCCGACGTCTTCGTCGTAGGTCACGCTGAGGTAGTGCAGCGCGGTCCCTGGGCTGAGCATGCACTGCACGGCCGGCCGGAAGATGTGCTCGGGTGCACCGGCGATCTCGACCGGCTGCCAGGTCAGCGCAACGCCCCGGCTTCCGGCTGCGACACTGGCGGATTTGGTGCGATACACCGCGTCGACCACATTGCCGTGCTGGGTGCCGTCGACGAATGTGCAGGACACGATGCCGTTCCTTCCGACAGGGGCCCCGGTTTCAACCAGGACCTTCATCGCGCCGCGGCCACCAGGGCGCGGATCGCCGCGCAGCGCGCAGGTCACGAAGGTGTTGCTGGTGCCTTCGTTGACCACGGCCAATGGACGCGAGCGCACGGACTGTCCGTAGGCGGCGGTCGCAGGCTGGCAGATCGCCGCCGCCCCCTGGAAATCGTAGCGGGAGACTTCCGCACTGCGCGCGTCGAGCGAAAAGGCCGGCGCAGCGACCACGAGCACCGCGAACAGGGCGGTTGCCGCCAGCGGCGCGCCCGCGCGCACCTCAGGCGCCGACATTTTCGTTGTACTCGCGGGTGGTGTGCATCATCGCCGCCTGCGGCGGAAGCAGGCAGCTCACCGACGGCCTGTCGATGCCGGAAGGCTTGGAATTCGCGACGTCGCCCGGAAGCCACGCAAGCTCGGCCGAAGCACCGGCGGCAATGGCCACCGTCTTGGGTGTGTAGCTCGCATAGACCAGGGCACCCGTCTGGTGGCCGTTGACCAGGGTGCAGCTCACCTCGACCGGCACGTCACCGAAATTGCTGATGGTGACCGCGAGCCGCTTGGCCGCGCGCACGGTCTGCGGGCTGTCATCGCCCTGCCAGCTGCAGGCGACGCGGGCGATTCCACTCGACTCGTTGGCAAGCGCCAAGGGCCTGTAGCGAATGCCGGCCGCGTCGGCCTGGGTAATCGCCCTGCACATGCCGACCGCACCCTGGACATCCACGCGCCCCAGCTCGGCGGCATCCGAACTCGGCGACAGCGCCAGGAGGCAACTGGCGGTAAACAGCAAACTGGCGGCACGACGCATTGGATTCACCGGTCTTGAAAGGTTGCCCACGTTATCGGAGGCGGCCCGCCTAGGCAAGGCCGCGCGGGGTGATGCACAAAGAAAAACCCCGCAGCCGTGGCTGCGGGGTTTTGGGGTAAAACCCTGGCGATGACCTACTCTCGCATGCTTGATGCACACTACCATCGGCGCATGCGCGTTTCACTTCCGAGTTCGGAATGGGATCGGGTGGTTCCACGCAGCTATTGTCACCAGGGAGAGGGTGGAGGGTCGCGGGCCGTTGCCGGCTTGACGCGCACACGCTCTCGTTGGTTTGCCTCGGAACGGAGCCATGAATCAGCTCCGCCGTTGGCGAATAAATAGGGACGTAGCGAACTTTTGGGTCGAACATCGACGCGTCGTCGAGTCCAAGGCCACTTGAGGTTATATGGTCAAGCCACACGGATCATTAGTACTGGTTAGCTCAACACCTTGCAGTGCTTACACACCCAGCCTATCAACCACCTAGTCTTGATGGTTCCTTCAGGGGGCTTGTGCCCCGGGAGATCTCATCTTGAGGCGCGCTTCCCGCTTAGATGCTTTCAGCGGTTATCGCTTCCGAACGTAGCTACCCGGCAGTGCCACTGGCGTGACAACCGGAACACCAGAGGTTCGTCCACTCCGGTCCTCTCGTACTAGGAGCAGCCCCTCTCAAATCTCCAACGCCCATGGCAGATAGGGACCGAACTGTCTCACGACGTTCTGAACCCAGCTCGCGTACCACTTTAAATGGCGAACAGCCATACCCTTGGGACCGGCTACAGCCCCAGGATGTGATGAGCCGACATCGAGGTGCCAAACACCGCCGTCGATATGAACTCTTGGGCGGTATCAGCCTGTTATCCCCGGAGTACCTTTTATCCGTTGAGCGATGGCCCTTCCATACAGAACCACCGGATCACTAAGTCCTACTTTCGTACCTGCTTGATCCGTCGATCTTGCAGTCAAGCACGCTTATGCCTTTGCACACAGTGCGCGATGTCCGACCGCGCTGAGCGTACCTTCGAGCTCCTCCGTTACTCTTTGGGAGGAGACCGCCCCAGTCAAACTACCCACCATACACGGTCCCCGATCCGGATAACGGACCTAGGTTAGAACGTCAAGCACGACAGGGTGGTATTTCAAGGTTGGCTCCACCCCAGCTAGCGCCAGGGTTTCACAGCCTCCCACCTATCCTACACAGACGAACTCAACGTTCAGTGTAAAGCTATAGTAAAGGTTCACGGGGTCTTTCCGTCTTGCCACGGGAACGCTGCATCTTCACAGCGATTTCAATTTCACTGAGTCTCGGGTGGAGACAGTGCCGCCATCGTTACGCCATTCGTGCAGGTCGGAACTTACCCGACAAGGAATTTCGCTACCTTAGGACCGTTATAGTTACGGCCGCCGTTTACCGGGGCTTCGATCAAGAGCTTCGCCTTGCGGCTGACCCCATCAATTAACCTTCCGGCACCGGGCAGGCGTCAGACCCTATACGTCCACTTTCGTGTTTGCAGAGTCCTGTGTTTTTGATAAACAGTCGCAGCGGCCTGGTATCTGCGGCCCCCCTCAGCTCAGCCACGCATGTGGCCACCAAAGGGGGCGTACCTTCTCCCGAAGTTACGGTACCATTTTGCCTAGTTCCTTCACCCGAGTTCTCTCAAGCGCCTGAGAATTCTCATCCTACCCACCTGTGTCGGTTTACGGTACGGTCTGCACAAGCTGAAGCTTAGGAGCTTTTCCTGGAAGCGTGGTATCAGTCACTTCGCTCTAATGAGCTCGTCTCGGTGCTCGGTCTTGAAGGGTCCCGGATTTGCCAAAGACCCAAACCTACCTCCTTTCCCCAGGACAACCAACGCCTGGTAGACCTAACCTTCTCCGTCCCTCCATCGCACTTGTGCGAGGTGCTGGAATATTAACCAGCTTCCCATCGACTACGCATTTCTGCCTCGCCTTAGGGGCCGACTCACCCTGCGTCGATTAACGTTGCGCAAGGAAACCTTGGGCTTTCGGCGTGGGGGCTTTTCACCCCCATTATCGTTACTCATGTCAGCATTCGCACTTCCGATACCTCCAGCAGACTTCTCAATCCACCTTCAACGGCTTACGGAACGCTCCTCTACCGCGCATCACAAAGTGATGCACCCCAAGCTTCGGTTCCATGCTTAGCCCCGTTAAATCTTCCCCGCAGACCGACTCGACCAGTGAGCTATTACGCTTTCTTTAAAGGATGGCTGCTTCTAAGCCAACCTCCTGGCTGTCTGTGCCTTTCCACATGGTTTTCCACTCAGCATGGAATTTGGGACCTTAGCTGTGGGTCTGGGTTGTTTCCCTTTTCACGACGAACGTTAGCACCCGCCGTGTGTCTCCCGCATATTCTGTCTTGGTATTCGGAGTTTGCAATGGTTTGGTAAGTCGCAATGACCCCCTAGCCATAACAGTGCTCTACCCCCAAGAAGATTCGTGCGAGGCGCTACCTAAATAGCTTTCGAGGAGAACCAGCTATCTCCGGGTTCGATTAGCTTTTCACTCCTAATCACACCTCATCCCCTACCTTTGCAACGGGAGTGGGTTCGGGCCTCCAGTACCTGTTACGGTACCTTCACCCTGGGCATGACTAGATCACCCGGTTTCGGGTCTACTGCCCGCGACTATGCGCCCTTATCAGACTCGGTTTCCCTTCGCCTCCCCTATACGGTTAAGCTCGCCACGAACAGTAAGTCGCTGACCCATTATACAAAAGGTACGCAGTCACCCCGAAGGGCTCCTACTGCTTGTACGCACACGGTTTCAGGGTCTATTTCACTCCCCTCTCCGGGGTTCTTTTCGCCTTTCCCTCACGGTACTGGTTCACTATCGGTCGGTCAGGAGTATTTAGCCTTGGAGGATGGTCCCCCCATGTTCAGACAGGGTTTCTCGTGCCCCGCCCTACTCACTTTTCATCATTCCGGCCCTTTCGCATACAGGGCTGTCACCTTCTATGGCCAGTCTTTCCAGACTGTTTTGCTAGAACCGGAACAACTTTTGGGCTGCTCCCCGTTCGCTCGTCGCTACTGGGGGAATCTCGGTTGATTTCTTTTCCTCCGGGTACTTAGATATTTCAGTTCCCCGGGTTCGCCTTGCATGGCTATGTATTCACCATGCAATACTCCTTGCGGAGTGGGTTTCCCCATTCGGACATTGCCGGATCAAAGCTTGTTGCCAGCTCCCCGACACTTTTCGCAGGCTACCACGTCCTTCATCGCCTCTGACCGCCAAGGCATCCACCGTGTGCGCTTATTCGCTTGACCATATAACCCCAAGTCGCCTCGGAGCTATATGACGTGCTGCCGGGGTACAAAACCGGCAACGCGAAACATACACTCAATCTTTAGGGCCTCTAGGGCCCCGCCTTAGCCTCAACGACACGTTTGGATATTCGTCTCAAACGCTCGCTACGTCCCTGATTTTCAAAGAACACGGTTCGGCCACAATGCCGCCCCGCTTCTAAATCTTTAGTGTGTGCGCAGATCATCCAGGAATGGTGGGTCTGGGAGGACTCGAACCACCGGCCTCACCCTTATCAGGGGTGCGCTCTAACCACCTGAGCTACAGACCCAATGTCTTTCCCCAGCGTGGTGGAGCCTGTCGGGATCGAACCGACGACCCCCTGCTTGCAAAGCAGGTGCTCTCCCAGCTGAGCTAAGGCCCCATAAGAGGGGTCGGTCCCCCGGCTTTCGCCGTGGAACTCCTGGATGCAGGTCACTTGTGCGGACGCCTGACAGGCAATTAGCTGTCTTTAGTCTCTAAAGGAGGTGATCCAGCCGCACCTTCCGATACGGCTACCTTGTTACGACTTCACCCCAGTCATCGGCCACACCGTGGCAAGCGCCCTCCCGAAGGTTAAGCTACCTGCTTCTGGTGCAACAGACTCCCGTGGTGTGACGGGCGGTGTGTACAAGGCCCGGGAACGTATTCACCGCAGCAATGCTGATCTGCGATTACTAGCGATTCCGACTTCACGGAGTCGAGTTGCAGACTCCGATCCGGACTGAGATCAGGTTTCTGGGATTGGCTTGCCCTCGCGGGTTTGCAGCCCTCTGTCCTGACCATTGTAGTACGTGTGTAGCCCTGGCCGTAAGGGCCATGATGACTTGACGTCATCCCCACCTTCCTCCGGTTTGTCACCGGCGGTCTCCTTAGAGTTCCCACCATTACGTGCTGGCAAATAAGGACAAGGGTTGCGCTCGTTGCGGGACTTAACCCAACATCTCACGACACGAGCTGACGACAGCCATGCAGCACCTGTGTTCGAGTTCCCGAAGGCACCAATCCATCTCTGGAAAGTTCTCGACATGTCAAGGCCAGGTAAGGTTCTTCGCGTTGCATCGAATTAAACCACATACTCCACCGCTTGTGCGGGCCCCCGTCAATTCCTTTGAGTTTCAGTCTTGCGACCGTACTCCCCAGGCGGCGAACTTAACGCGTTAGCTTCGATACTGAGTTCCTAATTGAACCCAACATCCAGTTCGCATCGTTTAGGGCGTGGACTACCAGGGTATCTAATCCTGTTTGCTCCCCACGCTTTCGTGCCTCAGTGTCAGTACTGGTCCAGGTGGCCGCCTTCGCCACGGATGTTCCTCCTGATATCTACGCATTTCACTGCTACACCAGGAATTCCGCCACCCTCTACCGTACTCTAGCCCGCCAGTATCCAATGCAATTCCCAGGTTGAGCCCGGGGCTTTCACATCAGACTTAACGAACCACCTACGCACGCTTTACGCCCAGTAATTCCGAGTAACGCTTGCACCCTTCGTATTACCGCGGCTGCTGGCACGAAGTTAGCCGGTGCTTATTCTTTGGGTACCGTCAGAACAACCGGGTATTAACCGATTGCTTTTCTTCCCCAACAAAAGAGCTTTACAACCCGAAGGCCTTCTTCACTCACGCGGCATGGCTGGATCAGGCTTTCGCCCATTGTCCAATATTCCCCACTGCTGCCTCCCGTAGGAGTCTGGGCCGTGTCTCAGTCCCAGTGTGGCTGATCATCCTCTCAGACCAGCTACGGATCGTCGCCTTGGTGGGCCGTTACCCCTCCAACTAGCTAATCCGACATCGGCTCATCTATCTGCGCGAAGCCCGAAGGTCCTCCGCTTTCACCCGTAGGTCGTATGCGGTATTAGTCCCGGTTTCCCGAGGTTATCCCCCACAAATAGGCAGATTCCGATGTATTCCTCACCCGTCCGCCACTCGCCACCCGGAGAGCAAGCTCTCCTGTGCTGCCGTTCGACTTGCATGTGTTAGGCCTGCCGCCAGCGTTCACTCTGAGCCAGGATCAAACTCTTCACTTAAAATTGCATGGACCGAAGTCCAAACGCTTTGAGTGCAGTCGTCGTCCCGAGCTCGAATCACTCGCATGCATTTCTGCATTTGCTTGATTTTTTGCTCTTGTTACGAACGTCTGCAATATGGACAACCATCCACTTGCCAGACGCCCGCACAAGTCACCTGCGCACACTGTCAAAGATCATTGGGATCGGCCTCAGCGCCTTTCCCGTTGCCCCGTCGTTTCCTCCGAGGCGAGCCGCACATTGTAGCGCGGTTTTTGCTTCCGTCAACACCCTGTGAGGCGTTTTCTTCAGCGTGCTTCGGAGGTGGCGGTCAGTGACCGTTTGTCCGAAGCGAGCCGCCCATTATAGCGCGACTTTTGCTTCCGTCAACACCCTGTGAGGCGTTTTCTTCAGCGTGCTTCGGAGGTTGCGGTCAGTGACCGTTTTGTCCGAAGCGAGCCGCCCATCTTAGCGCAGCTTTTGCTTTCGTCAACACCCTGTGAGGGGTTGATTCCAGCCTCCCTTGTCGTCGTGGCCCGGAGGCCGTTTCCGTCAGGGGAGCCGCACATCTTAGCGCGGTTTTGAAGAACGTCAACACCTTGTGAAGCGGTTTTTCGTTCTTCCCTGCTTCGCGGTTGCCGGCGGTGCCGGCCGCTGCTTGGCGGGGCGCGCATTGTGCAGCGCCCGGACGGATTTGGGAAGGGGTCGGGTGCAATTCATTCCACTTGACCGCGCCGCGCCTCTCCCGGAGTGTTGGAGCACTCCCTATATATGCCGAGAGACCCCGCCCATGCGCATGTCCTTTTTCGCCTTGATGCTGTGTTGCACCACCGTGCTTGCGTCGGCGTGCGCCAGTGACGGGCACTGGGTGGGACTTGCCGGCGAGCGCTATGTGGTCGAGGTGGCCGACGACGACCAGGCCCGGGCGCGCGGCCTGATGTTCCGGGACTCTCTGGCAGAGGGCCACGGCATGCTGTTCATCCATGAACGCGAAGAGCGCCAGGCCTATTGGATGAAGAACACGCGGATCCCGCTGGACATCCTCTATTTCGACGCGTCGCTGCGCCTGGTGTCACAGCAGCGGGGAGTGCCACCGTGCTCGGCGGGAGACCGCTGCCCGCCATACCCGAGCCGGGCGCCGGCGCTCTACGTGCTTGAACTCAACGCCGGCGAAGCCCGCCGGCTGGGGCTGGAGGACGGCGCCGCGCTGGAACTCGGTCCGGACATCGCCCGCGGACGCTGAATGCGCTCAGCCGGAGCGCTTCAGAGCGCCATCATCTCGAAATCGTCCTTGGTCACGCCGCAGTCGGGGCAGGTCCAGGTGTCCGGGACATCATCCCAGCGCGTTCCGGGGGCGATGCCTTCTTCGGGCAGGCCGACGGCTTCGTCATAGATGAAGCCGCAGACCACGCACATCCAGGTGCGGTAGGCGGTGGTGTCGTTCATCGGATAATGCAGTTCCGGTGGCGCAAGGCGCGGGTCGCCATTGTCCCATCACGCCCAGCGACAGGAAACCACGCAATGTCCAAGGCAATGCCTCCGCGTCCGTGCGCGCACCCGCGCGGTCTTTACCTGCTGACGCCGGACGAGCCCGACACGCCGCGCCTGCTGACCAGGGTATCGGCTGTGCTCGAGCAGGCGACGGTGCTGCAGTACCGCAACAAGCTTGCCGACACCACGCTGGCGCGCACGCAGATTGCCGCGCTGCTGCAGCTTTGCCATGAGCGCGGCGTGCCGCTGGTGGTCAACGATGACTGGCGGCTTGCGCTGGCTTCCGGTGCCGATGGCGTGCACCTGGGCGAAGGCGACGGCGACATCTTTGCCGCGCGCGAGGCGCTTGGCGCGCGCGCGATCATCGGCGCCTCCTGCTACGACAGCCTGGAACATGCGGAGGCCGCAGCGGCCGCCGGCGTCGACTACCTGGCGTTCGGCGCATTCTTCCCGTCACCGACCAAGCCACTGGCCCGCCGCGCGACGCCAGGCCTGCTTCACAGCGCGGCGAAGTTCGACCTGCCGCGGGTGGCCATTGGTGGCATCACCCCGGACAATGCCCGCATCGTGGTCGATGCCGGCGCGGACCTGGTCGCGGTGATCAGCGGCGTATTCGATGCAGCCGACCCGGTGGCTGCAGCGCAGGCATACCTCCAGGCATTCGAATCGCGCCACGCATAGCGTGCAGGCCACTTCGCCGCATCGGCGTGCAGCACGGCCCGACGCATCACCACGCCGCCACGCCATTCGCGCCCATGGGCGCCACTACAGGAATCCATTGCGATGAAACACGACAAGTCACACGCCCTGTTCTCCCGCGCCGTGGAACTGATCCCGGGCGGGGTCAATTCGCCGGTACGCGCGTTCAAGTCGGTCGGCGGCGAGCCGTTTTTCGTCGAGCGCGCCGACGGCGCCTATCTGCATGACGTCGATGGCAACCGCTACATCGACTATGTCGGCTCCTGGGGGCCGATGATCGTTGGCCACAACCACCCGAAGGTGCGCGAAGCGGTGCAGGCGGCGATCGGCAACGGCCTCTCGTTTGGCGCGCCCTGCCCCGCTGAAGTGACGATGGCTGAAACCATCACCCGCCTGGTGCCCTCGTGCGAAATGGTGCGCATGGTCAATTCCGGCACCGAGGCCACGCTTTCGGCGGTGCGGTTGGCGCGCGGCGCCACCGGGCGCCAGCGGATCGTCAAGTTCGAAGGCTGCTACCACGGCCACGGCGACTCGTTCCTGGTCAAGGCCGGCAGCGGCATGCTCACGCTCGGCGTGCCGACCTCGCCGGGCGTGCCGGCCGCGCTGGGCGAGCTTACCTCGACCATCAGCTACAACGATTTCGAGGCCGCGACGCAGCTGTTCGACGACATCGGCAGCGAGGTCGCGGCGGTGATCATCGAACCGGTGGTGGGCAACGCGAACTGCCTGCCGCCGCGCGAAGGCTACCTGCAGCACCTTCGCGAACTGTGCACGAAGCACGGCGCGCTGCTGATCTTCGACGAAGTGATGACCGGGTTCCGCGTGGCCCTGGGCGGCGCTCAGGCGCGCTATAGCGTCACTCCCGACCTGACCACCTTCGGCAAGATCATCGGCGGCGGCATGCCGGTGGGCGCCTACGGCGGCCGCCGCGAACTGATGCAGCAGATCGCCCCAGCCGGTCCGATCTACCAGGCCGGCACGCTCAGCGGCAACCCGGTGGCGATGGCCGCCGGCCTGGCGATGCTGGAACTGGTGCAGGAACCTGGCTTCCACGACCGCCTGGAAGCCACCACCAACACCCTGTGCGACGGCTTCGAGGCCGCCGCGCGCGAGGCCGGCGTGCCGCTGACCACCAACCGCGTCGGTGCGATGTACGGGCTGTTCTTCACCGACCGCAAGGTCGACACCTATGACGACGCCATTGCCTGCGACAGCGCGGCGTTCAAGCGCTTCTTCCACGCGATGCTGGAGCGCGGCGTGTTCCTGGCGCCATCGGCCTACGAGGCGGGCTTCGTGTCGAGCGCGCACGGCGCCGAGGTGGTCGAGGCGACCCTGGCCGCGGCGCGCGAGGCCTTCAAGGCGGTTGCCGATGCCATCCCCGGCTGACCGCCAGGAGCCGGCCCCGACCGGGCCGAGCGTGTTCGAGAAAGAGTTCCTGCCGGCCTCTCGGACCGGCGCGCGCCACCTCTGGTACCGGCGCATCTTCCACCACGAAGCGCCGGACGAACGCAACTTCGACCTGGTGCTGATCCTGGTGATCCTGGCCAGCGTGGTGGTGGTGATGCTCGACAGCGTGCCGGCGGTCAAGGCCCGCTGGCACGCCTGGCTGTACGCGCTGGAGTGGCTGTTCACGCTGGCCTTCACCGTCGAATACGCGGTCCGGCTATGGGTGGTGAAGCGCCCGCTGCGCTACGCGACCAGCTTCTTCGGGGTGATCGACCTGCTGGCGATCCTGCCGACCTTCCTGTCGCTGCTGTTCCCGGCCAGTGCGTCGTTCGCCGTGATCCGTGCGCTGCGCCTGCTGCGGGTGTTCCGCGTGCTCAAGCTGGTCGAGTACTCGAGCGAGGCCGGGGTGCTGATCCAGGCACTGCTCCGGAGCCGACGCAAGATCTTCGTGTTCATCGCCACGCTGCTGACCATCGTGGTCATCTTCGGCGCGCTGATGTACGTGGTCGAAGGCCCCGAGCGCGGCTTCACCAGCATTCCCACGGGCATGTACTGGGCGATCGTGACCGTAGGCACCGTGGGCTTCGGCGACGTTGCGCCGACCACCGGCTTCGGCCGCTTCATCACCTCGGTGCTGATCGTGATCGGCTACAGCATCATCGCCGTGCCGACCGGCATCTACACCGCCGAGCTCGCGCGCTCGCTGCAGCCGCGCAGGCGCCAGGTCCGCTGCGACGAATGCGGCCTGCCCGACCATGAAGCGGATGCCTGGCACTGTCGCAAGTGCGGCCGCGCGCTGCCGCCGCAGGAGGTCGACTGACCCCGCCGGGCCGGCTCAGGCAAGTGCGGCCTCGAGCCTCGCCAGACCCTCCGCCACCTCGGCGTCGCTGATGGTCAGCGCGGGCACGAAACGCAGCACGTCAGGCCCTGCCTGCAGCAGCAGCAGGCCGTGGGCGGCTGCACGATCGAGGATGCCGGCAGCCCGACCCGCATGTTCCGGACGCAACACCGCACCGAGCATGAGGCCGCGCCCACGGATCTCGCCGAACACATCGTGCCGGGCATCGATGGCCGCGAGCCCCGCGCGCAGCGCGGCTTCCTGGCGCGCGACGTTGGCCGCCACCTCCGGCGAAGCCAGCTTGCGCAGCGCCACCCGCGCCACCGCGGCCGCCAGCGGGTTGCCGCCAAAGGTCGTACCGTGGTCGCCGAACTGCATGGCGCCGGCCGCCTTGGGCCCGACCAGCATGGCGCCGACCGGGAAGCCGCCTCCCAGCGCCTTGGCCAGGGTGACGATGTCGGGGGTCACGCCATCGTGCCAGTGCGCGAACAGCGCACCGGTGCGCCCCATGCCGCTCTGGATCTCATCGAGGACCAGCAGCGCGCCGTGCCGGTCGCACAGCGCGCGCACCGCCTGCAGGAAGCCGGGCGCGGCCGCGACCACGCCGCCCTCGCCCTGCACCGGCTCAAGCATGACTGCGGCGACGTCGCCTCCGGACATCGCCGCCTCGAGTTGCGCGACGTCGTTGAAATCGACGTAGCGGAATCCGCCTGGCAGCGGCTCATAGCCTTCCTGGTACTTGGGCTGCGCCGTCGCGGTGACCGTGGCCAGCGTCCGTCCATGGAAACTGCCGCGGAAGGTGAGAATCACCCGCCGCTGCGGTGCCCGCCCCTGCGCGGCCGCCCACTTCCGTACCAGCTTGATCGCCGCCTCGTTGGCCTCGGCACCGGAGTTGCAGAGAAACACACGCTCGGCAAAGCGAGAGGCCTGGACCAGTTCCTGCGCCAGGCGCAGCGGCGGCTCGCTGTGGAAGACGTTGCTGGTGTGCCAGAGCTTGCCGGCCTGCTCGACCAGGGCGGCGACGAGGTCGGGATCGGCGTGTCCCAGGCTGCAGACCGCGATCCCGGCCGCGAAGTCGATGTAGTCGCGGCCCTCGCTGTCCCAGACCCGGGCGCCTTCGCCGCGTTCGAGCACCACCCCGCGCTGGCGGTAGACCGGCAGGTAATGGTCGCGGCCGACGGCAAGGAGGGAGGCGGTGTCGGACATCGGGCGGGGGCTCAGTCGAGGAACAGGTCCGGGAACAGCGGCTTCGACGGATCCATGGCGTAGCCCGCCAGGTCGGTGACGCCGGCCTCGGCCAGGACCTCGTCATCGATCAGGAAATTGCCGGCAAAGTCCGCCGCGGGGCGCACCAGCACGGCGTGGGCGGCGTCACCCATGATCTCCGGCGAGCGGCCGTTGCCCGGCTCAACGCCGGGGATCATGTTCAGCGCATCGGTGCCGATGATCGTGCGCGGCCACAGCGCGTTGACCGCCACGCCCTGCGGCCCGAATTCGGCCGCAAGCCCGAGGGTCACGAAGCTCATGCCCATCTTGGCCAGGGTGTAGCCGGTGTGCGGCGCCCACCATTTCGGATCCAGCGAGGGCGGCGGCGCGAGCGTCAGGATGTGCGGGTTCGGCGCCTCAAGCAGGTGCGGCAGGCAGGCCTGGGCACAGAGGAAGCTGCCGCGGGCGTTGACCTGCTGCATCAGGTCGAAGCGCTTCATCGGCGTGTCCAGCGTGCCGCGCAGCCAGATCGCGCTGGCGTTGTTGACCAGGATGTCGATGCCGCCGAAGGCGTCGACGGTGGCCGCGACCGCGGCGCGCACCTGGTCTTCTTCGCGGATGTCGCATTTCAGCGCCAGGGCCTGGCCGCCGGCTTCGGTGACCGCCTTCGCGGCGGTGTGGATGGTGCCCGGCAGCCTGGGGTTGGGAACGTCGGACTTGGCCGCGATGGCGACGTTGGCGCCGTCGCGCGCCGCGCGCAGCGCGATCGCCAGGCCGATGCCGCGAGAGCCGCCGGTGATGAAGAGGGTTTTTCCGGAAAGTGTGGAGGCCATGGCCGGGACACGCCCTGCAGGAGCAGCGACAGCTGCGACCGGATCAATCATAGGACATGGCGCGCATTGGCTCCGACAGGAGCCGCGGCCTCGCAAGGGATCGCGGCCGAAGGCGCGGTGTGCGAAACGTCAGGGCTTCGGGCCCTGGCCTTCGTTGTCTTCCCACTTCAGGACCCTGCGGGTGACAAAGCGGTAGACGGGCTTGCCGGTGGCGAACCAGGCGTCGCGCAGCCATGAGGTGCGCTTGAGCACGCGGCGCTCGACCGGGGTGATGCGGTCAGGGCAGTAGGTGCGCTTGTGCTTGAGCAGGTGGCGCAGGTCCTCGCGCGCCAGCAGGCGCATCCAGCGCGAACGCGGGTCGCCGCGCACCGCCAGCTGGAAGTCGATGATCGCCGGGCGCCCGTCCTCCAGCACCAGCCAGTTGGCTTCCTTGGCAAGGTCGTTGTGGGCCAGGCCGTGGCGGTGCAGCTGCCGGAGCAGGCGCCGTGCGCGGCGGAAATAGGCAATGTCCCCGCGCGGCGGGCGCTGGTACATGGCATCGCCGGCCATGTAGCTGCGATCAAGCATGCGGCCGTCCCAGCGCAGCAGCTGCGGCACGTCGCCCATGCCCGCCACCGCCTGCAACCCGCGCGCCTCCCGCCGCGCCAGCCACCAGGCCGGCAGGCGGAGCCACGCCGGCACGTGGCGAAGGTCCCGGCGCACGAACAGCAGGGCGTCGCCCTCGCCACCCCGGCCGGCGCCATCTGCCGCCCCAACGCGGCGCATCAGCGCGATGCGGCCGAAGCTGTCCGCCTTCAGCGCGCGCACTTCGACTGAACCCGAGTCATCCATCCCTGCATTGTAGGCGGCGCGATACCGCCACCGGCTGCCATAATCGCGGCGGTGAGTGCCTGGTTCGACAGCCTCGTTGCCTGGATCGGCGCCCATCCCGTGGCCGCCGGCGTGGCCATTTTCGCGATCGCCTTCTGCGACGCGGTCATCATCCTTGGCGCCGTGGTCCCCGCGCTGCCGCTGCTGTTCGCGATCGGCGTGCTGATCGGCTTCGGCGAGATCTCGGGGCCATACGCCATCGCCTGCGCCGCGCTTGGGGCCCTGGCCGGGGACGCCAGCAGCTACTGGATCGGGGCCCGGTGGGGCGCACAGCTGCGCGCGACCTGGCCATTCCGCAAGTACCCGCAACTGCTGGATCGCGCCGAAGTGCTGTTCCGCCGGAACGAGATCAAGGGCATCTTCATCGCGCGCTACGTCGGGCCCGTGCGCCCGTTCGTGCCTGCGATCGCCGGCATGTCGCGGATGCCGCTGCGGCGCTACGTGCCCGCGAGCATCGTCGCCGCGATTTCATGGGCGGTGCTGTTCCTCGCGCCTGGCTGGCTGCTTGGCGAGGCCTACGACGCGGTTGCGGCGGTGGCGGACCGCCTGGCCCTTGTGGTCGCGGCGCTGCTGGCGGCGATCGCTCTGGCCTGGGCGCTGGTCCTCTATACCTATCGCTGGTTCGCCAACCACGCCGATGCGCTGCTGGCCCGCGCGCTGCGCTGGACGCGCGACCATCCGCGGCTGGGCCGGTATGCCGCCGCGCTGATCTCGCCCAACCGCCCGGAATCCGCCTCACTGGTGCTGCTGGCGGCCTGCCTGCTGGCGATCGGCGTGGCCTGGTTCACCCTGCTGGCGACGATGCTGGCGCGCGGCGAGCCCCTGGCGCTGGACCTGCGCATCCACGACGCCATGTATGCGCTGCGCAACCCGCTGGCCGACCGGCTGATGGCGGGACTGGCATCGATCGGCGACCCGGTGGTGCTGGGCCTGCCGATCGCGCTGTCGACGCTGTGGCTGCTGTGGCGGCGGCGCTGGATGGCGGCGGCCCACTGGCTGGCGGCGCTGGCCTTCGGCCTGGTGCTGACCGCGGCCCTGGAGGCGGTGATCGACATGCCGCGCCCGCCGACCGCGCTCAGCGGCTTCGGCTTCCCCTCGGTGGGGCTGACGATGACCACCATCACCTTCGGTTTCTTCGCCGTGCTGATCGCGCGCGAACTTCCCGGGAGGCAGCGCGTCTGGCCCTACCTGGTGTCCGGCGCGGTGGTGGCGGTGCTGGGCTTCGCCCGGCTGTACCTGGGCGCGCACTGGCTGACCGACCTCGTGGGCGGGATGCTGCTGGGCATCGCCTGGCTGCTGGCGCTGGGCATCGCCTACCGCCGCCACGTCGCCCGCTCGTTCTGGATGCGGCCGCTCGCGGGCCTGTTCTACGGCGCGTTCCTGCTGGCCGCGCTGTGGCACGCACCGCGGGCGGTCGACCCCTTGCTGGAGCGCTTCGCGCCGCAGGCTGCGCCGGCCAACATCGATCTCGACAGCTGGTGGCGCGACGGCTGGGCAGCCCTGCCCTGGCAGCGCAACGAACGCGACGCCAGCCGCCGCTGGCCGCTGGACGTGCAGGTCGCCGGGCCGCTCGCCCCGCTGGACATGCACCTGCGCGCACATGGCTGGGTGCCCCAGGCCCAGGCGGACTGGCGCGACACCCTGCTCCTGCTCGACGACGACACGCCGGCGCTGGAGCAGAAGGTGCTGCCGGCCACGCTGGGCGCCAGCGCCGAGGCCCTGCTTATGCGCCGCACGCTCGACGACGGCCGCATCCTGGTGCTCCGCCTGTGGCATGCACCGCGCCAACCGCGCGACGGAACGCCGCTGTGGATCGGCACCGTCCAGGCGCTGACCCACGGGCGGCCGTTCGACCTGTTCGGACTGTGGTCCCCGGACGCGGATACAAACGGTGCCTACGCGCTGCTGCGCGACGACCTTGCCGGACTCGACCTGCGGGAAGACCCGCACCCGGCGTCCGGCGAACAGGTCCTGCGCCTGCGGACGCCCCTGGCAGGCGCCGCCGCGCCCTAGCCGATCAGTGCCAGCAGGCCTTCAAGCCGCGCGTGGGGGTCGTCGATGGCGAGCAGCTCGACCCGGCGTTCCTCCGGCATCGGCAGGAGCTCGAGCAGGCGCCAGCCGACCCAGGCGGCATCCTGGAAGCCTGGCTCGAAGCCTGGCGGCCGCCCGACCTGGTCGAAGATTCGCTCCAGCAGCGTTCCGAGCAGCGCGTGTTCGGGCCGCAGCCGCGCCGGGGCGGGGTCATCGGCACGCCACTCCACCTCGGCCTCGACCAGGCCGTTGTCGCGCACGGCCGTGCGCGCGACGCGGAAGCGACGCGCGCCGCGCACGCGCAGGGTCAGCAGGCCGCCGTCGTCGGTGCCGAAATCCTCGATCAGCGCTTCGGTGCCGAACTCCGCCGGTACTGCGGGGGTGCCGACCTCGCTTCCGTCGGCGATCAGGCAGATGCCGAAGCCGCTGCCGCGCCGGCCGCATTCCCCCACCAGGTCAAGATAGCGCGGCTCGAACACGCGCAGGCCCAGGACCGCGCCGGGCACCAGCACGGTCTGCAGTGGAAACAGCGGAAGCAGCGGCGTATCGACCATCGTCGGCAGTCTACGCGGCGTGCGCGTCAAGGCGGCGGCGAGGACGGCGGTGGCCCGGCCTCAGTCGCCTCGCAGCATCGCCAGGAAGCGCCGCGGCGCGCCGTCGAAGCCGCCGTTGGACATGAACACCACGTGGTCGCCTTCGCGCACCAGTTCGCGCAACCGGGCCAGCAGGCTGTCGGCGTCGGGCACGGCGATGCCGTGGCCGCGGAGGCCGCCGACCACCGCGGCCGCGTCCCACTCCAGGCCGGGGCGATGCAGGAACACGACGGCATCGGCCAGGCCCAGGGACGGCGCCAGCGCCGCGGCGTGCGCACCCAGGCGCATCGAGTTGCTGCGCGGCTCCATCGCCACCACGATCCGCCCCTCGCCGACCCGTGCCCGCAGGCCTTTCAGGGTGGTGGCGATGGCGGTGGGATGGTGGGCGAAGTCATCATAGACGCTGATCCCGGCGGCCGCGCCGAGCAGTTCCATGCGCCGCTTGACGCTGCGGAAGGCCCCAAGCGCCGGCAGTACCGAGGCGACATCGACGCCCACCGCATCGCAGGCAGCAAGGGCGCCGAGCGCGTTCATCACGTTGTGGCGGCCGAGCAGCGGCCAGCGCACCTCGCCGATTTCGCGTCCGCCCTGCACAACGGCGAACGCGCTGCCGTCATCGGCCAGAAGGCGCGCGCTCCAGTCCAGCGGCGCGCCCGGCGCCGCGTCGATGCCGAAGCGCACGATCGGGGTCCAGCAGCCCATCGCCAGCACCTCGGCCAGGTGCGGGTCCTCGCCGTTGACCACCAGCCGGCCGCGGCCCGGCACGGTGCGCACGAAATGGTGGAACTGGCGCTGGATCGCGGCCAGGTCCGGGAAGATGTCGGCGTGGTCGAACTCGAGGTTGTTGAGCACCGCCACCAGCGGCCGGTAGTGCACGAACTTGGAGCGCTTGTCGAAGAAGGCGGTGTCGTATTCGTCGGCTTCGACCACGAAGGGGGACTGTTCCAGGCCTTCGCGCCGGGCACCGTCGTGCACGCCACCAACCCGCGCCGAGACCCCAAAATCCTCCGCCACTCCGCCGATCAGGAATCCGGGATGCCGCCCCGCGGCCTCGAGCAGCCAGGCGAGGATCGTGGTCGTGGTGGTTTTCCCGTGCGTGCCCGCGACCGCGATCGTGTCGCGCCCCGGCAGCACCTTGTCGCGCAGCCACTCCGCGCCGGAGGTGTAAGCCAGGCCGTGGTCCAGCACATGCTCGACCGCGGCGTTGCCGCGCGACAGCGCGTTGCCGATCACGACCTGGTCGCAATCACGCGAAATATTGGCGGGGTCGTAGCCCTGGCGCAGCTCGATGCCGAGGCGCTCGAGCTGGGTCGACATCGGCGGGTATACCGCCTGGTCGCTGCCCTCGACCTCGTGGCCGAGCTCGCGTGCCAGCGCGGCCACGCCGCCCATGAAGGTGCCGGCGATGCCGAGGATATGCAGCTTCAAGGCGTCAGGACCGGTCGAGCGCCGTCAGGATGCGGTCCAGGACCTCGTCGAGCGTGCCGACGCCATCCACCACGCCGAGCCTGCCGGCGTCGCGGTAGTAGCCGATCACCGGCGCGGTCTGCTCGTCATAGACCTGCAGGCGCTTGCGGACCGACTCGGGGTTGTCGTCGGAACGGCCCTCGGCCTGGGCGCGGCCGGCCAGGCGGTCGATCAGCAGTTCGTTGTCGACTTCCAGCTGGATCGCGGCATCCATCGGCTGGCCGATGCGCCGCAGCAGCGCGTCGAGCGCGGCCGCCTGGGCCAGGTTGCGCGGATAGCCGTCGAGGATGAAGCCTTTGGCCACGTCGCTGCGCGAGAGCCGGTCCTCAAGCATGCCGAGCAGGATCTCGTCCGACACCAGCTCGCCGCGGGCCATCACCTCTTTCGCCTGAAGGCCCAGCGCGCTGCCGGCCTTGACCTCTGCGCGCAGCAGGTCGCCGGTCGACACGTGTGGCACCTGCAGGTGCTCTTTCAGGCGCGTGGCCTGTGTTCCTTTGCCGGAACCCGGCGCACCAAGCAGTACCAGTCGCATCGAACGCTCCATGTGGTCTCGGGGCGTGGACGGTGCGGGGCGTAGAATCCACCGCCTGCGGCCACGACCGCGCCAGCTTACCGTATCCACCCCCCCGGCCCGAAGCCCCTTTCCAACGGACCCGAGATGCCCAAAGGTTGCCTGTTCTACGCCCAGTCCGGCGGCGTCACCGCCGTCATCAACGCCACCGCCTCGGCTGTCATCACCGAGGCGCGTGCCCGAAAAGTCCGCGTGCTGGCCGGCCGCAACGGCATCCTCGGCGCCCTGCGCGAGGAGCTGATCGACACCTCGAAGGAGCCCGTGGCCGCGATCCGCGCCCTGGCCCACACGCCCGGCGGGGCCTTCGGCTCGTGCCGCTACAAGCTGAAATCACTGGACGCCGACCGCGCGAAGTACGAGCGCCTGCTCGACGTGCTGCGCGCCCACGACGTGCGCTGGTTCCTCTACAACGGCGGCAACGATTCCGCCGACACCGCCAACAAGGTCTCGCAGCTGGCCGCGGAGTTCGACTACCCGCTGACCTGCATCGGCGTGCCGAAGACGGTCGACAACGACCTGGTGGTGACCGACTGCTGCCCGGGCTTCGGCTCGGCGGCCAAGTACACGGCGGTGTCGGTGCGCGAAGCCGCGCTGGACGTCGCCGCCATGGCCGACACGTCGACGAAGGTGTTCGTGTACGAAGCGATGGGCCGCCACGCCGGCTGGCTGGCGGCCGCCGCCGGGCTCGCCGGCGACGGCCCCGATGCCGCGCCGCACCTGATCCTGTTCCCGGAGCGCGCCTACGACGAGGAGGACTTCCTGGCCCGCGTGCGCAAGGTCGTCGATCGCGTCGGGTACTGCGTGGTCGTGGCCAGCGAGGGCATCCGCACGGCGGACGGCAGCTTCGTGGCGGACGCGGGCGGCGGCAAGGACTCGTTCGGCCACACCCAGCTTGGCGGGGTCGCCTCCTACCTTGCGGGACGGGTGAAGGATCGCCTCGACCTGAAAGTGCACTGGACCCTGCCCGACTACCTGCAGCGCTCGGCGCGCCACATCGCCTCGAAGACCGACCTGGACCACGCCATGGCCGTGGGCAAGGCCGCCGTGCGCCTCGCCCTGGAGGGCCGCAACGCGACCATGCCGGCGATCGTCCGCACGTCCGACGCGCCCTATCGCTGGAAGATCGAGCCGGCGCCGCTGGCCCGCATCGCCAACCGCGAAAAGACCATGCCCAAGGGCTTCATCCGTCGCGACGGCTACGGCATCACGGCCGCGGCGAGAACCTATCTCGAGCCGCTGATCCGCGGCGAGGCCTACCCGCCCTACGGCCGCGACGGCCTGCCGAAGTACGTCACTCTGAAGAATGTCGCCGTTCCGAAGAAACTGCCGGCCTGGGACGAGTGAGCTCCGATCCGGGGCAACGATTGCGGTCGACCGTCGAGCTGCCCCTGTAACTGCGATGTGTCATTCAGGGCGATCTTGTCACTCGCTGCCGCAGGCCTTGCCTTCCACGCCCATCTCGGCGGCGTACATCGGGGTCGCGGCGATTTTGCCCGCGGCGGCGGCCTGCTTCGACTCTTCGATGTAGATCCGCGACTGGCCCTGGCCGTCCAGCTCCATCGTCTGGTCGACGGGCTTGCGCCACACGCGCACCACCGCCTCCCGCGAGGCGCAGTCCGCGCTCGGCACCCTGAGCACATCGTTGAACACCCAGCCCGAAGCCACCGAGGGCTTGGCCTTGGCGGCGTCCACGAAGCGTGCGCGCGGCTGGCAGTTCGCGCTGGTGCGCACCACGGCGAAACGGTAGGGATCGGCGGCATCACCGGTGAACGCGCCTTCGATGCGCGCGCAGGCCTCCGGGATCTGGCGCAGCGTGTGGACAACGCCCACCGCCTGCGCCGCCGCCGCCGGCCGGCTGATCTCGGGCTTCGGGTCGGCGGCCAGCGCGGGGACGGCAGCGAAGGCAAGCAGGCAGATGGCAGCGGCGGATCGCATCGCGGGTGACTCCTTGGAGCGGGGCGATGGTCAGGCTGGCACGCAGCGCCTGAATCCACCCTCCACATCCGCCCGACGTCGCCGGACCTCCAAGGATCGGCCTCCACCGCACATGGCCTGGCACGCGCTGCAGCGCGGCAATACCGGGCCCGGGGCGTATGCCATAGTCGGGCGGTTCCAGCTCCGATCAGATGCTTTCGACCACACCCTGGGGAGGGATTCATGCTCGAGCAACAAGCTTTGTGGCTGGCACTTGCCTGTGCCGGCCTGGCGATCATCTACGGCATTGTCTCCGCGCGATGGATCCTTGCGCGGCCCGCGGGCAACGAGCGCATGCAGCAGATCGCGGCCGCGATCCAGGAGGGCGCCGGGGCCTACCTGCGGCGGCAATACATCACCATCGCCATCGTCGGCGTGGTGCTGTTCCTGGTGATCGGCTTCGTGCCGGCCCTGGGCTGGCCGACGGCCATCGGTTTCCTGATCGGCGCGGTGCTCTCGGGCGTGGCCGGCTTCATCGGCATGTTCGTCTCGGTGCGCGCCAACGTGCGCACCACCCAGGCGGCGACCGTGGGCCTGAACGAGGCGCTGGCGGTCAGCTTCCGCGGCGGCGCGGTCACCGGCATGCTGGTCGTGGGCCTGGGCCTGCTGGGCGTGGCCGGCTACTTCATGTTCGTGATCGGCGACGGTCGCGACGCGATGGCGGTCGAGGCCGCGCTGCAGCCGATGATCGGCCTCGCCTTCGGCTCGTCGCTGATCTCGATCTTCGCGCGGCTGGGCGGCGGCATCTTCACCAAGGGCGCCGACGTCGGCGCGGACCTGGTGGGCAAGGTCGAAGCCGGCATCCCCGAAGACGACCCGCGCAACCCGGCGGTGATTGCCGACAACGTGGGCGACAACGTCGGCGACTGCGCCGGCATGGCGGCCGACCTGTTCGAGACCTATGCGGTGACCATCATCGCCTCGATGCTGGTCGCCGGCATCTTCTTCGCGACCTACGGCTGGGCGGGCGTGGTCTATCCGCTGGTGCTGGGCGCGGCGTCCATCATCGCCTCGATCATCGGCACCTTCTTCGTCAAGGCGCGGCCGGGCGGCAAGATCATGAACGCGCTGTATCGCGGCCTGGGCGTGTCGGGCGTGCTGGCGGCGATCGCCTTCTGGTTCATCACCAACAGCATGTTCGAGGCCGCGTTGGCGCTGCCGCTGTTCTGGTGCGCGATTGTCGGCCTGGTGCTGACCGGCATGCTGGTGGTGATCACCGAGTACTACACCGCAACCGAGTACGCCCCGGTGCAGCAGGTGGCGAAGGCGTCGGAAACCGGCCACGGCACGAACGTGATTGCCGGCCTGGCGGTGTCGATGAAGTCGACCGCGGCGCCTGTGATCGTGGTCGCGGCCGCGATCTGGTGCTGCTACGCGATCGCGGGCCTATACGGCCTGGCCATCGCGGCCACCGCCATGCTGTCGATGGCCGGCATGATCGTGGCGCTCGACGCCTACGGCCCGATCACCGACAACGCCGGCGGCATCGCCGAGATGAGCGGCCTGCCGCCGGAGATCCGCGAGACCACCGACGCGCTCGACGCCGTGGGCAACACCACCAAGGCGGTGACCAAGGGCTATGCGATCGGTTCGGCGGGACTGGCCGCGCTGGTGCTGTTCGCCGACTACGCGCACAAGCTTGAAGCCTCGGGCCGCGCGGTGAACTTCTCCATCGACAATCCGAACGTGGTGATCGGCCTGCTGATCGGCGGCATGATTCCGTATCTCTTCGGTGCAATGGCGATGCAGGCCGTCGGTCGCGCCGCCGGCGCCGTGGTCGAGGAGGTGCGGCGCCAGTTCCGCGAGATCCCCGGCATCATGGAAGGCACCGGCAAGCCGCAGTACGACCGCGCGGTCGACCTGCTGACGCGCTCGGCGATCAGGGAAATGATCGTGCCTTCGCTGCTGCCGCTGGCCATTCCGATCATCGTCGGCCTGGTGCTGGGCGCGGACGCGCTCGGCGGCCTGCTGATGGGCACGATCGTGACCGGCCTGTTCCTGGCGATTTCGATGTGCACCGGCGGCGGCGCCTGGGACAACGCCAAGAAGTACATCGAGGAAGGCCACCACGGCGGCAAGGGCTCCGAGGCGCACAAGGCCGCGGTCACCGGCGACACCGTCGGCGATCCCTACAAGGACACCGCGGGTCCGGCGGTGAACCCGCTGATCAAAGTCACCAACATCGTGGCCCTGTTGCTGGTGCCGCTGCTCTAGCGACGCCGCCCGCCGGCCGTGCCGGCCTGCAACGCAGAAGCGGCCCATGGGGGCCGCTTCTGCTTTCAGGCTCGCTCGTACGCAGTGGCGATCACCATCCGTCCACGTCAGCCGCTTTCGAACGTCCCCGCCGCCATGTCGAACCACGGCGTGCACAGCAGCTGCTGCCGCTCGACCACGCTGAAGGGCGCCGACCACAGGGCGACATCGCCCGCCGAGGTCGCCGGCCTGAACTCCGCCTCGTCGAAGGGCAGCACGCCGAGGCACCAGCGCACCCGCGCGACGCTGGCGGGGGACAGCGACAGGTCCACATCGAAGCTGGCATCCAGGCGTTCGCCCGGACCGAGCTTCGTGGCCAGGGGCGTCGGCGGTGACGTCGGTGTCGGATCCGGCAGCGCCTGCGCGGCATGCGACAGCGTGAGGCCATCGACCCCGCCCTCCATCCGCGGCCCCGGCACTTCACCCGCCACCAGGCGCTTGCTCAGTACCGAATGGACGTCGCCGCGATCGAAGACCGCCAGCGGCGCGTCGCTGTCATTGCTGACGCGATAGCGCACCGCCAGGCGCTGTGCGTCGGGGTCGAAGGCGACTTCGACCATCGCCCCTTCCCCGCTCACGCGGGTACGCGCCACCTGGTCTTCCTCGTTCACGGCGTTGGTCTCCACTTGTCCGCCCGCGACCGCGGGCTGCGGCACGACTGCAGCGGTCGAAAGGGCGGCCGCGAGGATGCCCGCGTGCCGGATGATGTTCAGGGCCATGTGTGTGCTGCCTCCTGGCTGGTACCGCTCAGGATGACCGAACGCACGCAGCCTGCGGTGAACGCAGGCTGCGCGGGACCGTCATCGGGCCTGGTGTGTTCAGAACTCGAGCGCGTAGCTCGGGCGGTCCGGCATGCCCAGCTCCTCGCGGATGCCGTTCTCGGTCAGGTGATCGGGATTGGCGGTGGTCGGTGCAGTCGAGCGATCGCCGTCGAAGTCGAAGGCGGGCGCGCTGGTCTCAAGGCCCACGGCCTGTCGCTCGGCGTTGGCGATGCCGTTGTCAGGGCCCGGACCGGTGTACTCACCCGGCTGGAAGCTCCCGTTCACGCCGTTGTAGGCATGCGACATCTCGTGGTACAGCACGACCACGGGCGCCGGGAAGGCGTCCATGTGGAATGACGGGTTGTAGACGATGTCGACGTTGCCGCCGGCGCCGGCCCGGCCGTTCACGATGTCGGCATCGCGGCTGAAGGTCTGGGCATAGCCGTTCTGCTCGTTGGCCAGCTCCTTGATCGTGACCATGTTGCCCTTGACGTCCGCGGCCTTGTCGAACTCGGCCAGCATCTGCTGCCCCACCGGCGAGGCGCGCAGGAAGTCGAGCTCGGACTGGATGCGCTGCACGAAGCCTGCCGAACCCTCGACCTTGATGGTGTGGCCGGCGTTGGCGTCGATGGCGACGTTGACCACGGTCGGCTTGCTGCCGGTGGCCGAGTTGATCAGGTCGCCGACCTCGGCGTAGACCGTGGCGTTGACGCCGGCGCCGTCCACGGCGTCGTCGCCGGCGCCGGTATAGATGGTGCTCTTGCCGTCGCCCGCGGCGATGCGGTCGTTGCCGACGCCACCGGACAGGATGTCGCTGGTGCCGGCGCCCTGGATCACGTCGTCGCCGGCGCCGCCTTCGATGAAGTTGGTGCCCGCGCCGGCGGTGATCTCGTCGTCGCCGTCGCCGCCATGGATGATGTTGACGCCTTCGCCACCGCCCAGGACATCGTTGCCGCTGTGGCCGAAGATGTCGTCGCGGCCGGCACCGGAGAAGATGGTGTCGTTGCCCTCGCCGCCGTCGATCCGGTCGTCGCCGGCACCGGTGGTGATGGTGTCGTCGCCCTTGCCGCCTTCGACCACGATATTGACCGTGACGTTGGGCGCCACCTCGATGACGTCGTTGCCATCGCCAGCGCGGATGGTCAGCTCCTGCCCGCGATCGAGATGCACCTCGTAGTTCTCGCCGTTGATGCTGACGTCGAGCGTGCCGTCGTCGCGCTGCTTGACGCCGAAGCTGTCATTGCCGGCGCCGGTGGTGAACACCAGCTGGTCGCTGCTGACCTGGTTCCAGGCGTCGACGGTGCGCTCGCGCGCAACGTCGAGTCCCTTCTCCGAATGCAGCGGGTCGACCACGATCGGCTTGCCGTCCACCGTGCTGCGCTGGCTGCGCCCGGCGGGATTGTCCGAGCCGCCGTCGATCGTCCGGCCGTCCTCCTGCCCGGGGCCCTGGTCGATATCCACGGCGTCGGCGCCCCCCACGTCGACCGACCGGGGCGCCGGGGCCTCGCTGCCCAGGGCGTCGGGACCGTGGTCATGCTGGTGCGGGGCGTCGGGGTTGTTCCAGTAGCCCGCACGCTCGAACTGGGCAGCGGCGCTGGCGCCTGGAACGATATTCGCGGACTGGATGCTCATGCAGGGCACTCTCGGTGTGGATACGGTGCCGTACTGTGTAACCGGGACGTTTACGGGACCAAGCTGGGGCGTACCCCAGCTGGGGTCGTCCCGGCTCCCGTTCATCACCACACCGCCCCGCCCATGCCGCGGGGCGCCGGCACGATCACCCTTTGCTGCGTCGCAACAGCGACGCGTAGAATGGGCGCCCTTCCCCTTACGCGGCAGCGGGCCATCCCGGTTCGCCCGCACGACTGGAGCACCCATGGGCCTGGATCATGTGACCACCGGCAAGAGTCCGCCGGACGAAATCAACGTCATCATCGAGATCCCCAAGGACGCCGAGCCGGTCAAGTACGAGGTCGACAAGGAATCCGGCGCGATCTTCGTCGACCGCGTGCTGTCGACCCCCATGCGCTACCCCTGCAACTACGGCTACGTCCCCAACACCGTCTGCGGCGACGGCGACCCGGCCGACGTCATGGTGATCCTGCCGCTGCCGCTGGTGCCGGGCTCGGTGATCCGCTGCCGCCCGGTCGGCGTGCTGAAGATGACCGACGAGGCCGGCAGCGACGAGAAGCTGTTGGCGGTGCCGGAGCCGAAGGTGTTCGCGGGCTATGCGCACATCCATGACATCGACCAGGTGTCCGGACACTGGCTGGAGCGCATCGGCCACTTCTTCGAGCACTACAAGGACCTCGAGAAGGGCAAGTGGGTCAAGATCGAGGGCTGGGGCAACGCCGCCGAGGCCAAGGGCCTGCTGCTCGAGGCGATCGAGCGCTACCGCTCGGCATAACGGCCGGGGCTCAGTCCCGGCTGCGCCCTCGCTGGCGCACGATGCTCAGCGCGATCAGCCGTGACACCACGGCCGCGATGTAGCCCACGCCGGCGAACTGCTCCAGCATCACCAGCACCCGCGCATACGGCGTCAGCGGCATGATGTCGCCGTTCCCGGTGCCGGACAGCGTGGAGAAGCTCAGGAACAGCAGTTCGATCCAGCGTCGTGGCCGCTCGGGTTCGACCAAGCCGGTAAAGCTTGCCGGCAACACCGCCTGGCACACCAGGAACGCATAGGCGAAGCCCCAGGCCAGCAGCGTGAACGCCGCGGCCGCCGCGAACAGTTCATCGACTGTGACCGTGTGGTCTTCGAGCATGTACACGATGAGCGCGCCGGCGGCATAGAAGTAGAGCATCGACTCCAGCAGGGCCGAGGCCACCGCGAGCAGCGGCAGGTCGAAGCCGATCGCGGCGCCGGCCAGCAGCATCGCTGGCACCGCGAGCGCCCACGCGAACCAGTTGGCCGCGTGGCTGCGCGAAACCACCCAGACCGCCAGCGGTACCGCGACCAGGGTGAACGCGCTGAACAGCACCCGGCTCTCGCTACCGTCCATCAGCGGGTACAGCAGCAGGCTGGCCATCTGTACGGCAAGCAGCAGCGCCGAGGGGTGCCTGGCGGCGGCAGCGGTCCAGCTGATCGGCTTGCGGAAGAGGTTGGCCATCGCGGGAGTGTGCCCCGCGACGGCCGCACGCGCACGCGCCCACCACCGCACACCCTCGGGCCGGCACCAGCTGTCGGCGGCCGCGCGCGGTGCATAGGCTTCGTGGCTCCCCCGCACAGAAGGCGCCGCACGTGATGGATGCCGCCCAAGCCCTGTCACCGGCCACCCGGTGGTCGCTTCCCCCGCTGGCACCGCTGCAGCAGTCGTCCGGCCGCGCGGCCATGGCGGCGGCGGCCGACCCTGATTCCGACCTCGTCGCCCACCTCCAGGCGCTCGCCGACGACGGGGACATCGAGGGCTTCCTCGGCCAGGTGCGCGACGCGATCTCGCTCGCCGGCGGCGACCGGACCTTCGGCGAGCACCTCGACCCGCTGCTGGGCCGCATCCGCGACGCGCTGGGCGAGCTGGACGTGAGCGGACTTCCGCGCGCCGGGCGCGATGCGGTCGAGGCCACGACCCGCGACCTCGACGCGCACCTGGCAACCGATGGCGTCGACAGCCCGGATGTCCCGGACGGCCCCGACGCTCCCGGCGAGGTCCCCGGCGGCGGCCTGCAGGCCCACGAGGACGCCGGCGGCCACCTGATCGAGCGCCACGTGGGCAAGAGCGAGGAGTGGCTGGTCGACCGCGTGCGCCGCGACAACATCAGCGCCGCCTCCAGCTTCCGCGACATCGGAGAGGCCGGGCACTTCGTGGCCGCCACCCTTTCCGAACACCAGGGCCGCATCGACGCCTGGGTCGACGGCAAGGGCGGCAACCGCCTGGTGGTCGACGCCAGCTTCGACGCCAGCACCGGCATCTCGGTGAAGCGCGGCGACAGCCAGGCCGAGGACGTCTTCTCCGTTCGCCTGGTGCTGGAGCGCTCGGATCGCCTCGACACCGGCTATCGCATCGTCACCGGCTATCCTTCGACGCCCTGACCCGGCTTACCGCGAGGCCCCCGATGAGCGACACCCCCGCGCTTGAGAACTTCCTCTCCGCCTACTTCCACCAGGACTGGGCGATGGAGCACGACACCGCCTCCGGGGTGGTCGATGCGTATCTTGGCAGCGAGGCCGACGCCGAGATCGTCGCGGTGCGCGACGATCTTGCAAGCCTGGCGGACGAGAACCTGGATGAGCCCGCCCTTGGTGCCCGGATGCAGTCCTTGGGCTGTGAATACGACCCGAGCCGGGAGGGCGGCAGCTGGCGCGCCTGGCTTGCGTCGCTGCGGGATGCGTTCAGCCGCTGAGCGGCGCTTGCCGGCCTGCCGGACCCCGCGGGCGGCCGGCGCTGGTCAGCGCGTCCCTGCGCGGTGCGGATAGGCCTCGAAGATCCCTGCGATCGTACTGTCGATGGCCGCATCGCGCGCCACGGGATCCTGGTTGCGGGAGACCCGGCCTACCGCGATGCCTTCCCAGACCAGCGCGTTGCGCCTGGCATCGACCAGGTCGATGTTCATCGTGCCCTCGGTGTAGCGGGTGACACTGGTGCGGTCGCGCCAGTACGGCATGGCCACGTAGCCGCGATACCGGTAGCTGTAGTAATAGGCGTAGTCGACATCGGGAATCGTGCTGACGTCGGTGCGCTGCTGCATGTAGGCGTTGATGTTCAGCCAGAGGTCGGGGTCGGACTCGCTGTAGCGGTAGCCGCGCGACTCCATCTGGGCGCGGGCCGCGGCCTTCATCCGGCCGCTGACCAGGCTGGCATAGCCCTCCCGCTCGATCGCCAGCGGCGAATAGAAGGCGAAGGTGCGGTAGGCGCTGAAATCCGCGCCGGGGTCGGAGTCCGAGCTGATGCGCGGGCTGGTGGCGCATGCGGCCAGCAGGCCGAGGAGCAGGGCCGCCAGCAGCCAGCGGAATGAAGACGGGGGGATGCGTGCCATGGCGAACCTCCTTTCCTGGATGCCTCGACGCTAGCATGGCCCGCCGCGCGCACGTGAGGCGGAGCGCCCCGGGGCACTCCGCCGATCCTCCCGTTTCCCGCCGTTCAGTCGCGCCGGTAGAGCTCGCCGCCCGCCGCCCTGAACTCGGCCGCCTTGCCGGCCATCCCGGCCTCCACCGCCGCCGCCCCGTCGCTGTCACTGTCCTGCGCGGCCGCATGCTCGCGCACGTCCTGGCTGATCTTCATCGAGCAGAAGTGAGGGCCGCACATCGAGCAGAAGTGGGCCAGCTTGTGCGCGTCCTTCGGCATCGTCTCGTCATGGAACTCACGGGCTTTCTCCGGATCCAGGCCGAGGTGGAACTGGTCCTCCCAGCGGAACTCGAAACGCGCCTTGCTCAGGGCGTTGTCGCGCACCTGCGCGCCCGGATGGCCCTTGGCCAGGTCCGCCGCATGCGCGGCGATCCGGTAGGCCATGATCCCGTCGCGCACGTCCTGGCGGTTGGGCAGGCCCAGATGTTCCTTCGGCGTGACGTAGCAGAGCATCGCGGTCCCGAACCAGCCGATCATCGCGGCGCCGATGGCGCTGGTGATGTGGTCGTAGCCGGGTGCGATGTCGGTGGTCAGCGGACCCAGGGTGTAGAACGGCGCTTCGCCGCACTCGGCCAGCTGCTTGTCCATGTTCTCCCTGATCAGCTGCATCGGCACGTGGCCTGGGCCTTCGACCATGGTCTGGACGTCGTGCGTCCAGGCGATCTTCGTGAGTTCGCCCAGGGTCTCCAGCTCGGCGAACTGGGCAGCGTCGTTGGCATCGGCGATGCAGCCCGGGCGCAGTCCGTCGCCCAGCGAGAAGGCCACGTCGTAGGCCTTCATGATTTCGCAGATGTCTTCGAAATGTTCGTACAGGAAGCTTTCGCGGTGGTGCGCAAGGCACCACTTGGCCATGATCGAGCCGCCGCGCGAGACGATGCCGGTGACGCGCTTCGCAGTCAGCGGCACATGGCGCAGAAGCACGCCGGCATGGATGGTGAAGTAGTCCACGCCCTGCTCGGCCTGCTCGATCAGCGTGTCGCGGAAGATGTCCCAGGTCAGCTCCTCGGCGCGACCATCGACCTTTTCCAGCGCCTGGTAGATCGGCACCGTGCCGATCGGCACCGGCGAGTTGCGGATGATCCACTCGCGGGTTTCGTGGATGTGCTTGCCGGTGCTGAGGTCCATGACGTTGTCGGCGCCCCAGCGGATCGCCCAGACCAGCTTCTCCACTTCCTCCGCGATGCCGGACGACACCGCGCTGTTGCCGATGTTGGCGTTGATCTTGGTCAGGAAGTTGCGGCCGATGATCATCGGCTCGCTTTCCGGGTGGTTGATGTTGCAGGGCAGGATGGCGCGGCCACGCGCGATCTCGTCGCGCACGAATTCGGGCGTGATCCGCGCGGGGATGGACGCGCCGAAGGACTGTCCCGGGTGCTGCGCCAGCAATGTGGGAGCGGCCAAGGCCGCGATGGTCTCCCCGGATCGCGGCTGTAGCCGCTCCCACACTTCGTCAAGGCGCTGGTTCTCGCGGATGGCGACGTATTCCATCTCGGGGGTGACGATGCCGCGCCGCGCGTAGTGCATCTGGGTGACGTTGGCGCCGGCGCGGGCGCGCAGCGGCAGCGCGCGCGACGGGAAGCGCACGGCGTCCAGGCGGGCATCCTGCTCGCGGCCGCGGCCGAAGGCCGAGCTCGGCGCATCCAGGCGTTCGGTGTCGCCCCGCCCGGCGATCCAGCCTGCGCGCAGCGCCGACAGGCCGGCGGACAAGTCGATGCGTGCATCCGGGTCGGTGTAGGGACCCGAGGTGTCGTAGACCGGGATCGACGGGTTGTCCTCGCCGCCGAAGAGGGTCGGGGTCCTCGACTGCACGATCTCGCGCATGGCCACGCGCAGGTCGGGGCGCGAACCCCCGACGAAGACCTTGCGCGAGCCGGGGATCGGGCGGGTGACGGAATCGGAAAGCTGTTCGGCCTGCTGGGCCAGGGTGGAAGGCACTGCGTTCATCGGCATCGTCCTTTGGTGGCGGGACGAAGCGGCGGCGCGTGCCGTGGGCGCACGCGGCCCGCATGCGCAGGCATGGCGGGAAGGCGATACGGCACGGCCGCGAAGCTCCC
Source organism: Luteimonas yanweni (assembly GCF_039548475.1). Taxonomy (NCBI): domain Bacteria; kingdom Pseudomonadati; phylum Pseudomonadota; class Gammaproteobacteria; order Lysobacterales; family Lysobacteraceae; genus Luteimonas; species Luteimonas yanweni. Next base: position 155,431 of record NZ_JBCLVC010000014.1, on the reverse strand, counting down.
TACGCCGGTATCAGCCGGATCAGGTTCGAAGGGTCTGTCTCAACCGCGCCGTGGCGCGGTACCCCCGCTTCAGGCGATATTTAAGCACGACTGCGGGTCAGCGCAGGGCGGCGTTGATCCTCGCCAGCGCCGCGGTGCCGGGCCCGAGCTCGGCGGGGCCGAGGGCGTTCAGTGGCGTGTCCACCGTGCCGAGATGGCCGTGCAGGTCGCCGGCCCCGGGGTCGACATGGAGCAGCCCGGTCACCACCTCGCCTCGCGCCTGCCGCTGCTGCAGCAGGTTCATCGCCGCCAGCCGGTCACGCGGATCGTAGCCGGCATCGAGTTTGTGCAGGCGCAGCACGCTGCCGTCATGCTGGGCGACGTCGATCGTGCTGCCGGCGGCCTGCTCGAGCTCGATCGCGGCGCGCGGCGGCATCACGTCGAGGCGGTTCACGGCCTCGTTGTGCTCGCGCACGTGGTCATAGCTCCGGGTGCTTCCGGCGTGGTTGTTGAACGCGACGCAGGGACTGATCACGTCTATGAACGCGGCGCCGCGATGCGACAGCGCGCCCTTGATCAGCGGCACCAGCTGCTGCTTGTCGCCGGAGAACCCGCGGCCGACGTAGCTCGCGCCCAGCTGCAGCGCCATCGCCACGAGGTCCAGCGGGCTGTCGGCATTGGCGACGCCGCGCCTGGACACCGAGCCCTGGTCCGCGGTGGCGGAAAACTGGCCCTTCGTCAGCCCGTACACCCCGTTGTTCTCGACGATGTAGGTCATGTCGACCCCCCGCCGGATCGCGTGCACGAACTGGCCGATGCCGATGGATGCCGAATCACCATCACCGGACACGCCCAAGTAGGTCAGCGACCGGTTGGCCAGGCTGGCGCCGGTCAGCACCGACGGCATCCGCCCGTGCACGGTGTTGAAGCCGTGCGACTGGCCGAGGAAATAGTCGGGGGTCTTGGAGCTGCAGCCGATGCCCGACAGCTTGGCGATGCGGTGCGGCTGGATGTCGAGCTCCCAGCAGGCCTGGATGATCGCCGCGGAGATCGAGTCGTGTCCGCAGCCCGCGCACAGCGTGCTGATCTTGCCCTCGTAGTCGCGGCGGGTGAAGCCGATGGCGTTGCAGGGCAGCGTCGGGTGGTGCAGCTTCGGTTTCGCCAGCCAGGTCATGCCACCTCCTCCTGCGGCACTCCGCAGCGCACATGGGCCTGGATCGCACCCGAGATGAAGCGCGCGGTGATCGGGGTGCCGTCATAGTGGAGCACGGCCACCAGTCGCGCGGGGTCTGTGCCGAAGGCGTCGACCAGCAGCAGGCGCAGCTGCCCGTCGCGGTTCTGCTCGACCACGAACACCTGCTGGTGGCCGTGGATGAACCCGCGCACCTGGTCCGGGAACGGGTAGGCGCGCACCCGCAGCGTATCCAGCGCGACGCCGGCCGCGCGCAGCTGCTCCACGGCCTCGTCCATCGCCGGACTCGTGGAGCCGTAGAAGATCGCGCCGAAGCGCGCGGGCTCGTGCGCCGGGGCCAGCACCGGCTGCGGCACCAGCGCCTTTGCGGTATCGAACTTCTGCAGCAGGCGCTGCATGTTGTAGACGTAGTCCTCCCCGCTTTCGGAGTACTGCGCCTGCGGGTTGCGCGACGTGCCGCGCGTGAAGTACGCGCCCTTGTCCGGATGCGTACCGGGCCAGGTCCGCCACGGGATGCCGTCGCCATCCACATCCCTGTAGCGCGCGAACTCGCGGCCGTCGTCCAGCTGCGCCGCGGTCATGACCTTGCCGCGGTCGTAGGCGCGCGCGTCGTCCCACTCGAAGGGCGCGCACAGGCGCTGGTTCATGCCGATGTCGAGGTCGCTCATCACGAACACCGGCGTCTGCAGGCGGTCGGCCAGGTCCAGCGCCGCGGCCGCGAAGTCGAAGCACTCGCGTGGGTCCTCGGGAAACAGCAGCACGTGCCTGGTGTCGCCGTGGGAGGCGAACGCGCAGGCCAGCACGTCGGACTGCTGGGTGCGCGTGGGCATGCCGGTCGATGGCCCGCCGCGCTGCACGTTGAGGATCGTCACCGGGATCTCCGCGAAGTACGCCAGGCCGATGAATTCGTTCATCAGCGACACACCCGGTCCCGAGGTGGTGGTGAACGCACGCGCGCCGTTCCAGCCCGCGCCGACCACCATGCCGATGGACGCGATCTCGTCCTCGGCCTGGATGACGGCGTAACGCGCCCTGCCCTCGACATCGACGCGGAACTTCGCGCAGTACTTCTGGAAGCCCTCGGCCAGCGACGACGACGGCGTGATCGGATACCAGGCGCAGACGGTGGCGCCGCCGTAGACGCAGCCCAGCGCCGCGGCATCGTTGCCGTCGACGAAGATCCGGTCGCCGACCGCGTCGGCCGGCTGCACGCGCAGGCCGACCGGGTGCGCCAGGTTCTCGCGCACCCAGTCGCGGCCCAGGTGCAGGGCCTCGACGTTCGGCTCCAGCAGCCTTGGCTTGCTGCGGTACTGCTCGCCGATGAGGGCCTCGATCACGTCGGGGTCGATGTCCAGCAGCGCCGACAGGGCACCCACGTACATGATGTTCTTGAACAGCTGGCGCTGGCGCGGATCGCCGTAGTGCGCGTTGCAGATGTCCGTCAGCGGCACGCCGATCGCGGTGATGTCGTCGCGCAGGCGCGCGCGCGGCAGCGGCTTGCTGCTGTCGTGGAACAGGTAGCCGCCGGGCTCGATCCCGGCGATGTCGGCGTCCCGGGTCTGCGGGTTCATCGCCACCATCATGTCGACGCCGCCGCGGCGCCCCAGCCAGCCGCGCTCGCAGACGCGCACTTCGTACCAGGTCGGCAGCCCCTGGATATTCGAAGGGAAGATGTTGCGCGGGCTGACCGGCACGCCCATGCGCAGGATCGCCTTGGCGAACAGCTCGTTGGCCGAAGCCGAGCCCGATCCGTTGACGTTGGCGAACTTGACGACGAAATCGTTGACCGCCTGGAGCGGCGCATGGCCAGGGGTCATGCCGTCGCCTCCGCCACCGCCACGCCTGCCGACCCGGCCAAAACGCGGTCGCCGCCGGCGCGGGTTTCGCGCAGCAGGAACTGCTGCATGTCCCAGGCGCCGGTCGGGCAGCGCTCCGCGCACAGGCCGCAGTGCAGGCAGACGTCCTCGTCCTTGACCATCACCCGAGACGTCTTCAGCGGTCCGGACACGTACAGCGGCTGGTCCAGGTTGAGTGCGGGCGCGGCCAGCCGCGTGCGCAGGTCGGCTTCATCGCCATTGGCGGTGAAGGTGATGCAGTCGGTGGGACAGATGTCGACGCAGGCATCGCACTCGATGCACTTGTCGTCGGTGAACACCGTCTGCACGTCGCAGTTGAGGCAGCGCTGGGCCTCTTTCCACGCGGTGGCGGCGTCGAACCCGAGCTCAACTTCGACATGCATGCTGTCGAGCTTCTTCGCCGCCTCCGACCAGGGCACTGCGAAGCGCTCGTCGGGGGAGACGGCGTTGTCGTAGCGCCATTCGTGGATGCCCATCTTCTGCGAAGCAAGCGTCACGCCCGGCGCCGGGCGGTCGCGCGGATCACGCCCCTCCAGCAGGCGGTCGATCGAGATCGCCGCGGCGTGGCCATGGGCCACCGCCCAGATGATGTTCTTCGGCCCGAACGCCGCGTCGCCGCCGAACAGCACGCGTGGCAGGGTCGACTGGTGCGTGACCGGCTCAACGACCGGCATGCCCCATTCGTCGAAATCGATGCCGAGGTCGCGCTCGATCCAGGGAAACGCGTTCTCCTGCCCGACCGCGATCAGCACTTCGTCGCAGGCGATGACGTCGTCCGGCTCGCCGGTCGGCACCAACCGTCTCCGGCCGCGCTCGTCGTACTCCGCCCGCACGCGCTGGAAGCGCATGCCGGTGAGCTGCCCGCTGGCGTGCTCGAAGGCCTTGGGCACGCGGAAGTCGAGGATCGGGATGCCTTCGTGCATCGCGTCCTCCTTCTCCCAGGGACTGGCCTTCATTTCGTCGAAGCCGGAACGCACCACCACCGTGACCTCGTCGCCGCCCATGCGCCTTGCCGAGCGGCAACAATCCATCGCGGTGTTGCCACCGCCCAGCACCAGCACCCGCCGGCCGACGCGGGTGACGTGGCCGAAATACACGTTCGCCAGCCAGTCCAGGCCGACGTGGATGCTGCTCGCGCATTCCTGCCTGCCCGGCAGGTCCAGGTCGCGTCCCCGCGGCGCGCCGCTGCCGATGAACACCGCGTCGAAACCACGCGCCAGCAGCGCGCGCATCGACTCGATGCGCGTGTCAGCGACGAACTCGACGCCCATGTCGAGGATGTAGCCCGTCTCCTCGTCGATCACCTCCTCCGGCAGGCGGAAGCGCGGCACCTGGGTGCGCATGAAGCCACCGGCCTTCGGGTCGGCCTCGAACACCGTGACCGCGTAGCCCAGCGGCGCCAGGTCGCGGGCCACGGTCAGCGACGACGGGCCGGCGCCGACGCAGGCGATGCGCCGTCCGTTGCCCTCCGCGGGCGCCTTCGGCATGCGCGCGCGGACGTCGCCCTTGTGGTCGGCGGCCACGCGCTTGAGCCGGCAGATCGCCACCGGCTCCGGTTTCCCGCGCATCGACGGCGGGCCGTTGTTCACCTCGACCCGGCCGCGGCGACAGGCCGGCTCGCACGGCCGGTCGCAGGTGCGGCCGAGGATCCCCGGGAACACGTTGCTCACCCAGTTCACTATGTAGGCGTCTGCCGGCCGACCGGCGGCGATCATGCGGATGTACTCGGGAACCGGCGTGTGCGCCGGGCAGGCCCACTGGCAATCGACGACCCTGTGGAAGGTGTCCGGATTGCGGATATCGGTCGGCTTCATCGCGCCCCCCGTGGCTGGCCGGCCGCGCCGGTCCTCGCTCGTGGGCCCAGTCTAGGCCGCAAGCGGGCGCCCCTGTTGCCGCGCCGCAACACGACCCGGGATGGGACAATCCGCCCATGGACCCATCACATCGCCAGGCCCGCGCATTCGCGCCCGCAAGCGTCGGCAACATCGGTGTCGGCTTCGACCTGCTCGGGCACGTGATCGACGGCCCGCGGGACGTCGCCACCGTGCGCGCCATCGAAGCGCCGGTGGTGCGGGTGGACGCGGTGCGCGGACCGGTGCGTGGCATCGGCGACATTCCCCTGGACGCTGCGCGCAATACCGCCGGGCGTGCGCTGATCACGCTGCGCGAAGCGCTTGGGCTGGGCCACGGCTTTGCAATCGAGCTCGACAAGGGCATCCCCATGGGCTCGGGACTGGGGGGCTCGGCGGCGTCCTGCGTGGCCGCCCTGGTCGCGGCCAACGCGCTGCTGGCGCAACCACTGTCGCGCGAAGCGCTCTACCCGTACGCGCTGGAAGGCGAGTGGGCCTCGACCCACAGCCGGCAGGGCGACAACGTCGGCCCGATGCTGGTGGGCGGCGTGGCGCTGGCCACGCCCACGCGGCTGCTTCGCCTGGAGGTGCCGGACTGGCTGCACTGCGTGGTGGTGCAGCCGGACCTGGTGCTTGAGACCCGCCATGCGCGCGCGGTCCTGGCCGAGCCCTGTCCGCTGGCCCGGGTGGTCGAACACTCCACGCACCTCGCCCTGTTCCTCACCGGCCTGGCTCGCGCCGACGCCGTGCTGATCGGCGACGGCCTGCGCGACGTGCTGGTGGAGCCGCGGCGCGCGCCCCTGATCCCCGGCTTTGCCGCGGTGAAGCAGGCCGCGCTCGACCATGGCGCACTGGGCGCCAGCATCTCCGGCGGCGGTCCTTCGTGCTTCGCGTGGTTCGCATCGCGGGCGCAGGCGGAGGCCGCGGCGCCCGGGATGGTGGCAGGCTTCGCCACCGCGGGCGTCGCCGCAAAGGCGCATGTTTCGCCCGTGGCAGGGCCGCGCGCGGAGCTGCTGGACCATCCTGTCGCCCGTCCCGACTCCAACCCGGGATCCCGCCCGCAGCCACATACCCTGTAGGGGCGGCTACAGCGCGTCTCCCGTGGGGGATTACCGCGGTGGGTGGATCGAGGCCGACGGGTTCGATGATCGCTGCGGCGCGGGCTCGTCGCGGCGCACCCGGAACCAGGCCGCATACAGCGCGGGCACGAACACCAGGGTCAGCAGGGTGGCCACCGTCAGCCCGCCCATGATCGCCACCGCCATCGGCCCGAAGAACACGCTGCGTGACAGCGGCACCATCGCCAGGATCGCGGCCAGAGCGGTCAGCACGATCGGGCGGAAGCGGCGCACGGTTGCATCGATCACCGCGTCCCAGCGCGCGTGCCCGGCGTCGATGTCCTGCTGGATCTGGTCGACCAGGATGATCGAGTTGCGCATCACCATGCCGGCCAGCGCGATCGTGCCCAGCAGCGCCACGAAACCGAAGGGCACGCGGAACACCAGCAGGAACAGCACCGCGCCCACCAGCCCCAGCGGCGCGGTGGCGAAGACCATTGCGCTGCGCGAGAAGCTGCGCAGCTGCAGCATCAGGAGCGTCGCCACCGCGAACAGGAACAGTGGCATGCCCGCGGCGATCGAATCCTGGCCGCGCGCCGAATCCTCCATGGTGCCGCCGGTCTCCAGCAGGTAGCCGGGCGGCAGCGCGTCGCGGATGCCTTCCAGCCCGGGCAGGAGCTCGGCAACCACCGTCGCCGGCATCGCGTCGCCGCGCACGTCGGCACGCACGGTCACCGTCGGCAGGCGGTCGCGGTGCCAGATGATGCCGTCCTCGAAGGCGTACTCCAGCCGCGCCACCTGCGACACCGGGATCGGCTTGTCGTCGGCGCCGTGCACGGTGAGGCTGCCAAGCTGGTCGAGCGCGATGCGCTCGTCGACGGGCCCGCGCATCACCACTTCGATCAGCTCGTTGCCCTCGCGGTACACGCCCACCGCCTGGCCCGACAGCGAGGCCGAGAGGAACCGCGCCAGCTGCTGCGAGTCGACGCCCAGCACGCGCGCGCGCTCCTGGTCGATCACCAGGCGCACGACCTTGCTCGGCTCGTCCCAGTCGAGGTTGACGTTGGCCACGTGCGGGCTGGCGCGCGCGACGTCGGCGACCCTGTGCGCGATCTCGCGCGCCTGGTCGGCGTGCTCGCCCGAGACCCGGAACTGCACCGGATAGCCCACCGGCGGCCCGTTCTCGAGCCGGGTCACGCGCAGCTGCAGCTCGGGGAACAGCGGCGCGACCTCCTCCATCAGCCAGTCGCGCAGGGTCTCGCGGGATTCGACATCGCGCGCCAGGACCACGAACTGGGCGAAATTGGTCTGCGGCAGCTGCTGGTCGAGCGGCAGGTAGAAGCGCGGCGAACCGCTGCCGACGTAGGCGACGTGGTTCTCGATGCCGGGATGGTCCGCAAGCAGCGCCTCGAGCCGCGTGGCGGCGTCGGCGGTCGCGCGCAGCGAAGCGCCCTCGGCCAGCTCCAGGTCGACCATCAGCTCCAGGCGCTGCGAATCGGGGAAGAACTGCTGGGGAACGAAGCGGAAGCCGAGCAGCGACAGCAGCAGCAGCGCCACCGTCGTCGCGATCACCAGCCAACGGTGCACCAGGCACCAGTGGAGCATCCTCCGCAGGCGCCGGTAGAACGGACGCTGGTAGGGATCATGGTCGTGCGCGTGCGGCTCCCGCGGGGCAAGCACGAACGCATACTGCGGCCAGCGATCAACCAGTCGCAGGCGCCAGGCGCGATGGCGTCCGGCCAGGGAACCGGGCTTCGGCTGCTTCGGGTTGGCGAAGTCCGGCAGCATCTTCTCGCCCAGCAGCGGGATGAACAGCACCGCGGCGATCCACGACACCACCAGGGCGATGCCGACCACCTGGAACAGCGAGCGCGTGTACTCGCCCACCGACGACGCCGCGGTCGCGATCGGCAGGAACCCGGCCGCCGTCACCAGCGTGCCGGTCAGCATCGGAAACGCGGTGTGCGACCAGGCGTAGCCCGCGGCCGTCAGCCGATCGTCGCCCTGCTCCATGCGGATGGCCATCATCTCCACCGCGATGATCGCGTCGTCCACCAGCAGGCCGAGCGCAAGCACCAGCGCGCCCAGCGAGACCTTGTGCAGGCCGATGCCGAACCAGTGCATCAGGGCGAAGGTCATCGCCAGCACCAGTGGTATCGAAACGGCCACCACCAGGCCCGTGCGCAAGCCCAGAGAGAAGAAGCAGACCAGCAGCACGATCACCACCGCCTCGGCCAGCACCTTCACGAACTCGCCCACCGATTCGCGCACCGCCGCCGGCTGGTCGGACACCTTGCGCAGCTCCATGCCGAGCGGCAGCGTGTCGCGCAGGCGCACGGCCGCCGCGGCCAGCGTGTCGCCCAGGGCCAGGATGTCGCCGCCGTCGCGCAGGGCCACGCCGATGCCGATCGCGTCCTCGCCCATGAAGCGCATCCGCGGCGCCGCCGGGTCGGCGTACCCGCGCCTGACCTCGGCAACGTCGCCCAGGCGCAGCGTGCGGTCGCCGGCGCGCACGGGCAGCGCGCGGATCTCGTCCACCGAACGGAAGGCCCCGTCCACGCGCAGCTGCACGCGGTCGGTCGCGGTTTCGACGAAGCCCGCCGGTGCCACCGCGTTCTGCCGCGCCAGCGCCTGCTGAAGCGCCTCCATCGGCACGCCCAGCGTGGCCAGGCGCATGTTGCTGGCCTCGACGAAGACCTTCTCGTCCTGGAGGCCGATCAGCTCGACCTTGCCGACGTCGGGCAGGCGTTGGAGTTCCAGTTCTATGCGCTCGGCATAGTCCTCGAGCACGGCGTAGTCGAAGCCCTCGCCGGTCAGCGCATAGATATTGCCGAAGGTGTCGCCGAATTCGTCGTTGAAGAACGGGCCGATCACTTCGGCCGGCAGCGTCGGCCGGATGTCGCCGACCTTCTTGCGCACCTGGTACCAGAGCCCGGGGACGTCGCGCTGCGGCAGCGAATCGGAGGCCATGAAGATGACCTGCGACTCGCCGGGCCGCGAGTACGAGCGGATCGTCTCGTAGCGCCCGGTCTCCATCAGCGCGCGCTCGACGCGGTCGGTGACCTGGCGCGCGACCTGGTCGGCGGTGGCGCCCGGCCACACGGTGCGCACCACCATCGCCTTGAAGGTGAACGGCGGGTCTTCCGACTGCCCGAGCTGCTTGTACGACCACGCGCCCACCAGGGCCGCGACCAGCATCACGTACACAACCAGCGCGCGGTTGCGCAGCGCCCATGTGGACAGGTTGAAGCGCGGGCCGCTCATCGCGCCGCGGCTCGGGCTGTCACTGCGACGGCTCCGCCCGGGCATGCGCCTGGACCGGACGATTGTGCAGATCGACCGCGGTGACTTCCTGGCCATCGCGCAGCAGATGGCCGCCGGCGACCACCACCCAGTCATCCACGTCCAGGCCGGTGGTCACCGGGACCCGCGCGGCGCCGAAATCGCCAGTCCCCACGGCGACGGCGTGGACGCGGCCGTCCTTGAATACCCACACCGACGCCGTGCTGCTGCCAGCCGCGCTGTCGCCAGCCTTGCTGTCACCAGTCCTGGCGCCTTCCCCGGGCTGTACCGCTGCCAGCGGCACCGAAAGCGAAGACCCGCCACTGGCCACGTGCACCTTCGCGCTCTGCCCCAGTGCGACGCGCGCGGCACCCTCGCCGTCCAGCGCCACGCGGGCCGCGTAGGTGCGCGCGGTGGCGTCGGCCGCCGGGGAAATCTCGCGGAAATGCCCGCGCAGGCGCCCGCCGGGCGCGGTCCACAGCTCGACCTCGACCGGCTGGCCCACGGCGTAATTGCCCACCGCGGACTCCGGCAGCGCGATCGCGACTTCGCGGCCGTCGCCGCCGGCCAGGGTGAACACCGCCTGCCCGGCCGCCACCACCTGCCCGGCCTCGGCCTGGCGGCTGGCGATGACGCCGTCGGCGGGCGCGCGCAGCTCCGCATAGCCGGCCTGGTTGCGCGCGACCTCGACCTGGGCGCGCGCGGCCCGGGCCTCGCCTTCGGCCGCGCGCCAGGCGGCATCCTGGGCGTCAAGCGCGGAACGGCTGACCAGCTGCTCCCCCGCAAGCGTGGCGTAGCGGGCGCGATCGGCGGCCGCGCGCTTGCGCTGGGCCTCGGCGGCGGACAGCCGGGCTTCGGCGGCGCGGGCCTGGGCCTGGAAATCACCGGCGTCGATCACCGCCAGCAGGTCGCCACGGGCCACCCGGTCCCCGACATCGACCTCGCGCCGGAGCAGCTTGCCGCCCACGCGGAAGGCCAGCGGGCTTTCCTCGCGCGCGCGGACCTCGCCGGAATAGCTGCGCCCGACGCCGGCCGCCGCCTGCGGCCGGTCCACCAGCACCGGACGCGATGCCGGCTGTTCCGGCTCCAAACCGCCGCACGCGGCCAGCGCCAGGCCAACCGCGGCACCACCCAGCCATCGGATCCCGCGCATGCCAACCATGGCGTCGCTCCTGTCACCGGCCCGCGACCCGGGCTTCAGGGGGCGAATGCTATATTTACAAAACTCCACGGTCTAGTATTTGCCGATGCCCACGCCCAGCGACCATCCGGCGGTGCCGCGTCCCGCACCGGGCCGCCCCAAGGACCTCGCCAAGCGCGCCGCGATCCTCGACGCGGCCCAGCGCATGTTCCTGGAGCACGGCTTCGAGGGCGTGAGCATGGACCAGATCGCGGCCGGGGCCGGCGTGTCGAAGCTCACCGTCTACAGTCACTTCGGCGACAAGGACACGCTGTTCGCCGCCGCGGTCGAGAACTACTGCGAGCAGCAGGTGCCGCCGTCGCTGTTCACGCCGTCGCCGGGCACGCCGTTGCGGCCGCGCCTGATCGGCATCGCGCGCGCGGTGCATGCGCTGATGATCTCGCCCGAAGCGCTCGCCGGCTTCCGCCTGGTGTGCGGGTCGGCGCGGGTGGATCCCCGGCTGTCGCGGATGTTCTGGGACGCCGGCGCCGGCCATCTGCAGGCCGGATTCGCTGCACTCCTTGCGCGACGCACCGCCACCGGCGAGCTGGACGTGGCCGACACCGGGCGCGCGGCAAGCCAGTTCTTCGCCCTGCTTCGCGGGGAGCTCCACCCGCGGCTGATGATGGGCTGCGGCGACATGCCCGGTTTCGACGTCGACGCGCACCTGGAGGCCACGGTGGACCTCTTCCTGCGCGCCTACGCCCCTCGCCCGGGGCCGTGAGCGCCCCGCCGACCGGCCCGGTGACTTCCGGCACTCAGGTACGGCACCCCGTCGCGGCGATGCTGTCGGCACCCCCAGCCAATACACCGTAAAATGGCCGGTCACCCAGACCCGCCAGGCCCCAGACCATGACCCTCGATTTCGCCAAAGCACGTGAAGCCATGGTCGAGCAGCAGATCCGTCCGTGGGATGTGCTCGAGCCCCGCGTGCTGGACGTGCTGCTGCGCCTGCCGCGCCACGCCTTCGTGCCGGCCGCGCACCGGGCGTTGGCCTATGCCGACATCGCCCTGCCGCTGGCCCACGGCGAATCGATGATGAAGCCGGTGGTCGAAGGCCGCGCGCTGCAGGCGCTGGCGCTGGAAGGTTCCGAGGACGTCCTCGAGATCGGCACCGGCAGCGGCTTCATGGCGGCCTGCCTGGGCCGGCTTGCGCGCGCGGTGACCACGATCGAACGCCACGCCGACCTGGCCCAGTGCGCGCAGGCCGCGCTGATGGCGCAGGGCGCGAGCAACGTCTCGGTAGTCCATGCAGATGCCTTCGCCTGGGAGCCGGGCCGCCAGTTCGATGCGATCTGCGTCAGCGCCGCGGCCGACATCGTGCCGGAGCGCTTCATCGGCTGGCTGCGCCCCGGCGGCCGCATGTTCATCGTGCGCGGCCAGGCGCCGGCCATGGAGGCGGTGCTCGTGCACGCCGACGTCAACGGCAAGCGCATCGAATCGTTGTTCGAAACCGACCTCGCCTATCTCGCCGGCGCCGCGCCGGTGCCCGCATTCGCGTTCTGACCACCGGCTGACCGCCGGCCCGACCAAGGACCTCCCCTGATGATCCGTCGCCCCCTCGCCCTCGCGCTCCTCCTCGCCCTGCTGCCCACCGCGGCATCGGCCGAAGACCTGCTGCAGACCTACGAGCTGGCGCGTGGCAGCGACCCGCAGCTGGCGATCTCCGAAGCCAACCGCGACATCAGCCGCGAAGGCCGCGTCCAGGCGCGCGCCAGCCTGCTGCCGCAGATCAATGGCAGCGCCTCGCTCAGCCGCAGCTACGCCGCCGGCGTCGACGGCGATGCGCGCCGCCGCAGCGTCGGCGTCGACCTCAGCCAGACCGTGTTCGATCTCGGTGCGATCTCCAACCTGCGCGCGCAACGCGACCTGGACGCGGCCGCCGGGCTCGACCTTGAAGCCGCCAACGACGAGCTGATCACGCGCACCTCGGCCAGCTACTTCAACGTGCTGGTGGCGATCGAGACCCTGGCCGCCGCCGAGGCCGCCGAGGCCGCGCTGCAGAAGCAGTTCGACTTCGCCGACAAGCGCCTGGAGGTCGGCCTGGCGCCGATCACCGACGTGCACGAGGCGCGCGCCCAGTACGACGCCGCGCGCGCCAACACCATCCTCGCGCGCAACGCCCTGGAGGACGCATACCAGGGCCTGGCCGAGATCACCGGCCGGCCGGTGCGCACCCTGCGTGCGCTGCCGGAGGACTTCCAGCCCGAAGCACCGGAAGGCAACGGGCTCGGCCGCTGGCTCGCGAGCGCGCTGGAGAACAACCCTTCGCTGCGCGCCGCCGAGTACAACGTCAGCGCCGCCGAACATAGCGTCAACACCGCCCGTTCGGGCCACCTGCCGCGACTCACCCTTGGCGCCGGCTATGACAACGGCGCGGCCTGGGGCGATCTCGGCACCGGCGGCGGTACCGGCACGTCCACCGGCGAAGGCCACAGCGTGGGCCTGACCCTGACCGTGCCGATCTTCGCCGGCGGCGCGACCCAGTCGCAGGTCCGCCAGGCACTGTCGCGCCGCGACATCTCCGAGCAGCAGCTCGAGCAGGCCCGCCGCGCGCTCGACCGCAACACCCGCAACGCGTACCAGACGGTAGTCGCCGGCGTCAGCGAGATCGAGGCCCGCCGCCAGGCGCTGGTCTCGGCGCGCAGCGCGTACGAAGCCTCCCAGGTCGGCCTGGAAGTCGGCACCCGCACCGTGGTCGACGTGCTGATCAACCAGCAGAACCTGTTCAACGCCGAGCAGCAGTACGCGCTGGCACGCTACAACTACCTGCAGAACCGGCTGCTGCTGGCGCAGGCCGCCGGCACGCTGGACATCGGCAACGTGCAGGAAATCAACCGCCTGCTCACGGTTGACGCAGCCACCCCGGACACCAGCGCCGAGGGCTGAGCCGGGCCACGACGGTCACGCCGGGGGCAGTTCCGGCGTGACCATCGCGATGGTCCGCGCCAGCGCGCCGCGGCCTTCCATCACCAGGCGCAGCCCCTGCGCCGACATCGACGCGCGCGCATCCGCATCGGCCAGCAGCGTTTCCACCGCATCCCCCACCGCCTCGGCGTCCGCGCCGATGCGCACCGCGCCGGCAGCGTCCATCTGCCTCGCGATGTCGGCGAAGTTGTGCAGGTGCGGCCCTGTGACCACGGCCACGCCCAGCGCCGCGGGCTCCAGCAGGTTGTGCCCGCCCACCGGCTGCAGGCTGCCGCCGACGAAGGCCACCTTCGCGCAGGCGTAGAAATTCACCAGTTCGCCCAGGGTATCGATCACGAAGACTTCGTCGTCGCGGTCGGGCCACTGCGTGAGCTTGCGCGTGGCCACCCGCCATCCGGCCTCGACGCAGGCCTGGGCCACGGGGCGGAAGCGTTCGGGATGGCGCGGCGCCCACAGCAGCACCAGCTCCGGCCAGCGCTCGCGCAGCCGGCGGTGGATGGCGATCACCGCGGCCTCTTCCTCGGGATGCGTGCTGGCGGCGATCCAGGCCATGCGCCCGCCGCTCTGCTCGGCGAATGCGGCCGCGACCCGGCGCGCGGCGTCATCCACCTTGACGTCGAACTTCAGGTTGCCGAGCACCGAGACCGACGCCGGCTCCGCGCCCAGGCGCACGAAGCGCGCAGCATCGGCATCCGACTGCGCGGCCACGCAGGCGAGCGTGCGCAGGGCGCGACCGATCAGCGGACGCAGCGCGCGATAGCCGCGCAGCGAGCGTTCCGACAGTCGCGCGTTGACCAGGTAGGCGGGCACGCCGTGGTCACGGCAGCAGAACAGCAGGTTCGGCCAGAGTTCGGTTTCCAGCACCAGCGCCAGCCGCGGCCGGAAATGCCCGAGGAAGCGGCGCACCGCGCCGGAAAGATCGTAGGGCAGGTAGACGTGCTCGACGCGATCGCCCCACAGCGCGCGCACGCGCGCCGAGCCGGTCGGGGTGATGGTGGTGACCAGCAGGCGCAGGTCGGGGCGGCGCTCGAGCAGGGCGTTGACCAGCGGCGCGGCGGCGGTGACCTCGCCCACCGAGACCGCGTGCACCCATACGCATCCATCCAGCGGCGGCGTGCGGTAGGCGGCGTAGCGCTCGCCCCAGCGCTCCAGGTACTCGGGCTGGCGGAAGCCACGCCAGATCAGGTGATAGACCGTGACCGGCACCAGCAGGTACAGCGCGGCCGAGTACAGGCCGCGCAGCAGGCGTTCGACAGCGCGATCCCGGGGGGCGGCCTCCATGCGCCAAGGATAGCGAAGCCGCTGCCCGCGCGGGCGCGTGCCGAGGCGCAGCCCTTAGAATCAATGCATGGCCACACACCAGGACAAACCACCGCTGGGACCACGCCACTGGCCCACGTGGACGGGAATCGGCGCGATGGCGCTGCTGGCACGGTTGCCGTGGCCCCTGCAGCGCGCACTTGGCCGCGCCGTTGGCGGCCTGTTGCGCCGCGCCCTGCCCGCGCGGCGGCGCGTGGCCGCGCGCAACCTCGAACTGTGCTTCCCGGAACTCGACGCCGCCGCACGCGAAGCGCTGCTGCGCCGGCACTTCGCCGCCATCGGCATCGGCCTGTTCGAATTCGCGCGCGCGTGGTGGGGCTCGGTGGAGCCGCTGCGCCGCGGGCTCGTGGTCGAGGGCCTGGAGCACATGGAGGCGGCGCGCGCCGGCGGCCGCGGGGTGATCGTGGTCAGCGGCCACTTCACCACGCTGGAGGTCTGCGGCCGGCTGATGTGCGACCACGTGCCGCTGGCCGGCATGTACCGGCCGCACGCGCAGCCGGCGATGGAGTGGGCGGTGCGCCGCGGCCGCCTGCGCTACGCCGCGGCGATGTTCCCCAAGCAGGACCTGCGCGGAAGCGTGCGCCACCTCAAGCGCGGCGGCCTGCTCTGGTACGCGCCCGACCAGGACCCGAGCCGCGGCGACAGCGTGTACGTGCCTTTCTTCGGCCAGCCGGCGCACAGCCTGACCTCGACCCACCAGCTGGCGCGCATGTCGGGCGCGGCGGTGCTGTTCTTCCAGCACGCCCGGCGCGATGACGGTGGCTATACCCTGCGCCTGTTCCCTGCCAGCGAGGGCTATCCCTCGCGCGATGCGACCGCCGATACGGCCGAAGTGATGGCCGCGATCGAGACCATGGCACGCGCCGCGCCCGGGCAGTACCTCTGGATCCACCGCCGCTTCAAGCGGCAGCCGGACGGCAGCTCGGCCTACTGAGCCGCTGGTGGCGCCGTGGAGGTTCCGGCCGTGGGCGGTGTGGCCGCAGCCGTCCCGGCGCGCGCCAGCAGGCTGCCGGCATACAGCGCGGCCAGCATCAGGGTCAGCGCGCCCCAGAAGGTCGAATAGAACGCCAGGTGGGTGTTGAGCGGGAATACCGTGACCAGCAGCGCCAGCATCGCCGGCCGTGCGCGTTCGCGCGCCGCCATGCCCGCGTAGCGCCAGGCGCGTACCGCCAGCGCCACGCCCGCCAGCCACAGCAGCAGGCCGATGAGGCCGGTTTCGCTGAGTATCTCGAGCACGACCTGGTGTGCGTGCAGCGCCGGCCCTTCGCCCCAGGCGGCCGTCGTGCCGGCGTCAGGGTCGCAGGCCGGGAACGCTTCGCGGAAGCCGCGGGCACCGACGCCGTTCAACGGGTGCTCACGCACCATGCACAGTGCGGCGCCCCAGATCCGCGTGCGCCCGGACAGCGCGGTGTCGACGCCGCTCTCGCCCGCCTGGAAGGCGTGTGATGTCCGCTCCAGGCGCAGGCGCACCTCCGGCGACGCCAGGCCCACGACCACCGTCACCGCGGCCCCGGCGGCGAACACCAGCAGCAGCCGCTTCCAGCCCAGCAGGCGCCAGCCGGAGAGCAGCAGCACCAGGCCGTAGGTCAGCCACGAGGCGCGCGAGCCTGCGAACACGATGACGATGCCGACCGCCGCCGCCGCGGCCACCCAGCCGGCGGTCTTCCAGCGCCGCCCCGCGGCATACAGCAGGAACGGCGACAGGCTGGCCAGCACCAGGCCGAGCTTGAGGTTGCAGGGGCCGAGCACGCCGCCCAGCCGGTCGGCGCGCGCAAGTTCGTCCAGGCCGCACATCGGGCGGCCGCTGATCAGCTGCTTGGCGGCGTCGATGCCCCAGAACAGCGGGCTGGTGCCGAACACCACCTCCGCCAGCGCGTCCGCGGTCCACAGCGCCACGATCACCGCCAGCCCGCCGAAGCTCAGCCGCCGGCCACGGTCGTCGGCGACCGCGATCGCCACCAGCCACAGGAAAGGCAGGTAGCGGAGGTCGACGGCCGCTTCGCGCAGCGCGCGCCCGGGGTCGACCGAACCCGGTGCCGACAGCAGCTCCGGCAGCCAGTAGGCGAAGAACAGCACGCTGGTCAGGGCCCAGGCCGGGCCACTGAGCAGCGTCGCGCCGCCGCGGAAACGCGTGGCCGCGAGCTTGGCGATCACCGCCAGCGCGCCCAGCACCATGACGGCTTCGGCATAGCCGGGCGCGGGCCACAGCGCGACGAAGGCCAGCACCCAGTGCGGCGCCCAGCGCCATCCGGCGGCGGTCGCGTGCGGCGTGGCGGGCGTGGTGTCAGCGGAGTTCGTCATAGACCGAAAGCGTGGCGTCCTGCATGGACCGGAGCGAATACCTGGCGGGAGCCGATGGAATCGTAGCTGGAAGCCGCGCGTCGCGCGCAAGCATGGCGCGTGCGCCTTCGATCAACGCGGCCGCGTCGAAGGCCCCTACCGCGCCATCGGGCTGCAGTTCGCGCAGCAGTTCACCGACGCCGCCGTGGTCCCAGCCAAGCACGGGCCGACCCACGGACAGGGCTTCGATCACCGTGCGGCCAAAGGCCTCGGGCTTGCGCGAAAGCTGCAGCACCAGGTCGCAGGCGGCATAGGCTTCGGCGATCGCCGCGGTCGGTGGCGTGATCGCAATGGCACCGGCGACGCCGAGGGCCCGCGCTTGCGCTTCAAGCTCGGCGACGTAGGCCGCGCGCGCGGGATCGCGTGCGCCGGGCATCCACAGCCTGGCGTCCAGTCCGCCGGCGCGCAGGCCGGCAAGCAGCTCGAGCGCATCGGCATGCCCCTTGAGGCGGGTGCCGCGGCCTGGCATCAGCAGCAGGGGGCCGTGGCTATCCAGCGACGGGTGTGCGGCCGCCGCCGTGGCACGTGCCGCCGGGTCCGGCAGCGGCGCGCGCGGGAATGCCGCCGGGTCGATCCCGCGAGGGATCACCCGCAGCCGGCCGGGATCGGTGCCGGGGTAGTGCCGCAGCAGGTGTTCGCGCACGCTGTCGGAGACGCAGACCACGCGCTCGCCGCGGGCCAAGACCTGGCTGTAGCGCGACGGTGAGTTGAGGCCGTGGACCGTGGTGACGAAGCGCGGCCGCGAGTCCGCGGGCAGGCCCTGCAGCGCGCGCCAGCCGATCCAGGCCGGCAGCCGCGACCGCGCATGCACGATGTCGACGCCCTGCGCCACCAGGAGCCGCCGCAAGGGGCGCACCAGGCCAAGGGTGGCCAGCGACTTGCGGCCGATGTCGAGGGCCACGTGCTCCCCGCCGCACTCCAGCAGCGCCGGCAGCAGCCGGCCGCCGGCCGACGCGACCAGCGCGCGGTGGCCGGCCGCGGCCAGGGCCGCGGACACTTCGAGGGTGGAACGTTCGACGCCGCCCGACTCCAGGGCCGGGAGCAGCTGCAGGACGGTCAGTGGCCGGGGCATGCGCCGGCGGCGCGGCGCGCCGCGCTCAGTCGACCAGGACGAAATGGGCGCCGCAATAGGGGCAGTCGGACTGCCCGCCTTCGTCTTCGATCGGCAGGTACACGCGCGGGTGCGAATTCCACAGCGCCATCGACGGCAGCGGGCAGCTCAGCGGCAGGTCGGCGCGCCGGACCTCGTACTGCGTTTCGGCATTGGCCTGTACGGGCTGCGGCGTGGCGGTGGACATCGTGACGTGACCGGAAGCTGCGGGGACCTGCACAGTTTACCGCGCCTGCGCCCGCGTGGCGCCGGCTCAGGCAGGGAGCACGAACAGCAGCAGCCAGGCCGGTCCCGTGCCGGTGGCGGCCAGCGTGGCCGGCGCGCCGGTGGCCGCCGCGACCCAGCCGATGCCGTCACCGGCAGCGAGCTGCTGGCCATGGGCACCCCGGGCACCGTCGGATACCGAAACGTCGCCTTCGAGCACCTCGAGCCACTGCCTGCCGCCGTCGCAGGCCGGCAGTTCGACGGTGGCGCCCGCGGCGACCCGCGCCGACATCACCCGCGCGTGCTGCCGCAACGGCAATACACCGGGGAGCGCGGGGCCGGCGCGCCTGTCATCGGCCGCCAGCGTCGTCCAGGTGCCGTCGGCATCGGCGGGCGTCGCGGCGCGCAGTCCGGTCGCCGGTGCGGCATTGACGCGGCCGGGCTGCAGCCAGCACTCGACCAGGCGCAGCGGCGCGGTGGCCGATGCGTTGCGCAGTCGCGACGGCAGCCCGTGTCCGCAGCCGATCCACAGCAGGTCGCCGGGCTCGAGGCGATGACCGCCCAGTGGCCCGCAGTCGAGCTCGAGGGCGCCGTCCAGCAGCACCAGCAGCCGCTCCATGTTGGCGACGCGGCCGTCGTCGCGGCGGGCAGCCGGCGCCCAGTCCTGGCGCGACAGCACGCGAAGCACGCCCCAGCCCATCCAGTCGCGGTCGATCACCCCGCCGCGGGAGAAGGCCTCCAGCGCCACGATGCCGTCCCGGTCGGAGCGCCCGCGCACGGATGCACGGCGCGGCGAGGGCGTGGTCGCGTCGTCGCTCATTCGATGCGCGCGGCCTCGTCGAACGGCAGCCGCGGCGAGCGCGGGAAGAGCTGCGCCGGGTCGCCCTTGCCCAGGTTGACCAGGATGTTGGAGCGGATCGCCGTGCCACTGAAGAAGGCTTCGTCGACCATGGCGTTGTCGAAGCCGGTCATGGGTCCGCAGTCCAGGCCCAGCGCGCGGGCGGCCATGATCAGGTAGGCCGTCTGCATGCTCGACCCGCGCAGCCCCACGCGCTCCAGCCGTGCCTCGTCGGAGCCGGCGAACCAGGAGCGCGCGTCCGTGTGCGGGAACAGCACCGGCAGCTTGTCGTAGAAGGCCAGGTCGTGGCCGATGATCACGGTCACCGGCGCGGCCAGGGTCTTGTCGCGGTTGCCGTCGCTCAGCGCCGGCGCCAGCTTCGCCTTGGCCTCGGGGGAGCGCACGAACACGAAGCGCGCCGGGCAGGAGTTGGCCTCGGTGGGCCCGAATTTCACCAGGTCGTAGAGCGTGCGCAGGGTGGCGTCGTCGACTTCGCCGCCGATGGCGTTGTGGGTGCGCGCCTCGCGGAACAGGCGGGCAAGCGTGGCATCGGGCAGCACATCGGACATCGGGATCCCTCGGGGTCGGCAGGTGGAGGCCGCAGTGTAGAGTTTCGGCGATGACTCCACCGTCCCACGGCCGCAACGCATGGTCATGAGCACGATCGACGGCGACCCTGGAAGCGTGGTCGCGCTGAGCGACGGGCGCGCGGGGAATGCGCGCCAGGCACAGGCCCTGGCCGCGGCGCTTGCGTTGGCGGCGCATCCCACGCCCGGCACCGCCCAGGCGCACGTGCCGCCGCCCGCGCCGCCGGAACTGGTCCTCGACCCACGCGCGCCTTGGCGATGGCTGGCGCCGCGCCGGCTGCCCGGCGATGCGCGTGCGTTCGGAGAGGCCTTCGCACGCGCGTTGGCGGAACCGCCGCCGCTGGCCGTCGGCTGCGGGCGCCAGGCCGCGCTGGCCACGCGCATCCTCCGCGCCCGCGGCTCGCGCGTGGTCCAGGTCCTCGACCCGCGCCTGCCGCCACGGCACTGGGACGTGGTGGTCGCGCCGCTGCACGACCGGCTGCGCGGCGACAACGTCGTGACCCTGCTCGGCAGCCTGCATGCGGTGGACGATGCGTGGCTTGCGCGCGGCCGCGATGCCTTCGCCGTCCTCGCCGCGCTCCCGGCGCCGCGGATCGCGGTGCTGATCGGCGGTCCCAGCGCCCACGCCGGCTTCGACCCCGGCGATCTCGATGCCCTCATGGCCGCGGCCGAAGCCATGGCCGATCGCTCCCGCGGCAGCCTGATGGTCACCGCATCACGGCGCACGCCGCCGGAGGTGCGCAGTGCGCTGCGCGCCCGCCCGGAGCGGGTGCCGACCGTGGCCTGGGTCGACGCGGCGGATGGCGCCAACCCCTATGCCGGCATGCTGGGCTGGGCGGACCGCATCGCCTGCAGCGCGGACTCGGTGAACATGCTGTCGGAAGCCTGCGCCACCACGGCACCGGTGTTCGTGCACCGCCCGGACGCCGTGCGCGGCCGCCCCCGGCGCTTCGTCGACGAGCTGCTGGCGCGCGGCCGGGTGCGTCCGCTCGACGCCACGGCCTTGCCGTTCGACGCGCCGCCGCTGCGCGAAACCGCGCGGGTGGCCGCCGCGGTGCGCGCCCGCCTCGGCCTGTCCTGAGTGCCGATCGCGCGGACGCCCCCCGGCCGATTCCCCTATCCTCGGCGCACAGGCGTCCAGGGGGTTCCACCATGGCAGGCAACGGCCACACAGACCGTCCGATCGACCGCTGGTTCGCCAGCTACTCCGGCGACCACCGCAACGGCAGCAACCAGGCCATCCATTATTTCGCGGTGCCGGCCATCCTGTGGAGCGTGATCGCGCTGCTGTGGTGCATCCCGGCGCCGGGCACGCTGTTCAAGCCGGGGATCTGGGCGGTGCTGCCGATGTTCGCGGCATGGCTGTTCTACCAGCGCAGCTCGCGGCCGCTGGGCGTCGGCATGGCGCTGGTGCTGCTGGCCATGGCCTCGCTCACCTGGTGGCTGCACGGGGCGTTCGGGACGCGCGGGCTGCTGACGCTCGCGATCGCGGTGTTCGTGGTGGCCTGGATCGCGCAGTTCGTCGGCCACCGGATCGAAGGCCGCAAGCCGAGCTTCCTCACCGACCTGGTCTACCTGCTGATCGGGCCGGCCTGGGTGCTGTCGAAGCTGTACCGGCGGCTGGGCTGGCGCTGGTAGGACGACGCATCGCCGCCATGGCGGCTCCCACACGGCAGTGCACAACGCTGCGTGCCAGGGCCGTCACCCGGATCGGCGGGCACGCGGGACCGGCACGGGCGACAATGGCCAATGTCCCCACGTGACCTCTTCCTGATCCTGGCCATCTGCCTGGCCTGGGCCGGCAATTTCCTGTTCTCGGCCTACGCGCTGCTGGAGATGCCGGCGTTCCTGTACACCGCGCTGCGGATGGCGATCGTGGCCCTGGTGCTGCTGCCCTTCCTGAAGCCGGTGCGGCGCGAGCAATGGCCGCGCTTCCTCGCCGTGGCGCTGTGCATGAACGTGTTCCACTTCGGGCTCAGTTTCTGGGCGCTGCGCCTGGCCGGCGAGCTGTCCGCGGTGGCGATCGTGATGCAGAGTTACGTGCCGATGTCGGCGCTGCTGGCCTGGGTGGTACTGGGCGAGCGCTTCGCCTGGCGCACCGGCACCGCGATCGCTGCCAGCTTCATCGGCGTGCTGGTGATCGGCTTCGACCCGTCGATCGTCGAGAAGCCGGTGGCGATCCTGGCCATGCTGGTCTCCGCCGCGTTCCTTGCGCTGGGCACGGTGCTGATGCGCCGCCTGGGCGGCATCGGCATGGCCACCCAGCAGGGCTGGAGCGCGCTGATCGCCGTGCTGCCGCTGCTTGCGCTCAGCCTGGTCTTCGAACCGGGCGGCATCCCCGCGCTGGCGGCGGCGAGCCCCCGGGCCTGGATCGGCGTGTCCTATTCGGCACTGGTGGCCTCGCTTTTGGGCCACGGCGTGTACTTCCTGCTGCTGCAGCGCCATCCCGTGGCGCAGCTGACGCCGTGGTTGATGCTGACGCCGCTGCTTGCGGTGCTGCTGGGCATCCTGGTCTGGGGCGACCGGCCAGGGCCACAGCTGTGGATCGGCGGTGCGCTGGTGCTGGGCGGGGTGGTGGCGATCGCGCTGCGCGCGCTGGCCAAGTCCCGCCCGCTGCCGCCCGCGCGCGAGATCTGAGCCACCGCGCCTGGCCGCCGCGGCGGCGGGATCACTCCACGCCGAGCATCGCCGCATCCGGCCGGAACGGCCGCGGCGCATGGTCCAGGGCGGCCGCGGCCGGAGCGATGTCGAACACCAGATCTTCGCGCAGGCGCGCCTGTGCCTGCCCCCCGAAGCCCTGCAGCCGTCCACCCGCGCGCAGCGCGGCGGCCAGCACCGCGAACAGCGGCGCCGGCAACTCCACCAGCCGCGCCGGTGGCCGCAGCGCAGCCAGCACGCGCGCCACCATGTCGCGATAGGCCAGGGTTTCGCCACCCGGAAGGTCATAGCCACGCCCACCCGCGCCACGCGCATCCAGCGCAGCCATTGCCGTCGCGGCAAGATCGTCGACGTGCACCGGCTGTCGCAGGCCCGTCGCCCCGCGTGGCAGCACGAACAGTCCGTGCCGCCCGGCCATCGCGGCGATGCGGCTCAGCGTCTGGTCGCGCCCCGCGCCATAGACCAGGGTCGGGCGCAGCACGATGGCGTCGCCATCGCGCGCCGCCGCCGCCGCGAACAGCGCGTCCTCGGCTACGGCAAGGCGCGTCGCCAGGTCACGCTCGGCGGCATCGATCGATGCACGCTTCACAGCAAGGCTGGTCGAACCGAACGCGATCACGCGCGGCGACGCGAACTTGCCCGCCGCATACCAGCGCGCGAACCGGTCCAGCGGGCCGCAGCTCAGGATCACGTCGTAGCCCGATGCCAAGAGCGGCATGGCATCGAAGCCCCCCGGCAGCCAACGCAGTCCGGGCGCCGGTGCACGTCCGCTGCGGGAAAGCGCATCCACCTCCCATCCCGCATCCAGCAGGCGCGCGAGCACCGCGGCGCCGACCTGTCCGCTGCCGCCGAACAGCAGCACGCGCCCGCGCCCGGCGCTCATGCGCGGGGCGTCCATGGCGGCGCGGCCGCGTGCGTGTGATGGGCATGCATCGACTCAGGATAGGCGACGCGATGACCGGGGGCGATATGCGGCGCTGTTAGAATCCCCTGACGACCGTGCGGAGCGCGGTCTCCCCCATGCAAGACCAAGGACACCGATGCTCGAACTCATGCTGGCCCTGCCCTTCGTGCTGGCGCTGGTGCTCGCGATCCTGCGCGATGCACCGGCCCGCGCGGTCGCGTGGCTGGCGGGCCTGGCCCCGCTGCTCGCGCTGGCGGTGCTGGCCTGGCTGACGCCGGGGGTGATGGCCGGCGACATCCCGCGTGCCATGCACGAGTGGCTGCCGCAGGCCGGCCTCGCCTTCAGCCTGCGCCTGGACGGCCTGGGCTGGATGTTCTCGGCCATGGTCCTTGGCATCGGCGCGCTGGTGGTGCTGTACGCGCACTACTACCTTGGTCCGCAGGAAAAGACCCGGCGCTTCTTCTGCTTCCTGCTGCTGTTCATGGGCTCGATGCTGGGCATGGTGCTGTCGGGCAACCTGCTGCTGACCGTGGTGTTCTGGGAGCTCACCTCGATCAGTTCGTTCCTGCTGATCGGCTTCTGGTTCCACCGCGACGACGCCCGCGAGGGCGCGCGCATGGCGCTGACCATCACCGCAGCTGGCGGCCTGGCGCTGCTCGGCGGCGTGGTGCTGATCGGCCGCGTCGTAGGCAGCTACGAGCTCGATGCGGTGCTGGCCGCGGGCGACGCGATCCGCGCCCACGCGCTGTACCCGTGGATCCTGGGCCTGGTGCTGGCCGGCGTGTTCACCAAGAGCGCGCAGTTCCCGTTCCACTTCTGGCTGCCGCACGCGATGGCGGCGCCGACGCCGGTCTCGGCCTACCTGCACTCGGCGACGATGGTGAAGGCCGGCGTGTTCCTGCTGGCGCGGCTGCACCCGTCGCTGGCGGGCACCGACCTGTTCTTCTACACGGTCAGCATCGTCGGCGGGCTGACTTTGCTCATCGGCGCCTGGAACGCGATCTTCCAGCACGACATGAAGGGCGTGCTCGCGTATTCGACCATCTCGCACCTCGGCCTGATCACGCTGCTGCTCGGCCTGTCCACGCCGATGGCGGTGGTGGCGGCGATGTTCCACATCCTCAACCACGCCACGTTCAAGGCCTCGCTGTTCATGGCCGCGGGCATCGTCGACCACGAGACCGGGACCCGCGACATGCGCCGCCTGGGCGGGCTGCGCCGGATCATGCCCTATACCAGCGCACTGGCGATCATCGCCTCGCTGGCGATGGCCGGCATCCCGCTGCTCAACGGTTTCCTGTCCAAGGAAATGTTCTTCGCCCAAGCGCTCGAAATCGAGGGCCACGAGGAGATGCGCTGGTTCATCACCGCGGCCGCCTTCCTGTTCGCGACTTTCGGCGTCGCGTACAGCCTGCGCTTCGTCCATGACACCTTCCTCGGGCGCGGCCCGCGCGCGGTCGAGGGCGAAGTCCACGAGCCGCCGCGCTTCATGCAGGTGCCGGTGGCGATCCTGGTGGTGGCCTGCGTTGCGGTGGGCATGGCGCCGCAGTGGACGATCGGCCCCTTCCTGCAGACGGCGGCGCGCGGCGTGCTTGGCGACGCGCTGCCCGAATACAGCCTGGCAGTCTGGCACGGCATCAACACGCCGCTGCTGATGAGCCTGGGTGGCGTGGTCTGCGGCGTGCTGCTGTACCTGGGCCTGAACCGGGTGCTCGACCTGCACGCGATCGTGCGCCAGTCGCAGGGGCGCAAGCTGTTCCATCTCAACATCGAGGCGCTGTTCCGGCTCGGGCGTCGATTCACCCACACCATCGCCAACGGCAGCATGCAGCGCAGCCTGCTGTGGCTGGTGCTGGTGGCGATCGCCGCGGGCGCAGCGCCGTTCATCGCCGCCTGGGGCGACCCCGACGTGCCCACGGTGTTCGCCGGCCAGCCAATGGTGCGCCTGGCCTGGGTGCTGTGGCTGATGCTGGTGTGCTGCGCGTTCGGCACGCTGGCGCTGTACCGCCACCGCCTGTTGGCGGTGCTGGTGATGGGCGGCTGCGGCCTGGCGGTAAGCATGACCTTCGTGGCGCTGTCGGCGCCGGACCTCGCGCTCACCCAGCTGCTGGTGGAGCTGGTGACGGTGGCGCTGATGCTGCTGGGCCTGCACTACCTGCCCAAGGATTCGCCGCCACTGCGCTCCCTGCCGCGCCGCCTGCGCGATGGCGCGGTGGCGCTGGTTGCCGGTGCCGGCGCCGGCGGCCTGGCCTGGGCGATGATGACCCGGCCACCGTCGAACGGCGTCGCCGCGGAGATCACCGCCCGCGCCCTGCCCGAAGCCTGGGGCAGCAACATCGTCAACGTGATCCTGGTGGACTTCCGCGGCTTCGACACCCTGGGCGAGATCACCGTGTTCGGCATCGCCGGCCTGGTGGTGCACGCCATGCTGCGCCGCGCGCACATGGCGCCGGAAAAGGTGATGCCGGGGCCGCCGGTCAAGCTGCCGGTACCCGCCGACCTTGCACAGATGATGTTCCCGCTGACGCTGGTGGTGTCGATCTTCCTGTTCCTGCGCGGCCACAACTCGCCCGGCGGCGGCTTCATCGCCGGCCTGACGCTGGCGGTGCCCCTGCTGATCCAGTACGTGATCCAGGGCGCGGCCTCGGTGGAGTCGCGCTTCGGCTTCGACTACATCCGTGCCATCGGCCTCGGCCTGCTGATCGCGCTCTTCGGCGGCGCGGCGGCGATGCTGTTCGACGTGCCCTTCCTGTCCAGCGGCCACTACGACCTGGAGCTGCCGCTGCTGGGCACGATCCCCCTGGCCAGCGCGGCGGTCTTCGACCTCGGCGTCTACCTGGTCGTATTCGGAAGCACCATGCTGATCCTGTCGATGATGGGCACCGTCGAGTCCTCCAAGAAGATGATCGCCCATCGCGGCACGATCGATCCGGCCACCCGCTCCGCCACCACCGGGGAGGCCCTCTGATGGAACTGGCCATTGCCAGCGGTATCGCCGTGCTGGTGTTCGTCGGCGTGTACCTGGTCCTGCGCGCGCGCAGCTTCGACGTGATTCTGGGCCTCACTCTGCTGTCCTATGGCACCAACCTGCTGATCTTCTCCAGCGGCCGGCTCACCATCGGCAAGCCGCCGGTGCTGCAACCGGGCCTGGAGGCGACGCTGGCCAACCACACCGACCCGCTGCCGCAGGCGCTGGTGCTGACCGCGATCGTGATTTCGTTCGCGATGACCGCGGTCCTCATCGTGCTGGCGATGCGCAGCCGCGCCGACAACGACAGCGACCATGTCGATGCCGGCGATGTGCGCGACGACCGGGGGAACCGCGGATGAGCCAGCTGCCCGTCCTCCCGATCCTGCTGCCGCTGCTGGGTGGCGCGCTGTCGCTGTTCGTCGAGCACCGGCGCGTGGGCACCATCGTGCAGCGCTCGGTAGCGTGGACCTTCATGCTGGCCACCCTGGTGGCGTCGATCCTGCTGGTGTCCCGCGCCCACGAAGGTTCGGTGCTGGTCTACCTGCTTGGCGACTGGCCGGCGCGCATCGGCATCGCACTGATGGTCGACCGGCTCTCGGCGCTGATGGTGCTCACCACCTCGCTGCTGGGCGCGGCCTGCCTGCTGCACGCCTGTTCGGGCTGGGACCGGCGCGCGCCGCACTTCCACGCCCTGTTCCAGCTGCAGCTGATGGGCATCAATGGCGCCTTCCTCACCGGCGACATCTTCAACCTGTTCGTGTTCTTCGAGGTCATGCTGATCGCGTCCTACGGCCTGCTGCTGTCCGGTGGCCGCGGCGTGCGCATGAGCGCGGGCATGCACTACGTGGCGTTCAACATCGCCGCCTCGACCCTGTTCCTGATCGCGCTGGGCCTGGTCTACGGCGTGTTCGGCACGCTCAACATGGCCGAACTCGCCGCGCGCGTGGCCACGCTTCCGCCCGGCGACCTGAAGCTGGCCAAGGCCACCATCGGCCTGCTGCTGGTGGTGTTCTGCTCCAAGGCCGCGCTGATGCCGTTGTACCTGTGGCTGCCCGAGGCCTATACCCGTGCCCCGGCCGCGGTCGCGGCGCTGTTCGCGATCATGACCAAGGTCGGCATCTACGCCGTGCTGCGCGTGGGTTCACTGATGCTGGGCGAGGACGCGGGGCCGATGGCCGGCTACGGCTGGGACTGGATCCTGCCGGCGGCGGTCGGCGGGCTGGCGCTGGCCACGCTCGGCGTCCTCGCCGCGTCGCGCCTGCGGGTGCTGGTGGCCTACGTGGTCCTGGTTTCGGCAACCACGCTGTTCATCGCCTTCGGCCTGCGCACCGCCGGCACCATAGGCGCCGGCCTCTACTACCTGGTGCACAGCACCTTTGTCGCCGCGGCGCTGTTCCTGGTCGCCGACCTGGTCCGCCGCGGGCGCGGCGACGCCGGCGACGCGCTGCGCGCCTTCGCCCCCGCGCCCGGCGTGCGGATCATGGCGGGCGCCATGTTCATGGTCGGCGCGATCTCCGTCGCGGGCCTGCCTCCGCTGTCGGGCTTCATCGGCAAGACCCTGCTGTTGCAGGCGGTGCCCGAGGTCGACATCCAGTGGGCGTGGCCGGCGATCCTGGGCAGCAGCATGCTGGTGATCGTTGGACTGACGCGTGCCGGAACGCGCATCTTCTGGAAGCCCGCCGCGGCCCAGCTGTCGGCTGCCGGCGACGCCCCCCGCGAGGGGCGCGGGCGGCTACGGCTGCCCGAGACCATCGCGACCATGCTGCTGCTGTCCTACGGCGTCGCAATGGCGGTCGCTCCGGGCCCGGTGACGGCCTACACGCGCGCGACCGCCGAACAACTGCTCGCCCCGGCCACCTATGTCGACCAGGTGCGCGCCGCCATGCCGCAGCGGAGGCTGCCATGAACCCCCGCCGCTGGCTGCCCTCGCTGCCGCTCACCCTGTCCATCACCGTGTTCTGGCTGCTGATGGTGTCAGAGGTCAACGCCGCGCAGCTCACGCTCGCGCTGGCGCTGGGCCTGGTGATCCCGCTGTATGCCACCCGGATCGATCGCGAATTCGCGAACATCGGCAGCCTGCGCCCGCTGCCGAAGCTGCTCGTCGTGCTGCTCTGGGACATCCTGATGTGCAACGTGCGCGTGGCGCGGCAGGTGCTTGGCCGCGAGTCGCGGATCCATTCCGGCTTCATCTGGTACCCGCTGGACATCGGCAACATCCACGGCATTACCGCGCTGGCGTGCTGCATCACCCTGACCCCGGGCACGGTCACCGCCGCGCTGTCCCACGACCGCCGCTACCTGCTGGTGCACGTGCTGGACCTTGCCGACGAAGCCACGCTGGTGGCCGACATCAAGCACCGCTACGAATGCCCGCTGATGGAGATCTTCCCGTGAACCCTCCCGAACTCGCCGGCATCCAGGTCTTCGGCCACGGCCTGATCGACGTCGCCATCGGCGTGTCGATGTACGTGGTCGGCCTGGCGATGCTGCTGGCGCTGTGGCGGCTTCTGCGCGGCCCCACCGTGCCCGACCGCATTCTCGCCCTGGACACGCTCAACGTCACCGCCATCGCCGAGCTCATGCTGCTGGGCATGCACCTGAAGACCGCCATCTACTTCGAGGCGGCGCTGATCATCGCCATGCTCGGCTTCGTCAGCACGGTGGTGCTGAGCAAGTACGTGATGCGGAGGGACATCGTCGAATGAACGTCTTCTGGGAACTGCTGCTGGTCGCGCTGCTGCTCGTGGGCAGCTTCTTCATCCTGATGGGCGGGGTGGGCCTGGTGAAACTGTCGGAGTTCTTCCGGCGCCTGCACGCGCCCACCAAGGCCAGCACCCTGGGCGTGGGCTGCGTGCTGAGCGCATCGGTCGGCTATCACATGTTCGTGGGCAGCGACCCGCAGCCGCGCGAACTGCTGATCGTCGCCTTCCTGCTGATCACCGCGCCGATCAGCGCGCACCTGATGTCCAAGGCCGCACTGTCACTGCGGATGGACGAGTGGCCGCAGCTTCCGGGCAAGTCCGACGAGGACACCCATGTGCCACCGCGCCCGGACGGCAGCGACGACGAGGGCTTCTGAGCCCCGGCCCGTCGCACCGCCGCCGGCCCGGGCAACTCAGCCGAGCAGCGCGGCTTCCAGCACGAGCCAGGCGGCCAGCGCGGCCAGCAACATCCCGCCCTCGCCCCGGCTGACCGTGGTGTTGCCGCGCAGCAGCGGCACCAGCAGCAGCGCGAACAGGAAGGCCACCGGCAGCTCGAGGCGCACGAACGATGCCGGCACCGGAATGCTGCCGCCGACCGCCGCCATGCCTCCCAGCACCACCAGCAGGTTGAACAGGCTCGAGCCGATCACATGGCCGGCGACGATGTCGCCCTGGCCGCGACGCGCCGCCGCAACCGCGGCCGCGGCTTCCGGCAGCGCCGTGCCCACGGCGACCAGCACCAGGCCGGACAGCAGCGAGTCCATTCCCAGGGCGTGGCCGATGGTCGGCACATGGGCCACCACCCAGCCCGCGCCGAACCACAGCAGCACGGTGGCCAGGGCAACCCGGATGATGTTCAGGCCGACGCCACCGCGCGTGGCCGCGAACGCATCGATCTCCGCGCGCACCTCCGGCGACTCGTCATCGCCACGCATCGCGACGAAGGCCACGACGCCAACGAAAACCAGCAGCAGCACAACCCCTTCGATGCGAGAAAGCCCACCGTCCAGGCTGAGCCCGGCAATCGCCAGCGTGGACAGCAGCAGCACCGCGAGCAGCGGGGAAAGCGCCCGCCAGCGGATGACCAGCGGCGCTACCAGCGCTGCCAGCCCCAACGTCAGGCCGATGTTGACGATGTTGCTGCCGACCGCGTTGCCCAGCGCGAGCGCGCTGTCGCCGGACGCCACCGCGCGTGCATTGACCGCAAGCTCCGGCAACGACGTCGCCACCGCGACCAGCCCGAGTCCAACCGCGAAGCGCGGGATGCCCAGGCGCTCGCCCAGCCCCGCCGCGCCCTTGACCAGGGAGTCGCCACCGAGGGCCAGGAGCACCAGGCCCAGGACCGTGAAGCCTATTGCCTCGAACATCGCCTTGTCTCCGAGCCGCTCATTCCCATGGGGGCGGCCATGGCCGCGATTGCACAGCGGGTCTCGCGGCCGTGGCCACGCCCGCCTCCAGCATCAGCTGCAGCCTTCCACGTAGCCGACCTGCGGCACCATGCCGACGCGCCAGCTGCTCACGACGCCGTCGGCACCCAGCTCGAAGAACAGCCGCGACGGCAGCGCGCCGCCGTCCTCGGGGCTCATCAGCACCTTGCCCTTTTCAACGTACTTGTGCGGGGTAGATTGCAGCCGTTCGCCGTAGAGGCCCTGCAGGGTGGCCTCGTCCATGCCGACGCGGCCGCCGCCGGGAGCGGTGACTTCGGTCGACTCGACGCTGTAGCGCACGAACAGGTCGTCCTCGAACATGAAGGCCAGGTCGGCCGGCGTCGCCTGGCCTGCCGGGACCAGGTGGTGGCAGCTGGAGCCGTCGGCCGGCTCGCCAAGGGATTCGAGCGGGTTGCCGCTCCAGTCCGCGCGCGCCTCGTCCGCGGTCATGCCGAACTCCAGGTCCGCGTAACCGTCCATGCGTGAATCACCCGCGGCCGGAATCGCCGCGGCGGCCGCTGCGGGTTCGGTCACGGGCTCGATCGCCTCGATGGCGTCGGTGGCCGCGTCCACGCCGTTCTCGGCGCTGCGCTCGGCGTCGCAGGCGGCGAGCGCCAGGGTCAGGGTCAGCAGGACAACTGTGGGGGCACGACGCATGCGCTTGCTCCGGATGGCGATGGTCCAAGGCTACGACAAAACCATGCGCTGACGGCGTGGAGATCCCGCGAAGCGCTGACGCGCCCCGCGCCGTCGCTCAGCCGCCGGCCGGGAAGTGCCTGCGCAGCCCCGCCCAGCAGGCCTGGTAGCCGCGCTGGCGGTGCCCCGCCTCGAGCGCCTGCCGCGTCGGCCGGATCACGGCCCGGGTCTCGAACATGAAGGCCATGGTGTCGCTGATCACGTCCGGCTGCGACAGGTCGGCCGCCGAGGCCTTCTCGAAGGTCGCGGCATCGGGCCCGTGCCCGGTCATGCAGTTGTGCAGGCTGCAGCCGCCGGGCGCGAAGCCCTCGGCCTTGGCGTCGTAGGCGCCGTGCACCAGGCCCATGAACTCGCTGGCGATGTTGCGATGGAACCACGGCGGCCGGAACGTGTCCTGCTGCACCAGCCAGCGCGGCGGGAAAATCGCGAAGTCCATGTTGCTGGTGCCGGGCGTGTCGCTGGGCGAATGCAGCACCAGGAAGATCGACGGATCCGGATGGTCGTAGCTGATCGAGCCGATGGCGTTGAAGCGACGCAGGTCGTACTTGTACGGCGCGTAGTTGCCGTGCCAGGCGACCACGTCCAGCGGCGAATGGCCGATGCCGGCGCGCCACAGGTGGCCCTGGAACTTCGCGATGAGCTCGAAGTCGCCCTCGTCCTCTTCATACGTCGCGACCGGCGCGAGGAAATCGCGCGGGTTGGCGAGGCCGTTGGAGCCGATCGGGCCGAGGTCGGGCAGTTGCAACAGCGCGCCGAAGTTCTCGCAGACGTAGCCGCGCACGGTGCCGCCGTCGCGGTCGGCGTCCGGCAGCTCGACCCGGAAGCGCACGCCGCGCGGGATGACCGCGATCTCCTGCGGCTCCACCTCCAGCACGCCGAGCTCGGTGGCGATGCGCAGGCGACCCTGCTGCGGGACGATCAGCAGCTCGCCGTCGGCGCTGTAGAAGAAACGGCCGCGCATCGAAGCGTTGGCCGCGTACATGTGGATGCCGACGCCCGTGCCTGCGCGCGAACCACCGTTGCCGGCCATGGTGAACAGGCCATCGACGAAGTCGACCCGGGTCCCGTCGGCCGGCATCGGCAGCGGATCCCAGCGCAGCTGGTCCGGCGTCACCGGCCCATCGCCGAAATCCTCGTGCAGGCGCGGCTGCGCATACGGCTGGAAGCTGCCGTGCATCGCCGCCGGACGGATCCGGTACAGCCAGCTGCGGCGGTTGGCATGGCGCGGCGCGGTGAACGCCGTGCCCGTGAGCTGTTCGGCATAAAGACCGTGCCCCACCTTCTGCGGCGAATTGCGCCCTTCAGGCAGCGCCCCGGCCACCGCCTCGGTGGCGAACTCGTTGCCGAAGCCGGACATATAGCGGCTGGAAGCGGCAGTGCGGTCGGACATGTTGGGTTCCTCGGTCGCAGGGATTGGCGGGTCCGCGTCGAATCGCGAATAATCGCCCTGCGCCGCCATCAGGCGGCGCGTTCACTCCAGGGGAAGGGGAATACACCGATGCAAACGTCACTCGACGACGTGCGGGCGATCATGCGCCCGCTCACCGACGGCAAGCTGTGGATGAAGCTGCTTGGCGTCATGCTGATCATCAGCGGCGCCCTCCAGGTACTGACCATCGTCGGCATCCTGTGGTGCTGGCTGCCGATCTGGCTGGGCGTGCTGCTGTTCCAGTCGGCAAGCGCCGCGGAGCAGGCTTCCAGCTCCGGCGATGTTGTGCTGGCCACTCGTGCCACCGACAAGCTGCGTCTGTTCTTCATGATCCAGGGCATCCTGATGCTGATCGGCCTGCTGGCGGTTGGCGCGATGTTCGCGCTGGGCGGCTTCGCCATGCTCGCCGGCCTCGCCGGCGCTACCGGAAATTACTGATCCAACCGCCCGCCGCATCCGTGCGGCGGGCGGGTTTGTGTACGGAAAAGCTTTTTTGCCACGGATTCGCGCGGATCACACGGATTCAGCCGAGGCACTCATGCCGCGGTTGCGCGGGGATGGTTCGGATCAAGGCAAAGTGCAACTCATGCCTTTGCTTGATCCGCGTAAATCCGCGTGATCCGCGTCATCCGTGGTAAAGCGAAGCGTGCTCTTCCTGCCAAACCCGAGCGCGCCTCTTACAGCACCCCGCGCTCCATCTGGTCCCGCTCGATCGACTCGAACAGCGCCTGGAAGTTGCCTTCGCCAAAGCCCTCGTTGCCCTTGCGCTGGATGATCTCGAAGAAGATCGGCCCGAACGCGTTCTTGCCGAAGATCTGCAGCAGCTTGCGCTGCTTGGTCTCCGGATCGGCATCGATCAGGATCGCGTTGCGACGCAACCGCTCGACGTCCTCGCCATGGTCCGGCACGCGCTGGTCGATCACGTCGAAGTAGGTGGCCGGCGTGTCGAGGAAGGCGACCCCCGCTTCGCGCATCTTCTCCACCGATTCGTAGATGTCGTCGGTGAACAGCGCGATGTGCTGGATGCCCTCGCCCTTGTAGTCGCGCAGGTATTCGTTGATCTGGCTCTTCTCGTCGGAGGACTCGTTGAGCGGAATGCGCACCACGCCGTCGGGCGCGGTCATCGCCTTCGACAGCAGGCCGGTCTTCGAGCCCTTGATGTCGAAGTAGCGGATCTCGCGGAAGTTGAACAGCTTCTCGTAGTAGTCCGACCACTTCTGCATGTTGCCCAGGAACAGGTTGTGCGTGAGGTGGTCGATGAAGGTCAGGCCGAAGCCCTTGGGGTGCTGGTCGACGCCCGGCAGCGGCTCATAGTCGGCGTACACATCGGCGCTGGTGTCGTCGATCAGGTACAGCATGCAGTCGCCGATGCCCTTGATCGCGGGGAAGTCCACGGCGCCGGTCTCGGGCTTGAAGTCGGCCTTCTCGCCGCCGTTGGCAAGCACGTGCTCCAGCACTTCGGCGGCCGGGGTCTTGAAGCGGATCGCGAAGCCACAGGCCGAAGGACCGTGCCTGGCGGCGAAGTCGGAGGCGAAGGAATCGGGCTCCTCGTTGAGCAGGAAGTTGATCGTGCCCTGGCGGTACAGGGTGATCGCACGGCTGCGGTGCTTCGCAACGGCGGTGAAGCCGAGCTGCTCCAGGTACGTGCGCATCGCGTCGGCACGACCCGCAGGCGCGGCGAACTCGACGAACTCGAAGCCGTTGATGCCCATCGGGTTTTCAAAGGTGGTGACCTGCATGCCGAGGTTCGGCTGGGCCTGGGTCTGGGCGCTCATGGCGGCTCCTGGGAGTGGACGGGAGGGATGCGTTGTTATAGTTTCATGTGAAACCAGTTGCAAGGCGCAGCGCAGCAATGTCCCAGCCTCCCGATAAGAAAAGCCCTTTCGGCGCCGACGGCGACGCCGCCCGTGACGCGGCCCTCGACCTCGAGCGCTTCGTGCCCTACCAGCTCAGCCTGCTGTCCAACGTCGTCAGCCAGGAGATCGCACAGGCCTACGGCGAACGCTTCGGCCTGGCGGTCACCGAGTGGCGGATCATCGCCGTGCTCGGCCGCTTCCCGAGGCTCTCGGCGGCGGGCGTGGCCGAGCGCAGCGCGATGGACAAGGTGGCGGTCAGCCGCGCGGTGGCACGCTTGCTCGAACGCGGCCTGCTGCACCGGGAAATGCACGATGACGACCGCCGGCGCTCGGTGCTGGAGCTCAGCGAAGCCGGGCGCGAGGTGTATTCGCAGGTCGCTCCGCTGGCCCTGGCATACGAACAAGAGTTGTTGTCGCCGCTGAGCGGGGATGAACGCGTGCAGTTTTCGCGCATGCTCGACAAACTCGGCGAACGCTACGGGCTTTGATCCACTGACCACGATGCCAGCAGACGCCGGTTCCGACCACGCAGCCACTGCCGGGCCCGACGCCTTCCGGCGGGCCAATGCCCTGGCCGAAGCACGCGACTGGGATGCCGCCGGAGCGGCGTACGCACTGCTGGCCGAAGCCGCGCCTGACGATGCAGCGGCCTGGATCGGACTGGCCAAATCGCGCGGTCGCGGCGGCCACTACCGTGACATGCACGCGGCGACCATGCGCGCGCACGCCGCTGGCGCGGGCAACTGGCCGCATGCGCTTGCCCTGGCGCGCCTGCTGCGCGAACTGCATGAAACCCGGACATTGGCCGAACTCTCGTCCAGGCTGGCGGAACGCGCCGCCGAGGCCACCGTCGACGACATGGTGGCCCTGGCCGACCTGCTCGGCGACGAGGATCTGCACGACCAGGGGCTGGCCTGGCTCGACCGCGCCGTGCAGCGCGAATCCACCCACGCCCCCGCGCGCTATGTTCGCGGCAGCACGCGCCTGTTCCTGGGCGACATGGCCGGCGCCCGCGACGACCTGGAACACGCGATCGCCGCGTCGCCGCACTTCGCCCACGCCCACCGCCGCCTGTCGCAGCTGCGTGCCGAGGATCGCGATGGCGCCCGTGTGCGTATCGACCGCCTGCGCGCCGAGCGCGACCGCGTAGCGCCGGGCAGCGAGCACGACATCCACTTCAGCCATGCCCTGTTCGACGAGCTGCACGACCTCGGCGAGCACGACGCCGCCTGGGAGGCGCTGGCCCGCGGCGCTGCCGCCAAGCGCGCCAGCCTTCGCTACGACCCGGCCGACGATGCCCGCCTGTTCGAAGCCATCCGCGCACGCTGCGACCTTGGTTTCGCATCGGGCCCGGGCCATCGCAGCGAAGCCGGGGCGCCGCGCCCGCTGTTCATCGTCGGCATGTTCCGCTCCGGCACCACCCTGCTCGAACGCATGCTGGGCGGACACACCGCCATCGCCGAAGGCGGCGAGAGCATGGGGTTTACCGCCGCGGTGCGCCACGCCGTGGACCATCGCGCGCGCGGCGTGATCGATATCGAAACGCTGCGCCGCGCCGACGGCGCCGACTGGCCCGCGCTGGGTGCGGCGTTCATCGCCGCCAACGGCTGGCGCGCGCAGGGGCGCGCATGGTGGACGGAAAAGCTGCCGACCAATGCCCTGCTGCTGGGACTGGTGGCGCGCGCGCTGCCCGACGCGCGCTTCGTGCATGCGTGGCGGCCACCGATGGACGTGTGCTTCTCCAACCTGCGCATGCTTTATGGCGGCTTTGCACCGTGGTCCTACGACCAGCGCGAGCTGGCCGCCTGGCACCAGGACCACGCCGCACTGATGGCGCACTGGCGCGCGGTGCTTGGCGAGCGCCTGTTGGACGTCGCACACGCGGACCTGGTGCGCGACCCCGCGCACGAGCTGGAACGCGTGCTTGCGCACTGCGGGCTCGCCTTCCAGCCCGAAGTGCTCCTGCCCGAACGCGACGGCGGTGCGATCTCGACCGCCAGCGCGGCCCAGGTGCGCGGTGGCATCCGCGCGCCGCGTCAGCCGGACTGGTGGCCCTATCGCGAGCACCTGGGACCACTGGCCTCCGGACTCGGCATCCAGCTGGACTGAAGGCAGGCCGGGGAAAAAAAAGCCGCGCCCCGAAGGGCGCGGCGCAGCATGCAGTTGCCTGTCGGAGCGTATCGCCTAGCGACGCTCCTCGGTGATATCCACCCCTGCGGCGGTGGGCTCGCCGAGTTCGTTCTGCCCTGCCAGATCGTCGTCGCGCAGGGTGTCGAGGTGCATCAGCTTCTTCACCAGCGGCGCGATCAACAGCATCACGATGCCCACGCCCACCGCCAGCCAGCCGACGTTGGAGTAGACCTCCAGCACCTTCTCCGGGCCCGCGCCCTCGCCGCCGGTAGCGGCGGAGATCAGGCCCGCGGCGAAGTTGCCGGTGGCCGAGGCGAAGAACCAGGTGCCCATGATCAGGCTGGCCATGTGCGCCGGCGTCAGCCGGTTCATCGCCGACAGGCCGACCGGCGACAGGCACAGCTCGCCAAGGGTGTGGATCAGGTAGATCACGAAGATGAAGATCACCGGCGTCGCGCCCACGGTCGACGCATTCGCGCCGGCGACCAGGGCCAGGAAGCCCGCGCCCACCAGCACCACGCCGATTGCGAACTTGGCCGGGGTCGATGGCTCCAGGCCGCGCCTGGCCAGCGCCAGCCACATCATCGCGAACAGCGGCGCCAGGCAGACGATGTAGATCGAGTTCAGCGACTGGAACATCGAGGCCGGGACTTCCCAGCCGAGGATGTTGCGGTCGACCGAGCGGTCGGTGAACAGGTTCAGCGACGCACCGGCCTGCTCGAACAGCGCCCAGAACAGGATCGAGCCGATGATCAGGTACATCGCGGCGAAGATGCGGTTGCGCTCTTCGCGCTGCATCGAGAACACCGCCTTGTACAGCACGTAGCAGACCAGGATCAGGCCCGCGCCACCCAGCAGGAAGCCGACCAGCTTCTGGTGCTGGATCATCCACCACACCAGGCCCACGGTCAGGAAGCTGAGCGCGTAGAGCAGCCACTCGAAGCGGATGCCGAACATCGGCGCCGCAAGCCGCTGCGGATCGCGCGGCTCGCCGCGCCCCATCAGCATCGGCTTGCCGATGATGAACACCACCAGGCCCAACAGCATGCCGACGCCGGCGGCACCGAAGCCGTACTTCCAGCCGTAGGTCTGGCCGAGGTAGCCGGCGATCAGCGAACCGAGCATCGCGCCCAGGTTGATGCCCATGTAGAAGATCGTGTATGCCGGGTCGCGCCGGATGTCGGTGCGCGGGTACAGCTGGCCGACCATCACCGAGATGTTGGCCTTGAGGAAGCCCGATCCGACGATGATGAAGGACAGCGCCAACCAGAAGATGTTGATCTCGGCCGCGCCCTGGCCACCGGTGCCTTCGAACGCCATCAGGAAATGGCCGAAGGTCAGCAGCACGGCGCCGAACAGCACAGCCTTGCGCTGCCCGAGGTAACGGTCTGCGAGGTAGCCGCCCACGACCGGTGCGATGTACACCAGCGCGGTGTAGGCGCCGTAGATCACCGAGGCCTCGCCGTCCGAGAACATCCAGTGCTGGACGAGGTAGAAGATCAGCAGCGCGCGCATGCCGTAGTAGGAGAAGCGCTCCCACATCTCGGCGAAGAACAGCACGAACAGGCCGCGCGGATGGCCGAGGATGGTCTTCTTTTCCTCGGCTGCGTAGGGATTCGGGGTCACTCGCTACTCCTGGCTGATTGGGTCCGGCGCGCTGGCCGACCGGTTAACTTAGCGTGATGCCGCCGCCAAGGGGAAGTGCGGGGCCCGTGCCGCAGATGTTGTCAGCCCGGGTAGCCGTAGCTCGAGCCCACGCCCAGCGGCAGGCCCAACGCCCAGAATCCGACCAGGAACAGGCTCCAGGTGACCAGCAGGGTGAGCGAAAACGGCAGCATCAGCGCCAGCAGCGTGCCGACGCCGGCCGACTTCACGTACTTCTGGCAGAACACCACGATCAGCGGGAAATACGGCATCAGCGGCGTGATGATGTTGGTGCTCGAATCGCCGACGCGGTAGGCGGCCTGGGTCAGGTCGGGCGAGATCCCCAGCTGCATCATCATCGGCACCATGATCGCGCCGATCAGCGCCCACTTGGCCGACGCCGAGCCGATCAGCAGGTTCACCGTCCCCGAAAGCAGCACGATGCCGATCACCATCAGCGACATGTGCAGGCCCATCGACTGCAGCGAGTTGGCGCCCTTGATCGCCAGCAGCACGCCAAGGTTGGACTGGCTGAATGCGTAGATGAACTGCGCCGCGAAGAAGGCCATGACGATGTAGTAGCCCATGCCGCTCATCGACTTGCTCATGCCCTGGACGATGTCGCGATGGCTGCCGACCGTTCCCGACACGTAGCCGTAGACCACGCCCGGAATCAGGAAGAACAGGAAGATCAGGGCCACGATCGACTGCATCAGCGGTGCGCTGAATGCGAGCAACGGATGGGTCGAGGCCGGCAGCGTGGCCGGGTCCGCGGCCCACGGCGTCCCCGCCGGCAGCAGGCTCAGCACGAACAGGACCACCGCCACGCCCATGGCCGCGAGCGCGCTCCATAGGGCGCGCTTCTCGACGGGCGTCAGCGGATCCATGGTCGGCATGTCACCGCTGTCACCGTCGACGACCGTGGCCTGCAGGCGCGGCTCGATGACGCGATCGGTCAGGAACCAGCCGACCAGCACCACCAGGAAGGTCGAAGCGGTGGTGAAGAAGTAGTTGTTCATCGGATTGACCAGGGCCTCGGGCGCGATGATGCGCGCGGCCTCCTGGGTCAGACCGGCCAGCATCGGGTCGAGGCTGGACGGCACGAAGAACGTCGCGGAGAAGCCGCCCGACACGCCTGCGAAGGCCGCCGCGATGCCGGCCAAAGGATGGCGCCCGGCCGCATAGAAGATCACCGCGCCGAGCGGGATCACCAGCACGTAGCCCGCATCCACCGCGACGTGGCTGAGGATGCCCACGCCGATCAGCGCGGGCGTCAGCAGCATCTTCGGGGTCACGCCGAGGATCGCGCGCAGCACCGCATTGATGAAACCGGTGTGCTCGGCCACGCCCAGGCCCAGCATGGCCACCAGCACCACGCCCAGCGGCGCGAAGTTCACGAAGGTCGACACCATCGTGGCCATGAACGCGGTCAGGCTGGCCCCGGAGAGCAGGTTCCGGATCACCACCGGATCGCCGCTGCGCGGATCGATCTCGCTGAAGCTGACGCCGGAAAGCAGCGCCGAGATCGCCCAGGTCGCCAGCATCAGGATCAGGAACAGGATCGCCGGATCCGGAAGCCGGTTGCCGACGCGCTCGATGGCGTCGAGGGCGCGCGAAACGACGCCGCGCGACGCATCGGCGCGCTCCGGTGCTGGCTGGTTCATGCGGGAGTCCCCCTTGGAATCAGTGGCGGATCCTAGCAGGCGGACCGACGGCAGGCTCCCGCCTACATCGGCCGCCCCGGTCCCAGGTAGAGGCGGTCGTCGAAGCTCGCGCACCACTGCGGGCGATAGACCACCAGCAGGACCATGATCCCGCCGCTCAGGAAGGCTTCGCCGAACATCAAGAGCGGCGTCGCCACCAGGTAGGCCGCCGCTGCGCCGCCGAAGGATGCTTCCGGCACGCCGAGCGCCGCCGCGATCGCGGCCTTCAGCATCGACGAGGCCGCCATCGCCAGCGCGCCCGCGCCGAACGCGTTGACCATGACGTAGGTGAAGATGTTCGCCGGCACCCAGCGCGCTGCCGCGACGCCGACCGCCAGGGTCACGGCCACCGGCAACGCGCCGGACAGCAGGAAATCGGCGGGCCAGCTGGACTGCCAGCCTGCGCCGAGTACGACCCCCGCCAGGCTTGCCAGGGCCATGATCCAGCATGCGACCCGGCCGCCGAACATCAGCGCGAGCACGGTGGCGCCGAGGAAATGCAGCACCACGCCCTGCAGCGCCGCGGTGTTGAACCAGCGCAGCGCCATCGCGGCCAGCGTGGCCGCCAGCAACACGCGGCGCGCTTCGCCGCCGGCGCGGACGCGCTCCAGCACGCTGCGGCGCGCGCACGCCGCCAGCACCGCCAGCGCCAGCGCCCAGGCCAGCGGCGTGGCCCAGGCGGGGAGTCCGGCGCTGGCCTCCATCAGCCGCTCAGTAGGCGCTGTCGGGCGCGCCGCCGATGCGCGTGCGCACCTCGAACAGCTCCGGGAAGAAGGTCAGGTCCAGCGCCTGCTTCAGGAAGCCCACGCCGCTGGAGCCGCCGGTGCCGCGCTTGAAGCCGATGATCCGCATCACCGTGCGCATGTGGCGGAAGCGCCAGAGCTGGAACTCGGTTTCCAGGTCCACCAGGTCCTCGCAGAGGTGGTAGGCCTCCCAGTGCGATGCGGTGTCCCGGTAGATGCGCTCGAAGACCGGCATCAGCTCTTCGTCCATCACGTGCGGCCGGGTCCAGTCGCGTTCCAGGTGGCGCGCGGGCACCGCATGGCCGGTGCGCGCAAGGTGGCGCAGGGCTTCGTCATACAGGCTGGGTGCCTCGAGCGCGCCGCGCAGCATCGCCTCGGCCGCCGGGTCATGGGCGAAGACCTTGAGCATGCCGGCGTTCTTGTTGCCGAGCAGGAATTCCACCGTGCGGTACTGGGCCGACTGGAATCCCGAGGACGGCCCCAGCAGGTCGCGGAACTCGGCGTATTCGGAGGGCGTGAGCGTTTCCAGCACCGACCACATCGCGGTCAGCTGGCGCAGCACGGCCTTGCAGCGCGCGAAGATCTTCTGGCACGGATCGAGCCGGCCTGCCCGCAGGTGGCCGACCGCCGCCTGCAGCTCGTGGACCAGCAGCTTCAACCAAAGCTCCGAGACCTGGTGCTGGATGATGAACAGCATCTCGTCGTGGTGCGGCGGGTCGGTCACCGGCTGCTGCGCCGACAGCAGCCGGTCCAGACGCAGGTAGCCGCCGTAGGTCATGCGGCCGGAAAGCTCGGTGTGGATGCCGGCCTCAAGCGCGCGTTCGTTGTGTTCGATGCTCATGCGCAAAGGGTAGCTCAGGCCCGTCCCATGGCGGGGGATGGCCGAGCCCGGGTGCGTCACACAACTGCCGCCCGGCTGGTGCAGAATCGCTGGGCTGCGGCGGGGGCCGCACCAGACATCTTCCAGGGGAACCACACCATGCAACCGACTCCGCGCCGCCTGGCGCTCGCCCTTGCCCTGTCCGCGGCCATCGGCGCCGCGCAGGCCGATTCCACGCCGCAGGCGCTGCCGTTCGCGCAGGACTGGACCGATACCGGCCTGGTCACCGCCAATGACGACTGGTCGAACGTGCCGGGCATCCTCGGTTACCTCGGCGGCGACCTGACTTCGGCCAACGGGGTCGACCCGCAGACGGTGCTCGGCGCCGATGCCGCCGGCGTCGTCGACGTGATCGCCAACCAGACCAGTACCAGCATCAGCAACGGCGGCGTGGCCGAGTTCCACATTGCCGATCCGGTGGTGGGGCTGCAGGGCAGTGGTTCGGCTGACGCGCCCTATCTCCGGATCCACCTCGACACCCGCGGCGCGAGCGGCATCCAGGTGTCCTACCGCCTGCGCGACGTCGATGCCTCGGCCGACGACGCCGCCCAGCAGGTCGCCCTGCACTACCGCGTCGGCGGCATCGGCGACTTCAGCAACGTGCCCGAGGCCTACGTCGCCGACGCCAGCAGCCCCGGCGGCACGCGCGACACGCCGGTGTCGGTGAACCTGCCCGCCGACGCCGACAACCAGGCGCTGGTTGAGCTGCGGATCATGACCACGAACGCCGCCGGCAACGACGAATGGATCGGCATCGACGACATCAGCGTGGTTGCCGGCGGCGGCGGCGCCGTCCCGGTGATCAACCTCGGCAACGGCAGCGTGGCCGAGGGCGATTCGGGCACCACCGAGATGTTCTTCCAGGTCGGCCTGAGCCGGCCCGCCGGTCCCGGCGGCGCCAGCTTCGACTATGCGACCGCCAACGGCACCGCGCTGGCCGGCGAGGACTACGTCGCCAAGAGCGGCACGGCCACCATCGCCGAAGGCGACACCTCGATCTCGCTCTCGGTCACCGTGGTCGGTGACACCGTGGCCGAGGCCGACGAAACCTTCGGCCTGGCGCTGTCGAACATCTCCGGCGCGGCGGACGGCACCCTCGTTGGCACCGGCACCATCGTCAACGACGACTTCACGATCGTGCCGATCGCCGCCATCCAGGGCGCGGGCGCGAGCTCGCCGCTCGCGGGCCAGTCGGTGGTGACCGAGGGCATCGTCACCGCGCGCAAGAACAACGGCTTTTTCATGCAGACCGCCGACGGCCAGGACGACGGCGACGACGCCACGTCCGAGGGCATCTTCGTGTTCACCGCGGGGGCCCCGCCCGCGGCGGCCTCGATTGGCCACCGCGTGCGCGTGCAGGCCACGGTGGAGGAATACATTCCCGCCGCCGATCCCTACCAGCTGCCGATGACCGAGCTGACTTTCGCCACCGTCACCCAGCTCGGCACCGGCCATGCGCTGCCGGCGCCGATGGTGCTGGCGGCGGACAGCGTGCTGCCCGAGGGCGGGCTCGGCCAGCTCGAGGCCTTCGAAGGCATGCGCGTCAGCATCGCGAGCGCCACCGTGGTCGCGCCCACCCGCGGCAACACCAGCGAAGCCAATGCCACGTCGACCGGCAACGGCCAGT
Organism: Luteimonas yanweni; assembly: GCF_039548475.1. NCBI lineage: Bacteria > Pseudomonadati > Pseudomonadota > Gammaproteobacteria > Lysobacterales > Lysobacteraceae > Luteimonas > Luteimonas yanweni. The sequence continues at coordinate 112,336 of NZ_JBCLVC010000014.1, read as the reverse complement.
TCGCGGTGGTGGTCACCGGCGTACCGCGCCCGCTGCGCGAGGCCGGCATCCAGGTGCCCGACCCGGATCCGAGCGGCACCACGGCCACCGCCATCCCGCGCTGGGACTTCAACCCCGAGGTCATCGCGGTGGACAGCGACGCCATCGGCGCGCCGCAGGCGGACCTGGCCGCCGGCTGCCGGATCGTCGACGGTACGCTGACCGGTCCGCTGGACTACACCTTCCGCCGCTACACCATCTATCCCGAAGGCCCCCTGGCGACCGCCTGCGACGGCCTCGACCAGCCGCGCGGCGCGGTGGTGCCCAGCGAGGACCACGCCACCTTCGCCACCTACAACCTGCAGCGCTTCTTCGACACGGTGAACGATCCGGCCATCAGCGAACCGGTGCTCACCGCCGACGCGTTCGCGGCCCGGCTCAACAAGGCCTCGCTCGGCATCCGCGCCTACATGCATTCGCCCGACGTGATCGGCGTGAGCGAAGTCGAGAACCTGCCCACGCTGCAGGCCCTGGCCGACAGGATCAATGCCGATGCGGTGGCGCTCGGCGAGCCCGATCCCGGCTACGTCGCCTACCTCGAGGAAGGCAACGACGTCGGCGGCATCGACGTTGGCTTCCTGGTGAAGTCCGGCGAGATCGCCGCGGGCCTCCAGCGGGTGCAGGTGGTGGCGCTGGAGCAGGTCGGCGCGACCGATACCTGGACCTATGCCGGCGACGGCTCGACCTCGCGCATCAACGACCGTCCGCCGCTGGTCCTCCACGCGGTGGTGAACTTCGCCGACGGCCGCGCGTTTCCCATCACCGTGGTGACCGTGCACCAGCGTTCGCTCAGCGGCATCAATGACGAAACCCCGCTGGGTACCGGCACCAACGGTGACCGCGTGCGGCAGAAGCGCCAGATCCAGGCCGGATTCCTCGCAAACCTGCTGCAGGAGCTGCAGAGCCCGCTGCTCGACCGCAGGGTCGTGGTGCTCGGTGACTTCAACGCGTTCGAGTTCAACGATGGCTACGTCGACGTGATGGGCGCCCTGACCGGCATGGCTTCGCCCGACGAGGCCACGGCGGTCGAGCACGACGGGGCCAACCTCGTCGAGCCCGGCTACGTGAACGCGACACATGCCCTGGATCCGTCGCAGCGATACTCGTTCGTGTTCGAGAACAACGCACAGTCGCTCGACCACATCCTTGTGAACCAGAGGCTGCTGGCCTCGCCGCTGTTCAACTCGTGGACCATCAGCCACGCCCGGCTCAACGCCGACTTCCCGGAAACCGCGCGCAACGACCCCGACAGCGCCGCGCGCCTGTCCGACCACGACCCGTCGGTGCTGATGCTGCGCATGAACGCCATCCAGTTCGCCGACATGCAGGCCGTGGTGAGCACGCCCCAGTCCGCCGTGCAGGTGGGCGGGACGATGAGCTGGGTGGTGCACGCCCGGAATGAAGGCCCCGACGCAGCCGGGTTCCCGGGAGTAGGCTTCTCGGTGGGCACATTGTTGCCGACGCTGACGGTCGAGGCGCCTGCCGGCTGGACCTGCGATGCGACGACGGCCGAGGCTGGCCTGACCACCTCCGCATGTACCGCCGACACCCTGGCAGCGTCCGCCACGGCCGCGTTCACGCTCCGTGCGACGGCCCCCGCGCACCTCGCGGGCCACACGGCCACGCTGACGGCCGCGGCAACCTCGCAGACCGAAGATCCCGAGGCGGCCAACGACAGCGACAGCGCCACGATCGCCGTCGATGCACAGGCCGACCTGGCGGTGACGATGGTGGCGGCCGAGCGGATCGTCCGCGGTGCCTGGGGAAGCCACGCGATCAGCGTGCGCAACGAGGGTGCGGCGACCGTGGAAGACGTGGTCGTGCGCTTGTCGACCGGCGTTCGCGAGAATCTGGTCCATGTCGGCAGCGCGCTCGATTGCGTCACCGAGTCGGCCAACCCGTTCCGTGCCCTCTGCGTGCTGGAGGGGACGATCGAGGCCGGCCAGGTCCGCCACTTCGCGTTCATGACCGGAACCGGCGGTCGCCTGACTCCGCCGATCTACGACGTCACCGTGCAGGTGGAGTCGGACGTCCAGGACCCGGACACCGGCAACAACGCCGCGCGTGCCCGCATCCGCACCGTCCGCGGCAACTGACCGTCAAGGGCCCGGGCGGCGCCACAGCGCGCCGCCGCGGGCACCGGCTACGCCAAGGAAGGCCTTGCCGCACCGCGCAACGGAAGAAAAACCCGCTCCGGGTATCATGTCCGGCTCCCGTGGATGACCGAGCACGTGCCCGTATGAGCGTTGCCGCGACCTTTGAAATCGAATACCTCCAGTATCTTGGCCCGGATGGCACCCTGGTGGCCGACCTGCCTCCGGAAGCCCTTCCGGCGGCGGACATCCTGCCGCTGTTCAAGCAGATGCTGATGGTGCGCACCTTCGACACCAAGGCCATCGCGCTGCAGCGCACCGGCAAGCTCGGCACCTACGCCGCCTGCCTGGGCCACGAAGCCACGCACATCGGCATCGGCGCCGCGATGCGCCCCGAGGACGTGTTCGCACCCAGCTACCGTGAATACGGCGCGCAGTTCATGCGCGGCGTGAAGCCCCGCGACGTCCTGATGTACTGGGGTGGCGACGAGCGGGGCAACGACTTCTCGGGCCCGAAGCACGATTTCCCGTGGTGCGTGCCGATCGCCACCCAGTGCCTGCACGCCGCCGGTGCGGCGCTGTCGTTCAAGCTCCGCGGCGAAGACCGCGTGGCCGTGACCTGCTGCGGCGACGGCGGCTCGTCCAAGACCGACACCTACGCGGCGATCAACTCCGCCGGCGCGTTCGAGCTGCCCTTCATCCAGTGCATCATCAACAACGGCTGGGCGATTTCGGTGCCGCGCAAGTCGCAGACCGGCGCGAAGACGCTGGCCCAGAAGGGGCTGGCCGGCGGCCTGCACTGCCTGCAGGTGGACGGCAACGACCTGTTCGCAGTGCTCGAGGGCATGCGCCGCGCCATGGAGCGCGCGCGCTCGGGCGGCGGCGGCAGCGTGATCGAATTCATGACCTACCGCCTGCACGACCACACCACCGCCGACGACGCCCGCCGCTACCGCGACGAGGCCGAGGTCAAGGACGGCTGGACCCGCGACCCGATGACCCGCCTGCGCACCTGGCTCACCGCCCAGGGCGTGTGGGACGAGGCGCAGGAAACGGCCTGGATCGAGGAGTGCGGCCGCATGGTCGACGTGGAAATCAACGCCTACCTGGAGTGCAAGGTGCAGCCCGTGGAAGCGATGTTCGACTATCTGTATGCCGATCCGCCGGCCGACCTGCTCGAGCAGCGCGCGGCCGCCATCGCCCTGGAGAAGCGCTCGTGAGCGCCGTGGCGAAGGATGCGGCGCCGGCCGCCATCACCCTGATCGAAGCGGTGACCCAGGCGCTGGCCTACGAGATGCGCAACGACGAGTCGGTCGTGGTGCTGGGCGAGGACGTGGGCGTCAACGGCGGCGTGTTCCGCGCCACTGCCGGCCTGCACGCCGAGTTCGGCGACCTGCGCGTGATCGACACCCCGCTCGACGAAACCACCATCGCCGGCCTGACCGTCGGCATGGCCGCGCAGGGCATGAAGCCGGTGGCCGAGGCCCAGTTCGACGGCTTCGTCTATCCGATGCTCGACCACATCATCTGCCACGCGGCGCGCTTCCGCTACCGCACCCGTGGGCGGCTGACCTGCCCGATGGTGCTGCGCGTGCCGTGGGGCGGCGGCATCCGCGCGCCGGAGCACCACTCCGAGGCCAACGAGGCGCTGTTCACCAACGTCCCCGGCCTGCGCGTGGTCCTGCCCTCGTCGCCGGCGCGCGCCTACGGCCTGCTGCTGGCCGCGATCCGCGAGCCGGATCCGGTCATTTTCATGGAACCCAAGCGCATCTACCGCCAGTACAAGGAAGTCGTGCCCGACGACGGCGAGGCGCTGCCGCTGGACGTGTGCTTCGTGCTGCGCGACGGCACCGACATCACGCTCGTGACCTGGGGCGCGCAGGTGAAGGAGACGCTGGAGGCCGCCGACGCGCTGGCGAAGGACGGCATCAGCGCCGAAGTCATCGACGTCGCCACGCTGACGCCGCTGGACTTCGACACCATCGCCGAGTCGGTGGCGAAGACCGGCCGCTGCGTGATCGTGCACGAGGCACCCAAGACCGCCGGCTTCGGCGGCGAGATCGCCGCGCGCCTGGCCGAAGAGTGCATGTACGACCTGCTGGCGCCGGTCGAGCGCGTCACCGGCTACGACACGCACATCCCGCTGTTCCGCCTTGAAATGAAGTACCTGCCAAGCGTCGAGAAGATCGTCGCCGCGGCAAAGCGGGCGATGGCCGCCGGCTGAGCACGCGCGGCGGGGCCGCCTCGCGGCTCCGCCGATCCGCCCGCCCTGCCGGACCGCTGCGCCACGCAGCAGGCGACACGACAACAGCGTCGTCCCCGCGGCACCGGGCCGGCGAACCGAACGCAACCGCTCCTGCCGGAGCACCAGATTCCCCGAGGACACCATGGCCGACAAGAAGACCTTCTACCTCCCCGACCTCGGCGAAGGCCTGCCCGACGCAACCATCGTCGAGTGGTTCATCAAGGAGGGCGACATCATCCGCCTGGACGAGAACCTGGTGTCGATGGAGACCGCCAAGGCCGTGGTCGACGTGCCTTCGCCGGTTTCGGGCAAGGTCCTCAGGCTCGCCGGCGCCGCCGGCGACGTGGTCATCACCGGTGCGATGCTGGCCGAGTTCGAGATCGATCCCAGCCTGCCGCAGCGCGCGGAGGGCCAGGACACCGGCCACCACCACGGCGGTGGCGGGCACGGCGTGGGCAGCCAGGACCCGGCGCCGGACGACAAGGTCGTGGCCTCCGACGAGGGCGGCGCGATCAGCGACGCCGGCGAGCCCGCGCCCAAGGGCGAGACCGGCGGCGAGCGCAGCGACAGCGGCACCGTGGTCGGCGCCATGCAGTCGTCGGACGCGGTGCGCAGCGAACAGGCCGTGGCCGTGGGCGGCGTGCGCGCCATGCCCGCCGTGCGCGCGCAGGCGCGCAAGCTCAAGGTCGATATCAGCCGCGTCAGTGGCACCGGTAGCGACGGCACCGTGACCATGGCCGACGTGAAGCGCGCCGCCGCAGACGGCAGTGCGCCCATGGGCGCCGGCGGTCGCGCTCCTGTGGCAGCCGCTGCAGCCGCGAATGCCACGGCGCCGATCGCGGCCATGGCCGCGCCCACGGGATCAGGTACTGGTGTGGGGTCGACAGCAGGCCGCGCCGCTTCCGACCGCACCGCGCTGTCGGCATCCGGCAAGCCCATGCGCACCCAGCCGCCGGGCGTGATCGCCAGCGGCCAGCCCGAGCAGCTCAAGGGCGTGCGCCGCAACATGGCGCGCGTCATGGCCGCCGCACACGCGCAGGTCGTGCCGACCACCCTGGTGGACGATGCCGACCTGCACGCCTGGGCCGGCAAGCAGGACATCACCGCGCGCCTGATCCGCGCGATCTGCACCGCGGCCAAGGCCGTGCCCGCGCTCAACGCCTGGTTCGACGGTGACAGCCTCACCCGCACCATGCATCCGCAGGTCGACATCGGCATCGCCGTGGACACCGACGACGGCCTGTTCGTGCCCGCGCTTCGCAACGCCGACGTGCTCGACGCCGCCGGCGTGCGCGCCGGCATCCAGCGCCTGCGTGCCCAGGTCGAGGACCGCAGCATCCCGGCCAGCGAGCTCTCCGGCTACACCATCAGCCTGTCGAACTTCGGCATGTTCGCCGGCCGCTACGCCACTCCGGTGGTGGTGCCGCCGTGCGTGGCCATCGTCGGCGCCGGCAAGCTGAGCCAGGACGTGGTGGCCGTGATCGGCGGCATCGAGGTGCACCGCCGGATGCCGATCTCGCTGACCTTCGACCACCGCGCCGCGACCGGCGGCGAAGCCGCGCGCTTCCTCAAGGCGCTGCTGGACGACATGGCGCTGGCGAACTGAGTCCGTCGCGGCGGCACTTGCCGCCGCCTCGCACCGGGCGGAGGATCGGACGCTCCCGCCCGGAGCACCGACATGGCGCATCGCAGCCGGCTGGCTGGCTTCATCATCGATTCGCGGGGCGACGACCTCGCCGCCCCGGCCACGTTCTGGAGCCAGGCCCTGGGCCTGCCCATCACCGACCCGGACGCCGGCGGCAGCGGCCGCTATTCCGCGCTCGGCGACGCCCCCGGAAACCTGCACGTCGAAGTCCAGCACGTGGAGCACCCCTCGCGCGTGCACCTGGACATCGAAACCGACGACATCGACGCCGAGGTCGCGCGACTGGAGGCGCTGGGCGCCACCCGCGTCGCCTTCGTCAATCGCTGGTGGGTGATGCAGGCGCCCGACGGCCAGCGCTTCTGCGTCGTGCCGATGGACGATCCCGCGGCGCGCGGCGAGCCCAATCGCTGGTCATGAGCGGACGAGCCGCGTCGCACGCGCGTGGCCGAAGCGCCCTCAACCGCGCCGTTGCATCTTCCGCTCGCGCTGCAGCCAGGCACGGAGTCCCTGCGCGTTGAGTTCGATGTCCAGTTCCAGCAGGTCCGGCACGACGCGTTCGGGCTCCGCCACGCCATGGATGCGCGCGCGGTCGACGTAAAGCTTCGCCAGCGCCTGCTTCAGCGCCTCGTGGCCGTCGGGCGCATCGCCGAGGAACTGCGCCAGCGCCACCATCGCGTCGACCTGTTCGATCAGCCGCAGGGCGACGCGCTGCACGTCGCGCACACCGCCGAAGTGGGTGACATAACAGGTGTCCGGCTCCACGGAAAGCAGGCGCCGGATGGAGTCCTTCATCTGCACCGGATCGAACTGCACCGGCGAGGTGGTCGGGATCGCGAAGGGCCGGCCGCCGACATCGAGCTCCCGGTACGAGATACCGAAGGCGTCGCCGGTGAACCAGGCGCGCGTGCGTTCGTCCCAGACCGAAAGGTGGTGGAGCGCATGGCCCGGCGTGTGCGCCAGCCGCAGCGGCCGACCGGCAAGGTCGAGCACCTGCCCGTCCGCGGCTTCGAGCACGCGCCCGGCGGCCGCCGGCACCAGGCCGCCGTAGGCGCGCTCGAACAGCGCGTCGCCGTACACCTGGCGTGCGCTGGCGACGAGCTTTTGCGGATCGACCAGGTGCGGCGCGCCACGGGGATGCACGACCAGCGTGGCCGAGGGCAGGTCGCGCAGCAGCGCGCCGGCGCCACCGGCATGGTCGAGGTGGACATGCGTGGCGATGAGATAGTCGACGGCATCGCGCGCCACCCCGGCGGCGTCCAGCGCCGCGAGCATGCGCGGCACGCTGTGCAGGGTCCCGCAGTCGATCAGCGCCGCGCGCCCGGCCTCCACAACCAGGTAAGCGGCGCAGAAGTCGGGCCGCTCGCCGAAGCCGGTGTCGATGATGGTGATGCCGTCGCCAGATCCCACGCCTTGCCCTCGCTGTGAACGTCAGCCCCGAGCCTGGGGGAGCGCGCCGGCCGCGCCGATACGACTTTGGTCCAAGCCGCTCAGCGCCGGCGGAACAGCAGCATCCGCAGCACCACCGCGAACAGCATGGCCGCCAGGAACACCCCGTAGCCGAGCGCGGTCGCGAGGATCTGCCGCCACATGCGGCCGTGGTCCGGGTCCGCGACCTGGTGCGACCAGTACAGGCTGGCCACGAACACCGCCAGCGCCGCCAGGAGCGCGACCACGTCGTACAGCCGCCGCATGACGCCCCGCGGCTGGCGCGGATAGATCCAGAACAGGGTGGCCAGGATCAGGAACCAGGGCAGGAACAGGATCAGGGTGAGGTTCACTTCGACCAGCGGGTTCATTCGTCGCCTTCCCCGATGCGCGCCAGGGCCTGCACCAGCGCGGCGGCGTCCACGCCCTCGCCCAGCGCGCCCACGATCGCGCCGTCGAGCAGCACCTGCCCGTCGGCGTCGATGCGATGGGCCGCGGTTCCGGACTTCAGCGCCGCCACAACGCGACCACAGTCGCGCGGCGACTCGAAGCCGGCGCCCTGCAGCAGCAGGCGTTCGCCGTCGACGAGCTTGAAGTGGAAGCGGCCATCGGCTTCGCGGTACTGCTTGAACACGGGTGGGGCCGGCCTGGCCGCGCCTTCAGCCGCAGGCGAAGGCGTCGCGATGCCGCCGCCGCCCGCGCCCAGGTCGCGCAGCCCGACCGCGTCACGCAGCCGCGCCAGCAGCGGCCGTGCGCGCTCGTCGCGCAGGCGCTCGCCGCCCAGGCGCAGCATGCGTTCGATGCCCGCGGGGTCGGCTACCAGGGCTTCGTAGCGCTCGCGCATCGGCGCAAGCTCGGTATCGATGCGCTCGACCAGCTGCTCCTTGGCGTCGCCCCAGGCGATGCCATCGGCGAACGCACGGCGCATCGCCCCGGTGTCGTCGGCCCCGGCGAAGGCCTGGTAAAGCTGGAACACGGCCGAACCCGCGGTGTCCTTCGGCTCGCCCGGCGCACGCGAGTCGGTCACGATCGAGAGCACCAGCTTGCGCAGCTGTTCGCGCGGAGCGAACAGCGGGATGACGTTGTCGTAGCTCTTCGACATCTTCCGGCCGTCGAGGCCCGGCAGGGTCGCGACCTGCTCCTCCACCGCCGCTTCGGGCAGGGTGAAGTGCGGGCCGTAGAGATGGTTGAAGCGCTGCGCGAAGTCGCGCGCCATTTCGATGTGCTGCACCTGGTCGCGGCCCACCGGCACCTTGTGCGCGTTGAACAGCAGGATGTCCGCGGCCATGAGCACCGGGTACATGTACAGCCCCGCGGTGACGCCGGCATCGTCGTCGCTGCCTTCGGCGCGGTTGCGGTCGACCGCGGCCTTGTAGGCATGGGCGCGATTGAGCAGCCCCTTGCCCGCCACGCAGGTGAGCAACCAGGTCAGCTCGGTGGTCTCGGGGATGTCCGACTGGCGATAGAACGCCACGCGCTCCGGATCAAGTCCGCAGGCTATCCAGCTGGCCGCGATCTCCAGCGTCGAACGCTGCACCCGCAGCGGATCCTGGGTGCTGATCAGGGCGTGGTAGTCGGCGAGGAAGAAAAAGCTCTCGACATCGGGAGCCACGCTGGCGACCACCGCGGGGCGGATGGCCCCGACGTAGTTGCCCAGGTGCGGGATGCCGGTGGGCTTGATGCCGGTGAGGACGCGCAGGCTCATTCAGGGACCGGAGTCGGAAAAAATCCCATTCTAGTCCAGTGGCCCGACGCGGCTCGCGCGTCGCACGCCTTCCCGCCGCGGCCGCCCGGCTCCGGGCAAAGAAAACGGGCCGGAAAACCGGCCCGCCTGATGTTACATGGCGACTTGCCTGCCCGGTCAGCCCAGGCCCTTCTCGAAATCCCGCACCTCGCGCTCGGCGCGGTCACGCTCCCAGCCATACTGTTCCTGGAGCTTGCCCGCCAGGTACTCGCCATTGCCTTCGGCGACATCGAACACATCGTCGGTGAGATCGCCCCACCGCGCCTGCGCCTGACCCTTGATCTGGGTCCACTTGCCGGAAATGATGTCCTTGTTCATATGCGTCACCTCGTTGATGGGGGAAGGTCACCGCGCTTGCGGTGGATCCGGGGCCATCATGCGGGCCTGCACATGTGGGCAGGGTCAAGGTTTTGTTGACGGGCCGTCACCTCGATGACTGGCCATTCAGCGGGCGTCAGCGGGGATCGGTGGCACCGGTGTCATCGGCCGCGTCTTCGACCTGCTCGCCCACCTTCTGCACGTCCTTGCCAGCACCGGCAACCGTGTTGCAGGCGGAAAGCATGCCGGCGGAAAACAGCGAGACAAACAAGAGGATTGCAATGCGCTTCATGGGAACTCTCCGTTGATGGACGATCCACGGGGCGGCGATGCCCCGTTGCCGCCATGAAACGCAGGTGCGGGTGAATTCCGCGTTGAGGTGGCCGGGTCGCGCGTCAGCGTGGTCGCGTCCCATTCATCCACCGTGCTCAGTCACGCATGAGCGTGGATTTTCCGAACAGGCTTTCCACCAGGTCCACCGCCAGGCGCGCGGTCCGGTTGCGGACGTCCAGCGCCGGGTTGACCTCGACCACGTCCAGCGAGTCGGCCCCGCCGGCGTCGGCGATCATTTCCATCATCAGCTGCGCCTCGCGGTAGTCGAGGCCTCCCGGCACGCGGGTGCCGGTGCCGGGCGCGATGGTCGGATCGAGCACGTCGACGTCGAAGCTGACGTGGAGGTGGGTGTCGTCGCCCATGTCCGCCAGCGCGTCCTCCATCACCTGCTTCATGCCTACTTCGTCGATGTAGCGCATGTCGTAGATGTCCAGGCCGTGCTCGCGGACCAGGCGCTTTTCCTCCAGGTCGACCGAGCGGATGCCGATCTGGCGCACGTCGGTCGGCGAAATCATCGGCCCCTGTCCGCCGAGGTTCACGAGCGCGTCCGGGCCGAGTCCGCACAGGCAGGCGACGGGCATGCCGTGGACGTTACCCGACGGCGTGATCGACGAGGTGTTGAAGTCGGCGTGGGCGTCGAGCCACAGCACGCGCAGGCGCTTGCCCTGGGCACGGCAGTGGCGCGCGACGGCGGTGATCGAGCCCATCGCCAGGCAATGGTCGCCACCCAGCATCACCGGCATCCGGCCGGCCGCGAGCTCGGCACCCGACATCTCCATCACCGCCCGGTTCCAGGCGACCACTTCGTCGAGGTGGCGATAGCCGTCCACAGGCGCCTGCCAGGGATTGCGCGGCCCCTGGGCGTCGCCGCGATCGATCGCGTCGATGCCGCGCGCGACCAGCGCTTCGACCAGCCCGGCGACGCGCAACGCCTCGGGCCCCATGGACGCGCCGCGTCGCCCCGCACCGACGTCGGTGGGGACGCCGAACACGGATACGGGCTGCAATTTCAATGACATGGAGGCCTCCAGCGGGCAGGGCAGGACGCGCCATGATCCTGCAGCGAGGGCGGGAGGTCCAGAACGCGTGCCACGCCCGCGCGCGGGCATTGCGCCGTGGCTCGGCGTCGCCCTGCACCGGCCTGCGCATCGTGGTGCCGGCAGTCCGAATCGAACGGACGACCTACCGCTTACAAGGCGGTTGCTCTACCAGCTGAGCTATGCCGGCACGATGCGCCCCGTGGGGCGCGCGCATTCTAGCGCGCCCTAGCGCGCCCTAGCGCGCCCTAGCGCGCCCTAGCGCGCCGCGGCGGCAGTCGTGAACGGTGCGCAATCGATGTCGCGAAGCTGCGGTGCCTGCGCAGCGAGCCGCGCGGCGGCGGCATCGAAGCCGGGGCCCGCGGCCACGTCCAGCCAATGGCTCACGCTGGCCTCGCCCAGCGGCTGCGCCAGCGCGGGGAAGCCTGCGGCGCGCAGGGCGGTCTCGCGGCGGCGGGCCGCCGGTTCGCCCGCGTAGCGCCCGAGCGCGATGCCGTTGGCGTTGTCGCCCGAAGGCACGACCAGCAGGTCGTCGAAGCCCGCCTGCCTGATCTTCGCCGCCAGCGCGTCGGCCGCGGCGCGGTCGGCCTGCGGCGCCATTGCCACGCTCCAGCCGCGCGGCGCCGCGACCACGTCGCGGACCTGCATCCGCGCGGCGCCCAGCGGCTGCAGCACGGTCCGCGCGGCCGCGACGGGGGCGGCGCCGGTGAATGGTCCGAAGCTCATGCAGCGGAGCGCCGGCGGGGCCTGCGCGGCTTCGGTGCCGCCGGTGTCGACCGGCAACGTTGCGGCCGCCACCGGTTCGCCGTCCGGGCCGGCGGCATCCACCGCTGCCGTGCGTGGTGCCGTGCCCTGTCCATCCGGAGCATCCTGCGCCGCGGAGGCAGCGCCGCCGGCGTCGGCGTCCGCGACGCCCGGCGCACCACCGTCCCGGGCCCGTGCCTGCGCGTCCCGGGGCTCACCCAGCAGCTGCAGGCGCGGCACTCCGTCGGGCTGGGCCCACGGCGCCGGTGCCGCCGGCCCCGGGCGCAGCAGCCACCAGGTGGCGACGCCGAAGTTGAGCATGAACAGCAGGACGAGCAGCGCGCGCAGTGACATGCCCGGATTCTAGCCCGCGCCCGCCGGCTGCCGCGCCAGTCGCGCGAGGCCGTCGATGACCAGCGAAGGCGCGTACCGCGCGCCCTCCACGTGCGGCAGCAGGTCACCGGCGCCACCGCCGTGCAGCAGCACGCCGACCGCCGCGCCCGCGCGCGCGTGGGCTTCGCGGCGGCTGCGCTCGACCAGCCCCAGCGCCGCGCCCAGGCAGCCGGCGGCAAGCGCATCGGCGGTATCCGTGGCGAAGACCATGGCGTCGCCGCCACTCGCCGGCAGCTGCGGCGCGCGCGCATGCAGCGCTTCGCGCATCAGCGTCGGCGAGGGCGCGATGCTGCCACCGTGGTGCCGGCCGTCGGCGTCCAGCAGGTCGACGGTGAGCGCGGTGCCGACGCCCACCACCAGTGTCCAACCCGGGTCGCGCCCGCGGGCGCCCACCAGCGCCAGCGCACGGTCGACGCCAAGCCGCGCAGGCTCCGCGTAGGCGATCCGCACGCCGCCCATCTCGCGTTCGACGCGGACTTCGACCACGCGCGCGGCGCGCGGCACCAGCACCTGCAGCAGCGCCGCGCGCAGCGCCGCCGACCCCACGCTTGCCAGCCAGGCGACATCGATCCGCGAGGGCAGCGCCGACGACCACGCCGGATCCAGCGTCACGCCGTCGTGGGCGAAGGCGGCCACCGGGCCGGCACCGGCCGGGTCCAGCGGCGCGCGCTTGAGCCGGGTGTTGCCGAGATCGAACAGCCAGTCGCTCACGGCGCCGCCAGCCGCGTGCGCAGCCCGGCTTCACCGGCGTGGACGTGGCGCTCGGTGCCGCCGACATCCACCCGCAGCGCGCCGTCGGCGGCAAGCCCGAGCGCGGTGCCGGCGTACAGGACGCCGCCCACGCGCACGTCCACTTCGCGCCCGGCCAGCGCATCCAGAGTCGCGTGTCGCGGCAGGAACGGTGCCAGGCCTTCGCGGTCGAACTGGTCCAGTGCCGGCACCAGGTGCGCGACCAGGGCCGCGGCAAGCGCGCTGCGCGAAGGCCGGCCGGGATGCGCCAGCGCCTCCAGGTCGCACCACGGCTGGTCGATCGCGGCCGCCGCCGAAGCGGGCATGCGCACGTTCAACCCCAGTCCGAGCACCGCCCGCACCGGCCCGCCGTGCTCGCCGCCGCCCTCGACCAGCAGGCCACCGAGCTTGCGCAACACGGTGCCGTCGCGGTCGGGGACCACCAGGTCGTTCGGCCACTTGAGGCGCACCATGCCGTAGCCGAGCGCGTGCAACGCTTCGGCGCTGGCGACGCCGGCCACCAGGCCCAGCCCGCCAAGCCGCGCCAGCCCGCCCTCGAAAGCGCGCGCCAGCGACAGATACAGGTTCGCCGCCAGCGGCGAGGCCCATTCCCGGCCCAGCCGGCCGCGACCCCCAAGCTGCCGTTCGGCGAGCAGCACCGCCACGCCCTGCGCTGGCGTGCGTCGGCGCATGAGCTCGCTGTTGGTGGAGTCGATGGTCCAGGCGACCTCCGGGCCGTGCACCCGCTCGCGCACGCGCGGGGGCAACGCGGCCGCGATGGCGTCCGCGTCGAGCAGGTCCGGCGGCACGTCCAGCACGTAGCCGTGGCCGCGGCGCGCGCTGATCGCGATCCCCGCCGATCGCAGCGCCTGGATCCGCTTCCATATCGCCGCCCGGGTCAGGCCCGACTCGCGCGCGAGCGTATCGCCGGACACCGGCCCTGCGGCCAGGCGCAGCAGCAGCAGCGTCTCGACGGCGTCGGCGTCACGCGACGCGGTGGCGGGCTCAGGAGGGGGCATCCCGGGATTATCACACCTGAACGCGCCGGGCTCCGCCCACCCGCGTCGCGGCATCCGGTCGATGTATGATCGCGGAGCCGTCACCGGTCACCGAACAGGCAACCGCCATGTCCGTCCGCGCCATCACCGCCATGATCCTGCTGTCCCTGGCCTGCCAGGCCGAGGCCCGTGAAGTCCGCATGGCCGGGGCCGGCGGCGACGGTTCGGGCTGCAGCGCCGATTACCCGGCCAGCGGCACGCCCGATGTCGATCCCGCGCGTGCCACCCGGCGCCCCGAGGCTGAGAAGCCGGTCACTCCCCGCGGCGCCGATCCCGACGCGGCGCGGCCGCCGCGCTGGCACAGCTTCCTGCCGGGGATGTTCCGCTAGGCATGGCGTGATCAGGCGCCTGTTCCGGCGCCCACCCGCCGACGTCGATCCGCGCACCTGGCAGGACGTGCTCGAACGCGTGCCCTGGGTGGCCGCGCTCGACGCACCCCGCAGCGAACGCCTGCGCACCCTGGCGGCGCGCTTCCTGCATGACAAGACCATCACCCCGCTCGGCGGCCTTCAGCTCGACGAGGTGGCGCGCACGACGCTGGCCGCGCTGTCCTGCCTGCCGCTGCTGGAGTTCGGTGCCGAAGGCCTGCACGGCTGGTCGCAGCTGCTGGTGTACCCCGACGCGTTCCGGGTCGACCGCAGCCATGTCGATGCCGCCGGGGTGATGCACGAAGGCGAGGACGAACTCGCGGGCGAATCCTGGGAATACGGCCCGCTGGTGCTCTCGTGGGCCGACATCCTCGCCGACCTCGACAACCCGCGCGACGGCTGCTGCGTGGCGGTGCACGAGATGGTGCACAAGCTCGACGCGCTCGACGGCCTGCTCGACGGCACCCCGCCGCTGCCGCGCGCCTGGCAGCGCGAATGGGCGCGGGACTTCCAGCAGGCATACGACGCGTTCGCCGCGCGCGTGGATCGCGGCCTGCACACGGTGCTCGATCCCTACGCGGCCGAGGCGCCGGAGGAATTCTTCGCGGTCTGCAGCGAGTACCACTTCAGCGACCCGGCGCTGCTGGAACGCGAACAGCCGGCGGTGGCGATGCACCTGCGCAGGCTGTACGGCGCTTCGCCGTTCGCCGCCGGCTGAGCGCTACAGCCCCGGCGGCAGCCGCACGAGGAAGCGCGCCCCGCCAAGCTCCCGGGACGCCGTGACCTCGAGCTCGCCCCGATAGCCACGGACGATGTCCTGCACGATCGACAGCCCGATGCCGTGGCCCTGCACGCGCTCGTCGCCGCGCACGCCGCGCTGCAGCACGTGCGCGATGCGCTCGGCGGGGATACCCGGGCCATCGTCGTCCACCGCGAGCACCAGCCCCGGGCGCCGCCGCGGCGCACAGGCGCCCACCTCGACGGTCAGCAGCACGCGCGACTTCGACCACTTGAACGCGTTTTCCAGAAGGTTGCCGAGCAGCTCCTGCAGGTCGCCGGACTCGCCGTGGAAGCGGGCCGCCGGGTCGATCTCGAACTCGCACACGGTGCCCTTGCCGGCGTAGATCTTCTCCAGCCCGCGCACGATCTCCTCGGCGCAGGGCTCGACCTCCACCGGCGCGGCGAACAGTGCGTGGCCGGCGGAGGCCGCGCGGCCGAGCTGGTAGCCCACCAGCTCGTTCATGCGCCGGACCTGGGTTGCCACCTCGTCGCGCAGCTCCGCTTCGCTGGCGTCGCTGTCCAGGCGCGTGCGCAGGACCGCCAGCGGCGTCTTCAGGCTGTGCGCGAGATCGGCCATGGTGTTGCGCTGGTGCTCCAGGTTCTGGCGTTCGCTTTCCACCAGCGCGTTGATGCTCTCGGTGAGCGGTTCGAGCTCGCGCGGATGCAGTTCGCTCATGCGGTTGGCCTGGCCCAGCTGCACGCGCTTGAGCTCGGCCTCCACGCGCCGCAGCGGCAGCAGGCTCCAGCGCAGCACCAGCGCCTGCAGCAGCAGCAGGACCAGGCCGGCGATGCCGAGGTAGCCCCAAAGCGCGGCGCGGAACACCCGCACCTGCTGCGGCAGGGTGCCGGCGTCTTCCATGATGTAGATGGTGTAGGGGAACTCGGCTTCGGCGCGCTGCTCCATGTCCCAGATGAAGCCCTTGCCGTAGCGCAGCACTTCGCGCGGGCTGCCGTCGGCACCGGTCATCGGCAGTGGGCCCTCGAACTTTTCGACCCCGCCCTCGAGCAGCTCTGCGTCCGGCAGCTGCGGGCCCCGCGTCGATTCCGAGCCCCAGCTGCCCTGCGGCAGCACCACCTCGGCGTACAGGCCGCTATCGGGCCGCTCGAAGCGCGGGTCGGCCTGGGTGTAGGGCGGGATCAGGTTGCCGCCGCGGTCGAACTCGATGTCGCGGGCATAGGACGTCGCATAGTTGCGCAACCGGTCGCGCTGCAGCTGGCCGGCGACGTCGACGAAGGCGCGGTCGAGCGCATAGCCCGCGGCGGCCAGGAAGGCGAGCAGGCCCAGGCTTGCCGCCAGCAGCTGGCGCGCCTGCAGCGAACGCGGGCGCCAAGCCAGTCTCCGATCCTTGCGCCCCTGCGCCACGCCGCCTCCCCTGCACGCCGGGCGCGAAGCGCGCCCGCCGGGCTCAGCCTTCGTTGCTGCGCGGGATCGCGAAGCGGTAGCCGCGGCCGCGCACGGTCTCGATCGGCTTCAGCGTGCCCTCGGGATCGAGCTTCTTGCGCAGGCGGCCGATGAACACCTCGAGCACGTTCGAGTCGCGGTCGAAGTCCTGCTGGTAGATGTGCTCGGTGAGGTCGGCCTTCGAGACCAGCTCGCCGGCGTGCATCATCAGGTACTCGAGCACCTTGTACTCGTAGCTGGTCAGGTCGACGTTGCTGCCGTTGACGCTGACCGTCTGCGCGGCCAGGTCCAGCACCACCGCGCCGCACTCCAGCGTCGGCTTGCTCCAGCCCGCGGCCCGGCGCACCAGCGCGTTGATGCGCGCCAGCAGCTCCTCCACGTGGAAGGGCTTGACCAGGTAGTCGTCGGCACCCTGCTTCAGGCCGTCGACCTTGTCCTGCCAGCTCGAGCGCGCGGTCAGGATCAGCACGGGGAACTGTTTGCCTTCATCGCGCAGCGCCTTGATCAGCTCCATGCCCGACATCTTCGGCAGGCCGAGGTCGATGATGCCGACGTCGAACGGGACCTCGCGCCCCATGTACAGGCCTTCCTCGCCATCCTGCGCGGCATCCACGGCATAGCCTTCGCGCTTGAGGCGCGCGGCCAGGGTCTCCCGCAGGGGAGCTTCGTCTTCGACCAGAAGGATGCGCATCGGTTTCTCCGGTATGTCCCGGCGCCGGTTCGTCGTCGCGGGATGAGTTGCAGGCTAGGGTGCGAATTCAGTCGTCGTCGCCACGTGTAGGTGCAGGCCGGGGCAGGCGGCGCGGACGGGCGGACGGATCGTCCATGTAGACCCGGACGCGCCCGCCGTCGTCGACCACCTTCACCCGGTTGAGGCTGCGACCTTCGAAGGAGATCGGCTCGGCGCTCAGCACCTGGCCCCCGGTGCGCGCGCGCACCCGGCGCACGGAATCGGCCAGCGCGTCCTGCCGGCGGCTGGACCGCTCGGTCGGCGCGCGCCGGGCGGACTGCTCCACCGCGCGCGGCGGCGCGGCACCCTGCCCGCGGCCCTGGCGACGGCCGTCATCGGCATGCGCCGCGCCCGCCAGCATGAATGCGGCGGCCAGGCACAGCGTCGGCGACAGGTAGCGAGCGGTCATGGAAGCCATTTCCCAGAGAATACAGAAAGTTACGCACGCACACAGCCGGCGTCGGCTGGAGCGTTCAGATGATTCTCGGAGCCGGGCGGTGAATTGCCACTTAACTTTTCCCGTGGCCCGAGGGCCCCGTTCATATCCCCTGCGCCCGCGGCCTAGTAGATCTCCGCCACGCAGCAGCGCAGCGAACCACCGGCCGCCTCGATCGCATCGAGCGGCACCGCACGGACCTCGAAGCCCGCGTCCGCGAGCGCGCGGCGGCTGGCCGGCTCCAGGGCATCGCAGGCCCGCTGGCTCATCCATACCACGTCATCCGACAGGCTGATGGCATTGCCCGCGAAGGCGGCCTGCCCGGCTGGCGGAAGCGGGATGGCGTGGGGCGCGTACAGGGCGGCGATGGCATCGACCACGCCGGGGTCGGCGAAGCCCGCAGGACAGATGATCGCCGCGCGTCCGGCCAGCACCGCGAGCACCACGTTGGTGTGGTATTCGCCGGGCGCGAGGTCGAAAAGCAGCGTCGCGCGCAGCCCCAGGGCCTCGTGCGCCAGGCGCGCGCCCTGCTCGTCGCAGCGCTCGGACAGGCCGCAAAGGCCGAGCCCGCGGGCCCGGTCGATGACCATTGCGCCCGTCAGTTCGCAGGGATGCGGCTGCGTGGACAGGTCCCGCACCGCATAGCCGAGGACGTCGCGGAAGAAGCGGCGGATGTCGCCACGGCCGGCTTCGCGCCGCCGCACCGCGTGGCGCATGCGGCCCACCACCAGCGCACCGGGCACGGTGGCGAAGACGTTGTTGGGAAACAGCGCATCCGGCGCATCCGGGTCGCCCGGGAAACACAGGGTCGGCAGCACCGATGACAGCGCGCGTTGCAGCGCGCGGTGCTGCGCCGAGGCGCGCGCGGCATCGAAGCCCGCGGCCTGCTCCATGTAGCGGTTGTCGGTGGCGGATTCGGCGGCATGGCCGAAGCCGTCGGGTGCGACCAGGAAGGCGGCGCGGGCGGTGGCCGGGCCGAAGTCCGGGGCGCAACCGCGGGCGAAGTCGAGGAAGCGGGCGGTGTCGCGGGTCAGCATGGACGTGCTCTCGGGAATCGGAGTCGGAGCGCGGAGCGGCGTTTCAGGCGCCGGAGCGGCCATCGTCGGCGGTGACCGCGATCGCCTCCTGCACCAGCGACCAGTCGGCGCCGGGCCGGTGCGCACCTTCGCTCAGCACCTGGCGGAAGGCGCGCCCGCCGCGCTGGCCGTGGAACAGGCCGAGCACGTGGCGGGTGATGTGCTTGAGCTGCGCGCCGCGCGCGAGCCTCGCCTCGACGTAGGGCCGCATCGCGCGCAGCACGTCGGCGCGGGTCGACAGCGCGCCGCCATACCAGGCGACGTCCAGCCGGTGCAGCAGCCACGGATCGTGGTAGGCGGCGCGGCCGAGCATGGCGCCGTCGACGTGCTCGAGGTGGGAGGTCGCCTCGCCCTCGTCGGCGATGCCACCGTTGACGATGATGGCCAGCCCCGGTCGCTCGCGCTTGAGCGCATACGCCCAGTCGTAGCGCAGCGGCGGCACCTCGCGGTTCTCCTTCGGAGACAGGCCCTTGAGCCACGCGTTGCGCGCATGGACCACGAAGGTGCGGCAGCCGGCGGCGGCGACGGTGTCGATAAAGGCGAGGAAGCGCGCGTAGTCGTGGTCGTCGTCGACGCCCAGCCTGCACTTCACGGTCACCGGCACCTCGCAGGCGGCGATCATCGCGGCCACGCCCTCGGCCACCAGCGCCGGCTCGCGCATCAGGCAGGCGCCGAAGCGCCCGGCCTGCACCCGGTCGGAGGGGCAGCCGCAGTTGAGGTTGACCTCGTCGAAGCCGTGCTCGGCGGCGATGCGCGCGGCCTGCGCCAGCAGCGCCGGCTCGCTGCCGCCGAGCTGCAGCGCGACCGGGTGCTCGACCGGGTCCATGGCCAGCAGCTTTGCGCGGTCGCCGTGGATCACGGCGTTGGCGTGCACCATTTCCGAGTACAGCCTCGCATGCGGCGCCAGCAGGCGGTGGAAGACGCGGCAGTGGCTGTCGGTCCAGTCCATCATCGGGGCGACGGAGAGGCGGAGCGCCTCCGCGTCGATTGGCAGCGAAACGGGCATCGCCACATTGTTTCACGTGCGCGACGCAATGGCTGGCCCAGGCCGGCCCGCGCCCGGATCCACGCCCGCCCGCCGCCGGAATGGCAGGCTCCGCCATCCACGGGCTACGCTGCGAAGATGAACTTCGGCTACCACGAATCCGCCAGCGTCCCGGTCGACCCCGTCACCTCGCTCTACCGGCTGGGCGCCGGCGGACCCAGCCTCGGCGCGATGCTCGCCGCCGCGCGCGCCAGCCTCCGCAGCGTCGCCCTGCTGCACGTCGACATCGACATGCTGCAGCTGGTCAACCTCAACATGGGCGAGGAGGTCGGCGACGAAGTGGTGGCGGCCGTGGCGCAGCGGCTGCTCAGGGCCATGCCGGGGGGCAGTCCGCTCTGGCGCCTGTCGGGCGACGAGTTCGTCGCCGGCATCGCCTACCGGGAAGGTGAACCCGATGGCGAAGCCCTTGCCGAACGGTTCCGCGATGCCCTCGAAGCGCCCCTGTCGATCCCGCCCTACAGTCTGCCGATGACGGTCTCGATCGGGATCGCCGTGTTCCCCGAACACGCCGCCGATGCCGCGTCCCTCCTGGCGAGCGCCGAACGCGCGCTGCGCGAAATCAAGCGCGCTGGCCACAACGCCGTCGGCCTGTTTTCCGGCACCATCGAGCCCGTCCGGACGGAGCTCGGGGGTCGCGGCCGTTTCGTGGGGCGCTTCCTGGAGGCGATGGACCGCAACGAGCTGCGCCTGTTCTACCAGCCACAGGTCGCCGCGCAGGACGGCGGCCTGGTGGGCTTCGGGGCGCTGCTGCGCTGGGACTCGCCGGAAAGCGGCCTGCTGCGGCCCAGCCGCTTCCTGGCCACGGTCGAGCGTGCCGGCCTGTCGAACCGGCTGGGGCTGTGGGTGGTGGATGCCGCCATGGCCCGGCTGGCGGACTGGCGCGACCGCGGCCTCGACTACCTGACCCTGTCGGTGCACATCGACAGCGTCCTGCTGGCGCGACCCGACTGCCTCGACGCCATCGGCGACCGGCTGCACCGGCACCAGCTGCGCGCAACCTCGCTGGAGTTCGAGGTTCCCGAGACGGCGCTGGCCCTGGACGCACACCGCGTCCACGACAACCTCACCGGACTGCGCGCGCTGGGCGCCACGCTGACCGTGCGGGATTTCGGCGTCGGCGGCCTCAGCTTCGCGGCGCTGGCGCAGTACCCGCTCGACCGGCTGCAGATCGGCCGCGGGTTCATCCGCAACGTCGCCAGCGATCCGCGCAGCGCCGCCATCGTGCGCGGCATCATCGCCATGAGCCACCGCCTGGGCATGAAGCTCACTGCCAAGGGCGTGGAGACGGAAGCCGAGCTGGGCTTCCTCCGCCGCAACCATTGCGATTTCTTCCTGGGCCACCTGTTCAGCCCGCCGCTTCCCGCCAACGAGCTGGACCCGCTGGTGCAGCGCCGGTTCCTGTTGCCGTCGGCATTCGCCGCCACGCGCCCGGAGCGCACCCTGCTGCTGCTCGACGACGAGGAGAACATGCTGCGTTCCCTGGTGCGGCTGTTCCGCCGCGACGGCTACAAGGTGCTCACCGCGAGCAGCGTGCGCGAGGCCTTCGACCTCCTGGCGAGCAACACCGTGCAGGTCATCGTGTCCGACCAGCGCATGCCCGACATGAGCGGCACGGCGTTCCTCGCCAAGGTGCGCGACCTGTACCCGGACACCGTGCGGATGGTGCTTTCGGGCTACACCGACCTGGCAACGATCACGGAAGCGATCAACCGCGGGGCGATCTACCGCTTCCTCACCAAGCCTTGGAACGACGACGAACTGCGCGGCCACATCGAAGCCGCATTCCGCTCCCACGAGCGCAACGCCGACGGCGCCTATCCCGGCTATTGATTCCGCGGCGCGCCGTTGCCGGGCTGGACCACCGGCAGCACCACGCGGAACGTGCTGCCGACGCCGGCCTCGCTCGTGACCTCGATCCGGCCGTGGTGCTTCGACACGATGCTGTATGCGATGGCCAGCCCGAGGCCGGTGCCGCGGCCGATCGGCTTGCTGGTGTAGAACGGGTCGAAGATGCGCGGCAGCGCATCGGCAGGGATACCGCAGCCGCTGTCGGCGATGCTGATCCAGGCCTCGCCATCCTCGGAACCGGTGGCGATATCGATGGTGCCGCGGTTGTCGATCGCCTGGCCGGCGTTGATCAGCAGGCTCATCAGCACCTGGTTGATCTCCGAAAGGTGGCATTCCACCAGCGGCAGGGTGCCGTAGTGCTTCTCCACGCGCACCTTGTACTTGAGGTCGTTCCAGACGATGTTGAGCGTGGACTCGAGGCCCTTGTGCAGGTCCGAGGGCCGCATCGGATCGCCCCGCCCGACGTATGAGAACTCCTTCAGGTCCTGCACGATCTTGGTCACGCGCTCGATGCCCTCGCGCGATTCGGACATCAGCTTGGGCAGGTCGCCGAGGATGAAATCGATGTCCAGCCGTTCGCGCATGGCGCGGACGGCGTCCCGCGCCGCGGCGGGATCGGCGGACTGCAGCGCCTCGTCGTGGCATTCGATCAGCGAGAACAGCGCGCTGATGTACTCCCGCAGCGTCCCCAGGTTGGAATGCACGTAGCCGATGGGGTTGTTGATCTCGTGCGCGACGCCGGCGGCGAGCAGGCCGATGGAGGCCATCTTCTCGGACTGCAGCAGCTGCTCCCGGGCGCCGGCGAGCCGGTGGTGCGCGGCCTGCAGCTCATCGTGGCGCTGCTGCAGCTCCACCTGGCGCGCGTTGCGCTGGGACACGTCGTCGAAGGTGACGAGATTGCGGTCGATGCCGTCGCCGGTCCCGTGGCCGTTTCGCACCACGATCTCGAGCACGACGCCCGAGGGCACCGTGATCTCGCCTGCCCAGCGGCCGGCGTCGCGCGCCTGCCGCCACGCGTTCGCGGGCAGCAGTGCGATCAATCCATCGGGGCCTTCGCCCGGGAGCGCGTGCTCGGCCAGCGTCCGGGCGGAGGGGTTGGCCTGCAGGATGCGGTAGTCGCCATCGAGCAGCATCACGGCATTCTCGGACGTCCGGAACATCCAGTGGATGTCGCCGTCGCCCGCACGCGCGCTGCGGTCCTGCCTGTCGTCGCCCTGCTGGCTCATCCCACTCCCAGACAGCGCGCCTGCGGTCGGGCGCCCGGCTGTCCACGCGAATCGTACACGCCGGTGGCCTCGACGCGACCCATGTGGCGCAGCGCCCAGCCCACCTCGCGCCGGCGCCGCGACAACAGCACGCCGTTGGCCTGGTTCTGCAAGCGCAGCGCCTCCAGGCGCTCGGCCGCCACCACCCCCGGCTGCGCCGCTTCGGCGCGCCGGAGCGCCGCGAGCTTGTCGGCCGTGGACGCGAGCAATGCGCCGACATCGTTCTCCAGCAAGGCCCGGCGTTCCGCATCCAGGGCGCGTTCCAGCGCTTCGAGGGGATGCTCGTTGGCGGCGACGGGATGCATCCTAGGACCCCAGCTGGCGCTCGAGGTCCAGCATGCGCGACGCCACCGCCTGCGCATCGACCCGGTAGCTGCCGTCGGCGATCGCCGCCTTCAGCGCGTTGACGCGTGCAAGGTCGATGCCGGCGGGGGCGGCGCCCAGTTCGCGCTCCAGCGCCTGCAGGCCCTCGGCCTCGCCGGTCAGGCGAATGCCCTCGGCAGCGGCCACGGGGGCGCTGCGCTCGGCACCCGCGCGCACGGCAGGCAGCGGCCGGCCGGTGGCTTCCGGTGGGCGCGTGATCGGCACGCTGCCGTCGATCTTGTGGGTCATGGCTGGCTCCTGATGCGTCCTGGTCGAGCACTGTAACGGCACCCGCCCGGGGAACTTGAACACGGTCGCGGCACGGCGCGGATCACGGCAGGAGCTCGACGATGCCCTCGGCCACCACGCGTCCCCGCAGGACGCGTCGCGACGACACGTTCTCGACCCCGATGCGGCCACCGGCCTGCGCCGGCCCCAGCGCCCGCCCGGGCATCCGCACCTCGACCCCGCCGCTGCGCGCGACCAGCACCACAGGATCGCCGCGACGCAGCGGCGACCCGAGCGCGAGGTCGGCCTCGGTCGGGACGACGCCGGGGGCCAGTGCCCGACTGGGCACGCGCCCGACCAGGACCGCGGGGTCGACGAACGTCGCACCGCCCACGGCGCCGACATCCCGGCGCTGGACCACCAGCTGGTCGGCGGTGATCGGAACGCCGGTGGCGGCAGGGGTGCGCAGCACGACCACATCAGCCTCGCGGCGCACGCGGACCGGCACGTAGACCCGCCAGCCCGGGCTGTCTTCGCAGCGCACCTGCGCGGTGGCCGGCCCGGTGGCGACGGCCTGCAGCGGCTGCGTGCACCGCGCGAGCCGCAGCGACGGCGCCAGCGTCGCCACGGCCGACTGGGCATCGCCCGCCCCGACCGCGGCCACCGCCGCCTCCGCGATCGCCTCCAGCGGCTGGAACGACACCGCCTGCGCACGCGCCTGCGAAGCGGCCCACAACAGCGCCGCGACCAGCGCCAGGACGCAGACGGCGACGGAGCGGGGAGCGGAACGGGGGGCGGCGCGGACGGCACGGGTGGGCATGGCACTCCTCGGGGACGGCTTGGCCCAGGGCGCTGCTGCAAGTGCCGTGCCGGCGGCGGAAGCCCGGGCCACGGCGCGCGGCACTCAAGATTCCGCAGCCGCGGCCGACACCTGCCCCATGAGCCAGGACCTGCTTGACCGCATCGACCAGCGCACCCGCCTGGCCGGCCACAACCGGCTGGCGCTCCTGCTGTTCCGCCTTGGCGGCCGTCAGCTTTTTGGCGTCAACGTCTTCAAGGTGAAGGAGGTCCTGGAGCGGCCGCCGCTGTTCACCCTGCCGCAGCTGCCCCCGGCCTTCGCCGGCGCCGCCGATGTCCGCGGGCGCAGCGTCCCCGTCCTCGACCTCGCCCGCGCCATCGGCCACGGCGACGGCACCGCCGAGCCGAACTACCTGGTGGTCACCGAGTTCAACAGGACGGTGCAGGGCTTCCTGGTGGCGGGCGTGGACCGGATCGTCAATATCGCCGTGGAGGACATCCAGCCGCCGCCCGACCTCGGCGGCGACTGCAACCACCTGACCGGCGTCGCGCGCCACCAGGGCGAGCTCATCCAGCTGATCGACGTCGAAAGCGTGTTGGCGGAGTCGGCCCCGCGCGGCAGCGACCTGGGCACCCTCCAGCCGCTCCCGGACACCGGCGGTCCGCGCGAGGTGCTGGTGGTCGACGATTCACGGGTGGCCCGGAACCAGATCCGCGCGGTGCTGGAGCAGCTCGGCCTGGAGGCGGTGCTGCTGTCGGACGGCCGCCAGGCCCTGGACCACCTGCAGGCCCTGGCCCGCAACGGGGATGCGCCGGCCGAACGCTATGCGATGGTGATCTCCGACATCGAGATGCCGGCCATGGACGGGTACACGCTGACGACGGAAATCCGTCGCGACCCGGCGCTGAGTGGACTGTTCGTACTGCTGCACACCTCCCTGTCCGGGGTTTTCAACCAGGCCATGGTCGAGCGCGTGGGGGCCGACGACTTCGTGCCCAAGTACTCGCAAAGCGAGCTCGCGCAGCGCGTGAGCGCACGCGTGGGCGCGCTGTGCGAGGTGCCGCCGGGGGCCTGAGGTGCGGCTGGCACGGCGCTTGCCTGCCTTCCAGGGCGTATCCGCCCCCGGAGGGCCCATGTCCGACTTCCTTGGCATCCACGGCACCGCGCTGGCCCTGCGCGAGCAGCGCCTGCAGCTGCTCAGCGCCAACATCGCCAATGCCGACACCCCGGGCTACAAGGCCCAGGACCTCGACTTCAACAGCGCCCTCGCCGCGGCGCTGCATCCCGCGTCGGCCGCGGCGGGCGATGCCATCGGCAGCGCCACCGACGCCGCCCGCTACGCCCGCGCCACGTCGCAGCCCAGCCTCGACGGCAACACCGTCGACGGCGACCGCGAGAACGCGATGTTCGCCCAGGCCACCCTCGAATACCGGGCGTCGATGTCCTTCGTCGAGTCCAAGGTGCGCTCGATGCTGACCGCGATCACCGGCCAGTGAACGCCATGGCCGGAGCCAACGCATGAGCAACCTTCCGATCTTCGACGTCGCCGGTTCGGCGATGAACGCGCAGTCGGTGCGCCTGAGCACCATCGCCTCCAACCTCGCCAACGCCAACTCGGTCTCCGGCGACCCGGACGCCGTGTTCCGCGCGAAGCAGCCGGTGTTCTCGGCGACGCCCATCGACGGCAACCCGGCGCTGGCCGGAGTCCGCGTCGATGCCGTCAACGACAGCACCGCCGCCCCGCTGCGCCGCTACGAGCCCGGCCATCCGCTGGCCGATGGCGAGGGCTACGTCTATGCACCCGACATCGACCCGGTGGCGCAGATGGTCGACCTGATCTCGGCGTCGCGCAGCTACCAGGCCAACGTCGAGGTCTTCAACGCCGCCAAGGAACTCGCCATGGCCACCCTGAACATGGGCCGCTGACGCGCGCCCTTTCCGAGGATCCAGCATGAACACCATCGCCACCGGAAGCGACCATGCGTCGCTCGGCCTCGGCCAGCAGCAGGTTTCGCGCAGCACCGCGCTGGGCCAGGCCGACTTCCTGCACCTGATGACCGAGCAGCTGAAGAACCAGGACCCGCTGAAGCCGCTCGACAACGCCCAGTTCCTCGGGCAGCTGGCGCAGTTCTCCACCGTGCAGGGCATCGAGGGCATGCAGGGCGCGATGTCGGCGATGGCCAGCGTGATGGAGTCCGACCAGACCCTGCGCGCGGCCGCGCTGGTCGGCCACGACGCCCTGGTCGCCGTGGAGTCGGTGCCGCTGGCCGAAGGCGCCGGCCTGCGCGGCGAAGTCGCAGCGCGCTCCGCCGGCCCGGTGACGCTGGACGTGGTCGATGCCAACGGCAACCGCGTCCGCCGCATGACCCTCGAGGCCGGCGCCGCGGGTGCCACCGCCTTCGAATGGGACGGCCGCGACGAAGCCGGCAACGCGGCGCCTGCCGGGACCTACGCCTTCCGCGCGGTTGGCGGTGCAGGCGACCCGTCCGCCCCCGCCGCCGACCTGCTGCCAGTGCGCGCCAACGCGCGCGTGGACAGCGTGTCCATCGAGCCCAACGGCCTGTTCCTCAACCTCGCGGGCATGGGCGCATTCCCGCTCTCCGCGATCCACCGCATCGGCTAGACCCGCCACGCGTCCGCGTGCACGGCGGACCCATCCCCAAGGAGCACACCATGAGTTTCCTCATTCCGCTGAGCGGCATGAACGCCGCGTCCGCCGACCTCAACATCACCTCCAACAACATCGCCAACGCCAACAGCACCGGCTTCAAGTCCTCGCGCGGCGAGTTCGGCGACGTGTTCGCGGTCTCGGGCTATGGGCTGTCCAGCAACACCATCGGCGCCGGCACCCGCCTTCAGCGCGTCGCGCAGCAGTTCGGCCAGGGCAACGTCGACTACACCGGCAAGTCGCTGGACATGGCGCTGTCGGGCCAGGGCTTCTTCACCCTGTCCGGCGGCGCCGGCCTGTCCTATTCGCGCGCCGGCAACTTCGGCGCCGACCGCGAGGGCTTCGTCGTGAATCCCGCCGGCCAGCGCCTGCAGGTCTTCCTGCCCAATGCCGGCGGCAACGGCTTCGACGCCGGGCGCATGGGCGACCTGCGCCTGGCGACCGGCGACTCCCCGCCGCGCGCCACCGGGCAGGTCGACCTGGGCGTCAACCTGCCCGGCAACGCCACCGCACCAACCGCGGCCCCGTTCGACGCCAACGACCCGGAGAGCTACAACCACACGACGTCGGTCACGGTGTACGACTCGCTGGGCGCCCCCCATTCGCAGTCGATGTATTTCATCAAGACCGCCAACCCCAACGAATGGCTGGTGCAGACGCAGATCGACGGCGTCGACGTCGGCGGCCCGCAGGCCCTGCAGTATTCCGACTCGGGGACCCTGCTTTCGCCGGCCAACGGCGAGATCGCGCTGCCCGCGCACGCCCCGCCCGGCGGCGCCGCGCCGATGGCGATCAGCCTCGAGCTCGACGGCTCCACCCAGTACGGCGACCGCTTCGGTGTCTCCGCCCTGGTCCAGGACGGCCACGCCACCGGCCGCCTGAGCAGCATCGAGGTCTCCGCCGAGGGCGTGATCAGCGCGCGCTACAGCAACGGCGAGTCCTCGCCGCTGGGCCAGGTCGCGCTCACCGACTTCGCCAATCCCCAGGGCCTGCAGCCCACCGGTGACAACGGCTGGGCGGAAACCCACGCCTCGGGCCAGGCACTGCGCGGGCCCGCCGGCACCGCCGAGTTCGGCCTGGTCCAGGGCGGCGCGCTGGAGGCATCGAACGTCAACCTGACCGAGCAGCTGGTGAACATGATCACGGCCCAGCGCAACTTCCAGGCCAACGCGCAGATGATCCAGGCCCAGGACCAGCTGACCCAGACGGTCATCAACATCCGCTGACCAGCTGGCGCCTGACGCCACAACGAGGCCCGCATGGACAAGTCACTCTACGTCGCGATGACCGGCGCCAGCGCCACCCTGCGGGGCCAGGCCACGGTCGCGCACAACCTCGCCAATGCCGACACCACCGGCTTCCAGGCCACCCTCAGCGGGACCGTGGCGTCGCCGGTCGAAGGGCCGGGCTTCGCTTCGCGGGTGGCCACGGTGCAGCGCACGCTGGGGGTCAGCGACGCCGCGGGTGCGCTGACCACCACCGGCAACCCGCTCGACGTCGCCCTCCAGGGCGACCGCTGGCTGGCCGTGCAGGACCGCAACGGCGGCGTCGCCTATACCCGTGCCGGCGACCTGAAACTCAACCAGAACGGGCTGCTGACGACCGCCGGCGGGCTGCAGGTCCTCGACGCGGGCGGCGCGCCGATGGCGCTGCCGCCCAGCGACGCGATCGAGATCGGCGGCGACGGCACGA
This sequence comes from Luteimonas yanweni, assembly GCF_039548475.1. Classification (NCBI taxonomy): domain Bacteria; kingdom Pseudomonadati; phylum Pseudomonadota; class Gammaproteobacteria; order Lysobacterales; family Lysobacteraceae; genus Luteimonas; species Luteimonas yanweni. The sequence continues at coordinate 83,833 of NZ_JBCLVC010000014.1, read as the reverse complement.
TCTCGGTGGTGCCGCAGGGCCAGCCGATGGCGACCATGGCGGCGATCGGACGCCTGCAGGTCGTTGTCGCCGGCACCCGCGACCTGGTCCGCGGCGATGACGGACTGATGCGCGCTCCGCCCGGCCGGGAGCCTCCGCCGCCGGCCAACGGCACCGTGCTCACCGCAGGCGTGCGCGAGGGCAGCAACGTCGACGCCACCGCGATGCTGGTGTCGATGATCGAGCTGGCGCGCCAGTTCGAGATGCAGGTACGGGTCTTGCAGAGCGGTGACGAGACCGCCCGCGCCGCCAACACCCTGCTGTCCTCGCGCTGAGCGCACCCACCGAACTGACGGACCACCGCCATGACCCAGGCTCTATGGATCGCCAAGACCGGCCTCGACGCGCAGCAGACGCGGATGGCGGTCATTTCCAACAACCTCGCCAACACCAACACCACCGGCTTCAAGCGCGACCGGGCGAGCTTCGAGGACCTGCTGTACCAGACCACCCGCCAGCCCGGCGGCGCGACGTCGGAGCAGACCACCCTGCCCACCGGCCTCTCGACCGGCACCGGCGTGCGCGTGGCCGCGACCTCCAAGGAATTCGCCCAGGGAAGCCTGGGCCAGACCGGCGGCGCGCTCGATGTCGCCGTCAACGGCCGCGGCTTCTTCGAGGTGCTGCTGCCCGATGGCAGCACCGCCTACACGCGCGACGGCAGCTTCCAGATCAACGCCCAGGGCGAGCTGGTGAACAACTCAGGCTTCCCGATCCAGCCGGGGCTGCAGCTGCCCGAGGGCGCGCAGGCGGTGACGATCGGCGCCGACGGCACGGTGAGCGTCCAGCTCGCCGGACAGGCTGAATCGGTGCAGGTCGGAGCGCTGACCCTGGCCGACTTCGTGAACCCGGCCGGCCTCCAGGCCAAGGGCGAGAACCTCTACATCGAAACCGGCGCCAGCGGTCCGGCGCAGAGCGGAGCGCCCGGCGAGAACGGCACGGGCCTCCTGGTCCAGGGTTCGCTGGAAGGCTCCAACGTCAACGTGGTCCAGGAGCTGGTGTCGATGATCGAGACCCAGCGCGCCTACGAAACAAATGCCAAGGCGATCTCGACCATCGATTCGATGCTCGCCTACCTCAACAACAAGCTGTGAGCACGCCGATGAAACCGCTTCTTGCCGGCGTCGCCCTGCTCGCCCTGTCCGGCTGCGCCACCGTGCTGGGCGATGCGCGCCCGTTCAACGCCCCGCCGGGCCCCGTCCGCGGCTACGCGGTCGCCGCGCCCGGACAGGCCGCGATGCCGGCGCCGGTGCCGGCAGCCGCCCATGACGGCGGTGGCGGTTCGATCTTCGCCGCCGCCGGCGGCGGTAGCGGCAACCGTGGCCTGCGCCTGTTCCAGGACAACAAGGCGCGCGGCGTCGGCGACCTGCTGACCATCGTGCTGGTCGAGAACACCCGCGCCAAGACCAATGCCCGCACCGCGGTCACCAAGGACAGCGGCGTGGGCATGGCGGCACCGACCATCTTCGGCCAGGGCGTCACCTACAACGGCCGGCCGCTGCTGCAGGCCGAGATCGAAGGCTCGCGCGACTTCGCCGGCGCCGGCGACAGCGCCCAGAGCAACCAGCTGGCCGGCAACATCACGGTCAGCGTCATCGAGGACCTCGGCAACGGCAACCTGCGGGTGGCCGGCGAGAAGCACATGCGCCTCAACCAGGGCGACGAGCTGGTGCAGATTCAAGGCCTGGTGCGGTCCGCCGATATCGGTCCCGACAACCGCATCACCTCCGATCGCGTCGGCGAGGCCGAGATCCTCTATGGCGGCCGCGGCACCCTGGCGCGCTCCAACGCCATGGGCTGGCTTGGCCGGTTCTTCAATTCCGCTGCATTCCCGTACTGAGGGCCGCGACATGAGCACCCGCATCGCGACCCGCCTTCCCCTCCTCGCCGCCGGCCTGCTGGCCGCGCTGCTGTCGGCCACCGCCCTGCCGGCCCGGGGCGAGCGCATCAAGGACCTTGCCCAGGTGGCGGGCGTCCGCGGCAACCCGCTGGTCGGTTATGGGCTGATCGTCGGCCTGGACGGCAGCGGCGACCGTACAAGCCAGACGCCGTTCACCGTGCAGAGCCTGAAGACCATGCTCGACCAGCTCGGCGTCACCCTGCCGCCGGGCGTGAACCCGCAGCTGAAGAACGTCGCCGCGGTCGCGATCCAGGCCGAGCTGCCTCCCTTCGCCAAGCCGGGCCAGACCATCGACGTGACCGTGTCCTCGATCGGCAACGCCGGCTCCCTGCGCGGCGGCAGCCTGCTGATGGCGCCGCTGAAAGGCGCCGACGGCCAGGTCTATGCGATCGCGCAGGGCACCCTGGTGGTCAGCGGATTCGGCGCGTCGGGCCGCGACGGCTCGCGCATTTCCACCAATGCACCCAACGCCGGCAGCATCCCCAACGGCGCCATCGTCGAACGCGCCGTGGCCGGTGCCGCGCCGAGCGGCGTGGTCACGCTGAACCTGCACGATGCCGACTTCACCACCGCCGCGCGCATCGTCGCCGCCATCGACGGCGCCTTCGGCCACGGCCGCGCGCGCGCGCTCGACGGGGTCACCATCGAGGTCACGCCACCGGCCGGTGACCGCATCGCCTTCCTGTCGCGGCTGGAAACGCTGGACGTGACCCCCGGCGCCGCGGCGGCCAAGGTCATCGTGAACGCACGCACCGGCACCGTGGTGATGGGCGGCGAGGTCTCGGTGATGCCGGCCGCGGTCTCGCACGGCTCGCTGACGGTCTCGGTGACCGAAAGCGTGCAGGTGAGCCAGCCCGGCGCCTTCGGCCGCGGCGGCACCGTGGTCGCGCCGCAGTCGTCGGTGGAGGTGAGCCAGGACGGTGGCCGCATGTTCCTGTTCGAAGGCGGCTCGTCGCTGGAGTCGATCGTGCGCGCGGTCAACGCCGTGGGCGCCGCACCGGGCGACATCGTCGCCATCCTGGAGGCGCTCAAGCGCGCCGGAGCGCTGCGCGCCGAACTCGAGGTGATCTGAGGCCCGGCCTCGGAGACAACATGATGCGCCTGTCCGCCACCAGCCCGATCGAGCTCGCACCTTCGCAGGCCACGCCGCGCGCGGACCTGGAGAAGGCCGCGCGCGAGCTGGAGACGCAGTTCGCGCAGATGTTGATCAAGAGCATGCGCAGCGCGTCGCCGGGGGATGGCCTGGCCGGCGGCGACACCCGCTACCGCGACATGTACGACCAGCAGCTTGCGCGCGAGCTCGGCAAGGGCCGCGGGCTTGGCCTGGCACCGATGATCATGCGCCAGCTGGAACGCGGCACGGGCGCGGGCGAGGCGACGTCACCGGGCGCCGCCGCATTGCCGCGCGCGCTGCCGATGCCCGGCACGGGCCCGGCCACTCCGCCGCTGCCGCTGGCGGCGGGCGGCGGAATGCCGTCGGCGCTGCAGCTCGCGCCCGCACGCGCAGGCGTTTCCCTGCCCGGCATGGACCTGCACGTGCATGCGCAGCCCGCGCCCGCGCTGCAGGCCCCGGACGCCGGCGACGCCATGCCCGACGGCGCCCGAGCCGCGATGGACGCCAGTTCGCCCGAGGCCTTCGTGCAGTCGATCTGGCCGCAGGCGCAGAAGGCCGCGGCCGAGCTCGGCGTTCCGGCGAAAGCACTGGTCGCACAGGCGGCGCTCGAGACCGGCTGGGGTCGCCGCCTGGCCGGCCGCGAAGGCGCCTCGTCGCTCAACCTGTTCGGCATCAAGGCGACCGGCGGCTGGCAAGGCGAGCGCATGCACGCGCGGACGCACGAGTTCGTCGCCGGCCGGCGGGTCGAGGAGCGCGCCGAGTTCCGTGCCTACGGTTCGGTTGCGGAGAGCTTCGCCGACTACACCCGCCTGATCGGCAAGGACCGCTACGCCGCCGCCCGCGGCACCGGCGGCGATGTCCATCGATTCGCCAGCGCGCTGCAGAAGGCGGGCTATGCCACCGATCCGTCCTATGCCGCCAAGATCACCGCCATCGCCAACGGCGACACGCTCAACCGCGCGCTGGCCACGATACCGGCGCGCGACGCCACTCCGGCCCGCTACGCCAGCGCGCCGGCTGCCGCCGGCAACAGGGGATAGCCCATGACAGGGATGCTCGGCTCCGGCACGTCCGCACTGCTCGCGTTCCAGCGCGCTCTGGGCACCGTCAGCCACAACGTCGCCAATGCCTCGACGCCCGGCTACAGCCGCCAGCGCGTCGAGCTGGCCGCACGCCCCGGCCAGCCGGAAGGCAGCGGATGGATCGGCCAGGGCGTCGACGTGGCCAGCCTGCAGCGGCTGGCCGACGGCCTGGTGTTCGCGCGCCAGGTCGACAGCAGCGGCGAACTGGGACGCCTGGGCCAGCTGTCTTCGCTGGCCGGGCGCGTCGACGCGCTGGTCTCCGATCCGGCGACGGGACTGTCCGCGCCCTGGTCGGCGTTCTTCACCGCCGCCGATGCGATCGCCGCCGAGCCGGGATCCACGGTGGCCCGCAGCCAGCTGCTGGCGGCGGGTGAACAGCTGGCCGGCCGCTGGCGCACGCTCGACGGGCAGCTGTCCGCGCTGGAGCACGAGGCCGGGCAGCGCCTGCAGGCGACGGTGTCCGACGCCAACCAGCTGGCCGGCGAAATCGCCGGCCTCAACCGCGCGATCATCGACGGCGGCCGCAACGTCTCGCCCGACCTGCTCGACGCCCGCGCGCTGCGCGTCGAACGCCTTGCCGGGCTGGTCGGCGCCGAAGCGGTCGCGCAGGACGACGGCTCGCTCAACGTGTTCACCGCGGGTGGCCAGCCGCTCGTGATGGGCGCGCGGTCAATGAAGCTCGCCACGGTGGCCGACCCCGCCCGCCCGGACCGCCAGCAGCTCGCCATCGACGGCCCCGGCGGCAAGGTGCGGCTGGCATCGGCCAGCGTGTCGGGTGAGCTGGGTGGCGTGCTCGAGTTCCGCGACCGCGTGCTCGACCCCGCGCGCGCCGAACTCGGACGCCTGGCCACGGTGTTCGCGACCTCCTTCAATGCCGCGCATCGCGCCGGGGTGGATTACGCCGGTGCGCCCGGTGCCGACTTCTTCACCCTGCCGCCGCCGCGCGTGGACGTGCACGCCGGCAACTCTGGCGGCGCATCCCTAGCCGCCCGCGTGGACGATGCGTCGGCGCTGACGGGTCATGACCTGGTGCTTGCCTTCGATGGGACGTGGACCGCCAGGCGCGCCGATACCGGCGAAGCGGTCGCACTGGGCGGCAGCGGCACCGCGGCCGACCCGTTCCGCGCGGGCGGCCTGCGCTTCGAAGTCGGCGGCGCGCCCGCGGCCGGCGACCGGTTCACGCTGCGGCCGGGCGCCGACGCTGCCGCCGGCCTGCGCGTCGCACTCACCGACCCGTCGCAGATCGCCGCCGCCGCGCCGCTGCAGGCCGGCAGCGATGCCGGCAACCTGGGCAGCGCTCGCGCGGCCTCGACCCGGGTCACCGATGCAGGCGCGTTTGCCGCGTTCAACGGCGCGTCTATCGAGTTCATCGACGCCGGCCAGTACACGATCGACGGCGCCGGCCCCTATCCCTACACCGCTGGCAGTCCGATCACGGCCCCAGGCGGCGGCTGGTCGCTGTCGCTGGACGGCACGCCCGCAGCCGGCGACGCCTTCAGCCTCGCCCGCACGCCGCCGCGCTCCAGCGACAACGGCAACGCCCTCGCGCTGGGCGCGCTCGACCAGCAGGCCATCCTGGATGGCGGCAGCCAGTCGCTCACCTCCGGGCTGTCGCAGCTCACCGCCCGGGTCGGCACCGACGCCCGCCACGCCGGCCTCGGACTCGAGGCCCAGACCGCCATCCACGCCCAGGTCAGCGCCGAGCGCGAGTCGGTGAGCGGCGTGAACCTGGACGAGGAAGCCGCGGACCTGATGCGCTTCCAGCAGGCCTACCAGGCCGCCGCGCAGGTCATCAGCACCGCTGATGCCATGTTCCAGACACTGCTGTCGGCCGTGCGCCGCTGAGGATCCCCATGAGCGCTCTCAGAATTTCCACCGCCGGGCTGTATGCGCAGGGCCTGCAGGGCATGTTGCAGCAGCAGCAGCGCGTGGCCCGCACCCAGCAGGAACTGGTCAGCCACAACAAGCTGCAGCGCGCCGCCGACGATCCGGCGGGCATGGCGCGCGCGCAGCGCCTCGATCACGCGCTGGCCTCGCTGGGCCAGCAGGAGCGCAACGCCAACCTGGTGCAGCACCGCCTGCGCTCGCAGGAATCGGCGCTCGGCGACGTCGGCGGCCAGCTCAACCGCGCGCGTGAGCTCGCCATCCAGGCCAACGCCGGCACGCTGTCCGCCGAGGACCGTGCATCGATCGCGGCGGACCTGCGCGCGGTGCGCAGCGAAATGCTCGCGATCGCCAATCGCGACGACGGCACCGGCCGCCGCCTGTTCGCGGGCACCCGCGACGGCGCCGCGCCGTTCGGCGACAGCGGCGGCGTGGTGGCATATGCCGGCGACGACGGCCGCAACGTGGTCGAGGTCGCGCCCGACCAGTGGGTTGCCGACGGTGACGCCGGCAGCGACGTTTTCATGCGCGTGCGGACGGGCGACGGGGTCGTGCGCGGCAGCGCTCTGGCCACCAACGCCGGCAGCGGCGTGCTGAAATCAAGCGCAGTGGCCAACCACGGCGCCTGGGCCGGGCAACCGTTGCGCGTGGAGTTCACCGGCGCCGACGCATGGCGCGTGCTCGATGCGGACGGCGCCGAAGTCGCGGCCGGCAGCTACGTCGATGGCGACACGATCGCCGCCGGCGGCATCCAGCTCACCCTCACCGGCGCACCGGCGGCGGGCGACACCTTTACCGTTGAACCCGCGCCCACGCGCGACATCTTCGCCACCCTGCAGGGCCTGGCCGACGCGCTCGACGTCCCGGTGGCCAGCGACGGCGAGCGCGCGCGGCGCGACAACCTCATCGGCGCGGCGCTGGGCGACCTTGCCACCGCCCAGAACCACATGCTCGCCCTGCGCGGCGCCACGGGTTCGCGGCTTGCCGCCCTGGACTCGGCGGAAGACGCGCGCAGCGCAGGCGACATGACGCTCACGCAGTCGCTGTCCGAGCTGCGCGACGTCGATGTCGCCGAAGCCGCCAGCCGCCTTGCGCTGCAGCTCACCGCGCTTGAAGCCGCACAGAAGACGATGCTGCGCGTGCAGACCCTCTCGCTGTTCGATCGCATGTAGCGATTCGCGGCTACCGCGCCCCAGGGCCCTAAAGCCTGTCAGCGCGGTGCCGTTATCACTGGCAGCAGCGGCGAGGGCCAATCCCGGCCAGCACCCTGCGAACACCGGCCCAGCCCTCTCGTCGCCGCCGGACCCAACCTTCCAGGAGATTCCCATGTCGTCTGTCATCAACACCAACGTGATGTCGCTGAACGCCCAGCGCAACCTGACCTCGTCCGGCGCCGACCTCGCCACCAGCCTGCAGCGCCTGTCGTCGGGCATGCGCATCAACAGCGCGAAGGACGACGCCGCCGGCCTCGCCATCTCGCAGCGCTTCACCACCCAGATCCGCGGCATGGACCAGGCCGCCCGCAACGCCAACGACGGCATCTCGCTGACGCAGACCGCCGAAGGCGCGATGGGCGAGATCGGCAACAACCTGCAGCGCATCCGTGAGCTGGCGGTGCAGTCGCGCAACGCGACCAACTCGCTTTCCGACCGCCAGGCGCTGAACGCCGAAGCCGAACAGCTGAAGTCCGAAATCAATCGCGTGGCTGGCCAGACGAACTTCAACGACGTCAAGCTGCTCGACGGCTCGTTCCAGAACCAGACCTTCCAGGTCGGCGCCAACCAGGGCGAGACGATCAACATCGGCGGCATCGTCGATGCCCGTACGTCGGCCCTCGGCAGCTGGACTTCCGTGGTCACCACGAACAGCGCGTCGGTGGCCGGTGTCGCACCGGCCGCGGCTGGGCTGGCTGCAGGTGACCTCACGATCAACGGCAGCGACGTGGGTGCTGTCACGGCCGGCGCCACCCCCGCCGCACAGGGTTCGGCCCTGGCAACCGCCATCAACGCCCTGACGGCCACCACCGGTGTCACGGCCGCTGCCGACGCCTCCACCGGCGCCCTCACGCTGACCTCGACCGGCAACGCGGCGATCATCGTCGGCGGTGACAGTGCCAACGCCGCCGCTACCGCGGCCGCCACCGGCATGGCATTCGGCAGCACGGCGGCGACCCCGACCACCACGCCTGGCACCGCTCAGACCGGTTTCGCCAACATCGACATCACCACGGCCGAAGGCGCCGACAACATGATGCTGGCCATGGACGCAGCGCTGAACTCCATCAACACCGCGCGCGCCGACATGGGTGCGATCCAGAACCGCTTCACCTCGGTCGTCGCCAACCTGTCGACCACCAGCGAGAACCTGTCGGCCGCCCGCAGCCGGATCCAGGACGCCGACTTCGCCAAGGAATCGGCGCAGCTCAGCCGCAACCAGATCCTGCAGCAGGCCGGCACCGCGATGCTGGCACAGGCCAACCAGTCGTCGCAGGGCGTGCTGAGCCTGCTCCGCTGATGGACCGCACGGGGCGCGGCTGCGGCCGCGCCCCGTGCTTTTGTCGTTCCGCCACGCGTTCCATCCGCTCCACCGCAGCACCCCGAATCCTGTCCGCCGAGGAGCCCACCATGTATCGCCAGCGCACTGAACGCCCGGTCCATGCCGCTGCTTCGACGAATACCCTCCGGCAGGCGCCGCGATGAGCACCACCATCGGCACCGCCGGCAAACTCGACGTCCCGACCATGGTCGCGCAGCTGGTCGCCGCCGACCGCGCCCAGCCCGATGCCCGCATCGATCGCGGCGAGCGCCAGGTCAATGCGCAAGTCTCCGCCATCGGCATGCTGCGCAGCGCGTTCGCCGCGCTCGGCACCGCCGTCACCGCGCTTACCTCCAACGACAACATCCAGGCACGCAAGGCGATCCTGCCCGCCGAGGCCAACTTCTCCGCGACCACCAGCGCCGGCGCCGCCGCCGGCCGCTACCAGGTCGAGGTGCTGCAGCTGGCCAGCGCGCAGAAGCTGACTTCCGGCGCGTTCGCCGCCGATGCCGCCGTCGGCACCGGCACGCTCACCATCAGCGCCGGCGAGACCACGCTCACCATCGACATCGCCGCGCCGGACAACACCCTGGCCGGCATCCGCGACGCCATCAACGCCAAGGCGGGCGGCAGGACCGTCACCGCCAGCATCGTCACCGGCGACGACGGCCCGCACCTGGTCCTCAACGCCGTCGACACCGGCACCGCCGGTGCACTCACCATCACCGCCAGCGGCGGCGAGGGCGGCCTGTCCGCGCTCGCCTACGATCCCGGCGGCGAATCCGGCCTCGCCCAGCTGCTGCCCGCCGCCGACGCCCGCGTGAAAGTCGACGGCATCGAACGCACCAGCTCCGCCAACACCCTCGCCGAGGTCATCAGCGGTGTCAGCGTGACCCTGACCAAAGCCGAACCCGGCACCGTGCGCGAGCTGCGCATCGAGGGCGACGCCAGCCTGCAGCGCAACGCCGCGAAGACTTTCGTCGGCGCCTACAACGCCGCGCTCGGCGCGATCGCGCAGACGACGTCCTACAACACCGCGACCAGGGTCGGCGCGCCGCTCAACGGCGACTCGATGGTGCGCAACACCGCGCGCGACCTGCGCGACACCGTCAGCGCCAACGTCAACGACCTCAAGGCGATGGGCATCACCATCAACAAGGACGGCACGTTGAAGCTCGATGAGGCCGCTTTCGACGCCGGCCTGGCCGCGGACCCGGCGATCCCGGCACGCCTGTTCGCGGCCGAGGGCGATGGCCTGGCGGCAAAGATCGATGGCGTCGTCGATCGCCTGGTCGAGCCCGACGGACTGCTCGAGGGCCGCAGCGACAGCCTTGCCCAACGCACGAAGTCGCTGCAGACCCAACGCAGCGCGCTCGACTTCCGCATGACCCAGGCCGAGTCGCGCTACCGCACCCAGTTCACCGCGCTCGACCTGCTGTTGAGCAGCCTGCAGACCAGCAGCGACTACCTCACCCAGCAGATCGCCGCCTTCGACACCAACCGGGAATGACATGAACGCCCGCAGCCTCGCCAACCAGTACCGGCAAACCGGCGTCTCCAGCGCAGCGCTGGAAGCCAGCCCCCACCGCCTGATCGCGCTGATGCTCGCCGGCGCGCGCGAACGTGCCCGCCTGGCCGCCGCCTGCGTGCAGCGCGGCGACCTGCCGCGTAAATCCCAGGCCATCAGCGATGCCAGCGCGATCATTGGCGGCCTCAACGGCGCCCTGAACCTGGAAGCCGGCGGCGAGATCGCCGACGGCCTGCAGGCCCTGTACGACTACGCACAGCGGCGCCTCCTCGCCGCCAACCTCGAGAACGACGCGGCGCCGCTGCACGAGGTCGATGACCTGCTGGGCGACATCGAATCGGCATGGCTCGCGATCGCCCCGCCGGAGCCGGCGTGATCCCGCTGCTTCCCGCCGACGAGGTCCGCGCCGCGATCACGGCCGAGGACTGGGAGCTCGCGTCCGGACTCCTGCAGGCGCACGACGGCCGCGTGGTCGCGGCACTGTCGGGCGTCGACGTCACCACCGAGCCGCGCGCGCCCTGGATCGACCTGCTGGCGGCGCAGCGCGCGCTTGCCGCCGAACTTCTCGCCGCGCGTGACGAGGTCGCCCGCGCCCTGGGCAAGCTCGGCCACGACCAGCGCGGCGCGCGCGCCTGGCAGCGGGCCCTGGCATGACCACGCCCGCGGCCGCCGCCGACCGGCTGCTGTTCGAGGACAGCCTCGCCTGCGAGGAGCTGCGACCCGCCGCCTTCGTGCCCCGGATGGCGGGCGCCGACCAGGTGTTCGCGGCCAGCGGCGAAGCGCTGCTGCGCGCGCTTGCGGTGGTGGAGGACGGTCCGCGGCCGGAGGAGCCGGAAACCGGCGACCACGCCCTGCCGCGCATCGAGGCCAAGCTCGACCTCCTCACCACCCTGGTCGCGGGCCTGTGCCGCCTGGACGACGACCCCGTGCGACCGCTGCGGTGGTCGGCGCGTGGCGCCTGCCTGGTGCTGGACGCAGCTCCAGCCGCCGGCGGCAGCGGCCTGTTCCGGGTGCGGCCGGCCGACTGGCTGCCATCGACCCTGCTCCTGCCCGCCACCGAAATCGCACGCGAAGCGGTCGGGGGCGGGGTGCGGTGCTGGCTGCGCTTCGACGCGCTGCCCGGGGCGCTGGAGGCCGCGCTGGAGCGCCACCTGTTCCGCATCCACAGGCGCGCGGTGGCCGAGAGCCGCAGGCCACGACAGGATTTCTGAGACAAGGATCACAATTTTCCGCCGCCTGCGTGCCTCCCTGCGATCGCGCCGCTATGGTGTTGCAGCACGTAGAGGGGGCAATGGCGTTGTTGCGAGTACTGATCTGCGATGACCACACGCTGGTGCGTGCGGGCCTGCGCCGGCTGCTGGATTCGTTCGCGGATATCGAAGTGGTCGCCGAGGCGAACAGCGCCGACGAGGTGGTGATCCGTGCGCGCGAGGTGCTGCCCGACGTCGTGCTGCTGGACCTGTCGATGCCGGGCCGCAACGGGTTCGACGCGCTGGTCGAGCTGCGCCGCAGCTCCCCGGAATGCGCGGTGGTGATCATGTCGATGCACGACGATGCGCTGCACGTGCGCGAGGCGCTGGCGCGCGGCGCCATGGGCTTCGTGGTCAAGGAGGCCGCGCCGGCCGAACTCGAGATCGCCCTGCGCGCCGCCGCGGCCGGGCGGACCTACCTCAGCCCGCAGGTCTCGGCGCCCCAGCTGCAGGGGTATCGCAACGGCGCGCGCGGCGAAGGCAACGTCGATGCGCTGCCGCGCCGGCAGCGCGAGATCCTGGATGCCCTTGGCGCCGGCCGCACCACCAAGCAGATCGCCGGCGACCTCGGGATCAGCGTCAAGACGGTCGAAACCCACCGCGCGCGGATCATGGAAGCACTCGGCTGCCGCAACGCGAGCGAGCTGCTGCGGATCGCGCTGCGCCTGCACGACCGCCCCTGATCCGACTGACGCAGCGCGTCGCTTCGCGTCACCTCTTCCCGCGGCGCGTCGAAACCATGACGCAATGTCGGGGCGCCCCCTACACGCGGGAGGGAAAGCCCCTAGCCGGACCCGGGTCCGCCCTGATTCGGGTTCCGTCACGCGCCGCTCACGATGGGACTCCTGGCCGACGCGACGTCGGCGCTCGCGGAGTCGGTGGTCATGAAAGGCAATATGCGTGCCGGGCTGGTCCAGGGCGTCAAGCTGACGCCGCAGCTGCTGCAGTCGATCCGCCTGCTGCAGCTGACCGCCCCGCAGCTGGAACAGGAGCTGCTGCAGGCACTCGAGCACAACCCGCTGCTTGAGCATGACGACACCGACGACGGCGCCGCTTCCGGCGCCGGGGACGCGCCGGACGCGGCGGCTGTCGAAGCGTCGGCCTGGGACGAGCTCCCGGAGCCGGCATTCCTGTCCGGGGGCAGCGGCGCACCCGGGGGCGGCGGCGGCGACGACGCCACCCAGCGCATCGCCGACGGCGAATCCAGCGACCCGCGCCTGCGCCTGCTTCGCCTGCTGGCCCTGCACTGGGCGCCGCGCGACCTCGAGGTTGCCGCCTGGTGGCTCGACCACTGCGACGACCGCGGCTACCTGGAGCAGCCGCTGGACCAGCTGCTTGCCGCCGCGCGCGCGGCCTTCCCGCGCCGCGGCGACGATGTCGACACCCTGCGCCTGCGCCTGCTGCACGGCGACTGGCCGGGCATGGCCGCCACCGATGCCGCCGAATGCCTTGGCGCGCAGCTGCGCGCGCTGCCCGAAGACGCGACCCGCGCGCTCGCCGCCCGGATCCTCGCCATGCACATGGACCTGCTCGCCGCGCACGACCACGGCGCCCTGGCCGCGGCGACCGGCGCCGATCCCGCCGCCATCGAGGCCGCGCTGTCGCTGGTCCTCGGCCTGCGCCCGCACCCTGTACAGGCGCCGGCCGCATCAACGCACGAGCACATCGTCCCCGACGTCGTCGCCTGGCAGGGCGGCGGGGCGTGGCGCGTGGCCCTCAACCGCCGCGGCATGCCGCAGGTCCGCATCGCGGCGCACTGCGAGCGCGCGCTTGCCGGCAGCGGCCACGTCGCGCTGCGCGGCCTGCTCGACGAGGCCCGCTGGCTGGTGCGCGGCGTCGCGATGCGGAACGACACCCTGCAGCGCACCGCGCAGGTGCTGGTCGAACGCCAGCGCGCGTTCCTCGACCAGGGGCCGGAAGCGATCGTCCCGCTGACGCTCCGCGAGGTCGCCGACGCCATCGGCATGCACGAATCCACGGTGTCGCGCATCGTCAGCGGCAAGTACATCCAGACCCCCCGCGGCACCTTCGAGCTCAAGCGGCTGTTCGCCGTGCGACTCGAAGGCGCGGGGATCGCGGGCACCGCGGTCAAGGCCATGGTCAAGCGCCTGATCGATTCCGAACCCGCCAACGCCCCACTGGCCGACGACGTGATCGCCGGCCTGCTTGCCCGCCAGGGCGTGCGCATCGCCCGGCGCACCGTGGCGAAATACCGCGACCAGCTCGCGATCGGCCCCGCCCGCGCGCGCCAGCGACTCGCCCCGCGCCAGGCACGACAGGAGTGCATGTGATGCGCCAGGTTTCCGTATTGCTGGTCGACGACCACGCCGGCTTCATTTCCGCAGCGATGCGCCACCTGCGCAGGCTGCCCTGGCTGACCGTCGCCGGGACCGCCGGCAACGGCGTCGAGGCCATCGCCCAGTGCGAGGTGCTGCGCCCGGACGTGGTCCTGATGGACCTGGCCATGCCGGAAATGGGTGGCCTGCAGGCCACGCGCCTGATCAAGGCCCAGGACAACCCGCCCTACATCGTCATCGCCAGCCATTTCGACGACGGCGAGCACCGCGAGCATGCGCTGCGCGCCGGTGCCGATGCCTTCGTCAGCAAGCTCGCCTACATCCACGAGATCCTGCCCCTGCTCGAGGCGCGTGCGCGCGGCGACGGCGATGCCGGCGCGGAGGCATCGGCATGAGCGAGTCCCGCATCCTCGTCATCGACCGGGACGGCGCACGCGCCGAGCGCGTCGCGACCCTGCTCGAGTTCATGGACTTCACCCCGCGCCTGGTCGACGACGCCGGCGACATCGACCTGGACCGCGCGCGCGGCAGCGACTGGGTCGCGATCGTGGTCGGCGCGGTCGGTAACGGCGAGGGCTGGCAGAGGTTTGCCGCATGGCTCGCCACCCAGGCCCTGCATCCGCCGGTGCTGGAGCTGCCCGGACACGACGCCGACGCCGCCTGGCGTGCCAGCCTGCACCCGCAGTCGGTGTGGCCGCTGGCGTTCCCGATCCGCCGCACCCAGCTGCAGGAAGCACTGCGCCGCGCCAGCCTCAAGCGCCTCGACGACGATGCCCGCCGCGAGGTGCCGACCTTCGGCCCCACCGGGCGGAGCGCCGGCGTGCTGCAGCTCAACCGCATGATCGACCAGGTCGCGCCGCACGACACCACGGTGCTGGTGCTGGGCGAGTCCGGGACCGGCAAGGAGGTCGCCGCGCGCGCGCTGCACGCGCGGTCGTCGCGCCGCGACAAGCCCTTCGTGGCGATCAACTGCGGCGCGATCCCGGCCGACCTGCTGGAAAGCGAGCTGTTCGGCCACGAGAAGGGTGCGTTCACCGGCGCGCTCACCCAGCGCAAGGGCCGCTTCGAGATGGCCGAGGGCGGCACCCTGCTGCTGGACGAGATCGGCGACATGAGCCTGCCGATGCAGGTCAAGCTGCTGCGGGTGCTGCAGGAACGCTGCTTCGAGCGCGTCGGCGGCACCACCACGATCAAGTGCGACGTCCGCGTCATCGCCGCCACCCATCGCGACCTCGAGGACCGGATCGCCAACGGCGAGTTCCGCGAGGACCTGTTCTACCGCCTGAACGTGTTCCCGATCGAGATGCCGGCGCTGCGCGAGCGCGGCGAGGACCTTGCCGACCTGGTCGACGCGATCACCCGGCAGCTGGCCAAGGCCGGCCGCGGCCAGGTGTCGCTGGCCGGCGACGCCGTGGCGGTGCTGCGCCACCACGCCTGGCCGGGCAACGTGCGGGAGCTCAGCAACCTGCTGGAGCGCCTGGCGGTGCTGCACCCGGGAGGCACCGTGCGCGCCGCGGACCTGCCGGCGCGCTACCGGGCCGCCGCCGCGGCCGCAGGCGACGTCCCCTGCGACCCGCCCGCCGCCTCGCCCGACGCCACGGCCACGACGCCCGCGGCGGTGGACCCGGCACAGCTGTCGCCGACCACCACGCTGCCGCCGCAGGGCATCGACCTGCGCGGGCACATGGCCGGCATCGAACTCGAGCTGCTGCGCGCCGCGCTGGAACAGTCCGGCGGCATCGTCGCCCACGCGGCCCCGCTGCTCGGCCTGCGCCGCACCACGCTGGTGGAGAAGCTTCGCAAGTACGGGATCGACCGCGACCACCCCGCCGGCAAGGCGCCTGACGACGGCAGGCGGGCGGCGGCTTTCTGACGCCCGCGTGGCACGGGACTTGCCTGACTGCAGGCAGACCGACCGGCGGCCCACGCGATGACTGATGCCATCTCCTCGATCCTTTCGCAGATCCGCGCACACGAGCAGCGCACGGTCGCCCCGCGCGGCGACGTCGCGCCGTCGAACGCGATCGACGTCGGCGGCGTGGCCAAGGCGCAGGCTCCCGGATTCGCGGAAACCCTGTCCAGCACCATCGACAGGGTCAGCGCGACCCAGGCCAACGCCGGCGCCCTGCAGCACGCGTTCGAGCTTGGCGACCCGCGCGCCGACCTCGCCCGGGTGATGGTGGCGATGCAGCAGTCGCAGGTCGCGTTCCGGGCCACGGTCGAAGTCCGCAACCGCCTGGTCCAGGCCTACCAGGACGTCATGAACATGCCGATCTGACCCTGCGCCGCACCCGCTGCGCCGTCCCCGCCCTTCCCATCCACCGCTCCTCCATCCGGCAACCACCATGAGCGTCATCGCACTCCCCAAGGCCACCGCCAGCCTGCGCGACCTGGGTCGCCTCCAGGACATCCCGGCCGTGCGCCAGCTCGGCCTGCTTGCGCTTGTCGCCGCCGCGATCGCGCTGGGCCTGTGGTTGTTCTTCTGGAGCCAGAAGCCGGACTTCGTGCCGGTCCAGGCCGGCCTCGACGCCAAGTCCACGGCGGAGGCATCGGAGCTCCTGCGCGGCGCGCGGATCCCCTTCCGGCTCGACCCGGCCAGCGGCGCGCTGGCGGTGCCGCTGGACCAGGTCGGCGCCGCGCGGATGGCGCTGGCGGCCGCCGGCCTGCCGGCCAGCGAAGGCAATGGCTTCGAGTCGATCCAGGGCGACCAGGGCTTCGGCACCAGCCAGTTCATCGAAAGCGCGCGCTACCAGCACGCGCAGGAAATCGAGCTGGCGCGCACGATCTCCAACCTGCGCCCGGTGCGCGAGGCGCGCGTCCACCTCGCGCTGCCCAAGCCGAGCGCGTTCACGCGCCAGAGGGATCCGGCCAGCGCCTCGGTGGTGCTGCAGCTGCGCAGCGGCAGCACGCTCGAGCAGGGCCAGGTCAATGCGATCGTGCACCTGGTCGCGTCCAGCATCCCGGGCCTGCCGCCGGAAGGCGTCACCGTGGTCGACCAGTTCGGCCGCATGCTCTCCAACGCCGACCCGGACAGCGGCGATGCGATCGGCGCCAAGCAGTTCGAACAGCAGCGCAGGCAGGAGTCGGTCTATGTCCAGCGCATCGAAGAGCTGCTGGAGCCGATGACCGGCCCCGGCCGGGTCAGCGCCAAGGTCAGCGTGGACATGGACTTCGCACAGACCGAGGAGGCGAGTGAACGCTACGGCCCGCAGCCGGCCATGGTGCGCAGCGAGCAGCTGTCGGAAACCGGCACCCTGGGTGCCGGCGACGCCGCGATCGCCCAGGGCGTGCCCGGGGCCGCCAGCAACACGCCCGACGCCACCGCTGCGCCGGTGCCGGAAGCGGCCCCCGCCGGCCCCGGCAGCCGCAGCTCGGTGCGCAACTACGAGCTCGACCGCACCCTGACCCACACCCGCCAGGCGCCGGGCCGCATCCGTCGCGTCACCGCCGCGGTGCTGGTCGACAACGTGGCGCCGGCACCGGCCGCCAGTGCGGGCGCCGCGGACGGCGCGGCCGAGGGGCGCGCGCTCAGCGCCGACGAGATCACCCGCATCGAAACCCTGGTGCAGCAGGCGATCGGCTTCGACGCCTCCCGCGGCGACGTCGTGTCGGTGGTGAACGCGCCGTTCGCGCGCGGCGCGTTCGAGACGCCCCAGGACGCCCCGCCGCTCTGGCAGCACCCGCGCGCGCGCGAACTCGCGCGCCTGGTCTTCGGCGGCCTCGCGGTCCTGCTCCTGATCTTCACCGTGCTGCGCCCGGCCTCGCGCCAGCTGCTCGCGGGCAAGACCGTGACCGCGACGGTGCTGCCGGCCCCCGGCGTGGACGACGAGCTCCCGGTCAGCCTGTCCGCGCCCTCGCAAGCACAGGCCGCCCCTGCCGCACAGGCGCCGGCCGCGGCGATGAACCTCGACGACAAGCTGGAAATCGCGCGCAGCGCGGTCAGCACCGACGCCAAACGCGTCGCCCAGGTGGTGCGCGACATGGTGGCGTCCGATGGCTGAGCCGATCCCGGTGGACATGCTGAGCGGGGTGCAGCGCGCGGCGATCGTGCTGCTGTCGCTGGGCGAGCAGCAGGCGGCAGAAGTGCTCAAGCACATGGGCGCGAAGGACGTCCAGAAGCTCGGCGTGGCGATGACCTCGGTCGGCGGCGTGAACCGCGAGGCGGTGGCCCACGTGTTCGACGGCTTCATCGACGCACTGGCCCAGCCCGGTGGCCTGGGCAGCGGCGCCGACGACTACGTGCGCGCCGTGCTCACCCAGGCGCTCGGCGAGGACCGCGCCAGCAGCCTCATCGACCGCATCCTGCTGGGGCGCAACACCTCGGGCCTCGACACCCTGAAGTGGATGGAGCCGCGCGCCATCGCCGAGCTCGTGCGCAACGAGCACCCGCAGATCATCGCCATCGTGATGGCCCACCTGGACGGCGACCAGGCCGCCGAAGTGCTGAAGTCCCTGCCCGACCGTGTGCGGGTCGACGTGCTTCTGCGCCTCGCCACGCTCGACGGCATCCCGCCGCATGCGCTCAACGAACTCAACGACGTCATGGCGCGGCAGTTCGCCGGCAGCCAGAACATCAAGTCCTCGTCGGTCGGCGGCGTCAAGGTCGCGGCCAACATCCTGAACTTCATGGATTCCGGCCAGGACGAAGTGCTGCTCGGCGCCATCGGCGAGGTGGACGGCGAGCTGGGCACGCGCATCCGCGACCTGATGTTCGTGTTCGACAACCTGGCCGACATCGACGACCGCGCCATGCAGGCGGTGCTGCGCGAGATCTCGGGCGAGCAACTGGCGCTGGCCCTGCGCGGCGCCGAGGCGCGGGTGCGCGAGAAGATCACCGGCAACATGTCGCAGCGCGCGGCGGAGATCCTGGTCGAGGACATGGAGGCCCGCGGGCCCGTGCGCCTGGCCGAAGTCGAATCGGCGCAGAAGGAAATCCTCGTGGTCGTGCGGCGCATGGCCGAGAGCGGCGAGATCCAGCTGGCGGCGAAGGCCGAGGTGCTGGTGTGACCGCCCGGTGCGACGCATGCGCGCGCTGCTGATGGACGGCGATCCGCGCTTCGCCGCCGCCGGAGCCGTGCGCTGGAACGCACCGGGCCTGGTGACGGCACCGGCCGCACCGGCGCCAGAGCAGCTGCCGGCCCCGCCCAGCGTGGAGGACCTGCAGGCACTGGAGCGGTCCGCCCACGATGCCGGCTATGCCCGTGGCCACGCCGAGGGACTGGCCGCAGGCCAGGCCGACGTGCGGCGCATCGTCGCCCAGATCGAAGGCGTGCTCGACGGCTTCACGCGGCCCCTGGCGCGGCTGGACGAGGAGGTCGCCGAAGCGCTGGCCGACCTTGCCGTGCGCATAGCCGGCAACCTGCTCGGGCACGCCTACCGGATCGACCCGACCCTGCTCGCCGACCTGGTGCGCGAAGCCCTGGAGGCCGTCGGCAGCGACACCCGCGAGCTCGAGCTGCGCCTGCACAACGACGACTTCGGCGTGCTGGCGCCCCACCTGGCCGGCCTCGACGGCGTCCGGCTGGTGGTCGACGGCGGGCTCGGCCGCGGCGAGCTCCGCCTGCACAGCGAAAGCGTGCGCATCGACGGGACCATCGCCACCCGCATGCAATCCATGCTCGAAGCCGCCCTCGCCACCAGCGGGGCCGGCGCGTGAGCGGCGTCGCGGCCGCGCACTGGCAGGAGGCGCGCAACCTGCGCCTCGCGGCCCGCCTTGCCGCCACCGATCCGCGGCCGCCATCGCTGGGCCTCGGGCGCGAAGGCGTGCTCCGCCGCGCCGTCGGCCTGACCCTGGAAGCCTCCGGCTGCAGCGCGCCGCTGGGCTCGCGCTGCCGGGTGGAGACCGCGGGCGGCCGCTGGGTGGACACCGAGGTCGTCGGCTTCGCCGGCGACCGCACCTACCTCATGCCCACCGCCGACCTGGAGGGCCTGCTGCCGAACGCACGCGTGGTGCCATCGCGCCGGCGCGGCGAGGTCGCGGTCGGCGAGGGCCTGCTGGGCCGCGTGATCGACAGCGACGGCGTGCCGCTGGACGGGCGCGGACCGATCCGCACGGAACAATGGGTCGGCCTGGCCGGCGCCGCGATCAACCCGCTGATGCGCGAGCCGATCACGCGGTCGCTCGACGTCGGCGTGCGCGCGATCAACGCCCTGCTGCCGATCGGGCGCGGCCAGCGCATCGGCCTGTTCGCCGGATCCGGCGTCGGCAAGTCGACGCTGCTCGGGATGATGACCCGCTTCACCGCCGCCGACGTCATCGTGGTCGGCCTGATCGGCGAGCGCGGCCGCGAAGTTCGCGACTTCGTCGAGAGCACGCTCGGCGAGGAAGGCCTGCGCCGCGCGGTCGTGGTCGCGACGCCCGCCGACCGGCCGCCGCTGGCGCGCCTGCACGGCGCGCTGCGCGCAACCGCCATCGCCGAGCACTACCGCGACCAGGGCCTGCACGTGCTGCTGCTGATGGATTCGCTGACCCGCTTCGCCCACGCGCAGCGCGAGATCGGCCTGTCGGTGGGCGAGCCGCCGACCACGCGGGGCTACCCGCCTTCGGTGTTCGCCAAGCTGCCGCAGCTGGTCGAGCGCGCCGGCAACGGCGCCGACGGCCGCGGCTCGATCACCGCTTTCTACACCGTGCTCACCGAGGGCGATGACCAGCAGGAGCCGATCGCCGACGCCGCGCGCGCCATCCTCGATGGCCACATCGTGCTCACCCGGCGCATCGCCGATGCCGGCCAGTACCCCGCGATCGACGTCGAGGTCTCGGTGAGCCGGGTGATGCAGGACATCACCGACCCGGCCTGGCGCGAACGCATCCGCCGGCTGAAGCGGCTGATGGCCGCGCACTCCGCGCAGCGCGACCTGATCGCGATCGGCGCGTACCAGCGCGGCAGCGACCCCGTGGTCGACGAAGCGGTCGCGCGCTGGCCGGCCATCCAGGCGTTCCTCGGCCAGGACGTCAGCGAAGCCTCCGACGTAGCCGCAAGCCGGGCCGCGCTGGCCGAGCTGCTCGATCCCGCTCCCGCCTCCGCCCCCGCGGCGGCCCCGCCCCCCCAGGAGAGTTGACCCCGATGCGCTCGCAACGTCTGGATCCGCTGTTGCGGATCATGCAGCAGCGCCAGGACTCGGTCGCGAGAGACGTCGCCGACCGCGACCGCGCGCTTGGCGAACAGGAAGAGCGGCTTGAAGCGCTGCGCCGCTATGCCGAGGAATATGCCGCCGCGCCCGCGTCCAGCTCCATCTCACCCGCGCTGTTGGTCAACCGGCTGGCATTCCGCGAGCGCCTCAACGCGGCGGTGGTGCAGCAGGCGGGGATCGTCGACCAGAGCCGCCAGCTGAGCGACGTCGAACGCGCACGGCTGATGCTCGCCAGTCGCGAGACCAAGGTGCTCGAACAGCTCGGCGACAGCTACCGCGCCCAGGAGTCCAGGGTCGCCGAACAGCGCGACCAGCGCGAGATGGACGACCTGGGCGGCCGTCGCGCACGTGCCACGGCGCTCGCGGCGGGCGACGGATCGAACCCGTGACGCCAGCGGCGACCGCGGCCACGCCCGGACTGGCCCCGGCGCCTGCGCAGCGGGCCGGCAGCGGCCGCGACGCAGGCCCTGGCCACGGGATCGACGGCCACGCTGCGGCCGCGGCGGATGCTCGCGCGGGGACGCGGCGGATCGCCGGCGACGCGATCGACGCCGGACCCGGCGAGCGGCCGTTCGCGGAATTCCTCGAGGCACCCGCGCGGTCGCCGCCATCCGCAACCGCGCCGCCGGACACGCCGGACGCGCCGGATATGGCGACGTCCACAATGACGCCTGCACCCGCCGACCTGCTCCTGCTGATGCACGGGCCATGGCGCGCCGGGCCAGCGCCCGCCGCAGGCCCGGCTGGCGAGCCGGCCGCGACGCCCGCCCGTCCGTCCGGGTCCGGAGCTCCCATGGTTGCGCCGGGCGCCGGTCCCACGGCCGCGATCGCGACGCTGGCGTCGGCATCCGCCACGGGCAGCGCGGAGCCGGGCGCAGCGGCCGCGCCCGCCCCCGCATTCGCCGCAGGCCTGCCCACGACGGACACGGCCGAAGCCCTGCCCGCAAGCAGCCAGGCAGTCGCCCATGGCGCGCCGCAGTCATCGCGCGCGCCGCCCGCGGGCACGGCGGCCGCGCTTGCCATGACAGCCGTGGCGCCTGGATCGCCAGCGACGTCCACGGTGACCGCGCCCGAGATCGTCCAGGATCTCGCCGGCACCATCGCGGACCCACTGGGCATCGCCACGTCCGGAACGACGACGCAGCCGGTGGCCCAGCGCGTGCAGGTCGTTCCCCTGCCGCCCCTGCCCATGCCCGCCGACCCGCAAACCGGCTTCGACGACGGATTCGGCAGCCGAATCGCGTGGGTCGCCGGACAGCAGCTCGGCCACGCCGAGATCCGCCTCAATCCCGAGCACGTCGGCCCCATCGATGTCCGCGTACGGATGGAAGGCGACCAGGTGCACACCGAATTCCACAGCGCCCACGCCGACGTGCGCCAGGCCATCGAGGCGAGCCTGCCGCGCCTGCGCGAGCTGCTCGGCCAGCACGGCTTCCATCTCGGACAGGCCGATGTCGGCCAGCGGGATCCGGGGCAGCAGCCACGCACCCGCGCCGCCGCCCCCGGGCATGACGAAGCCGGGACCGCGCCGGCGGCGCCGGCAGCCACCGCCGCCCTGCCGCGACGGTCCCACGGGCTCCTCGACGCCTACGCCTGACCGCCGCGCGCGCGCGTCAATCCACCGGCGCCGCCACGCGCGGCCGGATGTCAAAACGCCGTCGCAGCCACGGCACGCCCCTTGCATCGGTCCGGCATCCATCGCCGGAGTGACGTTCGTGCCAGCCCCCGCCCCCGCAGTCCAGCCCCTTGCTCCCGCCAAGCCCGGGCGCCGCCGCACGCCCCGCCTCGTGGCCCTTGCCCTGGGCGTCGCGCTCGCCTTCGGCGGCGGCGCCTGGTGGTGGTGGCAGGCCGGCCAGGCCACCGCCGCCGACATGGAGGCTTCGCCGGCCGCCCGGCTGCCCGCGCAGTACGTCGCGCTTGAGCCCTCGTTCGTGGTCAACCTCGCCGACACCGACGCCACCCGGTACCTCCAGGCCGACGTGCAGCTGGTGGCCCGGGACCAGGCCACGCTGGACGCGCTGGGCGCGCACCTGCCCTCGATCCGCAACCGCCTGTTGCTGCTTTTCGGCCAGCAGCAGGCGAGCCGGCTGGCGCGGCGCACGGGCAAGGAGCGCCTCCAGCACGCCGCCCGCGAAGAGGTCCGCGACCTGCTCCGGTCCGAAGGCGCGCCGGACGAGGTCGAAGCGGTGATCTTCACCAGCCTGGTCACCCAGTGATGGGCGCCGACCTCCTGTCCCAGGACGAGATCGACGCGCTGCTGCACGGCGTCGACAGCGGCGTGGTCGAGACCGAGCCGCCGCCGGCGCCGGGCGAGGCGCGCAGCTACGACTTCGCCAGCCAGGACCGCATCGTCCGCGGCAAGCTGCCGACGCTGGAGATGATCAACGAGCGCTTCGCGCGCACGCTGCGCATCGGCCTGTTCAACCTGATGCGCCGCTCGGCCGACCTGTCGGTGCGCGGCATCGACCTGGTCCGCTTCGGCGAATACATGCATTCGCTGCAGGTACCGACCAACCTCAACCTGGTGAAGATGAAGCCGCTGCGTGGCACGGCCATCGTCACCTTCGAGCCGCGGCTCGTGTTCACCGTGGTCGACAACTTCTTCGGCGGCAACGGCCGCTACCACACCCGGATCGAGGGCCGCGAGTTCACGCCCACCGAAATGCGGGTGATCCAGCTGCTGCTGAAGCAGACCTTCGCCGACCTGGTCGACGCCTGGGCGCCGGTGATGCCGGTGGAATTCGAGTACCTGAATTCCGAGGTCAATCCGCACTTCGCCAACATCATCAGCCCGCGCGAATACATCGTGGTCAGCCGCTTCAACATCGAGCTGGAGGGCGGCGGGGGCGAGCTGCACGTGGCCATCCCGTACGCGATGCTGGAACCGATCCGCGAGCAGCTCGACGCCGGCGTGCAGAGCGACCGCATCGAGAAGGACGAAGGCTGGTCGCGTGCCATGCGCACGCAGCTGCAGGATGCCGAGGTCGAGCTCAGCTCGGCGATCGCCAACCGGCAGATCAGCCTGCGCGAACTGTCGCGGCTGCGCGTGGGCGACGTGATCCCGATCGAGCTGGCACACAACGTGCAGCTCCAGGTCGAGCAGATGCCGTTGTTCAGCGGCGAATTCGGCATCCACAACGGCCGCAACGCCATCAAGGTCACGCAGGTGCACGCCGCGCGGACCCTCCCCACCCTCGACTCCCTGACGAAGACGCCATGACCAACCCCGATGCCGCCGCGCCCCTCGCCGCCTTCGATCCGCTCACCGCCGAGGCCGCGGCCGGCGCCAGCGCCGACCTCAACCTCGACGTGATCCTGGACGTCGCCGTATCGCTCTCGCTGGAGGTCGGGCGCACCCGCATCCCGATCCGCAACCTGCTGCAGCTCAACCAGGGTTCGGTGGTGGAGCTGGAGCGCGGCGCGGGCGAACCGCTCGATGTCTACGTCAACGGCACGCTGATCGCGCAGGGCGAGGTGGTGGTGGTCAACGACCGCTTCGGCGTGCGCCTGACCGACGTCGTCAGCCCCGCCGAGCGGATCAAGAGGCTGCGATGAACGCGCTCCTGCTGCCCGTGGCCGCGCAGCTGTCGCCGGCGTCCGTCGCCGCGGCGGCGGCGCAGGCGGACCGGGCCGACGCCGGCATGGCCGGGGCGGTCGCCGCCCCCGTCCCCGTGCCCGCCACCATCACCACCGCCAGCGCGCCGGTGCAGCCGCAGCATTCGCCGGCCTCTCCCGGCAACCTTGGCGGCGCGGTGTTCGCGCTGGTGCTGGTCGTGGGCCTGATCCTGCTGCTCTCGTGGCTGGCCAGGCGCATGCCCGGCCTCGGTGGGCGCGGCGCGAATCCGGCGCTGCGCATCGTCGGCTCCCTGTCGCTCGGCCCGCGCGACCGCCTGGTCGTGGTGGAAATAGGGGCGACGCAGCTGCTGCTCGGCGTCGGCGCCGGCGGCACGCGCACCCTGCACACCCTCGACCAGCCCCTGCCCACCCTCGCCGCCAAGCCGGCGCCGGCCTTCGCGCAGGTCCTCGCACAGCATTTCGGAAAGAAGACGCCATGAGCCTGCTGCACAACGTCATGCGCGCCGTCACCGGCGGCCGCGCGGCCGGCTGGATCCTTTGCGCGTGCCTGGCCCTGGCCCCGGCGCTGTTGCCGTCCGCGGCGTTCGCCCAGGCCGCGACGCCGACGCCGGCGGCCACGGCCGCCGCCGATCCGGGGCATCCCCTGCCCGCGGTCGACGTCGGCACGATCGGCGGCCAGCCGGTGAGCATGCCGCTGCAGGTACTGGCGCTGATGACCGGCATCACGCTGCTGCCCGCGGCACTGCTCGGGCTGACCGCCTTCACCCGCATCATCATCGTGCTGGGCCTGCTCCGGCAGGCGCTCGGCACCGGCCAGACGCCGGGCAACCAGGTGCTGCTGGCGCTGGCGCTGTTCCTCACCGCGATGGTGATGATGCCGGTCTTTGACCAGGCCTGGGCCAATGGCATCGCGCCCTACCTCGACGATTCGCTGGACTTCCGCTCCGCCTGGGCCGCGGCCTCGGAGCCGTTCCGGGGCTTCATGCTGGCGCAGGTGCGCGAGACCGACCTGATGACCTTCGCCGGCCTCTCGCAGACCGGTCCGTACGCCACGCCGCAGGACGTCCCGTTCGGCGTGCTGGCCGCCTCGTTCCTCACCAGCGAACTGAAGACCGCGTTCGAGATCGCGTTCCTGGTCTACATCCCGTTCGTGATCATCGACCTGGTGGTGGCGAGCGTGCTGATGTCGATGGGCATGATGATGCTGTCGCCGATGCTGGTCTCGGCGCCGTTCAAGATCCTGCTGTTCGTGCTGGTCGACGGCTGGGTGCTCATCGTCGGCTCGCTGGCCGCCAGCTTCAATCCGGTCTGAGGCCGCCACGATGACGCCTGAAGTCGCACTCGGCGAAATTTCCCGCGGCCTGCAGATGGCATTGACCCTGGGCGGCCCGCCGCTGGTCGCGGTGCTGGTGGTCGGCGTGGCCGTCGGCGTGCTCCAGGCCGCGACCCAGATCAACGAGCCGACGATCGCGTTCGTGTTCAAGGCGGCCAGCCTGGTCGTGGTGCTTGCCACCACCGGGCACTTCCTGCTCGGGCGCATGGTGGGATTCACCACCGACCTGTTCCACCGCATCCCGCACCTGATCGGCTGAGCCGCGGGTGGAGACCGTCTCGCTCGCGACCATGGCCGGCGTCGACCTGTTCGGCATGCTGGCCACGGTGCTCTGGTACGCGCTGCGCATCGGCGCGGCGCTGCAGGTGCTGCCGGTGATCGGCGGCCGGGGCATCCCGGCGCGGGCGCGGCTGATCATGACCCTGGCGCTGTCGGCGGCGCTGTCGACCGTGCTGCCCGCGCCGCCGCCGATGGGCGTGGACGCGGCCACCGCGCTCGGCGTGCTGCGCGAGTTCACCGTGGGCGTCGCCATCGGCCTGATGCTGCGGATGGCCTTCGAGGCCGGGCAGCTGGCCGGCGAGCTGGTCAGCCAGGGCATGGGCCTGTCGTTCGCGACGATGGCCGATCCGCTCAGCGGCGCGTCGTCGCCGGTGCTGTCGCAATGGTTCTACCTTGCGTTCGCGCTGCTGTTCTTCACCATCGACGGCCATCTCGCACTGGTCGGCCTGCTTGCCGACAGCTACGACGGCCTGCCGATCGGTGCGGCGCTGCCCGACATCCAGGCCCTGCTGGCGGCGGTCCCGGCCTTCTTCGGCGCCTGCCTCCGCGCCGGCGCGCTGCTCGCGCTGCCGGTGATGATGGCGCTGCTGGCGGTCAACATCGCGTTCGGCGTGCTCGCGCGCGCGGCGGCGCAGCTCAACCCGATGGCGATCGGCCTGCCGGTCTCGCTGCTGGTGGGCCTCGCGCTGCTGATGCTGCTCATGCGCGAGCTCGAGTCGCCGGTGCGGCAGCTGTTCGAAGACGCGTTCGCCACCGCGCGCGCGCTCACCGGCTGACGCGGCCATGGGCGAGGAGAGCCAGAAGGAGGACCGCACCGAGCAACCCAGCGAAAAACGGCTGCGCGAAGCCCGCGAGCGTGGCCAGGTACCGCGCTCGCGCGAGCTCGCCAACGTCGCCGTGCTCGGCTGCGCGGTGCTGGCGCTGAAGGCGACCAGCGGCAGCGTGGGCGCCGCGTCGCGGAACTGGCTGCGCGACGCACTCACCATCGACCCCGCGCTGCTCGGTGCCCCGGACCGCCTGCTGCCACATGCCGGCGCGCTGCTGGCGGGGCTGATGCTGCCGCTGCTGCCCCTGGTCCTGGCGGCCCTGGCGGCCTGTGCGCTGGCGCCGATGGCGATGGGCGGGATCCGCTTCGCCAGCAAGGCCCTGCAACCCGACTTCAAGCGGCTGGACCCGATGAAGGGCCTGGCACGCCTGTACGGCAGCGAGAGCCTGGCCGAACTGCTGCGCTCGCTGCTGCGCGTGGCGCTGATCGGCGGCATCGGCGGCTGGGTCGTGTGGCGCGCGTTCTCCACCCTGCTCACGATGCCACAGGCGTCGCTGGAAGCGTCGGTCGCCGGCGGCGTGGACCTTGCCCTGACCGCGCTGCTTGCGATGGTCGGCGCGCTGGGCCTGCTGGCGGCCATGGACGTGCCCTGGCAGCACTACCAGCACCGCAGCAAGCTGAAGATGACCAAGCAGGAGGTGCGAGACGAGGCCAAGGAAGCCGAGGGCAATCCGGAAGTGAAGGCGCGCGTGCGCCAGGTGGCACGGCAGATGTCGCAGCGCCGGATGATGGATGCGGTGCCGGGCGCGGACGTCGTGGTCATGAACCCGACCCACTACGCCGTGGCGATGAAATACCAGCCCGGCATGCACGCGCCCACCGTGGTCGCGAAGGGCGTCGACGAGATGGCGCTGGCGATCCGCGCACTGGCCGAGAAGCACCGGGTGGCGATCGTCGAGGCACCGCCGCTGGCACGCGCCTTGTATAGACAGGCGCAGGTCGACCAGGAAATCCCGGTGAAACTCTACGCCGCCGTCGCGCAAGTGCTGTCCTACGTGTACCAGCTCCGGGCCTGGGTGCCCGGGCGCGCGCCCATGCCGTCCCTGGCCGAAGTCGATGTCGGCGCCGATGGCGCACCCGACCCGGTCGAGGGCGACGGAAGCCCGGCGCGATGAGCGCACGCCCCGGTCGCGGCGCCGGGATCCTGACCAGCCTGCGCAGCGGCGCCGCGGCGCCGGTGATCGTGTTCGCCATGCTGGCGATGGTGATCGTGCCGCTGGCGCCGATCGTCCTGGATGCGCTGTTCACCATCAACATCGCGCTGTCGCTGGTGGTGATGCTGGCGGTGGTCTACGTCCGCCGGCCGCTCGAGTTCTCGATCTTCCCCAGCGTGCTGCTGATGGTCACGCTGCTGCGCCTGGCGTTGAACGTCGCGTCCACCCGCGTGGTGCTGCTGCACGGCCATCAGGGCGAGGCGGCCGCGGGCCACGTCATCGAATCCTTCGGCCGGTTCGTGATCGGCGGCAGCTACGCCGTCGGCATCGTGGTGTTCGCGATCCTGACCATCGTCAACTTCATCGTCGTCACCAAGGGCGCGGGCCGGATTTCCGAGGTGTCGGCGCGCTTCATCCTCGACGCCCTGCCCGGCAAGCAGATGGCGATCGACGCCGACCTCAACGCCGGCCTCCTGACCCGCGAGGATGCGAAGGCCCGGCGCCAGGAAGTGCGCGAGGAAGCCGACTTCTACGGTTCGATGGATGGCGCCAGCAAGTTCGTCCGCGGCGACGCCATCGCCGGGATCCTGATCCTGGTGATCAACCTGGTCGGCGGCGTCCTGATCGGCATGCTGTCCCACGGCATGGCCTTCGCCGACGCGGCGCAGACCTACACGACGCTCGCGATCGGCGACGGCCTGGTGGCGCAGCTGCCGGCGCTGCTGATCGCGGTGGCCACCGCGATGCTCGTCACCCGCTCCACCGGCGAGCAGGAAATGGGCGAAACGGTATCGAAGCAGGTCTTCGGCCACCAGCGCGCGCTGACCGTGGCCGCCCTGCTCATGGGCCTGATCGGCATCATCCCCGGCATGCCCAACCTGCCCTTCCTGGCGCTGGCGGCGATCCTCGGCTGGGCGGCGTGGAAGCTGCGCGGTGGCACGGCGGCCGATGATGCCGCGGCGGACGCGGGCCGTCCCGGGGCCGAGGCGGCGGCATCGCCCATGGCCGAACTCAGCTGGGACGAGATCCGTCCGGTCGACCCCCTCGCGCTGGAGGTGGGCTACCGCCTGATCGCGCTCGTCGACCAGGCGCAGGGCGGGCAGCTGCTCGCACGGCTGAAGGGGGTGCGCCGCAAGCTCACCCAGGACCTGGGCTTCCTCATCCCGGCCGTGCACGTGCGCGACAACCTCGAACTCGCGCCCGGCCAGTACCGCCTGCTGGTGCACGGCGTTCCGGTCGCCACCGGCGAACTGGTGCCCGACCGCGAGCTGGCGCTGGATCCCGGCCGCGTGTTCGGACCGCTGGACGGCATCCCGGGGAAGGACCCGGCGTTCGGCCTGGACGCGGTATGGATCGTCCCCGCACAGCGTGCACACGCCGAGTCGCTCGGCTACACCGTGGTCGACGCCGCCACGGTCGCGGCCACCCATCTGTCGCACATCGTGCGCGAAAGCGCGTCCGAACTCCTGGGCCACGACGAGGTCCAGCACCTGCTGGCCACGCTCGGGCGCAGCGTGCCCAAGCTGGTCGAGGACCTGGTGCCCAAGCTGCTTCCGCTGTCGGTGGTGGTCAAGGTGCTGCAGTCGCTGCTCGCCGACCGGGTGCCGGTGCGGCAAATGCGGCAGATCGTCGAGACCCTGCTGGAACATGGCGCGCACACGCAGGATCCCGCAGCGCTCACGGCGGCGGTTCGCGTAGCGCTGGGCCGCTTCATCGTGCAGGAGCTCAACGGCATGGCGCCCGAGCTGCCGGTGTACACGCTGGCCCCGGCGCTCGAGCGCGTACTGCAGGATTCGGTCAGCGGCCATGGCGCCGCGCTGGAACCGGGCCTGGCCGAACGCCTGCACCAGAACCTGGGCGACTGCGTCACCCGCCAGGAAAGCAACGGCGAGCCCGCGGTGCTGCTGGTTCCCGGCGGCGTGCGCGCATCGGTGGCGCGGCTGGTCCGCCACAGCGTGCCTTCGCTCTCCGTGCTCGCCTACGGCGAAGTGCCGGAAGACAAGCGCCTGCGCCTGGTGGGCGCGGTCGGCTGACGGACTGTTGACGGCGGCAGGCCCGGGCGCAGGCCCGGCTCTTGCAGGGACTGTGGCAGGCCACTTCCCAACGTATTCCGAACCGGGCTCACGACATGCGAATCAAGCGCTTCACCGCCCCCGACATGCGCACCGCGTTGCGCATGATCCGCGACGAACAGGGTCCCGACGCGGTCATCCTGTCCACCCGCGCCAGCGCCGACGGCCCCGGCATCGAGGTGGTCGCCGCGACCGACTACGACGAGGCGCTGGTGGCGCAGGCCCTGCGCGCCGCGGCGCCGACGATCGAGGATCCCGCACCCCCGACGCAGCCTGCGCCGGTGGTGGTGCCGGCCCTGCACGTACACGCACGCGACGTTGCCGACGCGTCCGCAGCCCAGGCAGCGGTGGCCGGCGACGACGCGACGCCGGCGCAGCGGGAAACCCTGATGGCGCGCGCACGCGCGGTCTTCAGGATCGGCGACGGGCCGACGCTGGCCGAGCTGGTCGCGACCCCGCCGCCCGCGGCAACTGCGGCTACTGCGGCAACTGCGGCAACTGCGTCACCTGCGGCGCCGGCCGCCCCGGCCGAGGCGGCCAGCAGCCGCTTCGACGCGATGATGGCCGCGCTCGACGCGCCTCCGCTGGCCGCGCGAAACACCCCCGCGGCCGCCGCCGGGGATGCGGCGGACTTCGTTCCCGACCCCCCCGCCATCCTTGTCCGGGCCAGCGCCACGCCCGCACCCGCCACGGCGCCCACCGCGCCCACCGCGCCCATGGCAGCTTCCGCGGCACCCCTCCGTGCCCTGGGTCCGGTCGCCACGCCCGAGGCCGATCCCGCGATCGCGGCGATGCGCGACGAGATGGCGCGCATGCGGCACATGATGGAGGCGCAGATGGAGCAGCTGTCGCTGGAGCGCCTGCGCGGCTCGCCGGCACGCGCCGCGGTGCTGGATGCGCTGGTCGGCTGCGGCTGCGAGGAATCCCTGGCCCAGGCCGTCGCCGCCCGCATCGACCCCCGGCTGGCGGCGGATGAAGTACAGGCGCCGATGCTGGCCGAACTGGCGCGCATGGTCACGATCGTCCGCGGCGAGCCGCTGGACGACGGTGGCGTCATCGCGCTGGTGGGCCCCACCGGCGCGGGCAAGACCACTACGGCGGCCAAGCTCGCGGCCCGGTTCGCCGCCCGCCACCGCGCGCGCGACGTCGCCCTGGTGACCACCGACTGCGAGCGGGCGGGCGCCCGCGAACAGCTGCAGGCGCACGGTCGCCGCCTCGGCATCACCGTGTGCGAAGCCGCGGGCCCCGAAGGGCTGCATGCCGCGCTCGAACAGCTGGCGGACTACCCGCTGGTGCTGGTCGACACCACCGGCCACGCGCCGCGCGACCGCGCGCTGTTCAGCCAGATCCTGTGGCTCAGGGCGGCGCGCAGGGTGCGCAGCCTGCTGGTGCTGCCGGCAAACGCGCATCCGCACGACCTCGGCGAGGTCATACGCCGCTATCGCCCGGCCGCGCCGGAAGGCGTGGTCCTGACCAAGCTCGACGAAGCCAGCCGTCCCGGCTCGGCGCTCTCGGTCCTGGTCCGCCACGGCCTGGGGCTCGCCTACACCACCCATGGCCAGCAGGTGGCGGCGGACATCGACGCCGCCGACGCCGGCCTCCTCGTCCAGTCACTGGAGAAATCCCGCCGTGCTGCCGATAACCCCCTCGCCACCGAGGACCGCCATGCAATCGCCTGACCCCACTCCTTCCGTTTCCACCGCCGACCGGCCGCACGCCGGCGGGCCCGTGCGGGTGATCGCGGTCGCCAGCGGCAAGGGGGGCGTGGGCAAGACCTCGGTCTCGATCAACCTCGCCTCGGCCCTGGCCAACTCCGGCCAGCGCACCCTGCTGCTGGACACCGACCTGGGCCTGGCCAACATCGACGTGATGCTGGGCCTGTCGCCGCGCTTCACGCTGGCGGACGTGTTCGCCGACCGCTGCGAACTGCGCGACACGGTGATCGACGTCGGCAACGGGCTGATGGTGGTCCCCGCCGCGTCCGGCAAGCGCCACATGACCGAGCTGGAGCCGCGGCAGCACGTCGGACTGGTGCACGCGTTCTCGCAGCTCGACCTCGCGCTGGACGTGATGGTGGTGGACAACGCCGCCGGCATCGCCGATGGCGTGCTCACCTTCTGCCAGGCGGCGCAGGACGTCATCGTCGTCGTCTGCGACGAGCCGGCCTCGGTCACCGACGCCTATGCGCTGATCAAGGTCCTCAGCCGCGAGCGCGGGGTGAGCCGCGTGCAGGTGCTTGCCAACCAGGTGCAGGGCCCCGGCGAGGGCGCGCAGCTGTTCGACAAGCTGCAGCGCGTCAGCGAGCGCTTCCTCGACGTCACCCTCAACTACCTCGGCGCGATCCCCCGCGACGAGTGGCTGCGCCGGGCCGTCCAGCGCCAGCAAGCGGTGGTCAACGCGTTTCCGTCGGCGCCGTCCGCCGTCGCCTTCCGGGACATCACCCGCCGTTCCCGCCAGTGGCAGTCACCCCCCGGCGCGCGCGGCCACGTGGAGTTCTTCCTCGAACGCCTGGTCGCCCCGGCCGTCGACGCCGTCGCGCGGGGAACCACGGCATGAATGCCGTCGCCACCGCGCGCTACCGCGCCAACCAGCACGGGTCGGCCGCGGATGTGGTGGAGAAGCACGGCGAGCTCGTGCGGCGCATCGCCCACCACCTGGCCGCGCGCCTGCCGGCGAGCGTCGAGATCGACGACCTGATCCAGGCCGGGATGCTGGGGCTCATTGACGCATCGCGCAATTTCCAGTCCGACCAGGGCGCGGCGTTCGAGACCTATGCCTCGATCCGGATCCGGGGCTCGATGATCGACGAGATCCGCCGCGGCGATTGGGTCCCGCGTTCGGTGCACCGGCGCTATCGCGACATCGT
The DNA here is from genome assembly GCF_039548475.1 of Luteimonas yanweni. Lineage (NCBI taxonomy): Bacteria > Pseudomonadati > Pseudomonadota > Gammaproteobacteria > Lysobacterales > Lysobacteraceae > Luteimonas > Luteimonas yanweni. The sequence goes on along the minus strand of NZ_JBCLVC010000014.1, from coordinate 50,970 downwards.
CGCCGCGACCCGCGGCGTCGAGCAGCGCACCGGACAGTCCGCCACCGCGCAGCAGGTGGCGGCCGAGATGGACGTGCCGCTGGACGAGTACCACGCCATGGTCGAGAACGCCGCGCGCGGACAGCTGGTGAGCCTGGACGCGCACATGGACGAGCACGACGGCGAACCCCGCCTGGCCAGTCCCGGCACCGCCACCCCCGCGCGCACCTTCGAGCAGGGCGCGTTCCGCGACGCACTGGCGCGCGCCATCGACGGCCTGCCCGAGCGCGAGCGCCTGGTGGTGTCGCTGTACTACGAACAGGAGCTCAACCTGCGCGAGATCGGCGCCGTGCTTGGCGTGAGCGAATCCCGCGTCTGCCAGATCCACGGCCAGGCCGCGGTGCGGCTGCGCGCACGCCTGTCGGACTGGCGTCGCGAGGATGACGACGGCGACGACGCCGACGACTACCTGCCCTGAGCGCGCACGGCGCGCTTCCACACACGCAAACCACGAGGTCCGCATGGACAAGAACATCCGAATCCTGATCGTCGACGATTTCTCGACCATGCGCCGCATCGTCAAGAACCTGCTCAACGACCTGGGCTTCTTCAACACCGTGGAAGCCGACGACGGCACCACGGCGCTGGTCGAGCTGCGCAAGGGGCCGTTCGACCTGGTGATCACCGACTGGAACATGCCCGGCATGCCCGGCATCGACCTGCTGCGTGCGATCCGCGCGGATGCCACGCTGGCGAGGACGCCGGTGCTGATGGTCACCGCCGAGGCCAAGCGCGAGCAGATCATCGAGGCCGCGCAGGCCGGCGTGAACGGCTACGTGATCAAGCCGTTCACCGCCGCCACCCTGGGCGACAAGCTTGGCAAGGTGTTCGAGCGCCTGGAAACCACGGCATGAACGCGGCGCCCGCCGACGCGTGCCCGTACGCCACCGCGCCCGACGAACGCAGCGTGCTGGTCGGCTGCCTCAACGCGGCGCTGGCCGCGCTCGAGGACGAGGACGACGACGCCTGGCGCAGCAACGTCGACGAGCTCATCCAGTGGCGCACCCGGCCCCTGGTACAGGGGCTGGTCCGGCTTGCCCGGGAACTGGAGCTCGCGCTGGGGACCGGTGCCGGCGGCGGCTCGCTGCCCGAGGCCTGCCTGCGCCTGGAGCACGTGGTCAAGGTCAGCGAAGAAGCCAGCCACCACACCCTCGACCTGATCCAGGAATGCGGCACCCTGCTCGGCCGGCTCCCGGGCGGCGACGCCGACGCCCTGGCCGGCACCGTGGCCGCGATCCGCACCCGCCTGTCGGAAATGACGGCGGCCCAGGGCTACCAGGACCTCACCGGGCAGATCATCCGCCGCGTGGTCGACCTGGTGCGCGCGGTCCACGAAGGCATGGGTGAGCATGCGCCCGGGGGCGACCGCCCGCTGCAGCTCTCGAACCATGGCCAGGGACCGTCGGTCCAGGGCCTCGACGCACCCGCCACGAGCCAGGACGACGCCAACCGCCTGCTGACGTCGCTGGGCCTGTAGCCCACATGGCGTCCGCCGCTTCCGACATCCGCAACGACTTCCTGGTCGAGGTCGGCGAGATCCTCGACCAGCTGGGCGCCCAGATGGCCACGCTGGAGCGCTGCCCCGCCGATCGCGAGTGCTTGAACGCCGTGTTCCGCGGCTTCCACACCATCAAGGGCGGTGCCGGCTTCCTCGGCTTCGCCACCCTGGTGTCGGTGTGCCATGCCGTCGAGGACCGCCTCAACGCGGCGCGCGACGGCAGTGCGCCGCTGGATGCGACGGCGTTCGACGGCGTCCAGATGGGCATCGACCTGCTGGTGGACATGCTCGACTGCATCTCGGGCGGCGCGGAGCCCGATCCCGCCCCGGACACCCTGCTGGCCACGCTGCGCGCCACCGGCGATGGCGGACCCGCGTCGCCGCAAGGGCCCGCGCCGCAGCCCGCGGCGACGGCACCCGCCGCCGCCGGCGACGCCATCGACGACCTCGACTTCGAAGCCCTGCTGGACAGCCTGCACGGCGCCGGCGGCGCTCCCGGCCAGGTGCCGGCGCAGGCACCCGCGCCACCGGCGGGCGTCACGGCGCCGCCGCCACGACCCACCGCGCTGGCCCCCGTCGCGCCGTCCCAGGACGCCATCGACGTCACCGTGCGCGTGGACGTGCGCCGCCTCGATGCCATGGTCAACCTGGTGGGCGAGCTCGTGCTCGCGCGCAACCGCCTGAAGACGATCCGGCCGAGGCTGCGCGACGATGACCTCGACCGCGCGGTGGCATCGCTGGACGTCGCCACTTCGCGCCTCCAGGGCGCGGTGATGACCGCGCGCATGCAGCCGGTGGGCCGCGTGTTCGCGCGCTTCCCGAAGCTCGCCCGCGACGTCGCCCGTCAGCTGCGCAAACAGGTGCAGCTGGAGGTTTCCGGCGCCGACACCGAGCTCGACCGCAACCTGGTGGAGGCGCTCGCCGATCCGCTGGTGCACCTGGTGCGCAACGCCATCGACCACGGGATCGAGTCGCCCGCGGCGCGGCGGAGCGCCGGCAAGCCCGAGCAGGGCCGGGTCCGCCTCAGCGCGCAGCAGGAGGGCGACCACGTCGCCATCGACGTGCGCGACGACGGCGCCGGCATCGATCCCGACAGGATCCGCCGCATCGCCGTGGAGAAGCGCCTCGTCGACGAGGACGTCGCCGCGCGCCTGTCCAGCGACGAATGCCTGCAGCTGCTGTTCCTGCCCGGGTTCTCCACCCGCGACGAGGTCAGCGACCTGTCCGGACGCGGCGTGGGCATGGACGTGGTGCAGTCACGCATCCGCGAGCTCTCGGGCACCGTGCAGATCCACTCCGAGCCGGGCGCCGGCTCGCGGTTCGCGATCCGCGTCCCGCTGACGCTCGCGATCCTGCCGACGCTGCTGGTCGAGGTGGCGGGCGATGTCTATGCGCTGCCGCTGGTGCGCGTGGTGGAGGTGCTGCCGCACGATCCGCGCAAGGCGCTCTGGATCGATGGCCAGCACGTGCTCGACCTGCGCCAGCAGCCGGTGCCGCTGCTGGGCCTGCGCGACTGGCTCGGGATGCCGGCGTCATCCTCGCCGGAGTCGACCTGCGTGGTGCTGCAGTCCGGCGAGCAGCGCTACTGCCTGGCCGTGGACCGGGTGCTCGGGCGCGAGGAAGTGGTGATCAAGGCGCTCCCCCGCACCCTGCGCGGCCTGCCCGGCTATGCCGGCGCGAGCCTGATCGGCGACGGCCGGATGGCGCTCATCCTGGATGTCGACGCGCTGCCTGGCACCGGCCTGCGCATGCCGGCGCATCGTTCAAGTAACCGTGGCACGGACCGTTAAACAGGCAATGGACAGACTCAGTGTGATCGGTGCCGTGCTCGCGATCGTCGCCTTGATCGGCGGCAGCGTGCTCAAGGGCGCAGGCCTCGCCGGCCTGTGGTCGCCGGCCGCGTTCCTGATCGTGATCGTGGGCACGTTCGCCGCGATCCTGCTGCAGACGTCGATGCCGACGTTCATCCGCGCGATGAAAATGACCGCGTGGGTCTTCAAGCCACCGGCGCACGACCATGCCGCGATGATCGCGCAGATCGTCGACTGGTCCACCACCGCGCGCAAGCAGGGCCTGCTCGGCCTCGAGGCGCAGGTGGCCGAGCAGTCCGATCCCTTCCTGGGCAAGGGCCTGCAGATGGTGGTCGACGGCGTCGAGCCGGAGTCGATCCGGCAGATGCTCGAGATCGAGCTGCACGGACAGAGCGCGCGCGACCTGGCCGCCGCCAAGGTGTTCGAAGGCATGGGCATCTATGCACCCACGCTCGGCATCATCGGCGCGGTGCTGGGGCTGATGGCGGTCATGAAGAACCTTGCCGACCCGAGCAAGCTCGGCCACGGCATCGCCGCCGCGTTCACCGCCACCATCTACGGGATCGGCGCGGCCAACCTCGCGCTGCTGCCGATCGGCAACAAGCTCAAGACCCTGGTGAACGCGCGCACGCTCGAGCGCGAGATGATCGTGGAGGGCCTGATCGCGATCGCCCAGGGCGAGAATCCGCGCAACATCGAGGCCCGCCTCAGCGGCTACGTGCACTGACGCCATGCCACGCCGCCACCAGCAGGAAGACCACCAGAACCACGAGGCCTGGGCCGTGCCCTACGGCGACCTCATGACCCTCCTGCTCGCCTTCTTCGTGGTGATGTACGCGATCTCGTCGATCAACGAGGGCAAGTACCGCGCGGTATCGGATGCGCTGTCGTCGGCCTTCGGCGGCACGCCGCGTTCGATCACCCCGCTCCAGCTGGGCACGACGCAGCTGCGCGGGTCCTCCTTCGACCGTCCCTCGCTGATCGCGCCCGGCGCGAGCTCCGGCCCCGCGGCCGCCACGCCGGTCGACATCGTGCGCGTGCAGCGGCCGGTGGATGCGCTGTCCGGCGGCCAGCGGGAGCAGGCCGCACGGGAGCAGGCGGAGCTGGCCAGGGCGGCGGCGAACGCGCGGATGGGCGGCGAGTCCCAGCTCAGCAGCCTGGGCCGCCGGATCCAGGACGCGCTGGCCGAACTGGTGCGCCAGAAACTGGTGACCGTGCGCCGCGGCAACACGTTCCTGGAGGTCGAGATCCAGAGCGACATCCTGTTTGCCAGCGGCGTCGCCGTGCCCAGCCCGGTCGCCACCGCGACCGCGCGCAAGCTCGGCGCGGTGCTGCGCGACGAACCGAACGCGGTGCGCGTGGAAGGCTATACCGACGACGTCCCGATCCGCACCGCGGCCTTCCCGTCCAACTGGGAGCTGTCGGCCGCGCGCGCCGCCGGCGTGGTCCACGTGCTCGCGGCCGAAGGCATCGCACCCGACCGCCTGGCGGTGGTGGGTTACGGCGAGCACCAGCCGGTGGCCGACAACGCCACCGTCGAAGGGCGGAACGCCAATCGCCGGGTGTTGCTGGTGATCCTGGCCGCGCCGCAGCGCGTGGACGCGATCCTCGACCCCGCCCCGGCCGCGCCCGACCCGGAGGTGGGCTGACATGCAGGTATGGGCGATCGCGAACCAGAAGGGCGGCGTCGGCAAGACCACCACCACGCTGTGCCTGGCGCGTGGGCTGGCCGCCGACGGCGGCCGCGTGCTGGTCGTCGACCTCGATCCCCACGCGTCCCTGACCCGCGCTTTCGCGGTGCAGGGCGATCCGCCGCCGACGGGCACCCACGACCTTTTCGTCGGCTCGGGCGCCAGCCTGGCCGCGCTGGCGCGTCGCACCGACGTGCCGGGCCTGCAGCTGGTCGCCGCGCAGCCGGCGCTGGCCACGCTGGAGCGCCGCGGCTCCAGCCAGCCGGGCCTGGGCCTGGCGCTTGGCCGGGCCCTGCACGCCGGCCACGCCTCGTACGACCACGTGCTGCTGGATTGCCCGCCGACCCTCGGCCTGCTGATGGTCAACGCCCTGGCCGCCGCGGACCGCCTGGTCGTGCCCACCCAGACCGATCCGCTGGCGCTGCACGGCCTGGCGGACATGCTGCGCACGGCGACGATGGTGGAGCGCTCGCGGCGCAGGCCGCTGCCACAGCACGTGCTGCCCACCCTGTTCGACCGGCGCACGCGGTCGGGCGTGCAGAGTCTGGAACAGCTCCACGCCCAGTACCCCGACCAGGCCTGGCCAGACGCGGTGCCGATGGACACCCGCCTGCGCGATGCCCACGCCCTTGCCAGCGAAGCGGGCTGCACCGGACGCGGCGCGGAGGCCTACGCACGCGCGCTCGAGTGGCTGCTGGCCCAGGGCAAGGCCCGGCAGAGGAAGGCCGCGTGAGCCCGGAAGCCGCCAACGACGTGATCGATTACCTCGACGAGCTGCTGGACCCGGGGGCCGACCCCGCCCTCCCCGCATGCGCGGCGCCTGTAGCGGTACCCGTACCGGCGCCCGTCCCCGCACCGGCGCCGGTCGCGCCGCCCGCTCCCGCGCCGGCCCCGGCACGGCGCCCGCCGCCCGCGCTGCAGGCGCCCGTCCAGGCCCCGCCCCCGCCCCGGGTGCAGGTCCAGGTCGCCTCGCGCTGGTTGCGCGTGCTGGTCGGCACCGACAGCTATGCGCTTGAACTGCTGCGCGTGCAGGAAGTCGTCCGCGTCGCGCCGGTGGTGGCGATGCGCGGCACGGCGCCGGCCGTCCTGGGAGTGATGAACCTGCGCGGCCGCATCGTGCCGGTCTTCGACCTCGGGCTGTGGCTGCGCACGGGCTGCGTCGATGCCGGCGAGCAGGCCCGGATCGTGGTCGTCGAGCGCGACGACGAACTGGTCGGACTGCTGGTGAGCGCCGTGGAAGACGTGGTGACCCTGGGCCCCGACCGCATCGAGCCGCCCCTGCCCGGCGATCCGCTGTGCGCGGTGCTTGGTGTCGCCCGCGTGGGCACGGCGCCCACCGTCCTGTTCGACGCCTACGCCCTCTACGGCTGAGCGCGGCCCCTCAAGTCGCGGCGGGAGGCGCCGTTAATCCTCCTGACCGCATAGACGTGGCCCTGCCCATGACCCATCTCTCGCTGCAAACCGACCTCGGTATCGAGCACGTCGCCGAGTTGCAGGCGGCGCTGCAGCCGCACCTCGACGCGCCGGCGCTGCGGCTGGACGGCGGGAGCGTCGAGCGCGTGCACGCCGCCGGGCTTCAGCTGCTGCACGCATTCGTCCGCGACCGCGCCGCGCGCGGCCACCAGACCACCATCACCGGGGCGTCGCCGACGCTCGCCGGCGCCGCGCGCCAGCTCGCGCTCGACCGCAGCCTCGGCCTGGACCCGGCCGACGCGGGGCCGGCCCGATGACCATTCCTTCCTTCCACCCGACTGGACACACTGGAGTTACGGCATGAGCGCCAAGCACCTGCTCGTCGTCGACGATTCGACATCGATGCGACAGATGGTCGCCTTCGCCCTGACCTCGGGCGGCTACGAGGTCAGCGAGGCCGAAGACGGGCAGGCGGCGCTGGACATCGCCCGCACGCGGAGCTTCGATGCCGTCATCACCGACGTCAACATGCCGCGGATGGACGGCATCGCCCTGATCCGCGAGCTGCGCCAGCTGCCGGGTTACCGGTTCACGCCGCTGCTGATGCTCACCACCGAGTCCGGCGGCGACAAGAAGATGGAGGGCAAGGCCGCCGGCGCCACCGGATGGCTGGTCAAGCCGTTCGATCCCGAGCAGCTGGTCGCCACCGTGCGCAAGGTCCTGGCCTGACCCATGGACATCAGCCGCTTCCATGCCGCGTTCTTCGAAGAAAGCCGCGAAGGGCTCGATGCCATGGAGGCCGGGCTGCTGTCACTGGAGGCCGGCGGCGGCGCGGCCGACGCGGAGACGATCAACGTCGTCTTCCGCGCGGCGCACTCGATCAAGGGTGGCGCGGCGACCTTCGGGTTTTCGAGCATCACCGACCTGACCCACCTGCTGGAAACCCTGCTTGACGAGGCCCGTGCCGGGCGCCGGACCCTCGACCCCGGGTCGATCGGTGCGCTGCTGGTATCGGTGGACGTGCTGCGCGCGCTGCTGGCGGCCTGCGAGCACGGCAGCGCGATCGACGCAGGCGAACTGGCCGAGGCGCGCGCGGGCCTGGACGCCCTGCTCGGCGATGGCGTCGCGGCCGTTCCCGCCGGCCCCGCGCCGGACGCCGCCGGCACCACCGCCACCGGCGACTGGCGCATCGGCTTCACGCCGGCGCCCTCGCTGTTCCTCAGCGGCAACGATCCGCTGCGGATCCTGCGCGAACTCGCCAGCCATGGCGAGCTCGGCGTCGAGTGCATCGACGAACGCCTGCCGCCCTTCGACCGGATGGACCCCTTCGAGGCCTACCTGGCGTGGACGCTGACCCTGCCGGGCAGCGTGCCGCGCGGCGCGATCGACGAGGCCTTCGCATGGGTCGAGGACGCGTGCGAACTGCAGATCGAATCCACGCCGCCACCGGCCTCCGCCACCGCGGACGCGCCTGCGGCCGCCGGCCAGCACGCGGCCACGACCCCGGCCCGGGCCCAGGCCGCCGGCCGCCGCGGCGGCGATGCCGAAAGCTCCATCCGCGTGGCCGTCGCCAAGGTCGATGCCCTGATCAACCTCGTCGGCGAGCTGGTGATCACACAGGCGATGCTGCGCCAGCGCTCCGCGCACCTCGACCCGGTCGCCAGCGAAGCGCTGCTGTCGGGCCTGGAGCAGCTCGAGCGCAATACCCGCGACCTGCAGGAGTCGGTCATGGGCGTGCGCATGCTGCCGGTGGAATTCGCCTTCAGCCGGTTTCCGCGCATGGTCCGCGACCTCGCCACCCGGCTCGGCAAGAAAGTGCACCTGCGCACGCAGGGCGAGGCGACCGAGCTCGACAAGGGCGTGATCGAGAAGATCGTCGACCCGCTGGTGCACCTGGTCCGCAACGCCATCGACCACGGCCTCGAATCGCCGGCCGACCGGCGCGCGGCGGGCAAGGACGAAGCCGGCACCGTGATCCTGAGCGCCGCCCACCAGGGTGCCACCATCGTCATCGAGATCGCCGACGATGGCCGCGGCCTCGATCGCGACCGCATCCTGCGCAAGGCCGCCGAACGCGGCATCGCCACGCCGGGCCACCCGACCGATGCCCAGGTCTGGGACCTGGTGTTCGCGCCGGGGTTCTCGACCGTGGAAACGCTCACCGACCTGTCGGGCCGCGGCGTCGGCATGGACGTGGTCAAGAAGAACATCGCCGCGCTCGGTGGCCAGGTCGAGATCCGCAGCCGGCCCGGCGAGGGCACCACGGTGTCGATCCGCCTGCCGCTGACCATGGCGATCGTCGACGGCATGACGGTCGCGGTCGGCGGGGAGGTCTTCATCGTGCCCCTGGGCGTGGTCGTGGAGTCCCTGCTGCCCAGGGCCGCCGACGTGCGGACGATCGCGGGCGAGGCACGTGTGCTGCGCGTGCGCGACGAATACCTGCCGCTCCTCGACCTCGCCGGCCAGTACGGCCTGCCCGCCACCACCCGTGGCGCGGACGACCCTGCGCCAGCCAGGATCGCGGTGGTGGTGGAGGCCGACGGCCGCCGCCTGGCACTGGAGGTCGACGAACTGCTCGGCCAGCAGCAGGTCGTGGTCAAGAACCTGGAAAGCAACTACCGCCGCGTCGCCGGCGTGTCGGGCGCCACCATCCTCGGCGATGGACGCGTGGCGCTGATCGTCGACGCGGGCAGCCTCGCGCGGGGCACCCCGCAGCCCGCGACCACCTGAGGCCGGGGCGCGCGGCCGGGCCGCCCGGCTAAAGAATCCGCGGCCCGCGCCGATCCAGATGCATGCCCCCGAGAGTAGAGCAGACCATGTCCCAGCCCAACGCCACCGCGAACGCCGCGCAGGACGCCGGCGAATTCCTCACTTTCACTCTGGGCGAGGAGGAGTACGGCGTCGACATCCTGCGCGTGCAGGAAATCCGCAGCTACGACGCCGTGACCCGCCTGCCCGACGCGCCCGACTACATCAAGGGCGTGATCAACCTGCGCGGGATCATCGTGCCGGTGGTCGACATGCGGCTGAAGTTCCGACTCGCCAGTGCCGAGTACAACGCGCTCACGGTGATGATCGTGCTGAGCGTCGGCGGCCGCGTCATCGGCATGGTCGTGGACAGCGTGTCCGACGTGGTGCGCCTGGCCGGTGAACAGGTGCGCGCGGTGCCGGAGATCGGCGCCACCATCGACCGCCAGTTCCTGACCGGCATCGGCATCCTCGACGAGCGCATGCTGATCCTGCTCGATATCGAACGCCTGATGGTCAGCCAGGACATGGGCCTGGTGGCGGCCGCGGCCGCCTGAGGCAGCCTTGGACGATGCCTGGCGCCGACGACGACCTCTCGCACCTGCTTGACGACGAAGAACAGTCGCGGTTCTCCCTGCGCGAGCCGCGGGAGATCGCGCAGGTGCTGCGCGGACTGCTTGAGGCCCGGTCGCTGATCAGCGGCCGGCTCGTGCCCGGCGGGTACGCCTGTCCCACCGCGCTGCTGGCGGTCTCCGACGACGGCATCCTGGTGCTCGACGGCCACCGGGACGAGGCGATGAACCTGCGGATCGCCGCGGCAAGCCGGATCGTCTGCACGGCGCAGTTGGACCTGGTCCCGATCCGGTTCCGCCTGTCCGCGCCGCTGCGGATCATGCACGAGGACTACGTCGCATTCACCACGCAGTGGCCGGAGGCGCTGCTGCGCCTGCAGCGGCGCGAAACGTATCGCCTGCAGGCTTCGTCCACCGTGCCGGCCACGGTGCATGTCGGCGAGGCCGGCCGGCCGCCCGATCCCGCGGCGCACGGCATGCAGGTTCTCGACATCAGCGGCGGCGGGATCGCGCTGGCCGTGCCCGACAGCGCACACGCGCGCTTCCAGCCGCTCGCCCGGCTGGGGCCATGCCTGCTGCGCCTGGGCGACGCGCAGCCGCTGCCGGTGTCGCTCGAGGTCACCTACACCAGGCGCCACGAGATCCGCGGCGTGGCGCACTGGCGCGCGGGCTGCAGGTTCCTGGACATGCCCCGGGCCGTCGAGCAGCAGGTCATGCAGTACATCTTCCAGGTGGACCGCCAGCGCAATGCGCGCACGCGGCGCGGCGGCTGACGCGCGCCGGCCTCCGGCCGATCCGCACGCGCGCCCCTAAAGTTTCCGGCCGCGGGGCCGCTAGTGGGTCGACGGCGCGCGCATCGACGCGTGCGCCCCCAGCCCCAACGGAGCAGATAGATGACCCCCACGACCACCCGCCTCATGGCCGCACTGCTTGCGAGCGGCTGTGCATTCAACGCCCTCGCGCAGGACGCCATCCGTCCCGACCAGGCCACCCGCCACGTCGGCACGAGCGGCATGGTCTGCGGCAAGGTCGAGCGGACGCGCTACGCCGAGAACTCCGAAGGCCAGCCGACCTTCCTGTACATGGGCGGCGCATTCCCGCACCACAAATTCTCGGCCCGCATCCCCCACGCCCAGCGCGAGAAGTTCAACCCCACGCTCGAGGAACTCGAGGGCCGCGACGTCTGCGTGCTGGGCATGATCCAGCGCGACGCCAGCCGCGCCGAGATCGCGGTCCGCTCGCCCAACGACGTCAAGCTCGCCACGATCAAGTGATGGCCGGGCCCGGTCGCCGAGGGCGGCCGGGCCGATCGCCATCCCCCCAGAGGGAACAACCCATGCACCGGTTCAGGAATCTCAAACTCGCGCCCAAGCTGATGCTGACCTTCGGCATCGTCCTGTTCATCATGATCGTCCAGGGCATCGGCGCGTACAGCGGCATGCGCTCGATCGACCGCGTGACCCGGGGCCTTGCGCAGGACGTGTTGCCAGCCGTCACCCTGGTGGGCCAGACGCGCGCCCTGCTGGGTGAGTACCGCACGGCGTCCTACCGCGGCCTGGTCCGCGCGAGCGAAGCATCCAAGCAGGAGGCGCGCGAGCGCGCGGTCGCGATCGAGGCCCAGCTGGCCACGAACCTCGACGCCTACGGCCGCTTCGTCTCGTCGCCGGACGAGGAGCGCATGCTCGCCGACCTGGTCGCCGCATGGGAGGCCGCACGGGCGTCCTACGCTTCGGTCAACGAGATGCTGGACCTGGAGCTGCCCGACGACGCCACCGACACCTTCATCGGCGAGACCAGCCGCCTGCACGACGCCACCAGCGCCGCGCTGGCCGCGCTGGCCGACGAGTCCAACCGGGTCGCGGCCGCGTCGACGGAAGAGGCCCGGAGCACCTACGCCACGTCCAACACGCTGCTCGTGATCCTGCTGCTGGCCGGCATCGGCATCGGCCTGGTGGTGGCCTGGCTGGTGGCGCGCGGCCTGACCCGCGCCGCGCGCGAGGCCGTCCGGATCAGCAACGACGTCGCCGGCGGGAAGCTCGACAGCCACATCGACACCAGCCGCGGCGACGAGATCGGCGACATGCTCAAGGCCATGCAGCGCATGCAGCACGACCTGCGCGAGCGCATCGAGCGCGACCAGGCGATCGCCAGCGAGAACCTGCGCATCCGGACCGCGCTCGACAGCTCCGGGACCAGCGTGATGATCACCGACCCCGGCCGCACGATCATCTACGCCAATGCCTCGGTCACCGAGCTTTTGGGCCAGTACGAAGGCGACATCCGCGCGATGGCGCCGGAATTCGAGATCGAGCGCTTCATCGGCACGAGCATCGACGACTACCACGAAGACCCGGCCCGCCTCGCCACCGCGCTCGAGCAGCTGCAGGGCGTCCACTCCAGCGACATCTCCATGGGCGACGCGCACTTCGGCGAAAGCATCGCCCGGGTCGACGACGTGGACGGCACGCTGCTCGGCTACGTGGTCGAGTGGCGCGACCGCACGCCGCAGGTCAACGTCGAGGTGGAGCTGGGCCGCGTGGTCCAGGCCGCCGCCATGGGCGACCTGTCGCAGCGCATCGGCATGGACGGCAAGAAGGGCTTCTACCTGCAGCTCGCCGGCCAGCTCAATGGACTGTTCGATGCCAACGCGGCGAGCCTTGAGCAGGTCTCGCACGTGCTGACGGCGCTCGCCGATGGCGACCTCACGGCGCGCATGGACGGCGAGTTCCAGGGTGTGTTCGCGACGATGCGTGACAATGCCGATGCCACCGTCGACAGGCTTTCCGCCATCGTCGGCCAGATCCGGCAGGGCAGCGACGCGATCAATTCCGCCGCCGGCGAGATCGCCGCCGGCAACGACGACCTGTCGCGCCGCACCGAACAGCAGGCCGCGTCGCTCGAGGAGACCGCGTCGTCGATGGAGGAGCTCACCTCCACCGTGCGCCAGAACGCCGACAACGCGCGCCAGGCCAACCAGCTCGCGATCGGCGCGGTCGACGTCGCCTCCCAGGGTGGCGAGGTGGTGGGCAAGGTCGTGGAGACCATGTCCGCGATCTCCGAGTCCTCCAACCGCATCGCCGACATCATCGGCGTGATCGACGGCATCGCCTTCCAGACCAACATCCTGGCGCTGAACGCGGCGGTGGAAGCGGCGCGCGCGGGCGAACAGGGCCGCGGCTTCGCGGTCGTCGCGGCCGAAGTGCGCTCGCTGGCGCAGCGTTCGGCCGGCGCGGCGAAGGAGATCAAGACCCTGATCACCGACTCCGCCGACAAGGTCCGCCACGGCAACGCGCTGGTGGACCAGGCCGGGCGCACCATGGGCGACATCGTGACCAGCGTGAAGCGGGTGACCGACATCATCGCCGACATCTCCGCGGCTTCGCAGGAACAGTCCTCGGGGATCGAACAGGTGAACCACGCCATCACCCAGATGGACGAGAGCACGCAGCAGAACGCGGCGCTGGTCGAGGAAGCCACGGCCGCGGCACGCAGCATGGAGCAGCAGGCCGGGCAGCTGGTGCAGACGGTGGCGGTGTTCCGGATCCAGGGTGGCGAAGCCGCAGCTGCCGCCCCGGAGCGCCCCGCCGTCGCGGCATTCGCGCCCGCCCCGGCCTCCCTGTCCCGGCGCATGCCGCAGGCCGCGGATCCCGCCAGGCGGCCGCCCGCGCGCAGGCCGCTCGAGGCCCTCACCGCGACCGCGGTCGCCGACGCGGCCCCGGGGGAGTGGCAGGAGTTCTGAGTTCGCGTTTCATGACGCGCGTGGGGCGGCCCCGGCTGTCCCACGCGCGTCGTGTCGGACCACTCCGGACTGCAACACTTTCCCCGGCGCCGGCCGATAACCCCGGCAACGCCATCCGCCGAGCCGCCATGACCACCCCCTCCCCGCGCGACAGCGCCTCCCGGTGCCTCGGCCTCGTGACCCTGGCCGGCCTCCTCGCCGTGCTGGCCGTGATGGCCTACCACCTGGTTGTCGAACGTCCCGTGCCAACGGCGGACCGGAACGCCGCGATCCGCGGCGTGGCCTGACCCGACCCGTACGTACAGAGCGCGTGCCCGTGATTCCGGAACAGCTGTCCATGACACCCCTTGCCACCGGCTGCGACCCGGGCCCCCGGCCGCGTGGCGCCACGCGCGCCCCGGACCCGATGCCGCAGGAACCAGCCGCCGCGCTGGCCGATGACCGGGTGGATGGCGGCGGCGCGCTCCTTGCCGTTGCCGGCGACCTGCTCGACTGCCCCTACGCGATGCTCTGGATCGCACACGGACAGGACCTGCTCCTCGCGGCCACGCACGGCCTGCCGTCGGTACCGGCCGCAGCCGACACCCTGCTTGCGTCCGCGCTCGGTGGGCGCGCGGCCACCGTCGTGCCCGACGCCTCGGTCGATCCACGCCTGGCCGGCGACACCCTGGTCGCGGGCCCACCGGGCATCCGCTTCTTCATCGCGACCCGGCTGACCGGCCCCCAGGGCGAGCTGATCGGCGTCCTCGGCGCGGGCGACCACCGCCTCCACCCGGGGGCCGGCGCGATTGAAACCTCGCGCATGCGCTCGCTCGCCGACCTGGCCGGGCACGCCATGGAGCGCACCGGCCCCGATGCCTGGTACGCGACGGCCTCCGACCGCTGCGATGCGCTGACCGGGCTGCCCAACCGCGAGACCCTGTTCGCGACCATCGACGGGCTGCGCGCGCGCGGCGTCCGCCTCGGCCTGGCGCTGATGGGGCTCGACAACTTCCGCGCCGTCAACGAAGCGCTGGGCCACGTCATCGGCGACACGGTGCTGCAGGTGGTGGCGTGCAGGGCGATGGCCTGGCTTCCGGCCACCGCCCACCTGGCACGCTTCAGCGGCGACGAGTTCGCGATCGTCTTCCCCGCCGAGGCCGGGGCCGACATCGAACCGGATCTCCTGGAACTGATGCGCGAGGTGTCGCGACCCTGCGAGATCGAGCACCAGCGCGTGCACGTCGAGGCCTGTATCGGGCTGGCCTTCGACCTGCCGGGCGAGGCCATCGCCAGCCCCCGGGACGACCGCGACAGCATCGGCCTGCCCGCGCGCGCCGCGCTCGCGATGCGCCACGCCAAGCGTGGTGGCAGCCTGCAGCTGCGCCGGTTCTCGCCATCCATGCGCGAGGAAGCCATCAATCGCCGCCACCTGGACCTCGAGCTGCGCCGGGCGTTCCGCGACAGCGAGTTCGAACTGCACTACCAGCCACAGATCGACCTCGCCAGCGGGCGTCCCGCGGGCGCGGAGGCCCTGCTGCGCTGGCGACACCCGGAGCGCGGGCTGCTGCTGCCGGCCGCCTTCATCGACGCCCTGGCCCGCAGCACCATCGCATCGGCCGTGGGGACGTGGGTGCTGGAGCAGGCCTGCCACGACGCCGCCGGCTGGGCCGCTCCGGGCGACCGTCCGCTGAAGGTCGGGGTGAACCTGTTCCCGTCGCAGTTCGACGACGACGCGCTGGTCGACAAGGTCGACCATGCGCTTGCCGCCAGCGGGCTGCATCCGACCCGCCTGGAGATCGAGCTGACCGAGACGATCGCGCTACGCGACGACGGCGTTGCCGAGAAGACCCTGCTGCGGCTGCGCAGCCGCGGTGTCCGAGTGTCCTACGACGATTTCGGGACCGGCCATGCATCGCTGTCGATGCTGCACCGGCTGCCGGTCGACCGCGTCAAGATCGACCGCTCCTTCGTGCGCGACCTGGCCGGGAGCCGCGGTGACAAGGCGATCGTCCGCTCGATCGCGCTGATCGCGAAGAACTTCGACATGCACGTGATCGCCGAAGGCGTGGAGACGGACGACCAGGCGGCACTGCTGCGGGAGTTCGGCTGCCAGGAGGTGCAGGGCTTCCTGTACTCGGAGGCGCTCGCGCCGCGGCTGTTCGACGCGTGGCTCGCGGCGGAGGCCGGCAACCATGGCTGAGGTGGCGGCAGGCCATGCGCACGCGGCCGAAGCGCGTCCCTTCGCATTCGACGACCACGACTTCCGCCGGGTCTGCCGGATGATCCACGACCGCGCCGGCATCAGCCTGAGCGCGCACAAGCGCGACATGGTCTACAGCCGCCTTGCCCGCCGCCTGCGCGCGTGCGGCATCGAACGCTTCGGCGACTACCTCGACGTCGTCGACGCGGGCGACGACGGCGAGGGACAGCACTTCATCAATGCGCTGACCACCAACCTGACCTCGTTCTTCCGCGAGGCCCATCACTTCCCGCTGCTGGCCGCCCAGTTGCGCTCCGCGCCGCGCGGCAGCGGGCCGCTGCAGGTCTGGTGCTGCGCCGCGTCCACCGGCGAGGAGCCGTACTCGCTCGCCATCACCGCCTGCGAGGCCTTCGACACGCTGGCGCCACCGGTGCGCATACTCGCCACCGACATCGACACGAGCGTCCTCGCGACCGCCGCCCGCGGCGAGTACCCGATCGAACGCATCGACGGCATCGAGCCCGCGCGCAGGCGCCGGTTCTTCCAGCGCGGCGCGGGCGCCAACGCCGGCCTGTGCCGGGTACGCCCCGAGCTGCGCGCGCTGGTGGAGTTCCGCGCACTGAACCTGCTCGACGCCGACCATGGCCTCGGGCGCGGCGCCTACGTCGCCGTGTTCTGCCGCAACGTGATGATCTACTTCGACAAGCCCACGCAGTACGGGGTGCTGGAGCGCATCGCGCCGCTGCTGTCGGCCGACGGGCGGCTCTACGCCGGGCATTCAGAAAGCTTCAACCATGCCGCCGACCTGGTCTTGCCCTGCGGGCGCACGGTCTACCGCGCCGCCGGCAGCGGTGGCGCATGAACGCCGCCGCCCTGCGGGCGCAGGAAGGCTACTTCGACGCGGCGCTGCGGACGCGGGCCATCCGGCTGCTTCCCGCCGACTACCGGGTCACCGACCAGCCTCTCGCGCTGGTGACCCTGCTGGGCTCCTGCGTGGCCGCCTGCCTGCACGACCCCCTGCAGGGCCTTGGCGGCATGAACCACTTCATGCTCCCCGGCGGCGACGCCAATGACGCCAGCTCCGCACGTTACGGCGTCAACGCGATGGAGCTGCTGATCAACGACATGCTCAAGCGCGGTGCGCGGCGCCAGCGCCTGCAGGCCAAGGTCTTCGGCGGCGGGAACGTGCTGAGCGGCTTCCACAGCGACCCCATCGGCACCCGCAACGCCGACTTCGTGCTCGACTACCTGCGCGCCGAGAAGATCCCGGTGCTCGCCAGCGACCTTGGCGACAACCAGGCGCGCAAGGTCGCGTTCTTCGTCCAGACCGGGCGCAGCTTCGTCAGGCGGCTCCCGGCCACGCGCGACGACGTGGTGGACGCGGAGCGCGCGCTGTACGGCCGCCTGGCGCGCGCGCCTTCGTCGGGCACGGTGGAGCTGTTCTGACATGGCTGCGCGCCGGCCCGTCCGCGTGCTCGTGGTCGACGATTCGGCGCTCGTGCGCGCGCTCATGTCCGAGCTGCTGGGTGCGGATCCCGGCATCGAGGTGGTCGGAACCGCGTCCGATCCCTACATCGCGCGCGAAAAGATCAGGCGGCTTTCGCCGGACGTGCTGACCCTCGACGTGGAGATGCCGCGCATGGACGGGCTGACCTTCCTGCGCAACCTGATGCGGCTGCGGCCGATGCCGGTGCTGATGGTGTCGTCGCTGACCGCGGCCGGCGCGCAGGTGACGCTGGACGCACTTGCGCTGGGCGCGGTGGACTTCATCGCCAAGCCGAAGATCGACGTCGCCCGCGGCCTGGCCGACTACGCGGCCGTGCTCGTGGAGAAGGTCAGGCACGCCGCCCACGCCCGCGTGGCCAGGACCGCGCCCGCGCCCGCCGCGGCCTACGCAGGCCCCATCGGCTACCGGACCACCGCCCGGCTGCTCGCGATCGGCGCCTCGACAGGAGGCACCGAGGCCATCCGAGAGGTCCTGGCGGGGATGCCCGCGAACGCCCCGGCAACGGTGATCGTGCAGCACATCCCGGCCGCGTTCAGCCGGGCGTTCGCCGAGCGCCTCGACCGCCACAGCCGGATGACGGTGGTCGAGGCCGCGGACCAGCAGCCGCTGCTCGCCGGCCACGCCTACCTTGCACCCGGCGGGCGCCACCTGCGCGTGGTCCGCAGCGGCGCGCGCTGGACCTGCCACCTGGGCGACGACGACCCGGTGCGCAGGCACCGGCCAAGCGTGGACGTGCTGCTCGAATCGGTTGCCGCGCATGCGGGCCGCAATGCCTGCGCCGCGCTGCTGACGGGCATGGGCGACGACGGCGCGGCCGGGATGCTGGCCCTGCGTCGCGCCGGCGGGCGCACCATCGCGCAGGACGAGGCCAGCAGCGTGGTCTGGGGCATGCCGGGCGCCGCCGTGGCGCAGGGCGCCGTGGACGACGTCGCGCCGCTGTGCGACGTGGCTCACCGTTTGCTCGCCTGGGCGCGCGACGGTTAAAGCGGACGCGGTCGCGGCCGTTAACCCGGGAGACGCCCACGCCACATACGGAACTGAACAATGGATTCGCGCGTATTGATCCGCCTGGCTGCGCCTCTGGTGCTTACCCTGGTGCTGGTGCTGTCGCTCGCACTCGACCTCGCGCCGCCCGTGCAGTGGGGCGCGGTGGTGGCGATGATCCTCGCCTGGCTTGGTTTTGCATGGACCGTGCTGCGCCCGGGCGGCGGCGACAGCCTGCTTCTCCGCGACCAGGAGCGCGTCCTCCAGGAGCTGCGCACGTTCATCGGCGCCGAGGTGCAGGGTTCGCGCGACGAGATCGAGCGCACCCGGGAACTGATCCGGGACTCGGTCGCCAAGCTCGGCGGCAGCTTCGAGGCGGTCAACCGCAAGTCGCGGCAGCAGAACGAGGTGGCCACGCGCATCATCGATCGCCGTGCCGATGGTGATGGCGATGGCAACGGCTCCGACGTCCATCGCTTCGCCGTGCAGGCCAGCCAGCAGATGGAGCAGCTGGTCGAGGCGCTCGAAGCCGTCAGCAGCCAGAGTGGCGCCACGGTCACCCACATAGACGCCATGGCCGAGCACCTGGACGGCATCTTCTCGCTGCTCGAGGACGTCAAGTCGATCGCCGACCAGACCAACCTGCTTGCGCTCAACGCCGCGATCGAGGCCGCGCGCGCCGGCGAGGCGGGCCGCGGCTTCGCGGTGGTCGCCGACGAGGTGCGCAACCTGTCCGAGCGATCCACCGCGTTCAACGAGCAGATCCGCAAGCTCGCGCACAGCTCCAAGGATTCGATCGCGCGCGTCCGCGACACCGTCAGCACGATGGCGTCGCGCGACCTCGACCGCAGCCGGCTGGCGCGCATCGAGGCCGCGGCGATGCTGGAGCGCGTGGACGGCATCAACCGCGGCCTCGGCAGCGGCATGCGCGAGATCGCCGAATGCAGCAGGGCGATCGATGGCTCGGTCGCGGAAGCGGTGCGCTCGCTCCAGTTCGAAGACATCGCCACCCAGGCGCTGGGCGCGGCCAACGTGCACCTCGACCGCCTTGCCGCGATCAATCGCGAGGCCACGGTGCTGCAGGACCTGCTGCACCGCAGTGGCGGCCACATGGGCAGCGAACTACGCAAGGCGCTGGCGCAGATTTCGCAGCGCATCGCCCAGATGCGCGGCGAGTGGGAACGCCCGCCGCACAAGCCCGTGACCCAGCAGTCGATGGACGCAGGCAGCGTCGAGCTGTTCTGAACACCGGGCGCGCGCGCGGCGGCTTGCGGCCACCGCGCCGCTCCCGGTAGCGTGCCTGCATGTCCCCCGACGTGACGCCCGCAACGACTTCCCGCTCCGGTTGGACCCTGCTGCGCGAGTTCGCGCGCCTGCTGCTGCTCGCGGTGGTGTTGCCGGTGCTGGCCCTGGCGGGCGTGCTGTTGTGGCAAACCTCGATGTCCGTCCGCGCGCAGGCCGAAAGCAGGCTCACCGCGGCCGCCACGTCGACCGCCGACGATCTCGACGCCTTCCTGAAGGTGAACCTGGCGGTGATGCGGGTGCTCGCCGACCGCCGCAACAGCGAGCGCACGGTGCCCGACCTCGCGCAGTGGCGCGCGGACCTTGCCCGCATCCACCTGCACTACCCCGCCTTCCGGACCCTGCTGGTCACCGATGCCGATGGCGTGGTGGTCGCCAGCGAACCCTCGCTGCCGGCGCGGAACGGCCCGGCCGTGGTCGCGGACCGCGAATACTTCCTGGAGCCCCGCCGCACCGGCGCTGCACATGTATCGGGCGTGTTCCAGGGGCGCGGGCTTGGCGACGACATCCTGGTCGCGGCCTCGGTGCCGCTGCTCGTCGACGGTGCATTCGCCGGCGTGCTGGAGGGCTCGATCCCCATCGGATCGCTCGAACTGCGCGCGGCGGACCTGGAAGAACAGGGATTCGAGCTGCTGGTCCTGGACCGTGCGCATTCGGTGGTCCAGGCCAGCGCCGGGATGCCCCAGCGGCCGATGGATGCGCTCGCAAGCCCCGGCGACACACATGGGCTCGCTGGCCTTGCGCGCGACGGCGACGGCGTGCACCTGCTCCGCGGCGTCCTGCGCGATGGCAGCGACGCGTTCGCGCGCCCGGTCGTGCTCGGGAACGGCTGGCAGCTCGTCCTGCTGCAGCCCAGCGCCAACGTCGAGGCCGAGGTGCGGCGAACCGCGCTCGCGATGCTGGGACTGCTGGCGCTGGTCCTGGCCGGCGTGATCGTGGTGGTCCTGTTCAAGATGCGCCGCCTGGGCGGCAGCGTGCAGCGGCTGCTGGGACGCATGCAGACATTCGCACTCGGCAGCGGATCGGCGCGGATCGCGCCCGCGGACGTGCCGCGTGAACTGCTGCCGCTCGCCGAGGCCATGAACGCCCTCGCGGCGCGCGCGCGCGCGTCGTACGAGGAGGTGAACCAGAGCCTGCAGGAGCAGCGCCGCCTTCGCGAGGAACTGCAGGCGGTCGCGCAACGCCTGCTCACGGTGCAGGAGGACGAGCGCCGCACGCTGTCGCGCGAGCTGCACGACGACATCGGCCAGTCGATCACCGCCATCAGTCTGGCCGCGGGCTCGCTGGGCGAGGAATCGGTGGGTGGCGACCCGGCCGCGCGCCGCGAGATCCTCGACGAGATCACCGCGATCGCCGACCAGACGGTGCTCAAGCTGCGCAACCTGTCGCTGTTGATGCGGCCGCCGCAGCTGGATTCGCTGGGCCTGGAGGCGGCGCTTCGCGGACAGGTGGCGCTGATGTCGCGCAATTCCGGGCTGGATATCCGGCTGGAACTGGCGCCCATGGAGCGCCGGCTCCCCGACGCGGTGGAGCTTGCGTGCTTCCGCATAGCGCAGGAAGCCCTGACCAACGTCGCGCGCCACGCCAACGCGACCCGCATCGCGATCGAGGTCGAGATCGATGACGATGCCGACGGGGACGTACTGGTGTTGCGCGTCTCCGACGACGGCGACGGCATCGACCCGGATCGTCCCGGCGGGCTCGGCCTCCTCACCATGCGCGAACGCGCCACGCAGCTTGGCGGCCGGCTCGCGGTCCTGCCGCGCCCCGGCGGCGGAACGATCGTCCAGGCCGTGTTGCCGCTGCCCCGCGACGACTGACGCCACGCGGGCGGGAGGGCATACTAGCCGGCGTGATGGAACGTGGAATGCGCCAATGACGCAGCAGGACGACGCCCTGCGGATCCTGGTGGTGGGCGGCGAGGACGTGCAGGCCGGAACGGCGGCCCGCGAGCTTGCCGACATCGCACCCGGATGGGAACTCGCGCGCATGGATCCCGCCGAAGCCGCCTCCGCGAGCGGGCTCGCGGCCGACGTCGTCGTCTGCGCCGCGCACGCCGGCGACTTCAATGCGCTGGCATTCCTCGCCCGGCTGCGCGCGGACATGCCGGATGCCATGCGCATCCTGCTGGTGGACGAGGACAGCGGCGACGACGTGCTCGCGGCCCTGGAAGTGAGCCACCGCGTACTTCCGGGCCCGCTCGACGCCCTCGCGCTGGTCGAGGCGATCGAGGGCGTCACCGCCCTGCATGCGCTGCTGGAAGACCCGGCCCTCAAGCAGGCGATCGCGCGCGTGGGCAACCTGCCTGCGGCGCCGCGCCAGTATTTCGCGCTGACGGAACTGCTGCGCGACCCCGACAGCAGCGTCGTCCGCATTGCCGAGGTGGTCTCGCAGGACCCCACGTCCGCTGCGCGCGTGCTGCGGCTGTCCAACTCCGCGTACTACTCCGGCGGCCGCGAGATCAGCGACCTGCGCACGGCGATCATCCGCCTCGGCCGAAACACGCTGCGCCGGCTCGTGCTTGCCAGCGAGGTGTTTTCCGCAGGCCCCGAGAGCGAAGCGCTGCGCGACCGCGCACTGCGCACGTCCCGGCTTGCCCGGGAGCTGCTTGCCGGCTCCAGCGCCGAGCTCGCGGGGACCGCCGGGCTGCTGGCGGAAGTGGGGCTGCTGCTGCCGCCGCTGGATACCGGCGACGCGCCCTACAGCACCACGGGCGCCTATTTGCTGGGACTGTGGGGCCTGCCGGCACCCATCGTGGAAGCGGTGGCTTTCCACGACCGGCCGGCCCTCTCGGGCGGCAGCTTCTGGGTCACGGGCGCGGTGCACGTGGCCGCCGCGCTGGTCAACGGTCGCGAGGTCGACGAAGCCTACCTGCGGTCGGTCGGGCAGCTCGACCGCCTCCCGCGCTGGCGCGCGATGGCCGAAGCGGCCGCGAACGACGACTGAAATGCGTCAGGCCGCGCGGCCTGGCGCATTCGTCGCCGAGCAGGTCGACGATCTCCGGCACCTGGAACCCGAGGTCGCGCGCGCGGCGGATGAAGCGCAGCCGGTGCACGTCCGCCGCGCCGTAGACCCGGTAGCCGCCTTGGCTGCGTCCCGCTTCGGGCACCCGCCCCACCTGTTCGTAGTAGCGGATCATCTTCGCCGACACGCCCGATGCGGTCGCGGCCCGGATGTGTTCCTTCCCATCATGGCAAGGTCAAGCCGTGGGCGGGCGCGGCGTTCAGCCGGCGCCGGGCAGCGGCCGTCCCCAGTGGGCGTAGCTGACGGCGATCCCGTCGCGCAGCCGCTTCGCGCGCGCGTCGCCGGGCTCGATGCCGAACCGGCGCGCGACCGCCTCCCAGCCCGCGCCGCCACCGGCCTGCCAGGCGTCCAGCACGCCCCGGCACGGCCGGCCCGATACGCGGGCCAGGGCGCAGGCGTAGTACAGGTCGCCCGCCGCGCGCCCCTTGCCCAGCAACTCTTCGATCAGCGGCCGCGGCGCGTCGAAATAGCGCACCAGCTCGTCGGTGAAGGCATCCGGGTAGCGCGCCGCGTAGATGTTGATGTCGGCGAGCAGCGCGTCGACCGCGGTATCGCCGGTGCGCGGCGCCCAGGCCGGCGCGGCGTCCGCCGCCGGTGCCGCATCCTCGACGGCCGCATCGGCGCGCGTCGCGGCGGCATCCTGCGCGGGGGCGGGATCCTGGGCCAGGGCCAGGCCCGCCCACAGCAGGGCCGGGAGGCAGGCAATCGGTATCGACGGGCGATGCGTGTTCACGTTCGTGTCCTCGGTCAAGGCTGGCGGCCGGCGGGCAGCAGGAGATCGTGTTCGCGCCCGGGGAAGACGCGGCCACGCAGGTCGCGCACCTGCAGCACGCCGCCGTGCACCAGGGCATAGCGACGCAGCCCGCCGGTGCGCGGCTCCAGGCTCAGCGTCGACTGGTCGATCCGCCATTCGCCGGTTTCCTCGAAGCTGACGCTGCCATCAAGGGCCACGTACACCTCGACCAGCTCGTACACCTGCTCGCCTCCACGGCGCTCCAGGACCAGCCGGGTGTCGATGGCTTCGCAGTCCGCGCAGGGCAGGCTGCCACGCCACTCCACCACATCCTGCCCCGCGTCCAGGCCGGGCAGGCCGGCGTTGCCGGCGGCGTGGTCGCCGCGCGTGCAGCCGGCCGACAGGGCGACCAGCAGCAGCGCGAGGACGGAGGCGTGGGCGCGTGGCATGCGCTGATTGTGCCGCAGCGCGCAGGGACCCGCTGCGCCGGACTTCCGCACCCCGCCGCCGGGACGGATGGCGCCGCTCAGTCGGCGAGGATCCGGCGCAGTGCGTCCGGCAGCTCGCCGGCGGAGCCTAGCTTGCGCAGGCGCGCGGCGTGCGCCTCCGGGACCTCGGCCTCGCGCTCGTGCACCCAGGTCAGGTGGTAGGGCAGGTGCAGGCCCCAGCCGCCGAGTTCCAGCACGGGTGCGATGTCGGAGCGCAGCGAGTTGCCGACCATCACGAACTCCGCGGGCGCGATCGCGAACTCCTCCAGCAGCCGGCGGTAGGTCGGCACGTCCTTCTCGCTCACGATCTCGATGCGCCGGAACAGGGCCGACATGCCGGAGTCGCGCACCTTCGCTTCCTGGTGGAACAGGTCGCCCTTGGTGATCAGCACGACGGGCAGCGTGGACGCCACCGCCTCGACGGCGTCGCGAACGCCCGGCAAGAGTTCCACCGGGTGGCGCAGCAGGTCCTTGGCCAGCGCGACGATGCGGTGCAGGTCGGTGGCGCTGATGCGGCCTTCGGTGATGTCGATCGCGGTCTCGATCATCGACAGGGCCATGCCCTTCACGCCGTAGCCGAACACTGCGAGATTGGCCTTTTCCACCGCGTACAGGCGCTCGCTGGTCCGGGCGTCACCGTTGACGTAGCCGGCGATGATGGCTTCGAAGTCGTCCTGCGCGCGGTCGAAATAGTCCTGGCTGCGCCAGAGGGTGTCGTCGGCGTCGAAGCCGACCATCTTGATCTTGGCCATGGGCCGATTATCCGGCAAAAGCGTGGCGGCGGGCTTTGCCTCCGCCACGCACTGGTCGCGGCCGCGTCGCCAGGGGGGACGCGGCCGCATGCCCTCCGCTTACTCGCCGCCGGCCTTGGCGGCGTGCGTGCGGTACTCGTCGGCGGTGAGTTCGCCGTCGGCATCGGCATCGGCTTCGGCGAATACGGCGGCCAGCGCCGGCAGCGCCGCGGACTCCTCCCGGGAGATCGTGCCGTTGCCATCCGCGTCGACGTCGGCCCAGCCCAGCTGACGCGGGGCGGGCTGCGCAGCGGCGTCCTGCGGGTCCTGGGCGTCGCTGGCCTGCGCATCGTCGGCCTGCGCGGAAGCCGCAGCTTCGGTGGCGGCTTCCTGCGCATCGCGCACCTCCGGGGTCACCGCGCTCTGCGCGAAGGCCAGCGGCATGGCGAGCGCGGCACCCAGGGCGAGGACGGAGGTGAGCTGCGTGCGTGCATTGTTCATCAGGGGGGATCTCCTTGGCGGATGCGGGGGGGGGTTTCTCTGGGGGGGGGGGGGGGGCATCCGGATGTCTGTCGGATTGGTCGCGGCCGGGTGTGCACCCGGCCACGGCGACACCCTGCCGCGTCGCGCATTAACCGCGCACAGGCCGCGATCGGCGCCTCGACGCGGCCTTAACCACCCGCCGCGTGGCAGCGGTTATGGCAGCGTGCGCGCGGCCGCCGGCTGGTCGATACTGGCGGCCCGCCCGCCCCGAGACCGATGCCATGACCATGCAGCCACTTGTCGCCGCCGCGTTGCTCGCCCTCGCCGTCACCGCCTGCAATGGCGAGGCAAGCCAGGGTCGGGCCCTGGCCGGCGCCGGCGCGGACGCGGCGACCGCGGGACGTCCGTTCGACATCGACGTCATCGCCGCCCTCGACGAACCCTGGGCGATGTCGTTCCTGCCCGACGGACGCCTGCTGGTCACCGAGAAGCGTGGGCGACTGCAGCTGGTCGATGTCGAGAGCGGCGCCACGCACGAGGTCACCGGCGTACCCGAGGTCGCCTACGGTGGCCAGGGCGGTCTGGGCGACGTGCTGCCGCATCCCGGGTTCGCCGGGAACGGCATCGTCTATCTCAGCTATGCCGAGCCCGGACGCGGCGACACCCGCGGCGCGGCGCTGGCGCGGGCGAAGCTCATCCTCGACGACGCCGGCGGCGGGCGGCTTGAAGGCCTTGAGGTGATCTGGCGCCAGGTACCGAAGGTCTCCGGCGAGGGCCACTACGGCCACCGCATCGCCTTCGACCGCGAGGGCAAGCTGTGGCTGACCTCGAGCGAGCGGCAGAAGTTCGATCCCGCCCAGGACATGGCCTCGAACATGGGCAAGATCCTGCGCCTTGAGGAAGACGGACGGCCGGCGGCCGGCAATCCCTTCGCGGACAAGGGCGGCGTGGCCGCGGAGGTGTGGTCGCTGGGCCACCGCAACGTGCTCGGCCTCGCCTTCGATGCCGCCGGCCAACCATGGGACGTGGAGATGGGTCCGGCCGGCGGCGACGAGCTCAACCTGGTCGAGCGCGGTGGCAACTACGGCTACCCGATCGTGTCCAACGGCGACCACTACGATGGCCGTCCGATCCCGGACCACGCCACCCGTCCCGACTTCAAGGCGCCGGCAGTGAGCTGGACGCCGGTGATCTCGCCGTCGAGCCTGGTCTTCTACAGCGGCGACGTGTTCCCCGACTGGACGTCCAGCGCCTTCATCGGCGGGCTGTCGTCGCAGTCTCTGGTGCGGGTGGAATTCGATGGCGGCCAGGCGCGCGAGGCCGAGCGTTTCGACATGGGCGCGCGCATCCGCGAGGTAGAACAGGGTCCGGAGGGCGGCCTGTGGCTGCTCGAGGATGGTGAGCAGGGCCGGCTGCTGAAGCTGCTGCCCGCCGGCGGCTGATCAGGGCAGGACGCTGCCCGTGGCAATCTCGCGGCCGTCCTCCAGCACGCGGAACCCACGGCTGCCCTCGTCCGGCAGGCGCACGGCGCGCGAGCAGATCAGATGCACGTCGTGGCTGCTGCCCGGCTCCAGGGCCGCCACGCCACCGCGCTGGATGCCGCAGTGCGCGTCATCGTCGGCGCCGTCGAACGCGACCGTCCCGCGCCACGCCCCCTGGATCGCCACGGCGCGGCCGCCATCCGCGGTGCCGCGCATGTCCAGGCGCACCGGGATCGAGCTCTTGCCGGGGTAGTCGAGCCGCGGCGGAGTCGCGATCGTGGCCGCGGGAGCCTGCGCGGCTTCACCGCACGCGGCAAGCACCACCGGCAGCAGCAGCAAGGCCACGCGCGTGGCCTTGCCCGGGATACGACGGCCCGCGGGCCCGTCGACAGTCGCCTTGTTCATTGCACCTGCACGCATAGCTGCCATAGTACGGTGCCCCGGTTTGATCCGACACCCGATGACTGCCACTCCGTCCGCCGACCGTACCGATACCGAGACCGAGACCGACCTCGAACAGGCGATCGTCGGGCTCGAGGACGAAATGGCCGACCTCCAGCTCCGCCACCGCGATCTGTTCGCCTACGCCAACGCCTGGGCGGAGCGCCACGATGCGGTCATGCAGCTGGCACCGCCGCACCTGCATGACGAGACCAGTGCGCGCCTGCGTCGCATCGCCATCCGCTGGGGACTGGCCGACGGCGTGCGCATGACCGCACAGTTCCCGGCACTGCGCAAGGCGTGATCGGGACGACCCGGGCGGCGCCGGGCTCGGCGCCCAGGGCTCAGAAATCGACTGCCTGCACGAAGTCGACCAGCAGCTGGCCGAAGATCTCGACCTGGCTCTGGATCTGCGCGGCGTGCTTGCCGTGCAACACCTCGAAGTCGTAACGCAGGAACGGATCCATCTCGTCGTCCAGCGACATCCGCCCATAGCGGTAGCGGGTGTTGTAGACGTTGGCGACCTGCAGCGTGGTGCCATGTTCAAGATCAAGGGCGACCTGGAGCTGCAGCGAACCGCAACGCCCGTCGTCGCAGTCATAGAAATTGAGATAGGCGGTGAGATCGTTGATCTGGAACCTGATCATCGGATCGCCGTGTTCGTCGGCCAGCAGCTCAGGCTCCAGCTCCATGCCCTGCAGCGTCGCCATGGCTTCTTCGCCGGTGACGCCGCGACCGGCATCAGCCAGCGCCGGCGCGGCGGCCAGTGCCAGCAGCGGTGCCAGCAGGCCTGCTCGCAATAGTTCCTTCATGGTGGTCCCCCCTCGGATGGTGCTGAATCCTAGCCTGAACGGGGCTCGACGCGCGCGTGCCCGGGGCCATCGGGGCGCCAACGGTGTCATAAGCGCGGCGCACCGCGTCCACGCCGTGCAGCCGCTCCAGGCGGCGGATGGTGAAGTGGCCGCGTGCCATGGCCTGGAAGTGGCGCATGAAAAGCGTATTGAGCGCGGCACCGCTCGCCGCGCCGACCACGGGCACCGCCTGCAGCGCGATCTTGTGGCCGAGGTTGACCGAGAACCGCGACGCGATGGCCGACAGCAGCTGCACGATCAGCGGCCCGCCCTTGCCGACCAGGCCGTGCACCGCCACGTATTCGGCCGCCGCCGCCACCTGCTGCGCCAGCACTGCGCGCGCGGCGAAGTAGCCCGACTCCGCGCCATCGTCGGCGCTGGCGCGGCCACCCATGGTCAGCACTTCGAAACAGGCGAGCATGGTCGCTGGATCATCCAGCGGCTCGCCCTCGGCGCGCGCGATCCCGGCGATGGAACGCAGGATCAGGGTGGTGGTCAATGGCAGCTCGACCGCGAGCCCGGCGAAGCCGAACGCACCGCCCACGGCGCCGCTGGCCGCCGCCGCGATGGTGTGATCGCGATTGCGCGGCGCAGACGACGCCGCGTCCTTGCCGAGCGTCGCCACCGCCATGCGCAGGGACTGCCGCAACGCCGTGCGCACCAGCGCGTTCACCAGCCGCGTCATCGACGCCGGCAGGCGCTTTTCCATCACGTACTCGAGCGGTGCGCCCACCAGGTTGGCCAGCTGTGCCGCCAGCCCCGGGTTTTCAAGCAGCGCCCTGGCCTGCCGCAGTTCCGACAGCGCTGCGGCATCGAGCGCAGCGGGTGCGGCGGGCGACAGGGCTGGGGTCGGCAACGGCGTGGTCATCGGCGCACGTTAGCGCAGGCGGCGTGGTCCCTGTGGCACGGACCCTGTCGCCGCGGACAGCGCGCGTGCACTCGCGTCCGGCTTGACCCCGCTCAAGGCGCCGCCGCCGCCGCGCCGCCAAGCTGGGTCTCCTGCCAGCGTCGCGGAGCAACGCCCATGAGCCAGCGCCATGAAGTCGCCGCCACGAACCAGGCGGGGCTCCATGCCTGCTTCCTCGGACCCTACGGCGAGAACGACCAGCTGCTCGAGTCGCTGCTGGTCGAGTTCCTGCGCGACCACGTCTACTGGCGACGCAACCTGCATCCCGAGGACCTGCCGGCGATCCCGACCGGGGCCAACCGCCTTCCCGACTACGTCGCCTTCGAGTCGCGCCTGCGCCGCGAACTGCACCTGCTGTCGGCGGCGCTCAAGCGCAGCGTGCCCTTCCACAGCCCGCGCTACCTCGGCCACATGGTCAGCGACCTGCTGATCCCGGGCCTGGCCGCGCAGGTCCTGGCACTGCCCTACAACCCCAACAACGTCAGCGCCGACGCCGCGCCGATCACCATCGACCTGGAACTCAAGGCCGGCCTGCAGCTGGCGGCGATGCTCGGCTGGCCGGCCGACCCCGGGAACGACGATTGCGCCTTCGGCCACCTGACATCCGGCGGCACCCTGGCCAACGTGCAGGGCCTGCGCTTGGCGCTGGCGCTGAAGGCCTTCCCGGTGGCGCTGCGCGCGGCATCGGTGCCACTGCCCGGCCTGCCGGACGACGACTGGGACGCGTTCAACACCGGCCCCGCGTTGGCCACGTCGCTGTTCGCGCAGTGGTGTGCCTGGCGTGACGCCCTGCCGCCGCGCGAACGCGCCGCGTGGCAGCGACGGGTCGACGCCCGGCGCATCGAGACCATGGGCCTGCCCGGCTTCCTCGAGCAGCATCCGCAGCTGTCGACGCCGCGGGTGTTCGCTCCGGCCACCGCGCATTACTCCTGGAGCAAGGGCATGAAGATGCTCGGGCTCGGGCGCGCGCAGCTGGAGCTGATCCCCGGCCGGGCGATGCGCCTGGACGTCGACGCGCTGGAAGAGGCGCTTGACGATTGCCTGCGACGGCGACAGCCGGTGCTGATGGCGGTGGGCGTGCTCGGCAGCACCGAGTTCGGCACCATCGACCCGCTTGACCGTCTGGCCAGCGCACGCGAGCGCATGCAGGCGCGCGGACTTGGCCTGTCACTGCACCTGGACGCCGCCTGGGGTGGCTACCTGGCCTCGCTGTTCCGCAGCGCGGAGGGCGGATTCCGCTCGCAGGCCGAAGTGGGCGCCGGGTTCAGCACCTTCCCGCGGCCGGAAGTGCACGCCGCCTTCGCCGCGATCCCGCGCATGGACTCGGTCACCATCGACCCGCACAAACTCGGCTACCTGCCCTACGGCTCAGGCGCCTTCCTCTGCCGCGACCAGCGCGCGATCGGGCTGCTGGCGGAGGACGCCGACTACGTCTTCGACGGCGCAGCGGCCACCGACTTCTTCCAGCGCCACCGCCAGCTCGGCCGCTACATCCCCGAAGGCTCCAAGCCCGGCGCCAACGCCGCGGCGGTTTATGTCACCCATCGCGTGCTGCCGCTGGACCATGAAAACTTCGGTCGGCTGCCGGCGCAGGGCCTGCACGCGACCGAGGCGTTCATGGACGAGGCCCGCGGCTTCATCGCGCGCATCGCACCGCTGGCCACCGCCATGGTGCCGTTCGCGCCCGACTGCAACCTGGTGTGCCTGGCGATGAACCCGCGCGGCAACCACGACGTCGCGCGCATGAACCGCTTCATGCGGGGCCTGCACGACACCCTGCGCGCCGATCCGGGGCAGCCGCTCCAGCGCGGCGAGTACTTCGGCTCGATGACCACGCTCCGGCCCGAGGCCATGGGCGTGGCCGACACCGCGCGCGTGCTGCAGGCGCTGGGACTCGCGCCCGGCGCCCTGGTCGACGGCGGCGACGACGACCGCATCGTCGTGCTGCGGCACACGCTGATGAACCCGTTCCTGCTCGATGCCGGCGCCGCCGGCGGCGGCTACATCCGCGGTTATTTCGACTATCTCGAACGGCTGGTGTCCGCGGCGCTGGCGCCTGCCACGCGCGCGGAGTGCGCCTGAGGCGCCCCGATTGCGCGCCCGTGCAAAGCAGCTCGGCGCGGCTCAGCCGCCGCCGCGATACTCGGCCACCACGTCCTGCGGCGACGGGTTCGCGCGCGCGCGGCCGTTGACGTAGACCACCGGGATCGGGCCGTTCATCACCGCCGTCACCCGGCGCGCGTCCTCGGCGCTCGCCAGATTGCTGTAGTTGGCGCTGCTGGAGCGGCGGTGCGGGATGCCCTGCGACTCGAGGTGCCGGACGATGGCATCCGCACGCTGGCCGGCATCTTCGGGACAGTTCGCCGGCGCAAACACCACCACGCCGCGCGACGGCAGTCCGTCGGGCATCGGGATCTCGACGAAGCCACGCGGGCCGGCAGGCCCGGCGGACGCACCTCGCGACGCCACCTGGTCGACCACCGCGCCCAGCCCACCCTCGGGTTTGAGCGCGTCCCAGAGCACGAAGGCACCGGCGGCGGCGACCACCATCGCAAGCGTCTTGACCGCGTTCATCCGCGCGGCACCGGCCTCAGCCGCACTTCGAGTAGCCGCAGTTCAGGCAGGTCGCGCAGCCGTCCATGACCACCACGGCCTTGGTGCTGCACTTGTGGCACATGGTGGCCGACGGCGGGAAACTGGTGCCGTCGCCGGTGACCGCCACGTCTTCGCCGCTGCGGTCGCGGCCCTGGTCGGCAAGGAGCTCGCCCACGGGGCCCGCCTCGGCGGCGGCTACGCCCGCGTCAGCGTTTTTTTTTGAGCGGGCCTCGTACTGGCGGCGCTTCTCGTCGATCAGCGCGCGCTGCTCGGCGCTCATGTCGGGGTCGTGGATCATGCCGATCGACTTCAGGTGGTCCTCGACGATCGCGCCGAGCTCGGCCACCAGCGACGGCATGTACACGCCACCGGCCTTGAAGTAGCCGCCGCGCGGGTCGAACACCGCCTTCATCTCCTCCACCAGGAAGGTCACGTCGCCGCCCTTGCGGAACACCGCCGACATGATGCGGGTGAGCGCGACGATCCACTGGAAGTGCTCCATCGACTTCGAGTTCACGAAGATCTCGAACGGGCGGCGCTGCTCGTGCTCGCTGCCGGCGTTGAGCACGATGTCGTTGATGGTCACGTACATGGCGTGCTCGACCAGCGGCGACTTGATCTTGTAGGTGCTGCCGATCAGCACCTCGGGGCGCTCGATGCGCTCGTGCATCTGGATGACTTCCGCCGACGGCCGGGCGGCGGCGTCCGGCCCGGCGCTGGCCGCGGACGACGCCGCGGCCGCTGCCTTGGGCGCGTCGTCGGTGGCGACGGAGTAACCGGTGATTTTCTGCTGGATCTTGACGGCCATGACGCTGTTCCCTGGTGTTCGTTGATGCCCGCCTCCCCTGCTGTCGCGGGGGAGGCCGGGCGGGTTACCTGCCGGTGGTCCCGCGCGCCGCCGACTTGCGGGCGGGCGCCTTCTTCACCGCAGCCTTCTTCACTGCGACCTTCTTCACTGCGACCTTCTTCACTGCCACTTTCTTCGCCGCGACCTTCTTCACCGCGGCCTTCCTGACGACGGCCTTCTTCGACACCGTCTTCTTGGCCACCGAAGTTCTGGTCCCGGCCTTCTTCGCCACCGCCTTCTTCGCGGCGGCCTTCTTCACCGCCTTCTTCGCGGCCTTCTTGATGGCGCGCTTGCGCTTGAGCGTGGCGGCCTCGGCCTTCGCGTTGGCGCTGGTGGTGGCCAGCGACTGCCTGGCCCCGGCGACGCGCCTGGCCACGGCCTTCTTGGCCGTGCCCGCTGTCTTCGCCACCGCGGCCTTCGCCTTGCCCGCCGTGCCGGCGACGGCTTTCTCGGCCTTGCCCGCGGCCTGCTTCGCCCTGGTCACCGCGCCGGATGCACGCTTGGATACCGCACCACCCACCGCCTTCGCCTTGTCGGCGACGACCTCGGCGGCCGTGCCGAGCGTTGTCGCGACCCCATTGCCGTTGCTCATCGTTGCTCCCTCGTCGTCATGGTCGCGGGCGGGGCGCCCGCAGCGCGGAATGTAGCGCGGTCGGAACCGGCCGCGGGCCCCTGGTCAGAACTTGCCGTAGTAGCCCTCCTTGAGGGCGTCGAACAGGTTGGCCGCGGTGTGGGTCTCGCCGTCGTACTCGATCTCCTCGTTGCCCTTCACTTCCACCGTGCTGCCGTCCTCGAGCTCGAAGCGGTAGGTGGTGCCGGCAAGGTCGGACTCCTTGACCAGCACGCCCTGGAAGGCGGCGGGGTTGAAGCGGAACGTCGTGCAGCCCTTCAGGCCCTGCGCGTGGGCGTACAGGTAGATGTCCTTGAAGTCCTCGTAGGGAAAGTCGGTCGGGACGTTGGCGGTCTTGGAGATCGATGAATCGACCCACTTCTGCGCGGCAGCCTGGACGTCGACGTGTGCCTTCGGGCTGATGTCGTCGGCCGAGATGAAGTAGTCCGGCAGCTGCGTGGCGGGGTCGTCGCTGAACGGCATCGCGCCTTCGTTGACCAGGTGGCGATAGGCCAGCAACTCGAACGAGAACACGTCCACCTTCTCCTTCGACTTCTTGCCCTCGCGGATCACGTTGCGGCTGTAGTGGTGCGCGAACGAGGGCTCGATGCCGTTGGAGGCGTTGTTGGCCAGCGACAGGCTGATCGTTCCGGTGGGCGCGATCGAGCTGTGGTGGGTGAAACGCGCGCCGGTCTCGGCGATCTGCTCGACCAGCTCCGGGGCGACGCCGGCCACCCGCTGCATGTAGCGCGAGTAGCGCGCGTGCAGCACCTTCCCGGGAACCTCCTGGCCGACCTTCCAGCCGTCATCCGCCATCTCGGGGCGCTTGCGCAGCATCTCGGGCGTGACCGTGAAGCGCTCTTCCATGATCGGCGCCGGTCCCTTCTCCTGCGCCAGTGCCAGGCCGGTCTCCCAGCCCGCCACCGCCATGTCGCGGGCGATGCGCTCGGTGAACTCGCAGCTCTCCTTCGAGCCGTACTTCATGCGCAGCATGGTCACCGTGCTGCCCAGGCCGAGGAAGCCCATGCCGTGGCGGCGCTTGCGCATGATCTCGTCCCTCTGCTGCTGCAGGGGAAGGCCGTTGACCTCGACCACGTTGTCGAGCATGCGGGTGAACACGCGCACCACTTCCTTGTATTCCTCCCAGTCGAACTCGGCTTGGTCGGTGAAGGGCTTGCGCACGAACCGGGTCAGGTTGACCGAGCCCAGCAGGCAGGCGCCATACGGCGGCAGCGGCTGCTCGCCGCAGGGGTTGGTGGCGCGGATGGTCTCGCACCACCAGTTGTTGTTCATCTCGTTGACGCGGTCGATCAGGATGAAGCCCGGCTCGGCGTAGTCGTAGGTCGAGACCATGATCATGTCCCACAGGTGGCGCGCACGGACCTTGCCGTAGACCTTGCAGGCCACCAGGCCGTCGTCGCGCACGATGTAGCCTTCGTGCTGCGGCCAGTCGCGCCAGACCACCTGCGCGGCGTCGTCCAGGTCGATGTCGCCCTGCTCCTTGGCGCTGACCGGGAACACCAGCGGCCAGTCGGCATCCGACTTCACCGCGTCGATGAAGCCGTCGGTGACCAGCAGCGACAGGTTGAACTGGCGCAGGCGCCCGTCCTCGCGCTTGGCGCGGATGAAGTCACGCACGTCGGGGTGCGACACGTCGAAAGTGCCCATCTGCGCGCCGCGGCGGCCACCCGCCGACGAGACGGTGAAACACATCTTGTCGTAGATATCCATGAACGACATCGGGCCCGAGGTGTAGGCGCCGGCACCGGCCACGAAGGCGCCGCGCGGGCGCAGGGTCGAGAACTCGTAGCCGATGCCGCAGCCGGCCTTCAGCGTCAGGCCGGCCTCGTGGACCTTCTCCAGGATGCCGTCCATCGAGTCGACGATGGTGCCCGACACGGTGCAGTTGATCGTGCTGGTGGCGGGCTTGTGCTCGAGCGCGCCGGCATTGGACGTGATGCGGCCGGCGGGGATCGCCCCGCGTCGCAGCGCCCACAGGAAGCGCTCGTTCCAGTGCTTGCGCTTCTCGGCGGTGGTCTCGGCCTCGGCCAGGGCGCGGGCGACGCGCTGGCAGGTGCCGTCGATATCGGCGTCCAGGGCATCGCCCTGCTTGGTCTTCAGCCGGTATTTCTTGTCCCAGATATCGACCGACGCCGGCTGCATCGGGATGTCCTGGTCGGTGCCAGCCATCGTGTTCCTCACAGCCTCCAGGCGAACCGTACTCATGTTGCTCCTGTCTCCTTGATCCTGACCGGCCGCGCGCGTGCCGGGTGTCGTCGTTCCATGGCGCCGGTCGCGGGCCCAATGAGCGGGACGCGCCGACGGCGAAATCCGCAGGCGCGCACCGCGCGCCCTGCGCTGTCATTGTTTTCGTTGGCGGGTCTCGAGTCCGCGCATGCAAACCACCCCCTCGTTCCCTGCAACCGCCGGGTCGCCAACAACTAGGACTGGGCCAAACCTGCCTGCCAGACCCCAACATGTTGTGGCGGCAGGGCATCGACCCTACGGGCAGCAGGAAGGCAAGTCAATCGATCCGCGAGCCCTTGGGCGGCAGGCCAGCAGTGTCGCGGTTCGCAGTCCAAGCTGAGACGCACCGCACATCCGTTCAGCCTCGACCGACGCGCGCCGGCGCGCGACACTTCACGGGCCAGAGACCCCCGAACCCGCATAACGACAGACCGATGCATGCATCCACCCGCACCAAGCTCCTCGCCCTCGCCGCCGCCGCCGCCTTCGGTGGCGCCGCCGCGACCCTGATCCGCGACGGCCTGCAGGCGCCGGCCCGCGCCGAACCCGCGACCCCGCCGCCAGTCGCGGCCGCCGCGGTCCCGATGGTCGCCGCGCTGCCGGCCACCGTCGAAGGCCAGGCCCTGCCGTCACTGGCACCGATGCTGCGCCGGGTCACCCCGGCCGTGGTCAGCGTGCACACCAAGCAGCGGGTGCGGATCAACAATCCGTTCGCGAACGACCCGTTCTTCCGGCGGATGTTCCCGGGCATCCCCGAGGAGCGGATCAACGAATCGCTGGGCTCGGGGGTGATCGTGGATGCGGCCCGCGGCTACGTCCTCACCAACCACCACGTGATCGAGGGCGCCGACGAGGTCTCGGTGACGCTGTCCGACGGCCGCACGCTGGCCGCGGAGTTCATCGGCTCCGACGCCGACACCGACGTGGCCCTGATGAGGATCCCGGTCCCCGCCGATGTCGCGCTGCAGGCCATCGCGCTGGCCGACAGCAGCGCGCTGCAGGTGGGCGACTTCGTGGTTGCGGTGGGCAATCCCTTCGGCGTCGGCCAGACGGTGACCTCGGGCATCGTCTCCGCGGTCGGCCGCGCCAACGTGCCCGGCGTGGGCTACCAGAACTTCATCCAGACCGACGCCAGCATCAACCCGGGCAACTCCGGCGGCGCGCTGGTCAACCTGCGCGGCGAACTGGTCGGCATCAACACCGCCAGCTTCAACCCGCGCGGCAGCATGGCCGGCAACATCGGCCTGGGCTTCGCCATTCCCGCCAATCTTGCGCGCGGCGTCATGCAGCAGCTCGCCGCCACCGGCGAGGTGCGCCGCGGCACGCTAGGCATCGATACCCAGGACCTCGACGACCGGCTGGCGGCCAGTCTCGGGCTCGCCGCCGGCAGCCGCGGCGCGGTCGTGACCCGCGTCCACGCGGACTCCGCGGGCGCGGCCGCGGGACTGCGCGTGGGCGACGTGATCGTGTCCGCCAACGGCGAGCGCATCGACGATGGCGAGACCCTGCGCAACTTCCAGGGCCTGCAGCCGGCCAACGCCCGCATCACCCTTGGCCTGCGACGCGATGGCAAGCCCTTGCAGCTGCAGGCGACGCTGCGCGAGCAGCCGCGCGCCCTCGCCGGGCAGCAGCTCGACCCGCGCCTGTCCGGCGCCAGCTTGGCCGAATTGCCCGAAGTGCTGCGCCGCGGTGGCGTGGCCGGCGTGCTGGTGGATGCGGTCGA
The DNA here is from genome assembly GCF_039548475.1 of Luteimonas yanweni. Taxonomy (NCBI): domain Bacteria; kingdom Pseudomonadati; phylum Pseudomonadota; class Gammaproteobacteria; order Lysobacterales; family Lysobacteraceae; genus Luteimonas; species Luteimonas yanweni. Next base: position 14,323 of record NZ_JBCLVC010000014.1, on the reverse strand, counting down.
GCCCGACAGCCGCGCCGCGCGCAGCGGGCTGCGGGCCGGAGACGTGGTCGTCGCCGCGGGCGGCGCCCGTGCCGGCGACCTGTCCGCGCTGCGCGCGGCGCTGGCAGATGCACCGGCCACGCTTGTGCTCGGCATCCAGCGCGGCCGCGGCCAGGGCAACCTGCTGATGGAGTGATGCACCCCCACCGAACGAACCACCCCCCGAACCACCCCCCAAGGAGATCGTGATGAACCCCACCCACACCGACAACCTGAAAGCCAACCTGTCCCAGGCCGGCGGCCACCTGAAGCAGGCCGCCTCCGACACCGCCGACGCAGTGCGCGGTGCCGCGGCCGCCGCGGGCGAGGAAGTGCGCCTGGGCAGGGCCAACCTGAAGTCCGACCTCGCCGACGGCGCGCTTGCCGGCCTGTCCGCGCTCGAGGACGTTGCCGGCGCCGGCAGCGAGCAGGTCGACGTGCTGCTCGACAAGGGCCGCGACCTGATCGACAGCGCCGCCGACCTGATCCGCGAGCGTCCGATCGCATCCTTCGGCGCCGCGTTCGCGGCCGGCTGGATCATCGCCAAGCTGGCCCGCGGCAGCGGCAGGTAAGCGTGGAGCAGCAGCTACCACCCGCTTCGGGGCCCTCGCCCGGCCCCGCGCCGGGCAAGGGTGACGGCGCGCCGCCACCCGGCATCGCCGATGCGGTCCGGGAGCTGCGCGACAGCGGCCTGGCCGGCATGGGCGCCGCCCGCGAGGCGGCCGGTGCCCTGCGCACCCTGGTCACGGCCGACGTGTCCCTGGCGCGCAGCGCCGCCGGCCGCAGCGCGGTGTTCGCCGGCCTGGCCGTGGTGTTCGGCGCCTCGGCCTGGATGATGCTGATGACCGCCGTCGTCGTGGCCCTGAGCAACCAGGTCGGGCTGCCGTGGTGGCTGTCGCTGGCCTGCTGCGCGCTCGGCAGCTGCCTGGCCGCGTGGCTCGCGCTGCGCAAGGCCATGGCCTATTTCGAACATACCCGGATGAAGGCCACCCGCCGACAGCTGGCGCGGCTGGGCATCGGCGAGCTGTCCGGGTTCATGCCCGACGCGGGCTCGGCGGAGTGCGCCCGCGACGCCGAGGACCGGGCGCGCCCGGGCGGCGACGGCGTGCCCGGCGATTCCACGCCCGCGGGGGTCACCCCGCCATGAGGAGCGCGGCATGAGTTTTGAAGACCTGCAGGCGAAGGTGGAGCGCGCCGAAGCCGCGCTCGAGGCACGTGAGCGCCAGACGGCCGCGGATTTCCGCGTGTTCGGCGGGATCTGGCGATCCGGATGGACGCCGCCGCGGATCGTCGTCGCCGGGCTGGCCGGCGGCTTCTTGGCCGGTTGGGTGCGGCCTGGCCAGGCGATCGCCGGCGCCCAGCCCGCGCGCTGGCTGCAGATGCTCGGCAGCGTGGCCGGGCTGGCCAGCTCGATCCAGGCGGCCTTTGCCGCCGGCGCGGCCGAGGACGCCGCCCAGGACGCGGGCGCCGCGGCGCGGGGCGCCAAGGCAGCGCCGGAGGGCGGCGTCACCGCTGCGGAGAATCCAGCTGCGCCTTCCAGCCAGCGGTCCGCAACGCCGCCCGGAGACACCACCACCTCCATTCCCCGGGAACGTGCAAGAAGGCCCGATCCCGCCTGGGAGACTCCGCCCCGCCCGGCCGAGGCCGCGACCGAACTCTCCGAATCACGCTGAGGCGCACTCCATGGCGACGCGTGACACCCCCGCTTCAGCCGAGGCCCCCGCCGCCGCGGATGGACCCGCCGCAGACGCCTCCCCGGTTACCCCCGGCGAGCCTGCGGTCCAGCCTCCCGCGCCGCGCCCGCGCGCGCCCACATCGGTTCTGGTGCTTGCCCTGCTCGCCGTCGGGTACACGCTCTGGGCCGCCCAGGGGGTGATCCTGCCGGTGCTGCTGGCCATGTTCCTTGCCCTGATCGGCAACCCGGTGATACGCGCCCTGCGCAGGATCTACATGCCACGCTTCCTCGCCGCGCTGCTGGTGCTGTGCGGGGGCATGGCGGGCGCCGGGCTCCTCGGCCAGCAGCTGCTGGCACCGGCGATCGACTGGATGCAGGAAGCCCCGCGACAGATGCGCCAGCTCGGCAAGGAGCTCGGAGAGCTGGCCGAGCCCGTGCGCGAGGCCAACCGCGTCGCCGAAGATATCGCCCGCCAGGCCAGCGGTGAGGAGCCCAAGATCGAAGTGGTGCGCACCCAGGTCGACGACCCCTACGCGGCGCTGGCCCGGGCGCCGCGGATGGCGGGCAGCGTGCTGGCGGTGGTGCTGCTGACCTTCTTCTTCATGGTCTTCGGCGAGGACCTGCAGCGCCGCGCGATCGCCCTGCTGCCCACGCGCCAGCGGCAGCGGGTCACGGTGGAGATCATGCAGTCGATCGAGCGCGACGTGTCGCGCTACGTCTTCACCATCACCCTGATCAACGCCGGCGTGGGCGTGCTGCTTGCGGCCGTGCTGCACTGGGGCCTGGGCGTTGACCTGCAGGAGGCGCTGCTCTGGGGCACGATCGCCATGCTGCTCAACTTCGCGCCCTACGTGGGCCCGGCGATCGGCGTGGTGGCGATGCTGCTGATGGGCTTCGTGACCTGGGACGAGCTCGGATCCTCGCTGCTGCCGGCGGCGCTCTACCTCGGCCTGCACACGCTGGAAGGCCAGCTGGTGACGCCGCTGGTGCTTGGCCAGCGCATGCAGCTGTCGCCACTCGTCCTGATCCTGGCGCTGCTGGTGTTCGGCTGGCTGTGGGGCATCGTCGGCCTGCTGCTGGCGGTGCCGCTGCTGGTCTGCGTGAAGCGCGTGCTGGCGCGCATCGACGGGCTGGAGGGCTGGGCGCGGCTGTTGGGGTAGGTGCGCCACACAAGGGCGTCACCGTCCGCCGGTTGACCTCCCCCCGCAAAATGCCAAGAGTTGAGCGCCATGAATATGGAGCGGAAGGGGAATGCGCATTTTCGTCAAACCTCCGGCGGTCATGATGCTGGCGGCTCTGGCAGCTTCCGTCGCAGCAGATCCGAAGGCCACGATCGAAGTAGTGCGTGACACCACTTACAGCGCGACGTCCGTCGAGGCACGAAGCATCCGCGAATGGCTCCAGGACCATACCGCTTCCGTGGATGGTGTCGAGCTCGGGAGCATTCACCGGAACGGTGAATTCAGGGTGGTCCACCGCCAGCACCATGATGCCGACCGGGCAGGGCGCAGCTTCGATCCACCGCCGCTTCCCGTTCCCCTGCCCGGGTCCGGGGCACCGGGCGAAGTGATCGAACTCACCCACGCAACGCCGGGGGTTTCGATCCAGACGTGGACTTACGAATGGGTCAGCAATTCCACCGGCGGTGGCTGGCTTCTGATCGACTACAGCTACACGAGGGACAGGTTGCGCACGCCAGAGACGGGCCACTAACCCAACCGCCGTCCAGTTCGCCGGCACCGGGAGCGTGATCGGCCACGCCGTACAATGGCGCCATGGCCTTCCCCGTCCGCGCCATCACCCTCGACCTTGACGACACCGTGTGGCCGTTCGCACCCATCGGCGTACGCATCGAACGCGTGCTTGACGAATGGATGTGGCGACACAGCCCGGCCACCGCGGACATGTTCCCGGCAGAGGCCATGCGCACGCTGCGCGAGCGCGTGGGTGCGGAGAACCCTTCGCTCGCCCACGACATGTCGGCGCTGCGGCGGATGACGCTTGAGGCGGCGCTGCGCAAGAGCGGCGGCGACGTGGCCCTGGCCGATGCCGCATACGACGCCTTTTTCGCCGAGCGCAACCGGGTGGAGTGCTATCCGGACGCGATCCACGCGCTGGAGCGCATCAGCGCCAGGCTGCCGATCGCGGCGCTCAGCAACGGCAACGCCGACCTGGCGCGCATCGGCTTGGACCACCTCTTCAGCGCGCAGCTGAGCGCCTGCAGCTTCGGCAGTGCCAAGCCGGATCGCGCCATCTTCCTGGCCGCCTGCGAGCAGCTGGGCGTGCCACCGGCCGAGGTGCTGCACGTCGGCGACCATCCCGAGGCCGACGTCGCCGGCGCCGCGCGCGCCGGGCTGCGCAGCTGCTGGATCAACCGCGCCGATGACCACGGCCGGCGCCTGCAATGGCGCCACGACGAGGTCGAGCCCGACCTTCATTTCGATTCCCTGGCCGGACTGGCCGACTGGCTCGATGCGGCCCTGCCCGCACCGGGCGACCGCACACGGAGCACCCACGCATGACCCTTCCCGCCTGCTACGCCCCCACCGCCGACGCCCCGCACGCGCGGCCGCTGCATATCGTCGATCGCGACGGGCTCGCCGCCTGGCGCGCGACGCAGCCTGCCGTGGTTGGCGCCTGGCTGGACGCGCACGCCTTCGACGGCGCCGCCTGCAGCTGCCTGGTGCTGCCGGCGGCCGACGGCACGCCCGCGGCCGCGGTGATCGGGGTCGGCGACAGGCTCGATCCCTGCGCCTACGCCCACGCGCCGCGCGCGCTGCCGGCCGGTGACTGGGCACCTGCCGGAGACATCGGCGCGGACACCCTGCGCGCGCTGCAGCTGGGCTGGGGCCTGGGCAGCTACGCCTTCGACCGCTACCGCACGCCGAAGCCGGTGCGCGCACGGTTGGCGCTGGCCGCAAGCGATGCCGAAGCCCTGGACCTGCTCGCCGCCACCGCGCGCGTGCGCGACCTGGTCAACACGCCGACGCAGGACATGGGCCCGGACCAGCTGGAAGGCATCGCCCGCGACATCGCCATGGCCCACGGCGCGGACTTCAGCGCGATCACCGGCGACGCCCTGCTGGAGCAGAACTTCCCCGCCATCCACGCCGTCGGCCGCGCCTCGCACCGCGCCCCGCGCCTGCTCGCGCTGCGCTGGGGCGATGAGTCGCACCCGCATGTGGCCATCGTCGGCAAGGGCGTGTGCTTCGACACCGGCGGGCTCGACATCAAGCCCGCCGACGGCATGCGCAACATGAAGAAGGACATGGGAGGCGCCGCGCATGCGATCGCGCTGGCCGAGCTTGTGATGGCGCGGAAGCTTCCGCTGCGCATCACGCTGCTGGTGCCTGCGGTGGAGAACGCGATCGGTCCCGACGCCTTCCGTCCGGGCGAGGTCATCGCCACGCGCACCGGCACCAGCGTCGAGATCGACAACACCGATGCCGAAGGCCGCGTGATCCTGGGCGACGCGCTGGCCTACGCCGGCGAGCAGTCACCGGACCTGCTGCTCGACTTCGCCACCCTAACCGGCGCCGCGCGCATCGCGCTGGGCCCCGACCTGCCGGCGCTCTTCAGCAACGACGACGCGCTGGCGCAGGCGTGGCTCGACGCCGGCATGCAGGTGCGCGATCCGCTGTGGCGCATGCCGCTGTGGCGGCCGTACCTGCGCTACCTGACCAGCAAGGTCGCCGACATGGCCAACGCCGGCTCGAAGATGGCCGGCAGCGTGACCGCGGCGCTGTACCTGGAGCGCTTCGTCCCCAAGGACATGCCCTGGGCGCACCTCGACACCTACGCCTGGAACGACAGCGACCGCCCCGGCCGCCCCGCCGGCGGCGAAGCCCTCGGCCTGCGCGCCGCCTACGCGATGCTGAAAGCGCGCGCAGCCCGCTGACCCCGAGAGCGCGACTCCAGCACCAGCTGCAGAAGCCACTGCAGAAGCCCTGCGCGAGGCACTGTGGGAGCGTTTACAGCCAGCCCTTCTGCCGCGCCAGGCGATAGGCCTCGATGCGGTTGCCGACGCCGAGCTTGCCGATGGCGTCGGACAGGTAGTTGCGCACCGTGCCCTGGGAAAGATTCAAGGCCGCGGCGATGCCTCCCGCCGACTGGCCCTCGCCGGCCAGGCGCAGCACCTGGCGCTCGCGCTCGTTGAGCGGGTCGGCTTCGGACCAGGCCTCGAGCGCCAGCTGCGGATCGATCGCGCGACCGCCGGCCTGCACCGTACGCAGCGCCGCTGCCAGTTCTTCGGCCGGCGCATCCTTCAGCAGGTACCCCTGCACGCCGGCATCCAGCGCGCGGCGCAAATAGCCGGCGCGGGCGAAGGTGGTGACGATCACGACCCGGGTCGCAAGTCCGTGGCGCTGGATCCGCTGCGCTAGTTCCAGGCCGGTCAGCCCCGGCATCTCGATGTCGGTCACCAGCAGGTCCGGCGCATGGCGCTGCAGTTCGCGCCAGGCGGCTTCGCCGTCGCCCGCGACGCCGGCGACCTCGATGTCGTCCTCCATCGCCAAAAGCGCCGCCAATGCGCCGCGCAGCAGCGCCTGGTCTTCGGCAAGGACGATGCGGATCACGGTGCAGGATCGCCCACGCGTGGGCCGGTGTCCGGCACATCCCCGCCCGGCCCGATGCAATCGCCCCAGCGCCCGAAGTCCTGGTCGTCATTGGCGGCCAGTGGCAGCCAGGCCTCGACGACGGTGCCGCGGCCACGGGTCGAATCAACGTCCAGCCGCCCGCCCACGGCCTCCACGCGCTCGCGCATGCCACCCAGGCCGTTGCCTGGGGCGATCGCACCGCCGCGGCCGTCGTCGCTGATCCGCAGCAGCACGCCCCCGCCGTCGGCGTGCAGCGCGACTTCCGCGCTGCTTGCGTGCGCATGCCGCTGGACGTTGGTCACCGCTTCACGCACCACGAGCGCAAGCACGTTCTCCAGCCGCGGCGGCAGGGCGCCGCCGGCCAGCCCGCTCTCGTCCCAGTCGTGGCGCAAGGCCACGCCGTCGCTTTCCAGCAGCAGCTTGGCCGAGGCGAGCTCGGCGGCGATGCCGGCCGAGCGGATCCCGCTGACCGCCGAGCGCACCTGCGCCAGCGCCTCGCGTGCGACCCGGCTGACCGCGTCGATCTCCGCGCGAGCGGCCGCCGGATCGCGTTCGACCAGGCGCGCGGCGAGGTCGGACTTCAGCGCCACCAGCGACAGCGTGTGCCCGAGCAGGTCGTGCAGGTCGCGGCCGATGCGCTCGCGCTCGGCCAGCGCCGCCAGGCGGCGGACCTCGTCGTGCGACAGCCGCAGCGCGGCGTCCTTGCGCTGGCCGACGTGTTCGGCGTGCACGATCAGGCCGACGATCACCGTCACCAGCGGCAGCCAGACCAGCGCCTGCCACGGATAGCCCAGCGCCAGCGCCAGGCCCACGAAGGCGGCGTTGAGCGCGCCCAGCACCAGCAGGTAGCTGCGCAACGAGCTGGCGCGCCAGCCGCGCAGCATCACGCAGCCGAACACGAAGTAGGTCATGCCCGACGGATACCAGGGCAGCAAGGCCATGCTCAGCACGGCCATCGCCAGCGCATAGCGCAGCGACTCGCGCGCGGGCCGCAGCAGGGCCAGCGCGTACAGCAGCAGGAACAGCGGGTACGACAACAGGGTCAGCAGCAGCCAGCGCAGGTCGTAGCCGCCCGGCGAGAACAGCGGGGTGAGGAACACCCACATCGTCCACATCAGGTGCACCCACTCCGACCACAGCGGACGACCCTGCCTCAGCGTGGCCGCCATCAGTGAATCAGGCGCCAGCGCCAGCAAGGCGCGCCAGCCCTTCGACGCCAGAGGTGGAATGACCGCTTGCCGCATGTGGCGATGATGCCCCATGTCAGCGAAGTTCGACCCGGTCGATGTCGAGTTCGAACGCACCCTCTGGCATGCCTGCGGTGATCGCGACCGCGCGCAGCGTGGCCATGTCGGCGCCGGCGAAGGCGGAGAGCGGGATCCGCACCTCCTGCCACTCCGGCCCGGCAGTGAAGGACTGCATCGCCGGCATGCCCTGCATCGACGGGCCGGAGAACAGCATCGCCTGGTAGCTGCGACCGTCGCCGCGGGCCTGGAACACCAGCTCGCTGCGCGCCGAAGCGTCGACCGGCTGCATCGGCTGCGCGCCCGGATGGAACATGGTCCCCGCCCAGGGGAAGGCGAAGCCGGGGCGGATCTGGCCGCTGACGCGCAGCGCGCCGCGCGAACCACCCGCCCCTGCTGCCACCCACGCCTGCGTCGCCACGGATTTGCCGCCTGCCATGGCGTCGGTGGTGACCTGCCAGCCGTGGCCGAAGCGCACGCCGGTGCCGCCGTCCTCGAAGTCGGCGACCAGCGCGCCGTCGGCGATCACCGGCGCGGTCGCGGTCACCTCGACGCGCGGACGATCCACGGCGTAGCCGTTCTTCCAGACGCCGACGATCGCGCGCGTGGCCTGGATGTCCGTCGTCGGATCGCCCTCCACCAGCAGCAGGTCGGCGCGCATGCCCGCGACGATGCGGCCGCGGTCGCCAAGTCCGAAGCGCCGCGCCGGCAGCGCGGTCGCGGCGGCCAGTGCCTCGACCGACGACAGGCCTGCGCGCACCAGCAGCGCAAGCTCGCCATGCATGCTGATGCCGTGCGCAGTGCCGGGATTGCCGGCGTCGGTGCCGGCAAGGATGTCGACGCCGGCGGCGTTCAGCGCGGCGACGCTGCGCAGCGCATTGTCCAGCGCCTGCGGACGCGGCGCCCCGGGGAAGGTCGATTCGAGCGTCGCACGCTGATCGACGCCCGCCCACGGAGCCAACCGGGCATCCGATGCGAGCGCGGCGCCGCTGCCGTCGCCGGAGAAGCCCGCGATCACCGACAGCGTGGGCACGACGAAGCTGCCTGCGTCCTTCGCCGCGACGACGAAGCGGGGCGACGCAGCGACGTCGTGGAAGACGTGCACCAGGCCATCTGCGCCCGAGTCCACCGCATGCAGCGCATCGGCCTGGCTTGCGGCGTGGACCACCGCCAGGCGCCCGTGCGTCTGCGCTGCGGCTATCGCATCCGCCACCTGCGCCGGCGTGATTGTCGGCAGCCGCTGCGTGTCCGAGTGCGTGCTGAAGTCCTCGTCGATCAGCTTGATGTAGTCCGAACCCTCGGCCACCCGCGCGGCGACGAAGGCCGCGGCGTCGCCGCCGGCGGCAAGCGTTGGCACCGCGATGCCGAACTGGGTCCCGTGGCCGCCCTCGGTGGTGACGGTGGCGCCGGCGGTCCACAGGTCGGCCTGGCCGGTTTCGCCCAGCGACTCGCGCTGCGCACGCAGCGCCGGGATCCTGTTCCAGTCGCCGAACATGTCCAGCTCGGTGGTGACGCCGAAGCGCAGGGCATCGCGCTGCGCATCGCCCCAGCTGTGCGTGTGCGCGTCGATGAGGCCGGGCAGCAGGGTGCGGCCCGCACCATCGACGATGTCGATGCCTTCGGGAATCGCAGTATCCGCGCCCACCGCTTCTATGCGGCCGTCCCGGACGATCACATTCGCGCCCGGCAGCACGCGTTCGCCGTCGAACACGCGCACGCCGGAGATGGCGAAGGCCGCGCCATCGCCGCCCGAAGGCAGCGCGGCGGCCGCGCCGCTGGGCGCCGGCGACGTGGGCGACGCGGTGGATTGCGACGGCTGGGCGATGAGGACCGCGCCGGCGATGGCCGCGACGATCGCGCCTGTGGCGATGAACTCGGGCAAACGTTTCATGGTGTATCTCCCGGAAAGATGGCGGTTCAGCCGACGCGTGCCAGCCGCGCGCGGGCGAGGACGAAGAAGCCGACGCCGACCACCACCAGCACGCCCAGGTGCAGCGCCACCGGCTGGCCGGAGTCCATGCCCACGACCTTCAGCGCAAGCTGGCCGAGGTGGTAGGGCGGCCACACCGGCGCCAGCCGCGTGAACACGTCGGGCAGCATCGCCAGCGGCATCCACAGGCCGGACAGGAAGGACATCGGCAGGTAGACCAGGTTGACCACCGCAGGCGCGCCGGAGCCGTTGGCGACGGTGCCGATGAACAGGCCGATGGCGCAGAACGGCAGCGCGCCGGCGACGTGCACCGCGAACAGCAGCGCCCACTGCGCGGGCTGCAGCTGCACGCCCGCCAGTGCGAACGCGAGCAGCGCCAGCAGCAGCGCAACGATCGCCGAGAACAGCAGCGCCATCGTCATCTTGGCCAGCAGGTAGGCGCCGGGCGGCATCGGCAGCGCACGCTTGAGCGCGAGGAATCCCTGCTCGCGCTCCATCGCCACCGTGACGCCGAAGCCGAACATCGCCGCGCCCATCACACCGAACACCCCGTAGGTGGCCAGCAGATACTGCGCGCCGTTGCCGCCGCGATTCATGGCGACGCCGAACAGCAGGTAGAACATCAGCGGGAACAGGAGCGTCGGCAGCGCGAAAATCGGCGTGCGCAGCAGGCGCAGGAACTCGTATTTCGATTCCAGCAGGTAGCTGCGCAGCAGCGGGTGTCGGCGGACGGCGGCGGTGTCGTGGGCAAGGGCGTTCATCACGCGGCCTCCTTCAGGGGGGGTTCGCGGGTGATCTCGAGGAAGGCCTCGGCCAGCCCGGCGCGGCTGACATCGAGGTCGGACAGGTTCGGGTCGGCGTCGAGCAGGCGGCGCACGATGCCTTCGGCCGCATCGGCGACCACCTCCAGGCGCCCGCCTTCGCAGCGCGCGGCGCGCACCAGTGGCCAGCTCGCCACCTCGGCCGCGTCGACCGTAGTGGCACAGCGGATGCGGCGCTGGTCGACGCGCGCGCGCACCTCGTCAAGGCTGCCGCTGGCGACGACGCGCCCGCCGGCCAGCACGACCACGCGGTCGGCCAGGGCTTCGGCTTCCTCCAGGTAGTGCGTGGTCAGCAGCACCGACGTGCCCTCGGCCACCAGCTCGCGCAGGCCGCGCCACAGGCCCTGACGGGCTTCGATGTCGAGGCCGGTGGTGGGCTCGTCCAGGAACAGCACCCGCGGCCGGCCACACACCGCGAGCGCGAACTGCACGCGCCGCTGCTGGCCGCCGGACAGCTTGCCGTAGCGGCGCTTGAGCAGCCCGTCGAGGCCGGCGATGGCGGCGCAGTCGGCCACGCTGCGCGGATCGGGGTAGTAGCTTCGGGTCAGGTCGAGCAGCTCGGCGACGGTGAGCGTGTCGGCGATCGCACCGGACTGCAGCATCACGCCGATGCCCTGGCGCGCGCCGAGTTCGGATGGCGACCGCCCGAACAGCCGCGCAGATCCGCCGTCGGGCTCCATCAGGCCTAGCAGCAGCGAGATCGCGGTGGTCTTGCCGGCGCCGTTCGCGCCCAGCAGCGCCAGCACCTGGCCGGCGTGCAGTTCCAGGTCGACGCCGTCCAGCGCGGCGACCTTGCCGTAGCACTTGCGGGCGTCCTGCAGGCGGGCCAGTGGCACGTCGCGACGGTGATCCATGATGCGTCCTCCTCCGTGTGCTCACAGCTTGGGAATCACCGGCGGCTGGCGGCAGTCGCCGTCATCACCCGTCGTGCATGACAACCATCACATCGCGGGGCAGGCAGGACCCGCCCGCGTTGCGACCGGCGCTGGCGACATGCTAGAAATCCGCGGGCCCGCAGCCGGAACCATGCTGCGGGCATGCGCCCTGCCGTCGTGCGGGGCCCGGGGAAAATCGGGTCACGCAAGGAAGTCCATGGACAGGGACTTTTCCCAATGCACAAGGACAGTCAACATGATCAAGAAGGTCACCTCCGGCATAGCCGGGCTCCTGTTCGCGGTTTCGGCCGCGTTCGCGTTCCCGGTCCAGCAGGCCGAGGCCGCGACGACGATCGTCGTCTGCATCAAGGACGTCTGCGTCGTCATCATCGTCCAGTAAGTGTTTCGCGGGAGGGCATGCGCTGCCCTCCCGCGCCTTGCGACATGCACCCAGGAATCCCCTACATGACTTGCGAATACATCCACCCGGGCCGGCATTGCGCACGGACGGGCCTCGCCGCGCTGGCAATCACCGCCCTGCTCGCCCTTGCCGCGTGCTCAGGGCCGGCAGGCACCGATGCCGACGTCGGCGGTGCGGCGACAACGCCCGCTGCCGCTGATATTCCGGATTCGCCAACCGATGCCGGCACCGCCCCGCAGCCGCTGCCCCTCCAGGACTTCATCGTCGCCTTCCACAAGGCCAGCCTGGCCGCAGGCCATGCCCCTGACGGGCGATACCAGTTCCCGGCCATCTGGCTGTACGCGCCCGGAGGACGCCTGCATTCGCAGATCGACGACGACGCGGGTCTTGCGCGGCTGCAGCAGGACTTCGGCAGCCTCGATCCCTCCGGAACCCGCCCCGGCACGCTTTCCGTGGACGACGTGCTCGCCATCGTCACCGAAGCCGGCGCCACCGCCACCATTCCCGCTTCGACCGAACGCTGGGCCGCCATCGTCCTGCTGGATGCATCCGATTGCGACGGCGCGTCATGCGGCCCCTACGCCGACACCGTCGATCGCCTCCGGCTCGCCCATCCCGATGCCCTGGACGTGACCCGCGTGGCGCTGGTGCAGTAGTGCCCGCCGCTGGCGGCATGCGGCACTGCCGCGCCTGCGCAGCGCTCGCCTGGCTGCGGCTGCGGGAATCGCTCGGCCGGCATGCCTACCTGGTGGCAACCCTCGTCGTCGGCGTGGCCGGCTTCTGGATCCTGGGCGCCCTGGCGTCGCCGTTCGTGGCGAGGACCGCCCTCGCCGACGCCAGCATCACCGTGTCCAGCGCGCGCGAAGGCGGACTGGTGCCGGTGCGGTACGCGGCGGAGGTATCGCGCATGCCTGCGGTCGAGAACGTCAACCATATGAACGTCCTCGCGGTGGTGTGCAAGCCGCCCGCGGGCATCGCCACCCTCAACGGCTGGGGCGGCGACGACCCCGAGCGCAGGCTGCGCAGCATCCGCGCCAGCCAGGAGGACATCGACGCCTGGCTGGATTCGCCACATGCGGTGCTGGCAGGCGCCGAACTGGCCGAGCGCTGCGGCTGGTCGCGGGGCATGACGATCGAACCCGCCGGCCTGCGGGGCCAGGCCGTGCCGGTCACCATCGCGGGCATCTTCCACAGCGACGAAGGCGGGTTCGGCGAACAGATCGCGATCGCCCACTACGCGCACGTCGACCGCCTGCTGCCCGACGCCGAACGCGACCAGGCGCGGATCATCCAGGTGTCCGGGCAGGATCCGCTGGCACTCGCCGAACTGGCCGCGGACATCGAAGCGCTGCTGCAGCACGGCGACCCGCCGGTGCAGGCGCACGTGGCCGACGGAGGCGACAGCGTGCTCGGCAGCTTCGGCAATGTCAGCGCACTGCTGCGCGCCGTGGTCGCGTCGCTCGGGCTGTGCGTGCTGCTCGTGTTCACGAGCATCGCCGCGCACCTGGCCGCACAGCGGCGATCGAGCATGGCGATGCTGCAGGCGCTGGGCTTCGACCGGAACCTGCAGCTGGCGGCGATCGTGTTCGAGCTCTCCGCCGTGGCGGCGACGGGTGCCGCGCTCGGGACGCTGCTGGGCCTGTCGCTGCTCGAGGCGATCAGCGCGCACACCAGCCATGTGCTCGGGCGCCTGGACGCACCGCTGCAGGACACGCCCTGGCTGGTGGCCTGCCTGCTGGCCCTGGTCGCGCTGGCCTCGCTGGCGCCTGCATTCACCGTGCGCAGGTTGCGTCCGGTGGACCTGGTCCGCGGCTGAGCACGCGGCGATGGCCAGCGGCACCGTCAGCATCCTGCGGATCTTCCTTGCCGGCCACGCCGAAAGGCCCCGCGATGCCCTGCTCATGCTGGCGGGATTCCTGATCTCGGCAGCCACGCTCACCCTGCTGCTGTCCGTGCCCGCCGGCATCGACGGCATCGCCGCGCGTACCGGCGACGACCGCATCGCCCTGGTGCTGTCGTCGCAGGCACGCAGCGAAGTGGAGAGCCACCTGCCCGCCCATGTCGCCGGGATCGTCGCCGCCCTGCCGCAGGTCTCGCGTGACGCGTCCGGGCGCGGACTGGTCGCCTCGCAGTTCATCGCCAACACCAAGCTCACCCGTCGCGATGGCGTCCGCAGCACGGTGCAGATCCGTGGCGTCGACCCGTCGACGCGGGCGGTACTGGACACGATCGATGGCCTGGTGCAGCTGCCTGCGGGCCAACCCGGCGTGCAGGGCCTGCTCGTCGGCCGCATGGTCACGCCTGAGTACCGCGAACTGCAGGGCAGCGAGTTGCTGCAGCTGCGCCGCAGCCCACTGGCGCTGCGCCACGGGCTTGCGGCCAACGGCGGACTCTGGGAGTCCGAGCTCTGGGCCGACCTGTCGACGCTGCAGGCGGCGTTCAACGCGCCGGGCCAGGTCTCGGTGCTGTGGGTGCGGCTCACCGACGCGGACGCCTTCCAGGCGTTTGCCGCGGCGGTACGTACCGACCCCCGGCTTTCGGGCGTGCGCGTCGTACCCCAGGGCACCTACCACGCTGGACAGGTGGCGTTCGTCTCGCGCCTGGTCCGCCTTGCGGCCGCGGGTGTCTCGCTGCTGCTGGGTGCCGGCGCGGCGCTGGTGATCGCGAACGCGCTCGATACCGCGCTGGGGGGGGGGAGGGGGGGGAAAAGGAGGAGGGGAGAACGCACGCCCCCCCCCTCTCCC
>NZ_JBCLVC010000013.1:0-373672 GCF_039548475.1 Luteimonas yanweni | reverse complement strand
CGGTGTGGCGTTGGTGATCACGAACGCGCTCGATACCTCGCTGCGCCGGCGCCGGCGCGAAACGGGGACGCTGCGCGCCCTCGGCTTTCCCGGTTCGAGCATCGGCCTGGCGGTGTTCGTCGAAGTCGCACTGATCGGGCTGCTCGCCACCACCATCGCGCTGGTCGCCATGCACGTGGCCGTCGGCGGCAGGGTATTCGGAACATCCGCCGGCAGCCTGGCCATCCAGGTGCCGCTCACCATCACGCCGGCGCTGGCCCTGACCGTGTGCATGTACAGTCTGGCGCTGGGCCTCCTGAGCGCCCTGCTGCCGACCTGGCGGCTCGCGGGCGGCAAGCTGATCGATGCCTTGCGCGCCGACTGAGCCGCCATCCGCATGACCGGGGCCAACGCAAATGCATGACATTCCGCAGGTGACACCACCTGCTCCGCCCGTCGAAAGTGGCCACATGCATCGACCGGCACGGTCACACTTCGCCCACAGCCCTCGTCTCGAGTCCTGATGAACACCAAAGCCGACCTGTTGAACGAACTGCGCATCGACCGCAGCCCCGATCCGCAACCGCGACGGTGGCGCTGGATCCTGGCCGCGGCGATTGCCGCCCTGCTCCTGGTCGCGCTGGCCGCATGGGCGCTGTCGGGACGCGGCGGCGCGGTCGAGGTGCGCACCGCCACCGCGGTCTCCACCGGCGGCGGCAGCGGGGCGACTTCGGTGCTCGACGCCAGTGGCTACGTGGTGGCGCGGCGCATGGCCACGGTCTCGGCCAAGGTCACCGGCCGCGTGCGCGAGGTGCTGATCGAGGAAGGCATGGCGGTGGAGGAAGGCCAGGTCATGGCCACGCTCGACCCGGTGGACGCCGATGCACAGCACGACCTCGCCCAGGCCCAGCTCGGCGCCGCGCGCAGCCAGGCGGACTCGGTGCGCGCCCAGGTGCTCGAGGCGGAGGCACAGGCGCGGCGGCTGGAATCACTCGTCGGGCAGCAGCTGGTATCGCGCGCGCAGTTCGAGCAGGCGGTGGCGCAGCGCGATTCGCTCCGCGCCCAGCTCGCCACCGCGCAGCGCAACGCGCAGGTCGCCGGCGAACAGCTGCGGATCAGCGACATCGGCGTCGACAACACCGTGGTGCGCGCGCCATTCGCCGGCGTGGTGATCGCCAAGGCCGCGCAGCCGGGCGAGATCATCTCGCCGCTGTCGGCCGGCGGCGGCTTTACCCGCACCGGCATCGGCACCATCGTCGACATGGACTCTCTCGAGGTCGAAGTCGACGTCGGCGAGGCCTATATCGGCCGCGTGCAGGCGAAGATGCCGGTCGAGGCCACGCTCAACGCCTACCAGGACTGGAAGATCCCGGCCGAGGTGATCGCCATCATCCCCACCGCTGACCGCGGCAAGGCCACGGTCAAGGTGCGCGTGGCGCTGAAGGAAAAGGATCCGCGCATCGTGCCCGACATGGGCGTGACCGTGAGCTTCCTGGAGCGCGCGCCGGAACCGTCCGGTGACGACGCGCCGCGCGGCGTGCGCGTGCCGGCCGCGGCCGTGGCCGCGCGCGACGGCGGCGATGTCGTCTTCGTCGTGGCCGGCAGCGGCGACGATGCGGTAGCCGAGCGGCGCGGCGTCAGCGCCGGCGGCGGTGGTGCCCAGCGCACCGTGCTGTCCGGGATCGCACCGGGCGAAACCGTGGTGCTCGACCCGCCTGAAGACCTGGCCGACGGCGACAAGGTCACCGTAAGCGACCCGTAGGAGCCACCAGCCCGACACCCGCATTCGACACGCACACACTCCCTTGCGGGAAGGAAGAACATCGCTGTGGGAGCAGTTATAGCCGCTCCCACAGGAGGGCCTTCGGGTCCGCCACATCCAACACATCCACCGGAGCATCGTGATGACCACCCTGGTATCGATCCGCAACCTCGGCAAGTCCTACCAGCGCGGGCCCGAGAAGGTCGACGTGCTGCATGGCCTGGACCTGGACATCGCGTCCGGCGATTTCGTCGCCCTGATGGGGCCTTCGGGCTCGGGCAAGACCACGCTCCTGAACCTCATCGGCGGCCTGGACGCGCCCAGCAGCGGCGAGATCGAGATCGCCGGCCAGCGCATCGACCGCATGGGCGCAGGCCAGCTGGCCACCTGGCGCAGCCAGAACGTCGGCTACGTGTTCCAGTTCTACAACCTGATGCCGGCGCTCTCCGCCCAGAAGAACGTGGAGCTGCCGCTGCTGCTGACCAGGCTCGGCGGTGCGCAGCGCAAGCGCAACGCGCAGATCGCGCTCGAACTGGTTGGCCTGTCCGACCGCGTGTCCCACAAGCCGGCAGAGCTTTCCGGCGGCCAGCAGCAGCGCGTGGCGATCGCGCGCGCCATCGTCTCCGATCCGACGCTGCTGATCTGCGACGAGCCCACCGGCGACCTCGACCGGCAGTCGGCCGAGGAGATCCTGGGCCTGCTGCAGGAGCTCAACCGAGAGCACGGCAAGACCATCGTGATGGTGACGCACGATCCGAAGGCGGCCGAGTACGCCAGCCACACCCTGCACCTGGACAAGGGCGTGCTGGTCGAGCAGCAGTCGCACGCGGCATGAGCCGCGCCTGCAACCGGAGGAGGTCGCAATGAAGTACTTCCACCTGGTCTGGGCCGCCCTGTTCCGGCGCAAGACCCGCACCTTCCTGACGCTGGCCTCGATCGTGGCCGCGTTCCTGCTGTTCGGCCTGCTCGACGGCATCCGCACCAGCTTCGCCGAACTCGGCCGCAACGCCGACGGCGCGCAGCGCCTGCAGACGGCCTCGAAGCTCTCCTTCATCGAGACCCTGCCGCTGTCGCTGCAGGCGCGGATCGTGGCCATCGACAACATCGAGGCGGTGACCCACGCCAACTGGTTCGGCGGCACCTACCAGGGGCCGCGCAACCAGCTGTTCACGCTGGCCGTGGCGCAGAACTACCTCGAGCTCTACCCGGAAGTCGACGTCGACCCTGCGCAGCTCGAGGCCTGGAAGCGCAACCGCACCGGCATGCTGGTTGGCGAGACGATGATGAACCGCTTCGACTGGAAGGTCGGGCAGCGCATCCCGCTGCAGTCGGCGATCTACCCCAACAGCGACGGCACGCTCGACTGGGCCTTCGACATCGTCGGCGTGCTGCACGCGAAGGAGGGCGAGAGCGCCGGCTTCACCGGGGCGATGATGCTGATGCATTACGACTACTTCGAGGAGTCCACGCCCTACGTCGACGGTGACGTGGGCTGGTACGTCAGCCGCGTGTCCGACGTGCGCCGCAGCGATGCCGCGGCCAAGGCCATCGATGCGCTGTCGGCCAACTCGCCAAACGAAACCAAGACCATGAGCGAGCAGGCGGCGATGGCCTCGCAGCTCAAGCAGATGGCCGACATCGGCCTGATCGTGGGCTCGATCATGGGCGCGGTGTTCTTCACCCTGCTGCTGCTGACCGGCAACACCATGGCGCAGGCGGTGCGCGAGCGGACGTCCGAACTCGCGGTGCTGAAGACGATCGGTTTCTCCAGCACCAGCGTGCTGGCGATGGTGCTGGCCGAGTCGATGCTGATGGTGGTGATCGGCGGCGCGCTCGGCCTGGGCCTGGCGTCGGTGATCGGCAAGGCCGCCACCGCCGCCAGCGGCGGCGTGGTCAACCTGCCGCCCGTGGGCCTGGAGAGCTGGCTGCTGGGCCTGGGGCTGATGCTCGCCATCGGCCTGCTGGTCGGCGCCCTGCCGGCGATCCGCGCCATGCGCCTGAACATCGTCGACGCCCTCGCGGGCCGCTAGGAGCACGCCATGAAGAAGATCAAGCCTTTCCTGCGCGGCACCGGCCTGGTGCTGCTGCTGGTCGCGTTCCTCGCGGCCTGGATCTACCTGCCCTGGCCCGCCCTGCTCGCGGTCGCCGTCGCCTTCGCGCTGTGGATGCTCTCCACGCGCAGCGGCCGGCAGGCGGCGTCGGTTACCCGGGTCGGCGTCAGCACCCTGTCGCAGCGCCTGGGCTCGTCGTCGGTGGTGATCATCGGCATCGCCGGCGTGGTCGGCGTGCTGGTGGCGCTGCTGGCGATGGCCGAGGGCTACCAGCACACGGTGTCGAGCAGCGGCGACGAAGACACCGCGATCGTGCTGCGCGGCGGTTCGGCGGCCGAGCTGATGTCGGTGATGTCGCGCGACGCGATCACCGCGATCGAGCGCGCGCCGGAAATCGCCCGTGACGCCGAGGGCCGGCCGCTGGCCTCGCCGGAGCTGGTGGTCGCGGCCAACCTGCCGATCCGCGGCGGCGAGGCCGACGTCGACGGCAGCGTGCAGCTGCGCGGCGTGGGCGACATGGCATGGGCCGTGCGGCCCAACGTGCAGCTGGTCGAAGGCCGCCGCTTCGAGACCGGCAAGCGCGAGCTGGTGGTCGGCACCGGCGCGCGACGCCAGTTCCTGGGCCTGGATCCCGGCAGCGAAGTCCGCATGGGCAACCAGTCGTGGACGGTGGTCGGCGTGTTCGAATCCGGCGACTCGATGGCTTCCGAGATGTGGGCCGACGCCGAAGTCGTCGCCACCACCTACCGCCGCGGCAGCAGCCGGGCCTCGGTCTTCGCGCGCCTGACCGATGCCTCGGCGTTCAACGCGTTCAAGGCCACGCTGGCTGCCGACCCGCGCCTGCAGGTCGAGGCCCAGACCACGCTCGAGTACTTCCAGGCACAGTCCGAAGGCATCTCCAAGGTGCTGCGCATCATCGGCATCGTGGTCGGCTCGATCATGGCCATCGGCGCGGTGTTCGGTGCGCTCAACACCATGTTCGCCAGCGTCGCATCGCGCGCGCGCGAGATCGCGACCCTGCGCGCGATCGGCTTCCGCGGCATTCCGGTGGTGGTGGCGGTGATGCTGGAGACCATGCTGCTGGCGGCCATCGGCGGCGTCCTCGGCGGGCTGCTGGCCTGGCTGGTGTTCAACGGCTACACCGCGTCGACACTTGCCGGCGGCATGTCCCAGCTCACCTTCGAGTTCAAGGTGTCGCCCGAGCTGCTGTGGCAAGGGCTGAAGTGGGCGCTGGCGATCGGCTTCATCGGCGGCCTGTTCCCGGCGCTGCGGGCGGCGACCATGCCGGTCACGGACGCGCTGCGCGCGGCCTGAGCACGGCGCCCCGGGCGATCAGGCCTGCTGCGCCACCACCCGTCGCCGAGCGCGGATGAAACCGTCGACGGCGAACACGGCCAGGCCGATCCAGATCACGGAGAAGCCGATGGCGCGGTCGCGGTCGAAGGTCTCGCCGAAGACCAGCACGCCGCACAGCAGCTGCAGCGTCGGGGCCAGGTACTGCAGCAGGCCGACCGTCGACAACGACACTTGGCGCACCGCGTAGGCAAAGCCGATTAGCGGCAGCGCGGTCAGGGCGCCACCCAGCACCAGCAGCAGGTTGCTGCCCAGGCCCCAGCGAAGGTCCGAGAATCCGCCGTGGCCGCCGAGTTCGAACCAGGCCAGGAGGCCGGCCGCCGGCACCAGCAGGTACAGGTTCTCCACGCCCAGCCCCGCCACCGCGTCCACCTGGGCCTGGCGGCGGATCAGGCCGTATAGCGCAAACGAACATGCCAGCGCCATCGCGATCCAGGGGAAGCTGCCGTAGTTGAAAGTCAGCCAGAGCACGCCGCAGCTTGCCAACGCCACCGCCACCCATTGCGCCGGGAGCAGGCGCTCGCGCAGGAACACCACGCCGATCACCACGTTGAGCAGCGGGTTGATGAAGTAGCCCAGGCTGGTCTCGACCACGTGCCCGGCGTTTACCGCCCACACGTACAGGCTCCAGTTGAAGCCGATCAGGAGGCCGGACGCCAGCAGCATCCCGGCCAGCCGCGGCTGCGAGAACACCTCGCGCAGCCAGCCGCGGCCGCGGGTGGCCGTCAGGTAGGCCGCGACCAGTAACGCCGACCACAGCGCGCGGTGGGCCACCACCTGCAGCGACGGCACGTGCTTGAGCAGGTGCCAGTACAGCGGCATCAGGCCCCAGAGCACGAAGGCCCCGACCGCCATCCACAGGCCGCGGGTGCGCTCGCTGGCGCTCAAGGGCGCTGTTCCGGTGCGTCGGCGCCGGCGGGGGGCGCGTGCCCGGGCAGGGAAGGCGCCGGCAGCGGTTGGCCGGCAACGGCCGGCTGCTCGGCGGCGACCGCGAGTCCGGCGGCGACCAGCGGCGCCGCCGTCGCCTGGCGCGCGGTGCGCCGGCGCCGTCCCGCGCTGGCGAGGGTGATCGCGACCACGCCGGACAGGATCACGGCCATCGCGCCGAGGTCGTGGGCGCTGAAACGCTCCCCCGCAAGCCACGCACCGAGCACCACGGCGATCAGCGGATTGACGTAGGCATAGCTGCTGGCAAGGCTCGCGCGCACGTTCTGCAGCAGCCAGGCGTAGGCGGAGAAGGCGAGGATCGAGCCGAACACGGTGAGATAGGCCACCGACAGCGTCCCGCGAAGGGTCGGCGCCACGGCGAAGCGTTCACCCAGCAGCCAGCCGGCCGCCATCATGAGGACGCCGCCGCAGAGCATCTGCCCGGCCGCGGTCATGAACGGCGACGGCAGCGCGCGGCTGCGGCTCCAGATCGAGCCGAAGGCCCAGGCCAGTGGCGCCACCAGCAGTGCGATCAAACCCTGTGGCGACGCGGTAAGCGAGCTGCCGGCGTTGAGCCAGAGTACGCCGGCGAAGCCCACAGCGAGGCCGGCAAGTTCAATGCGCGTGGGCCGCTCGCCGCGCAGCGCCGCGAACAGGCCCATCCACAGCGGACACGAAGCCACCGCCACCGCGGCAAGCCCGGACGACACGGTCTGCTGCGCGATGCAGACCATGCCGTTGCCCAGGCCGAGCAGCAACGTGCCCATGATCGCGAGGTCGCGCCACTCCGCGCGGGTCGGCGCCGGCATGCCGCGCAGGCGCAGCACCCCATACAACAGCGTGCCCGCGGCAACGAAGCGCATCCCCGCCATCAACAGCGGTGGATAGCCGCCTTCAAGCGCGAAGCGGATGCCAAGGTAGGTCGACCCCCAGACGAGGTACACCGCCCCCAGGGCGAGGACGACCGCCATCGCGCCGGGCGGCGTGCGGACGGGAGCGGAAAACGGCGAAGCGGCACCCATTGCGGCATCCGGGCGTTAAAGGCGGCGTGGAAGGGCGGCAAGCGTCGATCAACCTGCCGGCGCGGTGATTCTACGCCGCGCGGACGCCTCGCGGATCGCGGCCATGGCCGCTCACGCAGTAGGAGCAGCTATAGCTGCGACCGGCATATACGACCGAAGCCCGATCCAAACCCTGGTCGCAGCCAGGGCTGCTGCTACCGGGAACCGTTGGTCGCTGCCCGGCTCAGCGCGCCCAGCGCCCCGGCCCGGTGGACTCCGGCAGCACTGCCGCCGACAGCTGGCGGTCGGCGTCGAGCAGGCGCACGGCGTCGGCCAGGATCGCGGCGGACTCGCGCAGCAGCGGGTCCGGGCGCTTCTCGGCGGCGTCCTCGCGCGCGGTGTCGGCGGCGATGTCGCGCTCGTTCGCGGTCAGGCCATCGTCGGCCGAAAGCTCGGCCAGCGGATCCAGGTCGAGGCCCAGGCGCTTGCGCTCTTCCTGGCGGTCCTTGCGCTTGGCGGCCTGGCGGTCGCGCTCGGTGCGGCGTTCGGCCTCGTTGAGCGAGATGTAGTCCTTGTCGGCCTCGGCGCGGAACTCGGCCACGTCCTCCTTCCACCACTGGAACTCGCGGTCGGTCGCCACGCGACCGCCATGCAGCTCATCCAGCCGCGGCAGCAGCGGCGCGAAGTTGCCGTAGCGGGTGTGCGGCACGGCCGAAATCCGGGTCCAGGGCAGCGCATTGTCGTAGGTGCTCTCGCCGAACTCGGTGGCGTTGATCGTCGCCGGGAAGCGGATGTCGGGCACCACGCCCTTGTTCTGGGTGCTGCTGCCGCCGGGCAGGAAGAACTGCGCGATGGTCATCTTGACCTGCCCATGGCGCGTGCCCTCGTTGGCGGGCCAGCGGTCGAGGTCGAACAGGTTCTGCACCGTGCCCTTGCCGAAGGTGGTCTCGCCGATCACCAGGCCGCGGCCATAGTCCTGGATGGCACCGGCGACGATCTCCGACGCAGAGGCGGAGGCGCGGTTGACCAGCACCGCCAGCGGCCCATCCCAGGACACGCCGGCCTTGCGGTCGGATTCCACCGCCACCCGGCCGCCGGACTCGCGCACTTGCACCACCGGGCCGGTGTCGATGAAGAGGCCGGTCAGTTCGACCGCCTCGTTGAGCGAGCCGCCGCCGTTGTTGCGCAGGTCGAGCACGATGCCGTCCATGCCCTGCTCGCGGAATTCTCCGAGGATCCTGGCGACGTCCCGGGTCGCCGATGCGTAGTCGCCGTTGCGGCTGCGCCGGCCCTCGAAGTCCTGGTAGAACGCGGGCAGCTCGATCACGCCGATGCGCTTGGCGGCGCCGGCCGGCCCCGCGGGGATCTCGATTAGCTTGGACTTGGCAGCCTGCTCTTCCAGGCGGATCTTGGCGCGGGTCAGGGTGATGCGTACGGGCTCGCTGTCGAGCAGCGCCTCCACCGGCACCACGTCCAGGCGCACCTGGGTCCCGGCACTGCCCTTGATCTTCTCGACCACGTCGTCGATGCGCCAGCCGATCACGTCCTCCATCGGGCCGTTCGTGCCCTGGCCAACGCCCACGATGCGGTCGCCGGGCGTGAACCTGTCGCTGGCCGCCGCGGGGCCGCCGGGGATCAGCTCGCGGATCACGACCACGTCGTCCTGCTTCTGCAGCTGCGCGCCGATGCCCTCGAGCGACAGCGACATGCTCTGGGTGAACAGGCCTGCGGTGCGCGGATTGAAATAGTCGGTATGCGGATCGATGGACGCGGTGTAGGCATTGAGGAAGGTCTGGAACGCGTCCTCGTGGTTCAGCTGCTCGACGCTGGTGGCGATGTTGGCGTAGCGCTTGTCGAGCGTCGCGCGGATCTCGGCCGGCTCCTTGCCGGCAAGCTTCAGGCGCAGCCAGTCGTTGCGCACCGACTTCTTCCACAGTGAGTCCAGCTCGGCGCCGTCCGCAGCCCAGGCGGCGTCCTCGCGGTCGTAATACCAGCGTTCCTCGCCCTCGAAATCGAAGATGTCCTGCTTCAGCAGGCCGCGCGCGTACTCCACCCGCTCGCCCACGCGCTGCTTGTAGAGCGCGTACATTTCCATCGCCGGGCCGGTGTCGCCCTGGCGGACGGCATCGCCCATCCGCGCCTCGTAGCGCTGGAAGCGCGCGATGTCGGCGGCGTCGAGGAACAGCTTGTTGCCGTCCAGCGCCTCGAGGTAGCGCTTGAAGATGTCCTGCGACAGCGTGGCATCGAGCCCGCGCGGGCGATAGGCGTAGCGGCTGTCGGACAGCAGGCCGTAGACCAGCCTGGACGTGGTCTCGTGGTCCGCGGTCGGCGCCTCCGGAATGGCGTCGCCGTCGGCGCGCGCCATCAGCGCCAGTGGCATGGCCAGCGCCAGGGCGACGACGGTGGCGGACAGGGCTTGGCGTGCTTTCATGCGGTCGGCTCGATGCTCACGTGGAGGATGCGTCGCTACCCTGCACCGTGCCGGTCCAGGACCGGGCCGGACAGTGCTGGAAGTCGCGTATTGACGCCCGAAACCACTCTAACCGCGGCCACGGGGCGGGGTGTGAACAATTCGCCACGCAGGAGCGCGGCGTACCGCAACGCTCAGGACGCGAGGCCGGCGCCAGCCGCCTGGCGGTCGGCGTGGTACGACGAACGCACCAGCGGACCCGACGCGACGTGGGTGAAGCCCAGCGCCATGCCGTAGTCCTCGAAGGCCTTGAACTCTTCCGGCGTCCAGTAGCGCAGCACCGGATGGTGGTGCGCGCTGGGCTGCAGGTACTGGCCGATGGTGATCATCTCGACGTCGTGCGCGCGAAGGTCGCGCAAGGTGGCTTCGACCTGCTCCCGCGTCTCGCCGAGCCCCAGCATGATCCCGGACTTGGTGGCGACCTCCGGGTGCTGGGCCTTGAAGCGCTGCAGCAGGGTCAGCGACCACTGGTAGTCGGCGCCCGGGCGCACGTTGCGGTACAGGTCCGGCACGGTCTCGACGTTGTGGTTGAAGACGTCCGGCGGGTTGGCCGCCAGGATTTCCAGCGCGCGGTCCATGCGGCCCTTGCCACGGAAGTCCGGGGTCAGGATCTCGATCTTCGTGCCGGGCGTCGCGGCACGGATGGCTGCGATGCAGTCCACGAAGTGCTGGGCACCGCCGTCGCGCAGGTCGTCGCGGTCGACCGAGGTCACCACCACGTACTTCAGGCCCATGTCGGCGACGGTCTCGGCCAGGCGGCGCGGCTCGTCGGCGTCCGGCGGCTTCGGCCGGCCGTGGGCGACGTCGCAGAAGCTGCAGCGGCGGGTACAGACCTCGCCAAGGATCATGAAGGTCGCTGTGCCGTGCCCGAAGCACTCATGGATGTTCGGGCAGCTCGCGTCCTCGCACACCGTGACCAGCCGGTTCTCGCGCAACTTCGACTTGAGCGCCGCGACCGCGCCGTTGGACGGGATCCGCACCCGGATCCAGGACGGCTTGCGCAGCACCGGCGCATCCACGAACGCCACCGGCGAACGCCCGATCTTGTCCCCCGCCACCTGCTTCACCCCGGGCACCAGCGACGGCGGCGCCTCGCTGCTGACGACTGCGAGCGGGATGGACTTGGCGGCGGAGGTGTTGGTCATTTTTTTGCCACGGATTTACGCGGATAAGCGCGGGTTTACACGGATCAAGCAAAAGCGGGACGGGTTCAGGTCAAGGGCGGGAGCATTTCAAAGCAATTCGCTTTATCCGCGTAAATCCGCGAAAGATCCGCGTAAATCCGTGGCAAAAGCTCTTTCTTCCGCAGCCTCCACAGCCGCCAAACCAAGCTGCGCGGCAAGCGCCGCGACCAGCGCGGGCCGGGCGGCGTCGAGGCTTGCGGGACCGCCGCATTCTACCACCGAGGTCGTTTCAAGCCCGGCGTAGCCGCAGGGGTTGATGCGGTGGAAGGGTTCGGAATCCATCGCGATGTTGAAGGCCAGGCCGTGGAAGGTGCAGCCCCGACGCACGCGGATGCCGAGCGCGGCGATCTTGGCGCCGCTATCCACGTACACGCCCGGCGCGCCTTCGCGGCGCTGCGCATGGATGCCCCAGCCGGCCAGGGTATCGATGAGCGCCTGCTCGATGCGGCAGACGTATTCCCGCACGCCGATGCCCAGGCGCCGCAGGTCCAGCAGCGGATACGCGACCAGCTGTCCGGGCCCGTGGTAGGTCACCTGGCCGCCCCGGTCGACCTTGAGCACTGGGATGTCGCCCGGCGCCAGCACGTGCTCGGGCTTGCCGGCCTGGCCGAGGGTGAATACCGGATCGTGCTCGACCAGCCAGAGCTCGTCCGGCGTATCGTCGCCACGCGCATCGGTGAAGGCCTGCATCGCGCGCCAGACCGGCGCGTAGGCGCGGCGGCCGAGGTCGTGGACCAGCAGCGCGCGCGTGGCGGCTACAGCGTCCACTTCACCTCGGGATGCTCGCGCAGCGCGGCGTGCGCACTGTCGTACTCCTCGCGCGAGTTGGCGCGGAAGGTGATCCGCACCGAAACGTAGCGGCCGCCGCTGGACGGCCGGGCGGTGAGCGTCTCGTGGACCACGGCCAGGCCGGCGGCGCGCAGCAGGTTGGGGACTTCGACGTCCAGCCCGGCGGAGGCCGGACCCATGGCCGTGATCTCGAAGTCACCCGGGAACTGGAAGCCGTGTTCAGGGTTGTCGGACTTGATTTCCATTGCCCGATTATGGGGCCAGCGCCGGGCGATCCCAACGCCAGCGCCGCAACACCGTGGCCCGATGCCGAAACGCACGGCGTCCGCTGGCAGGCCCTGACCGCGTTTGGCGATGGAAGGAATCCACATCCGCAAGGAGCTCCGCCATGCCCCGTACCGCTCTCGCTGCCGCCCTCGCCGCCTGCCTGCTCGCCGCGCCCGCCATTGTGCTGGCCCAGTCCCAGCCCTCCGACGTGCCGGTCTGCGCACGCAGCCTCGGCACGATCGCGGTGATGGAGCCCAGCGGCCAGAACTGGTGGACCGGCCAGCGATTGGCGTCGCCGGCGGCGCTGATCAAGGTCTATGTGAACCGGTCGCGCTGCTTCACCCTCGTCGACCGCGGCCAGGGCATGCAGGCGATGCAGGCCGAGCGCGCGTTGGCGTCCTCGGGCGAGCTGCGCGGCGGCTCCAATATCGGCAAGGGGCAGATCCGCGCCGCGGATTACGTGCTGGTGCCCGACGTGATATCGCAGAACCGCAACGCCGGCGGCACCAATATCGGCGGCCTGGTCGGTGGCCTGCTCGGCAACCGGCACGCCGCGGCGGTGGTCGGCGGCATCAACCTCAAGCGCAGCAGCGCCGACGTGGTGCTCACCGTCACCGACGCGCGCTCGTCGGAGCAGGTCGCCATGACCGAAGGCCACGCCACCAAGACCGATGTCGGCTGGCGCGGCGGTGGCGGCCATATCGCCGGTGCCCTGGTCGCGGGCGGTGCCTCCGGCTACGCCAACACCGAAATCGGCCAGGTGGTGGCCCAGGCCTACATCCAGGCGTATTCGGATCTGGTGGCGCAGCTCGGCGGGTTGCCGTCCGACGCATCCGCGGCCAACGCCACGCAGGCGGTGAGCATGACCCGGCCCGGGCGGCTGCTGAAGGCCGCCGACGGCCGCGGCGGCGCGGTGCGCGATCTGGATCCCGGGATGATGCTCTATCCCACCGGGCTCAAGGACGGGACGATGTGGGAGGTCGAGGACGAGCTCGGCAACCGCGGCTGGGTCAACTCCACCCAGCTCTCACTTGCCCGCTGACGCTCAGAGCGACTGCCACCACATCAGCAGTTCGTGCCACAGGCGCTTGAAGAACCCGGCTTCCGGGACTTCTTCCAGCGCCACCAGCGGCGCCTCGGCCACCAGCTTGCCGTCCAGCATCACCCGCACCTTGCCCAGCGCCTGGCCGCGCGCGATCGGCGCCACCAGGGTGCGCGGCACGTCCATGCTCGGCTGCAGCTTCGCGTACTGGCCGCGCTGCATGCTCACCAGCAGCGGCTGGGCCACGCCCAGGTCGAGCTCGTTGGCAGCGCCCTTCCAAACCTTCTGCGTCGCCACCGGCTTGTCGGCGGCGTAGAGCTCGTGGGTCTCGAAGAAACGGAAGCCCCAGTTCAGCAGTGCCTGCGAATCGGTGGCGCGCTGGGACTCGCTGGTGGAACCCATCACTACCGAGATCAGGCGCTGGTCGCCGCGCTTGGCCGACGCCATCAGGCAGTAGCCGGCGCCCGAGTGGTGGCCGGTCTTGATGCCGTCCACGCTCTGGTCGCGCCACAGCAGGATGTTGCGGTTGCGCTGGGTGATCGGGCCGACCGTGAATTCCTTGATCGCGTTGAAGGCGTAGTGCTCGGGGAAATCACGTGCCAGGGCACGGCCCAGCAGCGCCAGGTCGCGCGCGGTCGAGTAGTGCTCCGGCGCCGACAGGCCATGGGAATTGACGAAGTGCGAGTTCTTCATGCCGATGCGCGCGGCATAGGCGTTCATCAGTGCGGCGAATGCGTCCTCGGAGCCGGCGATGTGTTCGGCCAGGGCGATCGCGGCGTCGTTGCCGGACTGCACCGTCATGCCCTTTTCCATGTCCAGCAGCTTGGCGGTCTTGTTGACCTCGAAGCCGCTGTAGCTGCCGTCGGTGCCGGCGCCGCCGGTGCGCCAGGCGTTGACGCTCATCATCACGTCGTCGTCGGGACCGACCTTGCCGGCGGCCATCTCGGCCGCGATCACGTAGCTGGTCATCACCTTGGTGATGCTGGCCGGCTCGACGCGCTCATCGACGTTGTCGCCTGCCAGGATCTGGCCGGTGGCGAAGTCCATCAGCGCCCACGCCGTGCCGGTGATGGCGGGCGCGTCGGGCACGGGCAGTTCCTCGCTCAGCGCGGCGGGCGCGGCGGGAGTGGGCGCGGTGGGCGCCGGATCCTGGGCAAAGGCGAGGCCGAGCGTGGCGACGGAAACAGCGGCGAGCAGCGCGACGCGGAAGGCGTGGGCTTTCATCAGGCGTGGAACTCCGGGAATTTCGGGCCATCCGCGAACGGACGGCGGGGACAGGCGCTCATTTTAACCGTGCGCGTCAGCCATGCACGTTAACGCTCCGCATCACTCGCGCACGGGATGCGGTGCACCGAAACCCAGGCTCGCGACGCGCGCGCCGAGCTCCGCAACGCCGGTGGGCGCCACCGGACCCACGCGCAGGCGCCACACGGGCTTGCCTGCGGCCGTGCCGTCCTGCAGCCGCGCGTCGCCGATCCCGGCACCGCGCAGCAGGGCGAGCGCACGCTCGGCATTGTCGCGGGATCCGAAGGCGGCAACCTGCAGCAGCACGCCGGCGACCGACGCAGCCGACCCGGACGACTCCGGGGCGGCGGGCGGCGCAAGACCGCTGCCCGACGTCCCTGCAACCACGGCGGCCGCGACCGGCGCCTTGTCGCCCGCATCCACGCCAGACGTCGCGGCCTTGGCCGCACCAGCGGCGGCGGAGCCGTAGGGATCTGGCTTTCCGGGGCGCCCGGTCGCAACGCGTGCGCGGCGCGACTTCATCCAGGCGTCGAATTCGTCGGCGGTCATCGCGCGCCCGTCCTGGCGCATGTCGAAGCGCCAGTCGGCATTGCCGGATTCCGGCACGGGAGCCGTCGTGGCCACCGCGGCAGGCGTGGTCGCCGACACGTGGCTGGCCAACTGGCCACCGGCGGCGGCCTGCGACGCGGGCAGCGCGGCAACCAGCCCATCCAGCGCGCTCGGCGGCGCGGGCTGCGGGCGGCCGGTGGCCACGCGCACCCCCGGTGGCAGGCCGGTGGCCGGGTCGACGGCGGCCAGGCGGGTATCGGGCTGGTGGCGTGCGTTCTCGCCCGCCCCCAGCGCGCGCACTTCGACCCGCGCGGTGCCGCGTGGATGCACGCCGATCTTGACCGCGGCGGCGTAGCTCAGGTCGACCACGCGACCGTCGTGGAACGGCCCGCGGTCGTTCACGCGCACCACCACCGACCTGCCGTTGTCCAGGTTGGTCACGCGCGCGAAGCTCGGCAGCGGCAGCGATTTGTGCGCGGCGGTGAACGCGTACATGTCGTAGACCTCCTGGTTGGAGGTCCGGCGGCCGTGGAACTTCTGGCCATAGTACGAAGCCAGTCCGGTCTCGACGAAGTCTTTCGCGTCTTCCAGCACGTGGTAGGACCTGCCCTGCACCTTGTACGGCGAACGGTTGCCGTAGCGCGAGCGCTCCAGGGCCACGACCTCGGGTTCCGGGATCGCATCCACGTCGGGGACGTAATCCGGCGTCGTGTCAGCGACCCCCGGCTTGTAGAGCCCACCGGCGACATAGTCGCCGCGCGTCGAAGGGTCCTCCTGCGCCGGCGCGTACGGCGAGACCCGCGGCCCCGCCGTGCTAGCGCCGCCGCCGCGAGGTGCCTCGTCCCCCGGAGGCGCCTGGCGGCTGGGGGCGCCCGCGCAGCCGGCCAGCAGTGCGGCGACAGCGGCGGCGGTCCACCAGCACGCGGGTCTCGCGCGCCGGATCCTCATTGCGGTTCGCGCCCCGCGATCGCCTGCGCCAGCTGGTGCACGGCCAGGGAGTACATCGGCGAACGGTTGTAGCGGCTGATGACGTAGAAGTTGCGGTAGCCGAACCAGTATTCGGGTCCGTTGGCGCCATCGAACGAAAGCAGCGTGGCACCCTCGGCCACGGGCTGACCGGGCAGCGGACGGTAGCCGCGTTCGGCGAGCTCGGACAGCCGATGCACCGGGTCCAGGGCCTCGGGCCTGAAATCGGCCGCAGCGTCATCGCGGCTGGCGCGTGCCACCACCGGCGCGCCGCGCTCCCAGCCGTGGATCACGAAATAGTTGGCGATCGAGGCGAACACGTCGGGCTTGTGGGTCAGCAGGTCGCGGCGGCCATCGCCATCGCCGTCCTTCGCCCACAGGCGGTAGCTGGACGGCATGAACTGGCCCATGCCCATGGCGCCGGCATAGCTGCCCTTCAGCGCGGCAATGTCGAGCTGCGGCTCTTCGGCGGCGAGTGCGAACAGCTGCGCCAGCTCGCCGGCGAAGAACGGCGCGCGCTTGGGGAAGCCGAAGGCCAGCGTGTACAGCGCATCGACCACGCGATGGTTGCCGGTGATGCGGCCATAGCTGGTCTCGACGCCGATGATGGCGACGATGTACTCGGCGGGAACGCCGGTTTCCGCCGCCACGCGCTCCAGGGCCTCGCGGTTTTCCGCGTAGAAGGCCTTGCCGCCGCTGATGCGGGCATCGTTGATGAAGATCGGGCGGTAGTCGCTCCAGGGACGCACGGCCTCGGCCGGGCGCGACATCGCATCGATGATCGACTGCTTGTGCGCGGCGCCGGCAAGCACGTCGCGGATCCGCTGGCGGTCGACGCCGTAGGTGTCCGCCGTGTAGTCGACAAAGGCCGCGATGCGCTGCGCCCGCGGGATCGCCGGGTCCGTCACCGAGGGCGGCGCCACCGGGCGCTCCGGCGGCTGCGGGACCGCGGGCAGCGGCGCGGGCCCGGAGGGTGCCGGGCCGGCCGCGGAGGGCGGCGATGCCGCGGCCGGGGCGCTGGCGTCGGGAGAGGTCTCGGCCGGGGTCGCGCAGGCGAACAGCGCGAGCGATACCAGCGAGGCGGATACGAGTGCTAGGGGGCGTTTGACCATCGGTCGCGAGGTTATCACGCGGCCCGGCAGGCATGCCCTGGCGCCACGTGAACGGCGGCCGCGGGCGGCGCTCCGGTCAACGCTTGCGCACCGGGCGATGCGCGCCCACGGCCATCACCACGCCCATGCCCGCGAGCAGCGACACGGCGGCGGTGCCGCCGAAGCTAAGCAGCGGCATCGGCACGCCCACCACCGGCAGCAGCCCGGAGATCATGCCGCCGTTGACCAGTACGTACACGAACAGCGCCAGCCCCAGCGCGCCGGCCAGCAGGCGCCCGAAGCCGTCGCGCGATTCCGCCGCGATCCACAGGCAGCGGCCCACCACCACCAGGTACAGCGCCAGCACCGTGACCACGCCGGCCCAGCCGAACTCCTCCGACAGCACCGCGAAGATGAAGTCGGTGGTGTGCTCGGGCACGTAGTTGAGGTGCGACTGCGAGCCTTCGCCCCAGCCCTGCCCACGCAGGCCACCGGAGCCGATGGCGATCTTCGACTGGATGATGTTCCAGCCCGCCCCCAGCGGGTCGGACTCGGGGTCGAGGAAGGTGAGGATGCGGTCCTTCTGGTAGGGCCGCAGCATCCAGTACCAGGCCGCCGGCGCCGCCGCCGCCGCCGCCGCCCCTGCGACGACGAACCACCACCACGACATGCCCGCCAGATACAGCGCGAACACGCCGCTGGTGGCGACCAGCATCGCGGTGCCGAAATCGGGCTGCAGCAGGATCAGGCCGGTCGGCAGCGCCACCAGCAGCATCGCCACCACGGTGACCACGAAGCCGGCCGGCTGCGGGCGCGCGTTGAGATACCAGGCCACCATCATCGGCAGGCTGAGCTTGAGCAGCTCCGCCGGCTGGAAATAGAACACGCCGAGGTCGAGCCAGTGCGCGCCGCTGCGCCCGGTGCCCAGGAACAGCACCGCCACCAGCGGCAGCAGCGACAGCAGGTACGCGGCCGGCGCTGCGTCGCGCAGGCGCAGCGGCGGCACCCGCGACAACAGCCACAGCACGCCCAGCCCCACCCCGTAGCGCGCGCCCTGCGACACCATCAGGGTGGAATCCTGGCCGCCCGCGCTGTGCAGCACCGCCAGGCCGATGCCCATCAGCGCGAGCAGCGCGCCCAGCAGGATCCAGTCCAGGGTGCGCACGAAGCGCTGCACCAGGTCCAGCAGGAAGCGGAGGATCACGTTCATGGCCGCGGCTCCGGCAGCGCCTCGGCGCCGGCCTGCGGGGCAAGCAGCGCCGCTCCCGGACCCGGCAAGGCGCCGCCCACCACGCCCTCGAACAGCTCGACCGGCGGCACGACCACGCCATCGGCCGGGGCGGCGGGCTCCGGCACGTCGCCCAGCAGCCAGGCGTCGAAGATCTTGCGCGCAATCGGCGCCGCGGTGGCACCGCCGTAGCCGCCGTGCTCGACCACCACCACCAGCGCGATGGTCGGGTGCTCCGCCGGTGCATAGCCCGCGAACAGCGCCTGGTGGCGGAGGTGGTAGGGCAGGCTGCGGGGATCCAGGCTGACGCTGCCGCGACGGCTGACCCGCTGCGCGGTGCCGGTCTTGCCGGCCATCCGGTACGGCGCGCCGCGGGCCATGGCCGTCGCCGTGCCGCGGCCGTGGATGGTCGCCTCCATGCCCTCCTGCACCGCGCGCACGTGCGCCGGGCTGTCGCTGATGCGCGCGGCCGGAGCGACCGCCAGCGGCGCCCAGGGCAGGTCGTAGCCGCTGCGACGTTCCGCCGCCAGCCGAAGCGGGTGCAGCACGCCCCCATTTGCGATGGCCGCGGTGCCGCGCGCCATCTGCAGCGCCGTGGCCACCCAGTAGCCCTGGCCGATGCCGGCGATCACGGTCTCGCCCGGGTACCAGGGCTCGCGGCTGTTGCCCAGCTTCCATTCGCGCGAAGGCACGATCCCCGAGGTCTCACCGGTCAGGTCGATGCCGGTGGGCTCGCCGAAACCATAGCGGTGCATGTACTCCGCCAGGCGGTCGATGCCCATGTCGTAGGCGAGCTTGTAGTAGTAGTAATTGATCGAGCGCGAGATCGAGTCGCGCAGGTCGACCCAGCCGGCGCCGCGCCCGGCGTCGCGGTAGCCGCGGCTCTGCCCGGGGATGAAGAACTCGCCGGTGGAGAACACCCGGCTTTCCGGCGTGCGCAGGCCGCTGTCGAGGCCGGCCAGGGCCATGAAGGGCTTCACGATCGAGCCCAGCGGTCCGCCGCCCAGCACGTTGCGGTTGAACAGCGGCCGTGCCGGGTCGTCCATCAGCCGGCGGTAGTCGGTGGTGGAAATGCCGTTGACGAACAGGTTGGGGTCGTAGCTGGGCAGGCTGACCATCGCCAGCACCTGGCCGGTGGCCGGATCCACCGCCACGGCCGACCCCTGCATCTCGCCGAAGGCCAGCACCATCGCGCGCTGCAGCTCGACGTCCAGCGACAGCTTCAGGTCGGCGCCCGCGGTCGCGGGCACCAGGCCGACCCTGCGCAGGGCCCGGCCCTCCACGTTCGTCTCGACCTGTTCGTAGCCGACCACGCCGCGCAGCGCTTCGTCGTAGTAGCGCTCCAGGCCGGTGCGCCCGGTATGGGTGAACACAGCATGGGCTTCGCCGTAGCGCTCGATATCGCCCTCGTCGGTGCGCCCGACGTAACCGACCACGTGCGCCAGCAGGTCGCCATAGGGGTAGCGGCGATTGAGGTAGGGCACCAGCTCCACGCCGGGGAAGCGCCAGCGCTCGACCGCGAAGCGCGCGGCCTCCTCGTCGCTGATGCGCAGCTTCAGCGGGATCGCGCGGAAGGAGCGCGTGGCCTTGCGCGCGGCTTCGAAGCGCTCGATGTCCTCCGGCGCGAGCTCGACCACCTTCGACAGCGCGTCCACCAGGGCGGGGATGTCACCGGCCTCCTCGGGCGTCACGTCCAGGCGGTAGGCGGGCACGTTGTCGGCCAGGATCCGGCCTTCGCGGTCCAGGATCAGGCCGCGCCCCGGCACCACCGGCCGCGGCTTGATGCGGTTGGCGTGCGAGCGCTTGGCGTAGTCGTCGTGGTCCAGCACCTGCAGCTTGAAGTACCAGCCCGCCAGGCCGCCCAGCGAAAGCAGCACCACGGCGAAGCCAAGCAGCGCGCGGCCACGGAACAGCCGCGCCTCGGCCTCGGCGCTGCGCAGCCGGCGGCCGCGCTGGCCCGACATCACCGGCGCGCGCCGCGGCCGATCCGCAGCGCGTCAAGCAGCACGAACAGCGGCGCCCACAGCAGCATGCCCGGCAGCGGCGCCCACCAGTACGCCAAGGGCAGCACCGGTTCGCCCAGGCCGAGGTGGATGGCGGTGCTGATCACGCGGTCGTTGAGCAGCAGGCCGCCGATCGCGAGCGCCTGCTGCGGCATCGGGAAGAAGCGCAGCTGGGTGCGGAAACGCTGCAGGATGAAGGTCATCACCACCAGCCGCAGCGCCTGCTCGCCGAGCAGGCCGCCGAAGGCGAGGTCGGCCACCAGTCCGATGGCGAAGGCGAAGCCAAGGCCCACGCGCTCGCTGTCCTCGATCACCCAGTAGGCCAGCACCAGCGCCAGCCAGTACGGGCGCAGCGGCTGCAGCAGGGCCGGCATCGGCAGCAGGCCGAGCAGCAGGGCAAGCAGCACGCTTACCGGCAGCAGCCAGCCGCGCCCGCGGCCGCTCATCGCGCGGCTCCGGGAGCGGGGGGCGCGCCGGCCGGGGCGTCAGCGGTCGGCGGCGCGTCGACAGGCGGCGAATCGACGGGCGGCGCGTCGACAGGCGGCGAGTCGACAGGCGGCGCGTCGCCGGGCAGCGCGGGCTGGTCGCGCAGCAGCAGCACGTCGCGCCCGCGGTCGAGCTGCGCCGCGGCATCGACGTCGCCGACCAGGAACGCGCGGCTGTCGTCGGGGCGCAGGGCCGCGATCGTGCCCACCGGGAAGCCCGGCGGGAAGCGGCCGCCAAGCCCCGACGTGATCACCACGTCGCCGGCGCGCACGTCGCTCGACAGCGGCACGTTGCGCAGCTCCAGCACGTCGCTGCGGCCGGTGCCGTACACGATCAGGCGCACGCCGGTGCGCGCCACCGCCACCGGCACGGCGTGGTCGGGATCGGTCAGCAACAGGACCACGGCCGTGGTCGGCGTGGCCTCGATCACCTGCCCGACCAGGCCACCGGCGTCGATCACCGCCTGGCCGCGGCGCACGCCCGCGCGGGCGCCGGCGTTGAGCATCAGCCGCTGGCGGGTGGGATCGAGGTCGACGTCGAGGATCGGCGCCAGCTGCACGTCCTGGCTGCCGCGCTCGGCGGCGCCAAGCAGGCCGCGCAGGCGCGCGTTCTCCTCGGCTTCGACCTGCAGCCGCGCCTGCCGGGCGGCACCGAGCAGGAGTTCATTGCGCAGGTGGCGGTTCTCTTCGGACAGGCGCGCACGGCTGGCGGCATCGTCGCGAACGCTCTCGCCCAGCCGCGCGGGCAGCCCGGCCAGCCACCACACCGGTTGCATGGCCACGCTGGCATGGCCGCGCGCCTGGGCCAGCCAGTCGCCGCGGTGGTCGAGCACGAGCAGCGTCACCGACAACGCGAGGTAGGCCAGCAGCTTCAGCGTGCCGGCAACGTCACTGGATCGGGGGGCGGCGGAACCGGCGTAGTTGGACACTGTGTTGGCGGAGGCGGGTCAGGTCACTCCGAGGCGAAAAACTCGTTGCCGTGCATGTCCAGGAGCTCCAGGGCACGGCCACCGCCGCGGGCAACGCAGGTCAGCGGATCCTCGGCCACCTGTACGTGCAGGCCGGTCTCCTCGCTCAGCAGGCGGTCGATGTCACGCAAGAGGGCGCCGCCGCCGGTGAGCACGATGCCGCGCTCGGCGACGTCGGCACTGAGTTCCGGCGGGGTCTGTTCCAGCGCCTGGCGCACCGCGGCCACGATGCCCATCAGCGGCTCGCGCAGCGCGTCGAGCACCTCGTTCGAGTTGATCTTGACCATCTTCGGCACGCCCTCGGCCAGGTGACGGCCGGAGATCTCGGTCTCCAGGACCTTTTCCTGCGGGTAGGCGCAGCCGAGCTCGATCTTGACCCGCTCGGCCGTGGCCTCGCCGATCAGCATGCCGTGGTTGCGGCGCACGTAGTTGATGATCGACTCGTCGAAGCGGTCGCCGCCGATGCGCGCCGACTGCGAATAGACGATGCCGTTGAGCGCGATCACCGCGACCTCGGTGGTGCCGCCGCCGATGTCGACCACCATCGAGCCGCGCGCCTCGGTGACCGGCATCCCGGCCCCGATCGCGGCGGCCATGGGTTCCTCGATCAGCGAGACGTCGCGCGCACCGGCCTCCATCGCCGAGTCCTTGATGGCGCGCTTCTCGACCTGGGTGGAGCCGGCCGGCACGCAGATCAGCACCCGCGGGCTGGGCTGCAGGAAGCGGCCCTTGTGCACCTTGCGGATGAAGTACTTGAGCATTTCCTCGGTATAGGTGAAGTCGGCGATCACGCCGTCCTTCATCGGCCGGTGGGTGGTGAGGTGGCCGGGCGTGCGGCCCAGCATCTGCTTGGCCTCGCTGCCCACCGCGGCGACCGCGCGCGGGCCGCCGTTGCGGTCCTGGCGGATCGCGACCACCGACGGCTCGTTGAGCACGATCCCCTGGCCGCGGACGAAAATAAGGGTGTTGGCCGTGCCCAGGTCGATGGACAGGTCATTGGAGAACATGCCGCGGAACTTCTTGAACATCGGGGGCGCGTGTCCGTCAGGAGGGGGCGGGAACGGGGGAATTCCCGGAGAAAACCGGATCGTCAAGCGTAGCAACCCCCCCCTGCCCCGGCAAGGAAAACCGCCCCGGCGCGCGCCCTGCGGCTTGGCCCGGCGGGACTGCGGGGCTAACCTGTGCGGCGGTCTGGCCCCGGAGGGGTCCGGCCACCGTCGCCGCCGGCCTGCGGCACTGCCCGATATCCCCGAAAAACGCCGTCCCAGCGGGTCGGCACCAGCCCCCCGGAGCACTTTCCCGATGCCTGCCCTGATCTGCGGTTCCCTGGCCTACGACACCATCATGGTGTTCCCCGACCAGTTCAAGAACCACATCCTGCCGGACAAGGTGCACATCCTGAACGTCTCGTTCCTGGTGCCGCGGATGCGCCGCGAGTTCGGCGGCTGCGCCGGCAACATCGCCTACAACCTCAAGCTGCTCGGCGGCGATCCGATCCCGATGGCGACCGTCGGCCAGGACTTCGGTCCCTACCGCGAGTGGTTCGAGGAGAACGGGATCACGCTCGAGCGGGTCAAGGTGATCGACGAACTGTTCACGCCGCAGGCGTTCATCACCACCGACCACGACAACAACCAGATCACCGCCTTCCATCCGGGGGCGATGATGCGCAGCTACGAGAACCACGTGAAGGACGTGCCGGGCGTGACCATCGGCATCGTCAGCCCCGACGGCTACGAGGGCATGATCCAGAACGCGAAGGAATTCGCCGAGGCCGGCATCCCTTTCATCTTCGACCCGGGCCAGGCCATGCCGCTGTTCAACGGCGAGGAGCTGCGCGCCTTCATCGAGCAGGCCGACTACGTCACGGTGAACGACTACGAGTCCAACCTGCTGCAGGAGCGCACCGGCTGGGACGAGAAGACCATCGCCGGCAAGGTCAAGGCCTACATCGCCACCCGCGGCCCCAAGGGCGCGTGCATCCATGCCGACGGCACGACCTACAACATAGGTCCGGCGCACGAACGCCGCATCACCGATCCCACCGGCTGCGGCGACGCCTTCCGCGCCGGGCTGATCTTCGGCATCGAGAAGGGCTGTGACTGGGAGACCATCGGCCGCATCGGCAACCTGATGGGAGCGCTGAAGGTCGAGCATCCGGGCACGCAGAACCAGCGCTTCGACTACGACGAGTTCGCGGCCCAGTTCCGGCAGCAGTTCGGCTACGCGCTTTGAGTACGCGGCTGGCAGCGGCGCGGCTGGCCGGGGCCGCCGCGGTGCTGGCGGCTGCATGGCAACCGGCGCAGGCCGCGGCCGCTGGATCGCGCTACCTGGAGCTCGCGGCCGACCGCGTCGTGGAGGCCGCCCCCGCGCTGCTGCTCGAAACCACGCTCGACATGCCCCGCGCGGCGTGGATCTACCTGCAGTCCGACGGCGTCCATGCGCCGGTGGATGCGACCCAGGCCAACGCCTACATCACGGTCGACGGCAGGCTGGCTTCCAACGACAGCATCATCGACTGGCGTGGCTCGCGCGCGCCCAACCAGCACGCCTTCAACGCGATCGGCGCGGTGCGCGCCGGCCCCGGCCGGGTGCACATCGCGCTGCGCGCCCGCACCGCAGGCGGCAAGGCGCTGGTGAAGGCCGGGGCCAACCTGTCGATCCTCGCCGAGCCGGCGGCCCGCGTGGTCGAGATGCGGATGGACGAGGCGTCGCCGTGGCTGGATTTCGACACGCGTGATACGCCCGAGGGCACGCCGATCCCGGAACGCGGCCGCCGCGCCCTGCTCGCCGCGGCCGCGGGCAACGCGGCCGGGCCGGTGGTGGCGATGGCGTCCGGCCGCAGCTATGTCTCGCAGTCGCCGGGCGATGCGATGTGGGGGCTGTTCCTCAACGGCCGCGAATCACCGCTGGATTCGGCCACCTGGTCCATCAACGACCTGTTCGCGCCCGGCGCCGAAGTGCAGGCGCCCATGTTCGTACAGGCGCTGTATCCGGATCCGCCGGCCAACAGCGAGGTGCAGCTGGTCGCCAGCGAATCGCCCTACTACAAGCCCCGGATGGCCAGTACCAACGCCGCCCGCTACCGCGTGGGCCGTGGCGCACGCCTGGTGACCCTGGCCGGTGGCATGCGGGTGTTCGGCCGCGGCCTGGCACCGAAGCACGACTACGCGGCCAACGGCCGGCATCGTCGCTACGCCTATACCTGCATCGGCACCAATGGCTACCGGCCGGAAAAGTGCCCGCCGCTGGGCGGGGACGTGGTCATCGGCAAGGGGCGCGCCTGCATTCCTCCGGGACACAACGGCGTGGTGATGTTTTCCGCCAAGACCCGCATCCAGGGCGATGAGGCCGACCCCGGCGGCACCGTGTCGCTGCGCCTGCGCATCAACGGCAGGGACGTCGGCGCGACCAGCCGGCAGACGCTGGGGCCGCTGCCGCACTCGGTCAGCACGCGGACCATCGGCGCAAGCTACCTGGCGACCGGCAAGCGCGCGCTGCCCGAAGGCTGCCATGACGTCGAAGCCGTCGGCCATGCGACGGGCGACTTCCGCAACATTTCGTACAACGTCGACCTGCCGCTGCTCTGGTTCGACTGAGCCGCGGTCGCGGTCCCCGGCCTCAGTTCCAGGCCGGGAGCCGGCCGCGATCCAGCCCACCGACCTCGAACTCCACCGTGCGCGTGCCGCCGGCCTTGACCGGATACTCCACCAGCAGGCGCTTCGCGCCGTCGATCATCGCCCACAGCGCCTTCTCGTCGTCGATGAACATGGCGATGGCTTCGTCGGTATCCGGGCGGTTGGCGGCCATCCTCTTCGGCGCCGCATCGTCCACGGTGACCGCGACCCGGCAGGCGCCATAGCAGTCGAAATCGCCGGCCTGCATCACCAGGTAGCTGCTGCGGCCCCAGTCCGGGTGGTCGCGGAAGATCAGGCGCACGGGCTTCTCGCCGCTGCCGTCGCTGTCAACGCCTTCACGCGAGAAGATCGCGGCGGAGAGCTGGTTGCCGCCCTTCACCGGCTCGGTGTTGTAGGCCCAGAGTGCGTCCAGGCGGGCATCCTCGCGCACCTGGTTGCCCTTGGCCCGCGCCTCTTCGTGCAGCGGGCGGATGCGTTCGGCCGCGGCCGTGTCCGGGTAACGCGCCAGCAGCACGTCGCCCTGGGCGCCGGCCAGCACCCAGTTCTCCGCGGCGTAGGCGGTGTCGAAGTCCGCGGCGGCCTGCTCGGCCGCGGCCTCGTTGGCCTGCGCCTGCGAGGCGGCCCGGGCTTCGGCCTGCACAGCCGGGTCCTGGCAGGCGGCCAGCGCCAGCAGTGCGGCGGAAAAGGCGACCGCGACCATGGCGGGGCGGCGTGCACTTGCTGGGCGGAGCGTGCTCATGTGGGACCCTCGTCTTGCGGTTGGACGTGGAACGGCGGCGCCGGGCACGGGCGTGGGCAGGAGGTGGCCCGCGCCTCCGGCCCTCCGCTCAGCGGCCGGTGGGCGCCGGGCGCGTGGGGTCGCCGTCCGCGGCCGGCATCGCCGGTTCCGTCGCGACCGGCGGCTGCGGCACCGGCGCGGCGGGCTCGACCGCCGCCGGCGCCACCGGCGTGCCGGTGCCCGGTGCCGGCTTCGCTTCGGCGATGACCTTCTCCACCGAACCGGTGGTGATCGGGTGGTAGCCCGGTCGCGCGGCGGCCAGCTGCTCCTTCGCGAACGCCAGGCCGGCCTCGGTGGCAACCAGCGCCTGGTAGGTCGGCATGATCAGCTTGCGGCGGCCGATGGTGCGCAGGAAGTCGGCCATCGCCGGATAGGCCTGCACATAGCCACTGCGCACCGCCAGCGGGTACCAGCGCTGCGCGAGCTCGCCGTTGGGCGTGCCGGTGAAGGCGTAGGCGGTATCGAGCTGCGACAGCTGCTCGACCGAGAGCGTTTCCGGCATGCCTTCGAGGAAATGCACCCACTCCTGCGTGCTCCACGCGTCGGTGATCACCGCCGGCGGCACCGTGCCGCTGCCCAGCCAGCCCAGGCGCGCGCTGTCGACCACGCCGAAGTTGCGCGACAGCACCTGCGGCGCGATGGCCGGGATCCCGGGCTCGTACAGCCAGGCGTCGAATTCCTCGCGGGTCACCTTGCCGGGATACTTGCCGAGCAGGTGCTCGTCGGCGTACTCGACGAAGCGCGAGGTGGGGATGGACTGGAACGCGAAGTGGTCGAAATAGCCGCGCAGGAACGCGTCGAATTCGGCACGGCCGAAGCGCTCCTCGAGGAACTGCAGGAACCACGCGCCCTTGTCGTAGGACACCGCGCTGAGCGAGTCGTCCGGATCCTTGACCACGCCCGGGCGCACTGCCAGCGCCTGCTCCTCGGGGCTCATGTCCGCGATCTCGGCCTTCAGCCCGTTGCGCGAGATCACGTACTCCATGTCGGCGCGCTCCTTGCCGAACAGCGCCTCGATGATGCGGTTCTCGACGTAGCTGGTGAAACCTTCGTTGAGCCAGCCGTCCTTCGCGCTGGAATTGGTCACCAGGTTGCCCGACCAGCTGTGCGCCAGCTCGTGCGCGATCAGCGACACCAGCGACTTGTCGCCGACGATGACGGTGGGCGTGGCGAAGGTCAGGCGCGGGTTCTCCATGCCGCCGTAGGGGAACGACGGCGGCAGCACCAGGATGTCGTAGCGCTCCCAGCGGTAGGGGCCGTAGAGCGACTCGGCGGTGGCGATCATCTTCTCGGTGTCTTCGAACTCGGCCACCGCGCGGTCGACCGCGGACGGTTCGGCCCAGACGCCGGAGCGCGCCGAGATCGGCTTGAACACCAGGTCACCGGCGGCGATCGCCATCAGGTACGAGGGAATGCGCTGCGGCATGCTGAAGCTGTAGTCGCCGTCGCGCGCCGCGGCCGGGTCGTTGTCGGCGCTCATCAGCACCATCACGTCGGCGGGCGCGGTCACGTGCGCGCTGTAGGTGTAGCGCACGCGCGGCGTGTCCTGCAGCGGCACCCACGAACGCGCGTGGATCGCCTGCGACTGGCTGAACATGAAGGGCGTGGCCTTGCCCTGGGTCATCGCGTCGTCGAGCCACTGCAGGCCCGAGGCCTCGGGCACGGTGCGGTAGGCCACGCGGATGTGCGCGTTGCGCCCGGGCGCCTGGATGGTGAGCTTGCTGCCGAGCAGGTCGTCACGACCGGCCAGCGCGTATTCGAGCGGCTGCCAGGTGCCGCCTTCGCCCTCGCCTTCCACGCGTTCGATGGTGAGGTCGCGGGTGTCGAGCACGAGCTCGGTGGCCGCCTCGTCGCGCCAGTCAAGCGTGTACGTCGCCGTGCCGCTGATGGTGCGGGCGTCGAAATCAAGCGCCAGGTCGAGCGCCAGGTCGTCGATCGCGACCCTGTCCGGCTCGGCGTAGGAGTGCTCGTCGTAGTCGTCGCCGCTGGCGGCGGCCTGCGGCTTGGGCGCCGGCGGCGCATCGTTGGGGGTCGGTTCGCGCTTGCATGCGACAACGGCGAACAGGACCAGCGCCGCGATGGCGGCCAGGCGGAGGGTGCGGCTCAGGGTCATGGACGGGGGTCCGGTGGTTGGAACAGCCCCCGATTCTAGCCGGTGGTCGCCGCCGGGTGCGCCCGTAGCGCGAATTGCGCGGCGATCCGCGCCGTACTCAGGCCTTGTAGCCGTCGTGGATGGCGACGATCCCGCCCGACAGGTTGCGGTAGCGGCAGCGCGCGAAGCCTGCGGCCTCCATCATCGACTTGAGCTCGTCCTGCGGCGGATGCTTGCGGATCGACTCGGCCAGGTACTGGTAGCTGTCGGCGTCGCTGGCGAACAGCCGGCCCAGGCGCGGCAGCACCTTGAAGGAGTGGAAGTCGTACGCGGGCTTGAACCAGTCCGGCACCTCGGAGAACTCGAGCACGCGTGCCTGCCCGCCGACCTTCAGCACGCGCAGCATCTCGCGCAGGCCGGCGTCCTTGTCGGTCACGTTGCGCAGCCCGAAGGCGATCGTGACCAGGTCGAAGCTCGCATCCGGGAACGGCAGCGACTGCGCGTTGCACTGCACGTAGCTGAAGCCGCGCACGTGGCCGCGGTCGACCATGCGGTCGCGGCCCACGCGCAGCATGTTGCCGTTGATGTCACCGAGCACAAGCTCACCGGTCTCGCCCACGCGCGGTCGCAGCAGCGCGGCGACGTCACCGGTGCCG
This sequence comes from Luteimonas yanweni, assembly GCF_039548475.1. Classification (NCBI taxonomy): domain Bacteria; kingdom Pseudomonadati; phylum Pseudomonadota; class Gammaproteobacteria; order Lysobacterales; family Lysobacteraceae; genus Luteimonas; species Luteimonas yanweni. The sequence goes on along the minus strand of NZ_JBCLVC010000013.1, from coordinate 345,148 downwards.
CCGGCGAGGTCGAGCACGCGGTCGCCGCGGCTGACCTGCGCGGTGGCGGTGAAATAGCGCTTCCACAGCCGGTGGATGCCGAACGACATCAGGTCGTTCATCAGGTCGTAGCTGCCGGCGACCGAGGAGAACACCTCGCCGACGAGCTTCTGCTTCTCGGCCACCGGCACGTCGCGGAAGCCGAAGTGGGTGGTGTCGGGGCGGGGGTCGCGTTCGGTCATGGCGCCGATTATCGCACCGTGGCGGCGCCGTGCGCTGCACGCTCCGCGGCATGGCACGATGCCGGGCCCCGCACCCGCCTGGAGCCGCCGCCATGATCGCCACCCCGGACTACCGCGCCCTGCTCGACATCGCCATCGACGAAGCCCGCCAGGGCCTGGCCGAGGGCGGCATCCCGATCGGCGCCGCCCTGTACCACGCCGACGGCCGCCTGCTCGGCTGCGGCCACAACCGCCGCGTGCAGGAAAACGATCCGTCCATCCACGGCGAGACCGACGCCTTCCGCAAGGCCGGCCGCCAGCGCTCCTACCGCGACACGATCATGGTCACCACGCTGGCGCCGTGCTGGTACTGCAGCGGCCTGGTGCGGCAGTTCAACATCGGCACCGTGGTGGTGGGCGAGGCGGTGAACTTTGCCGGCGGCGTGGACTGGCTGCGGGCGAGCGGCACCGAGGTGGTGGTGCTGGATGACGCGCGCTGCGTCACGATGATGGGGGAATGGATCGAGGCGAATCCGGGGTTGTGGAACGAGGATATCGGCGAGGAATGAGGCCGCGCTGCGGCTTTCTCAGCGCGCCTCGATGGTGAACGCCCCGAACGCCACGCCCAGGTCAAAGCCCTCGCCCGTTCCGGCAAGCGCCAGCGACACTTCGCCCTTGGTCATCGCCTGCGCCTTGCTCGACTTGACCACGCCGGCGTGGGCTTCGGCGGCAACGTAGGTGCCAAGCACGTCGCGGATGCCATCGACCGCGGAGAACTCGCCGCGACCGCCGCGGATCTCGGACTTGCCCACGGTCAGGCCGCCGCCCTTGGCGTCGACCTTCACGTTCATCGACTGGCCGTTGTCGCAACTCACGCGACCGGTGCCGGAGGCGGTCTTGTAGAAAGCGGACCAGCCGGCCATGTCGAAGTCGAGGCGGCAGGACACGTCACGGGCTGCCGCGGGGGCCGCGGCCAGCAGCAGCGACAGCGCGGCGCCGGCGATCAGGAGAGAGCGATGCATAGGGGCCTCGGGGAGCGGTGTGGGAGGACCAGTCTGCCAGCTGCTCGCGCCGCACCTGAACCGCCTGCTGAACGCCCGGAAGCGGCGAGAGTGCGTTGTCGCCGCTTCGCCCCGGCTGCGCAGGAACCCCCTCGCAGGCGGGCGAAGCGCACCTGGCTCAGAGATGCGGGCGGCACCAGACCTACAGGATGTACCGGCTCAGGTCCTGGTCCTGCACCAGCTCGCCCAGCTGCGCATCGACATAGGCGCGGTCGATACTGACGACGCCGCCGCGGTCGGGCGCCTCGAAGCTCAGGCTGTCCAGCAGCCGCTCGAGCACGGTGTGCAGGCGGCGGGCACCGATGTTCTCCTGGCGCTCGTTCACGTCGGCGGCGATCTCGGCCAGGCGGTCGATGGCGTCGTCGGTGAACGCGAGCTCCAGGCCTTCGGTCTTCATCAGCTCGACGTACTGCTTTGTCAGCGCGGCCTTCGGCTCGGTCAGGATGCGCACGAAATCATCCTTCAGCAGCGCCGAGAGTTCGACGCGGATCGGGAAGCGGCCCTGCATCTCTGGAATGAGGTCGCTGGGCTTGGCAAGGTGGAACGCACCCGAGGCGATGAACAGGATGTGGTCGGTCTTCACCGGGCCGTACTTGGTACTGACGGTGCTGCCCTCTACCAGCGGCAACAGGTCGCGCTGCACGCCTTCGCGGCTGACGTCGGCACCCATGCCCTCGCTGCGCTTGGCAACCTTGTCGATCTCGTCGATGAAGACGATGCCGTGCTGTTCGCAGGCCTCGATCGCGGCCGCGCGGACTTCATCTTCGTTGACCAGCTTGCCCGCCTCTTCCTCGATCAGCAGCGGACGCGCGGCGTGGATCGGCATGCTGCGCCTGTTGGTCTTGCCACTGCCGAGGTTGGCGAACATCTGCCGCAGCTGCTGGCCCATCTCTTCCATGCCCGGCGGGGTCATGATGTCGACGCCGCCGCCGGCGGCGAGGTCGAGTTCGATCTCGCGCTTGTCGAGGTCGCCTGCACGCAGCTGGCGACGCAGCTTCTGCCGGGTCTCGGACTCATGCGACGAGGGCTCGGCGCCGATGTCGACGGTGGTGCTGCCCTGCGCCGCGGCGCCGAAGCCGAAGCCCGGCGACTGGGACTGTTCACGCCTGGGCAGCAGCGCGTCGAGGATCCGGTCCTCGGCACGCTCTTCGGCCTGGGTGCGCATCTTCTGCTTGGCCTGCTCGCGGTAGAGCTTGACCGCGGTGTCGGCCAGGTCGCGGATGATCTGCTCGACGTCCTTGCCGACGTAGCCGACCTCGGTGAAGCGCGTGGCTTCCACCTTCACGAACGGCGCGTTGGCCAGCGTCGCCAGGCGGCGCGCGATCTCGGTCTTGCCGACGCCGGTCGGTCCGATCATCAGGATGTTCTTGGGTATCACTTCGTTGCGCAGCTCGTCGCCAAGCTGTGCGCGGCGCCAGCGGTTGCGCAGCGCGATGGCGACGGCGCGCTTGGCGTCCTGCTGGCCGACGATGTGGCGGTCGAGCTCCTGCACGATCTCGCGCGGGGTCATGCTGGCGTGGGAGGTGTCGGGCTTGTTGTTCATGGGCGTGGTTTTCTTCTGTCTTGTGGGAGCGGCTGCAGCCGCGATCGGCGGGAATCGCGGTCCAGGCCGCGACTGGCGGGAATCGCGGCCTTGGCCGCTCCCACGTGGCCGTCAGAGTTCTTCGACGACCACGTTGCGGTTGGTGTAGATGCAGATGTCGCCGGCGATGTTGAGCGCCTCGGTGGCGACCGCACTCGCGTCCATCTGCGTATGCGCGAGCAGCGCGCGCGCCGCGGACAGGGCGAAGGGGCCGCCGGAGCCGATCGCGATCAGCCCGTCCTCGGGCTCGATCACGTCGCCGGTGCCGCTGATGATCAGCGAGGTGTCCCTGTCGGCCACCGCGAGCAGCGCCTCGAGCTTCCCGAAGCGGCGTTCGGTGCGCCAGTCCTTGGCAAGCTCGACGGCGGCGCGGGTCAGCTGGCCGTGCTTCTCGAGCTTGGATTCGAACAGTTCGAACAGCGTGAAGGCATCGGCGGCCGCGCCGGCGAAACCGGCGAGGATCTGGCCGTCCTTGCCGAGGCGGCGCACCTTGCGCGCGTTCGACTTCATCACCGTGTTGCCAAGGGTGACCTGGCCGTCACCGGCAATGGCGACGCGGCCCTCGCGGCGCACCGAGACGATGGTGGTGGCGTGGAATACGTGGGGGTTCTGGCTGGGGTCCATGTGGCCTCCGGTACTGAACCCCAGACGTGGGGACAGGCCTCCGCGGCTTCAAGACGCACGCGGCCCCAGCGCCAGGCTTCAGTCCTTGCGGCGCTTCGCGCGCGGATGCGCGTCGTCGTACACCTTCGCCAGGTGCTGGAAGTCCAGGTGGGTGTAGATCTGCGTGGTCGCGATGTCGGCATGCCCCAGCAGTTCCTGCACGCCGCGCAGGTCGCCGGAGGACTCCAGCACGTGGCTGGCGAACGAGTGTCGCAACAGATGCGGATGGACGCGCTTGAACAGGCCCTGGCGCCGTGCCAGTTCACGCAGCCGGAGCTGCACAGCGCGTGCGCTGATGGGCGCACCGCCGCGGCCGGGGAAGACCGGCGCATCGGCCGCCGGGCGTGGGCCCGCGCTGCGTTCGTCGCGCCACTCGGCCAGCGCCTTGCAGGCATGGGAGCCCACCGGCACGGTGCGCTGGCGGCTGCCCTTGCCGAGTACCGTCACCAGGCCCTGGTCGAGGTCCAGGTCGCGCCAGCGCAGCAGGCGCAGCTCGGACAGGCGCAGGCCCGAGGAGTAGAACAGCTCAAGCAAAGCACGGTCGCGCAGGCCCAGCGGCGCGTCGGTGGGCACCTCCACCAGGGCCATGGCCTCGTCGACATCCAGCACCTGCGGCAGCTTGCGCGGCGCGCGCGGCGCGCGCACGCCGGTGGCCGGATTGGCGGCGATGCGGCCGTGCTTCAAGAGCCACTGGTAGAAGCTGCGACAGCCGGACAGCCGCCGCTGCAGGCTCTTGGGCGCGAGTCCGCGGCGGTGTTCAGCGGCAACGAAGGCACGCATCGCGGCACTGTCCAGTGCCAGTGGATCATCGTGGCCCTGCTCCGTGGCCCAGGCCACCAGCGCATGGAGGTCGCGACGGTAGGCATCGAGCGTATGCGCCGACATCCGCCTCTCCACCTCAAGGTGGCCCAGATAGTCGCCGACCGCCGGATGGGTGCCGGCGACCGCCGTGCCTTCCGCGCGCTTCGCCACGACCAGCGACCCTCCTTCGCGCCTTCGCGCGTCCGCGGGGCTCAATCCCGATGGCGCAACAACGCCACCGCGAACGCCTCGCCCATCATCCGCAGGAACAGGGTGCCCATGCCCGGATAGAAGCGGTTCGGGTCGCGGCTGCCGACCGCGACCATGCCCACGCCGTCGATCGGCAGCAGCGCCGTGGATGCGACCTCGTCGACGCGCGCGGCGTACAGCACGGCCTGCTTGTCCGGGTGCAGCCGGCCGCAGAGCGGCTCGCCATCGCGGATGCAGTCGGCGAAGGGCTGCAGGCTGCGGTCGTCGCGGGCGATGACCTGCAGCCATTCCTCGTCCTGCAGGCCGGGCAGCGGCTCGAACAGCACCACGCGCACCATGTCGCCGTTGAAGTCCTCGGCCAGCGTCGCGACCATGGCCCGGACCACGCCGGCGGCGCTGCCGGGGCGCATCAGCGCCAGGGTCAGCTGGTGCGTGCGCACCGCCAACCGCTCGTTCTCCTGCGACACCGCATACAGGTCCTGCAGGCGGCGCGAGAGCTCGCGGTTCTTGTCGCGCAGCACTTCCAGCTGGTAGCTGGCCAGCGACGCCGCGGGCCCGTCCTCGCGCGGGACCACCATGCTGATCGCCAGGTCCGGGAACTGCTGCAGGAACTTCGGATGCCGGCGTAGCCAGGCCGCGACTTCATGGGCGCCGAGCTTCTCGACAGTGTCGTTCATGCGTTGAATACCCCTTCGTAGACAAATGCCGCCGGTCCGGCCATGCGCAGGCCGCCGTCGACACCATGGTAAATGCGAAGCGTGCCGCCGGGCAGCGCGACATCCACGCCGGCCGCCGCGTCCACGCGGCCGCGGCGCGCCAGCACCGCCACCGCGGCACAGGCGCCGCTGCCGCAGGCGAGCGTCTCGCCGACGCCGCGCTCGAACACGCGCAGGCGGATGCGGTCGCGGCCGATGACCTGGGCGAAGCCGACGTTGCAGGATTCGGGGAACGCCGCGTGCCGCTGCAGCGCGCGGCCCAGCGCCGCCACCGGGGCGGCGTCGACGTCGGCGACCTCGAGCACCGCGTGCGGGTTGCCCATCGAGACCGCGCCGACGCGCAGCGCGAGGCCATCGACGTCGATCGCGTAGGCATCGGCCGCGGCGGCGAAGCCGGCCAGCGGGATCGCCGCGGGCGCGAACGCCGGCGCGCCCATCGCGATGTCGAACCTGCCGTCGCCCAGCGCGCGCACGCGATGGCTGGCCACCGGGCTGTCGAGGATGAAGTCCGCCGCCGCAGCGCCGTCGCGCACCAGCCAGGCGGCCACGCAGCGCGCGCCGTTGCCGCACTGCTGCGAAGGCGAGCCGTCGGCGTTCCAGATGGCGTAGGACGCCAGCGCGTCCGTGCTGCGCGGCGCGGCGATGGTCAGGATCTGGTCGCAGCCGGCGCCGCGGTGCCTGTCGGCGAGCAGCCGGCACAGCGCGGCATCCGGCGTCGGCCGGCCATCGCGCAGGTCCAGGACCACGAAGTCGTTGCCGGCCCCGTGCATCTTGCTGAATCGCAGTGCGGCCGGAGCGGCCGCGGCCATCGCGGGATCAGGCGACGCCATCATCCTCGTCGCCGGAAGCATCCGCGGCGGGGTCGTCGCCATCGCCATCAACGCCGGCCTCGGCATCCGGATCGACGTCAGTATCGACGTCTGTATCGGTGTCGATACCGGTATCGGCATCGGCGTCGGCATCGGCGTCGGCATCGGCGTCCACCGGCACGTCGTCGATGCCCGCATCTGCGTCATCGTCGGCTCCGGTGGCGGGTCCAGCCGGCCAGTCCTCGTCTTCCGGCGCCGGCGGCGGCAGCAGGGAGCCCTTGTTGCCGCAGGCGGAGAGCATGAGCACGGACGACAGCAGGGCGAGCGGCAGGAGGGCGCGGAGGTTCATGGCCGCAGTCTAGCGCGGCGGCGGCTCCGGCCGCATCCACAGCCAGGCACCGACCACGGCCATGCAGGCGATCGGCAGCGCCACCGCCCACCAGCGCTCGTAGCCGGTCAACCACGCGAACAGCAGCAGGATCGCGCTGGAGGCCAGCATCGCCCCACTGGCCATCCACTTCGAGCGCCGGGTCACCGCGCCATGCTGGTGCCAGTCCCGGATCATCGGCCCGAAGTCGCGGTGCCCGAGCAGCCAGGCATGCAGGCGTTCGGAACCCTGCGCCGCCGCCCAGGCCGACAACAGGATGAAGGGCACCGTCGGCAGGCCCGGCAGCACCACGCCAAGCAGGCCGAGGCCCAACGCGACGTAGGCAAGCAGCCACCAGGCCCAGCGGAAGCGGCCACGGGGCCTTCCGGGTGGCTGCGCCGGCCCTGCTGGCGCCCGGCGCGCCTCCGATGTGCGGGACTCTTCTTCCATCCCGACATGATGCCTGCTGCGCGCCGCGGGAAGCGGCTCCATGGGAGCACAACCCTGTGGGAGCGAGCCCTGTTGTGGGAGCGGCTCCTACAGGGGCTGCTCCTACAGCCGAGGCGGAGGGGCCCAGTCGACCCGCGCGTCAATCGACCTGCGCATCGGCGGCGACGCCCAGCTGGTCGAGCATGAAGGCGTACATCTCGGCCAGTTCGCGGTAGCGGCGGAAGCGGCCGGACTTGCCGCCATGCCCGGCGTCCATGTTGGTGCGGAACAGCACCGGCGCATCCGAGGTGTTCAGGTCGCGCAGGCGCGCCACGTACTTCGCCGGCTCCCAGTACTGCACCTGCGAATCCCACAGCCCGGTGCCGATGAACATCGCCGGATAAGCCTTGGCTTCCAGCCTGTCGTAGGGCGAATAGGTGACCATGTAGTCGTAGTCGGCCTTGCGTTCCGGGTTGCCCCACTCGTCGTACTCGTTGGTGGTCAGCGGGATGCTGCGGTCGAGCATGGTGGTGACCACGTCCACGAAGGGCACCTGCGACAGGATCAACCGGTACTTCTCCGGCGCCATGTTCGCGATCGCACCCATCAGCAGGCCGCCGGCGCTGCCGCCGTAGGCCGCCACGCGGTCCTTCGACGCCCAGCCCTCGGCCACCAGGTGGTCGGTGACGTCGATGAAGTCGGTGAAGGTGTTGATCTTGTTCTTCAGCTTGCCGTCGTCGTACCACTTGCGGCCCATCTCCTGGCCGCCGCGGATGTGGGCGATGGCGTAGACCATGCCGCGGTCCAGCAGGCTGTTGGTGGTCAGGCTGTAGCCCGGGTCCATCGACATGCCGTAGCTGCCGTAGGCGTACTGCAGGAGCGCTGCGGTGCCGTCCTTTTCGAAGCCCTTGCGGTAGACCAGCGACACCGGGATGCGGGTGCCGTCGCGGGCGGTGGCCCAGCTGCGCTCGGTCACGTACTTCGACGGGTCGTAGCCGATCACGGGCTGCTGCTTGAGCAGGCGGCGCTCCCCGGTCTGCACGTTGAGCTCGTAGGTGGTGCCCGGCGTGGTCATCGAGGTGTAGCCGTAGCGCAGCCACTGCGTATCCGGCTCGGCGTTGACGGAAAGCCCCATCGAATACGCCGGCTCGTCGGCGGCCACGTACTCGTCGCCGCCACCGGCCTTCAGCACGCGCACCCGCTCCAGGGCATTGGAGCGCTCGGCGATCGCGGTGAAGCCGTCGAACAACTCGTAGCCTTCCAGCAGCACGTCGTCGCGGTGCGCGATCCACTCTTTCCACTCCGCGCGCGACGTGGCGCCTGTGGGCGCGGTGGCGATGCGGTAGTTCGGCGCCTTGCTGCCGTCGGCGTCGGGGGCGTTGGTGAGGATGACCCAGCGGCCGTCGTAGTGGTCGGCGTCGTACTCGACATCGCGCTCGCGCGGCGCCAGCACCGTGAACTCGCCCGGATCGGCGGCCGGCGTGCAGCGCAGCTCGCTGGACACGGTGCTCTCGACGCCGATGCAGATGAAGCGGTCGTCGCGGGTGCGGTCCAGGCCCATGTAGAAGCTGTCGTCCTTCTCTTCGTACACCAGCACGTCGTCGGCGACGGGCGTGCCGAGCACGTGCTTCTTCACGCGCACTGTCAGCAGGGTGTCCGGGTCGTTCTCGACGTAGAACAGCGTTCGGTTGTCGTCGGCCCAGACCATGTCCGCGGACAGTCCGGGAATGGATTCGGGGAAGTCCTTGCCGGTCTCGAGGTCGCGGAAGCGGATCGTGTACTGGCGGCGGCCGACGCTGTCGTCCGCCCAGGCCAGGATGCGGTTGTCGGGGCTGACCTCGTACACGCCGACCGAGAAGTAGTCCTTGCCCTCGGCCATGGTGTTGACGTCGAGCAGCACCTGTTCGGCGGCGAAGTCGCCGGCCTCGTTCAGGCGCATGATCTCCGCCGCGCCCAGGCCTTCGGCGTCCCTGCGGCGCGCGTGCACCGGATAGTCCTTTCCGGTCTCGTAGCGCGAGTAGTACCACCAGCCGCGCTCGCGGAACGGCACGCTGGCGTCGTCCTGCTTGATGCGGGCGACGAACTCGTCGTACAGCGCGTCCTCGACCGGCTGCAGCGGCGCCACCACCGCGTCCACGTAGGCATTCTCGGCCTCGAGGTAGGCCAGCACGGCCTTGTCCTCGCGGGCGTCGTCACGCAGCCAGTAGTACTCGTCCTGGCGCACGGCGCCGTGCGGGGCGCGGACCTCGTGGGCGCGCTTCTCGACGTCGGGCGGCGCGGGTGTGGGCGTGGCGGCATGGCTGGTGAGGGTCATGAGCAGGAGGCCGGCAAGTGCGATGGGCTTCATTGGATGGGGTCCACGGAGGGCGGATGCAACAGGGGCGCCTTGCGGCGCCCCCGGGGTTGTTGCTGGCGGGATCAGTCGGCGTCGCGGCCGATCTGCTGCCAGAGGAAGGTCAGGTACAGCGCGTCCATGTGCGCCGCCTGCCGGTTGTTGGCCGCGCCGCCGTGGCCACCTTCGATGTTCTCGTAGTAGCGCACGTCCTTGCCCGCTTCCGACATCAGCGCGTGCATCTTGCGCGCGTGGCCGGGGTGGACGCGGTCGTCGCGGGTCGAGGTCAGGATCAGGGTCGGCGGATAGTCCTTTGCCTCATCGAACAGGTGGTAGGGCGAGAAGGTCTTGATGAAGTCCCACTCCTCCGGCTTGTCCGGGTTGCCGTACTCGGCCATCCACGACGCGCCGGCCAGCAGCTTGTGGTAGCGCTGCATGTCCAGCAGCGGCACCTGGATCACCACCGCGCCGAACAGCTCCGGGTACTGCGTCAGCATGTTGCCGGTGAGCAGCCCGCCGTTGCTGCCGCCGCGGATGCCGAGGTGTGCGGGCGAGGTGATCTTGCGCTCGATCATGTCCTTCGCGACCGCGGCGAAGTCCTCGTAGGCCTTGTGGCGCTTGGCCTTCAGCGCGGCCTGGTGCCAGCGCGGACCGTACTCGCCGCCGCCGCGGATGTTGGCCACGGCATAGGTGCCGCCCTTCTCCAGCCAGCCCTTGCCGACGCCGCCGGAATAGCCGGGGGTCAGCGAGATCTCGAAGCCGCCGTAGCCATACAGCAGCGTCGGATTGCTGCCGTCGGCCTTCTCGTCCTTCGGGCGCACCAGGAAGTAGGGCACGCGCGTGCCGTCCTTCGAAGTGGCGAAGTGCTGCTCGACCACGTGCCTGGAGGCATCGAAGAACGCGGGCTGGGTCTTCAGCACCTCCGGCGCCGCCGCGCCGGGCGCGGCGCCGGCCAGCATCAGCGTGGTCGGGGTCAGGTAGTCGGTGACCGTCATCCACAGCGCGTCGGATTCGTCGCTGTCCACCGCCTGGGCGCTGACGGTGCCGAACTCGGGCACGCCGGCCAGCTCGCTGCGCGACCAGCCGTCGGCGCCCGGCGTGAGCACCACGAGCCGGTTCTTGACGTCCTCCAGCACGTTCAGCACCAGGTGGTTCTTGGTGAACGACGAACCGGCCAGCGAGGTGGTGTCGGTGGGTTCGAACAGCACCTCGAACTCGCGCTTGCCGGCCATGAAGTCGTCGAACTTCGCGACCAGCATCGAGCCGGCCTTGTAGGTCTTGCCGCCGACCTCCCAGGGCTCGCGCAGCTCGAGGCCGAGCCATTCGCGCTGCACGGACTTCTGCGCCGAGTTCGGCGCGTCGACTTTGGTCAAGGTGCCGTCGGCGCCGCGCAGGTAGAGCTCGTCGTTGTAGAAGGCCAGGGTGCGGCTGACGAAGTCGCGCTCGAAGCCCGGCGTGTGGTCGCGACCGGCGGCGATGTACATGTCATCGGGCTTGCCCTCGTAGACCACGGTGGCCGATCCGATCGGCGTGCCGCGGGTCCACTGCTTGACGATGCGCGGGTAGCCCGAGCTGGTCAGGCTGCCATCGCCGAAATCGGTGTAGGCATAGACGGTGTCGCGGTCGATCCACGCCAGCGCGCCCTTGGCTTCGTCACGGAAGAAGCCGTCCTCGACCCAGGTCCGGGTGGACAGGTCGAACTCGCGGGTGACGTCGGCATCGGCACCGCCGCGCGACAGCGCGACCAGGCAGCGTTCGTATTCCGGACGCAGGCAGTCGGCGCCATGCCAGACCCAGTTCTCGCCCTCGGCCCTGTTGAGCGCGTCGAGGTCGAGCACGGTCTCCCACTTCGGCTGCGGCTTGCGGTATTCCTCGAGCGTGGTGCGGCGCCAGAGGCCGCGCTCGTGCTTGCTGTCCTTCCAGAAGTTGTAATACCAGTCGCCCTGCTTGTAGACGCCCGGGATCTTGTCGTCGGAGTCGTAGATGGCCAGCAGGTCGGCTTCCAGCGCCTTGAAACCGGGGGTATCGGCCAGTTCGGCCTCGGCCTTCGCGTTCTGCCCGCGGACCCAGGCGAGCTGCTTCTCGCCCTCGACATCCTCGAGCCACTGGTACGGATCGGTCACTTCGGCGCCCTCCTGTGCGGTCGCGCCGAAGGAAGCGACGGCAAGCGCGGCGAACAGGCAGGCGTGGGGCAGCTTGGACATGCGACAGGCTCCGGCGGGTGGGCCGGCAACGCTAGCACAGGCCGCGCGGCGCGGCCCCGGGCCTAAGGTCGTGCTCAGCCGCGGGTGCGGCGGGCCATGGCCAGCGCCAGCCATGCGGTTCCCGGCAGGCCGGCCAGCCACAGCGGCAGCCAGCCGAAGCTGTCGCTGGCGCCGCGCGCCGGCGGCAGCGACAGCATCGCCACCGCGGCGAGGAACATCAACGCAAGCAGTACGCGTGCCGTCCAGTCGGGCGCGGCCTTCGCCGCGGCGACGTGACGACCACGCTGGACCGGATGGACGGAATGGAGGGCATGGGCGGGATGGAACAAGCGGCGGCGGCGTGCTGTCATGATGGCGCTCCAGAATGTGGAGCCCAGCCTGCAACCGCCCCATCTCAAGGACTGCGACCCTGGCATTGACGCCACCTTCGCCGGCCCGCTGGCAGCCTGCCGCGGCACCACGGACTACGTGATGACCCAGCATCCCCGACGCGTGACCAAGCAGCTTCCGCTTTCCATCCGCACGCTGTGCGCGGCCGCGCTGTGCCTGCTCGTGGCCGCCTGCGCCGGCGGGCCCGGGGCGACGGCGCATGAGGACGCCGTGGACGTGCGCATGCCGCCGATCGAGGTGCTGATGGGCGACTGGTACGTCGCGGCGCGGGTGCCCTGGTTCGGCGAGCGCGGCGAAGTCGCATCGACGACCCGCCTGGCGCTGTCCGGCGAGAACCGGATCGAACTCACCCGCACCTGGCGCGACGGCTTCGCCGAGCCGCTGGAATCCGACAGCGCCACCGTCCGCCGCGAAGGCCACGGCGACCGCCTGTGGAAGGTGCGCATCTACGGCGTGGTGCCCACGCGCCTGCGCATGCTCGAGGTGGCCACCGACGGCAGCTGGCTGTTGATCGATTCCCCCGGGCGCGAGCATGCCTGGATCCTCACCCGGGCGCGCCAGGTGGAAGACGAGGCCTACCTGGAGCTCGAACGCCGCATCCGCAGCCACGGCGTCAACACCGACAGGCTGCGCCGCGTACCCCAGGTTCCCGAACAGGAAGGACGGCTCGGCTTCGAGCCCGCCGCCAGCCCGACGCCCGGCAGCTGAGGCCGCGGGCGCGCCTCAGCGCTCGTAGTTCGACAGCGCCAGCTGCAGCAGCGACTTCGCCTGCTCGCGCAGCGACGGCGGCTCGAGGATCTCGGCGTCGCTGCCGTAATGCAGCACGTCCATCAGCAGTTCGCGCGCGGCGCTGTAGGGCACCTTCAGCTCGTAGCGGCCATCGGCCAGGTGGCGGCCCTGCTGCTGCGAATGCCAGTGTTCGTCGGCCACCCAGCGCGCGGCCTTGGCGCTGAAGACGATGGTCGCCACGCCCTTCGGCGCGCCCGAGAAAATGCCATAGCTGCCGCCGAGGTGGCGGTCGAGCTCGCCCTCGTCGACGTCGATCGCGGCGTCTTCCAGTCCGCGTGCGTGGGTGATGCGGTCGACCGAGAAGCTGCGCAGGCCGTCGCGCTCGTGGTCCCAGGCATCGAGGTACCAGTTGTCGCGGTAGTGGGTGATGCGCTGCGGCGACACGGTGCGCCGGGTCTTCTCGTCGGTCGAGCGCGCGCGGTATTCGAAGGCCAGGCGCTTGCGCCCGAGCACCGCCGAGCACACCGCGCGGAAGGCCTGTTCATCCAGGCGCCGGGTGCGGTGAGGGATCACGCGCACGCGGTCCATCGGCCACTGCGTGCCGCTGGCGTGCTCGCTCAGCAGCTTCTCGATGCGCGACTGCAGTGGCGCCAGCGCCGAGGACAACACCCCGCCGCCGCTGCGCGACAGGAGCTGCTTGGCGGCCAGCAGCGCGTGCAGTTCTTCGGAGCTCAGCCACAGGCCCGGCAGCTCGAAGCGGCCGCTCTGCTCGGGGTCGTAGCGGATGCCGGAGTCGTCGCCCACGATCGGCGCCATCAGCGCGTCGCGCAGGAAGGCCACGTCGCGGTAGACGGTGGCGCGCGAGCAGCCCAGTTCGTCCTGCAGGCGGGCCACCGTCACCGGGTAGCGCGCGCTGCCGAGGATGCGGTGCAGCGAGAGGATGCGTTCGTAGCGGTCCATGACGATCCCGGATGAAGTGCGGCCTTGTGGCGCCGGTCGCCATCTATTCTGCCCCGAACGCGGGCAGGCGGGGCACAATGGTGGCCATGCGCGCACACCGTCCGGACGAACCCGTGCTCGACACCTCGCCCTCGCCCGGTGACGAGGTGAAGACGACGACCTGCTACATGTGCGCCTGCCGCTGCGGCATCAAGGTCTGGCTGCGCGACGGCGGGCCCGGCGGCCAGTCGATCCGCTACATCCAGGGCAACCCCGCGCATCCGGTGAACCAGGGCGTGCTCTGCGCCAAGGGCGCCAGCGGGATCATGCAGCACTACTCGCCCGCGCGGCTGACCCGGCCACTGCTGCGGGTCGGCGAACGCGGCCGCGGCGAGTTCCGCGAGATCGAGTGGGACGAGGCGATGGAACTCGCCGCCGCCTGGCTGGCGCCGATCCGCGAGCGCAATCCGGACGAGCTCGCGTTCTTCACCGGCCGCGACCAGTCGCAGGCGCTCACCGGCTGGTGGGCGCAGCAGTTCGGCACCATCAACTACGCCGCGCATGGTGGCTTCTGCTCGGTGAACATGGCCGCGGGCGGGCTGTACACGCTGGGTGGCTCGTTCTGGGAGTTCGGCGAACCGGACTGGGAGCACAGCCGCTACCTGATGCTGTGGGGCGTGGCCGAGGACCACGACTCCAACCCGATCAAGATCGGCCTGGGCAAGCTCAAGGCGCGCGGCGCCAAGATCGTGGCGGTGAACCCGGTGCGCACCGGCTACGGTGCGATCGCCGATGAGTGGATCGGGATCCGGCCGGGGACCGACGGACTGTTCGCATTCGCGCTGATCCACGAGCTGCTGCGGATGGACCGCATCGACCTCGACTACCTGGTGCGGCATGCGGATGCGCACTGGCTGGTGGTGAAGGATCCGGGCGGCGCGGAGGACGGCATGTTCGCGCGCGATGGCGAAGGGCGGGCGCTGTGCTGGGCGGAGTCCGCGCAGGCAGGAGACGGGGTCCAGCGCGCCGACACGCCCGATATCTGCCCCGCGGTCGTTGGCGAATACACGCTGCCCGACGGCCGCACCGCGGTGCCGGCATTCCAGCTCGTTGCCGAACGCTACCTCGATCCGCAGTACGCGCCCGATGCCGTGGCCGACCGCTGCGGCATCCCCGCCGGGACCATCCGCCGGATCGCGCGCGAACTCGCCGAGGCCGCGTTCGACTCGAACCTCAGCCTGCCCGTCCCGTGGACCGATGCCTGGGGGCGCGAACACGCGGAGATGGTCGGCCGCCCGGTGTCGCTGCACGCGATGCGCGGCATCAGCGCGCATTCCAACGGCTTCCACACCTGCCGCGCGCTGCACCTGTTGCAGCTGCTGCTGGGCGCGGTGGACGCACCGGGTTCGTTCCGCTACCAGGCGCCGTATCCAAAGCCGATCCCGCCGCCCAACCGGCCCGGCAAGGCGCGTCGCGAGGACGGCAGCCTCGACGCCGGCCCGCTCGGTTTCGTGCACGGCCCCGAAGACCTGCTGGTCGACGACGAGGGCCGGCCGCGGCGCATCGACCACGCCTATTCCTGGGCCTATCCGCTGTCCGCGCACGGGATGATGCACACCCTGCTGCGCAACGCCCACGCCGGCGACCCGCACCGCATCGACACGCTGATGATGTTCATGGCCAACATGGCGTGGAACTCGTCGATGAACACGCGCGAGACCATCGGCTGGCTGACCGACAGGGACGATGACGGCGAATACCGCATCCCGCGCATCATCTATTCCGATGCCTATGCCTCCGAGATGGTGGCCTACGCCGACCTGGTACTGCCCGACACCACCTACCTCGAGCGCTTCGACGCGATCAGCATGCTGGACCGGCCGATCTCCGACGCCGACGGTGCAGCCGATGCGATCCGCCAGCCGCTGTTCGACCCGGCCACGCAGCCCGACAAGGACGGCCGCGTGCGCGACGTGCGCGGCTTCCAGTCGGTGCTGCTGGACCTTGGCGCCCGCCTTGGCCTGCCCGGCATGGTGAACGCCGACGGCTCGCCGCGGTATCGCGACTATGCCGATTACATCGTGCGCCACGAGCGCACGCCCGGCGTCGGCCTGCTTGCCGGCTGGCGCGGCGGGGACGGAACGCTGCAGGGCAAGGGCGCGCCCAATCCCGACCAGCTGCAGCGCTACATCGACAACGGCGGCTTCTGGCGCGAAGAGGTGCCCGAGCAGGCGCGCTACTTCAAGATGTCCAACCGCGCCTACCTGGACTGGGCGCACGGCCTGGGCTTCATCGGCTCCAACGCGCCGATCACCCTGCACATGTACGCCGAGCAGCTGCAGACCTTCCGCCTTGCCGCGCAGGGCCATGGCGCGCACCAGCCGCCGGACGAGCACCGCGAGCGCGTGGCGACCTACTTCGACCCGCTGCCGATGTGGTACACGCCCTTCGAGCAGGCGCAGGTGGACGGCGATGCCTTCCCGCTGCACGCCATCACCCAGCGGCCGATGTTCATGTACCACTCCTGGGGCTCGCAGAACGCCTGGCTGCGGCAGATCGCCGCGCGCAACTGGCTGTACATGCATCCCGACACCGGCGCCCGCCACGGCATCGGCGACGAGGACCACGTGGTGGTCAGCTCGCACCTGGGCGAGATCACGGTGCAGGCGAAGTTCGCCGCCAACGTGCAGCCCGACACCCTCTGGACCTGGAACGCGATCGGCAAGCGCCGCGGCGCGTGGCGGCTCGACAGGGACGCGCCGGAGGGCCGGGAAGGCTTCCTGCTCAACCACCTGATCTCCGACATCACCCCGCGCGGCGACTATGCCAACGCCGACCCGGTCACCGGCCAGGCGGCCTGGTTCGACCTGCGCGTGGGCCTGCGCCGCGCGGACGCGCCCGGGCCGCTGTCGCAGCCGCAGTTCGAAGTCCTGGAACTGGGCGATACGCCCGCGGGCCCGCTGCGCTACGGGGCCCGCCCGCGATGACGCCGGACATGCTGCTCACCTTCCTGGTGGTCGCCGGCGCGGTCGCACTGTTCATCAGCGAGAAGATGCCGCCCGAAGTGGTGGCGATGCTGGTGCTGGCCGCCCTGCTCACCCTGCGCCTGGTCAGCACCGAGGAAGCGCTGTCGGGCTTCAGCAGCCCGGCCACGGTCACGGTGGCGGCGATGTTCGTGCTCAGCGCAGGGCTGCAGCAGAGTGGTTCGCTCAACCGGCTTGGCGAGACCATCGCGCGCATCCGCTGGGGCTGGCTGCTCGCACTGGTGATGATGCTGCTGACCGCATTGGTGTCGGCCTTCATCAACAACACCGCGGCGGTTGCCGTGTTCCTGCCGCTGATCATCGCCGCCGCGGTGGCCAACAACCTGCCGCCGTCGAAGTTCCTGATCCCGCTGTCGTACGCGGCCCAGTTCGGCGGCGTATGCACCCTGATCGGCACCTCCACCAACCTGCTGGTGGACTCCATGGCGCGACAGGCGGGGCACGAAGGATTCACCATCTTCGAGTTCAGCCAGCTCGGCAGCATCTTCGTGGTGGTGGGCACGGTGTACCTGATGATCGCGCGCCGCTTCCTGCTGCCCGACCTGGGCGTTCCGCAGCAGGCCGACAGCGGCCACGCCGGCCGCTACGTGGTCGAACTGCTGGTTTCGGAGAAGTCCGGTGCCATCGGCAAGCGCGGCAGCGAGCTCCTGCCCGACGACAGCGGTGACGTGGTGGTGCTGGAGATCTTCCGCGGCCGCACCGCCGTGCCCTCGCCGCGCGGCACCGGCATCGAGGCCGGCGACCGCCTGCTGGTGCGCGGCAACTGGACCGACATCGAGGCCGCGCGACGCAAGCTCAAGCTGCGCCACGACGACGTGGCCGGCGACCTTGAAGGCGACGACGAGGACGGGCGCGTGCACGCCGAAGTCATGGTCGCGCCAAGCTCGCACCTGGTCGGGCACACCCTGGCCAGCCTGCGCTTCGCACACACCTACCACGCCCGCGTGCAGGGCCTGCACCGGCACCGCCTGTCCACCCGGCAGCCGCTGGACCACGTGCCGCTGGCGGTCGGCGACGTGCTGCTGCTCGATGCCCCGGAAGGCGCGCTAGACCTGATGCGCGCCGACCCGGGCCTGGTGGTGCTGGGCCAGCGCGAGCAGGCGCGCACCTCGATCCGCCGCTCGCTGTTGGCGCTGGGCATCCTGGTGGCGGTGGTGGTGGCGGCCGCCGCCGGGCTGATGAGCATCGTCGCTTCGGCGATCATCGGCTGCTGCATGCTGCTGCTGCTGCGCGTGCTTGAGCCGGAAGACGCGTACGCGGCGATCGACTGGCGCGTGGTGCTGCTGCTGGCCGGCGTGCTGCCGCTGGGCATCGCCCTGCAGAACAGCGGTGCGGCGGCCCTTATCGCGGACTTTTCGATCGGGCTGTTCGGGGGTTTCGGGCCAGTCGCGACCCTGGCGGTGATCTACGTGCTGACCTCGGTCCTGACCGAGATCATGAGCAACAACGCGTCGGCGGCGGTGGTGGTGCCGATCGCGATCGCCACCGCCGAGTCGCTCGGCCTCGACAGCAAGCCCTTCCTGGTCGCGGTGGCCTTTGCCGCGTCCACCAGCTTCGCCACGCCCATCAGCTACCAGACCAACACCATGGTCTACGCCGCGGGCGGGTACCGCTTCCGCGACTTCGTGAAGGTCGGCCTGCCCTTGAACGTCATCTTCATCGTGATGGCGGTGGTGCTGATCCCGCGCTACTTCCCCTTCAGCGCATGAGCCTGCCGTGACCGACCTGCCGCCACCGTCGACCAGGAAGCTGGGCCTGGTGATCGACCTCGACACATGCGTGGGCTGCCACGCCTGCGCGACCAGCTGCAAGGAGTGGAACTCCGGCGGCATCGCCGGGCCCCTGACCGACGAGCGCCCCTACGGAAAGGATCCGGACGGGGTGTGGTTCAACCGCGTGCACAGCTACGAAGTGGCGGCGGACGCGGACCAGCCCGCGATGACCCTGCACTTCCCGCGCAGCTGCCTGCACTGCGAGACGCCGGCCTGCGTCACCGTCTGCCCCACCGGCGCCAGCTACAAGCGCGCCGAGGATGGGATCGTGCTGGTCGACGAGGACAAGTGCATCGGCTGCAAGCTCTGCAGCTGGGCCTGCCCCTACGGCGCCCGCGAATACAGCCCGGTGGAAGGGGTGATGAAGAAATGCACCCTGTGCGTGGACCGCATCTACAACGAACACCTGGATGAGTCCGAGCGCGTGCCGGCCTGCGTGCAGGCCTGCCCCACGCGCGCGCGCCACTTCGGCGACCTGGGCGATCCGGACTCCGACGTGTCGAAGCTGGTGGCCGATCGCGGTGGCGTGGCGCTGATGCCCGAACTCGGTTACCAGCCGGTGAACCGTTACCTCCCGCCGCGTCCGCGGCGCGACGGCGGCAACGGCGGCGACGCGGGCGCCCCCGCGCCCACGCGCGCGGCTTCGCCGCTGCACTGGCTCAACCGCATGCTGAGGCGCTGACACCCGATGCATCCCTCCCTGTCGGTCATTTTCTTCACCACCCTGTCCGGCGCCGGCTACGGCCTGCTCGCCTGGTCGGGGCTGACCATCGCCATGCTGGCGCTGCGCGGCGGCCTGTCGCCTGCGCTGGAAGGCGTGCAGCTGGCCGGTCTCGGCCTGGGCCTGCTGCTGTCGACCATCGGCCTGCTCTGCTCGCTGGCCCACCTGGGCAAGCCCGGCCGCGCCTGGCGCGCATTCAGCCAGTGGCGCAGCTCGTGGCTGTCGCGCGAGGGCGTGCTGGCGGTGGCCACCGCGCCGCCGGCAGCCGCCGCGATGGCGCTGCTGCTGTGGATGCAGCCCGGCGCCACGCGCGCCGCCTGGCTCGCCTGCCTGGGCCTGCTGCTGGCCGCGCTGGCGCTGGCCACCGTGGCCTGCACGGCGATGATCTACGCCTCGCTGAAGCCGATCCCGGCATGGCGGCACCCTCTGGTGCTGCCGGTGTACCTGCTGTTCGCGCTGTTGACGGGACTGGCCCTGCAGCTGGTGTCCATGGCGGCGATGCTGCACGGCCAGGGTCCGGCCGGCATGCTGCCGACCCTGGCGCTGTTCGGGCTGGTGCTCGCGGTGCTCAAGTGGCTGTACTGGCGTGCCATCGACGGCGAGCCCGCGCCGGCCACCCGCGGCGCCGCGGTCGGCCTGCCCGCCCGCGAGGTCCGCGTGTTCGAACGCCCGCACACCGAAGCGAACTACATCACCCGCGACATGGTGTTCGAGCTCGCGCGCCGGCATGCGACGCGGCTGCGGCGGGCGGCACTGGCCGGGCTGGTCGCCGTGCCGCTGCTGGCCACGCTGCTGATGGCGCTCGGCTGGATCCCGGCGCTGGCGGCCACGCTGCTGGCCGCGCTGGGGCTGCTGGCGGGCGCCTTCGCCGAACGCTGGCTGTTCTTCGCCCAGGCCCGCCACGTGGTCAGCGCCTATTACTGAACCGGACCCTGGCCGCCGCCTTGGAACGGCCACCGATGCCCGCGATAATGTCGCGGTGTAACCGTTTCCACCGGACCGACCCATGCTTGCGGCCCTCTGGCTGGCGCTTGCCGCCCCGCCCGTATTCATCCAGCCCTTGCCGGAATCCCCGGGCGAGCCGGCGATGGTCGCCCTGGCGGCGGGCCGCGCCGACCTGCGCCGCCCCTGCTACCGCCTGGTCTGCGAGGACGCCGCCTGGCAGGCACCGAACCGGTTCACGCGCATCAAGCAGCCGAAGACACCCGGCAGCGTCGACCCGCTGGTGCCGATGCGCCTGCCGGCGATCGCCGCGCGCCGCTACCCGCTGTATTCGCCGGCCTCGCGCCGCGACTGGCGGATCAACCACGGCAGCCACTCGCGCTTCACCGCAGGGTTCGGCTACGAGGCCGTGCGCACGCCCGACACCAACGTCAAGCTCGAATTCGGCACCGGCTACCGCCTGCAGCCCTACGCCGACTACGGCACCGCCGGCGAGGGCATGATCGCCCGCGGCCGGCTCGAGCTGCGCCAGAGCATTGCCGATCGCGCCCTGCTCACCCAGAACCTGCTGGTGGAAGCCGGCAGGTTCAACACCACCACCCGGCAGGTGATCGGCCTGGACCTGAAGCTGCAGGACCAGTGGACGCTGCATTCGAACTTCGAGCTGCGCCATGACAGCGCGGGCAATGGCGGCAGCGGCGCAACGGACACCGAAGGCTCGATGCACGTGAAGTACCGGTTCTAGCGCGGCGGCAGGAACTCCCCGGCCCCGCCGGCCAGCAGCTTCGCCGCGACCTCGCGACCCAGCGCGTCGGGCTCCGACGCCGGCCCTTCGGCCTCCGCCCGAACCGCGCGCCCGTCGCTGGCCGAACCCACCAGCGCCTGCAGCCACAGCCGGTTTCCGTCCAGCTGCGCGAACGCCGCCACCGGCACGTGGCAGCTGCCGTGCAGCGCCAGGTTCAGCGCGCGCTCCGCGGACGCACAGGTGCGCGTATGCGCGTGGTCCAGCCCGCGGCACAGCGCCATGACCGTTTCGTCATCGCCGCGGCACTCGATCGCGATCACGCCCTGCGCAGGCGCCGGCAGCCACTCCGGCGCGTCCAGCCGCGCGCGGATGCGTTCGCCCAGGCCCAGCCGCTCAAGCCCCGCGCAGGCGAGGATGATCGCGTCGTGCTCGCCGGCATCGAGCTTCGCCAGCCGCGTATTGACATTGCCGCGCAGGTCGCGGATCTCGAGGTCCGGCCGCAGCGCGCGCAGCTGCGCCTGCCTGCGCAGTGACGAAGTGCCGACGCAGGCACCCGGCGGCAGCGCGTCGAAGGTCGCGAACTGGCTGCTGATGAAGGCGTCTGCATGGTCGGCACGCTCAAGGAAGGCCGGCAGCGCGAACGGCGCGTCGATCTCCATCGGCACGTCCTTCAGCGAATGCACCGCGCAGTCGGCCTCGCCGCGCAGCATCGCCAGCTCGAGCTCCTTCAGGAACAGGCCCTTGCCACCGATCGCCGCCAGCGAGCGGTCCAGCACTTCGTCGCCGCGGGTGGACATGGGCACGAGTTCGACCTCGATGCCGGGGTGGGCGGCGCGCAGCAGGTCGGCGACGTGTTCGCTCTGCCACAGGGCGAGCGGGCTTTTGCGGGTGGCGATGCGGAGGGTGGTCATGGGGGCATTATCCCCGACCGGGCGTCAGAGCAGCCGCAAGGCCTCGCGCAGCGGCGCCACGCAGCGCCGGCTGACTTCCAGCGGCTGGGCGCCGTGGCGGAGGATGGCGTGCACATGGCCCTCCGGATCGCGGCGCAGTTCGACCAGCTCGTGGCGCGCGACCAGGCAGTTGCGGTGGATGCGCAGGAAGCGATCGCCGAACTCCTCTTCCAGCGATTTCAGTGATTCCTCGATCAGGTCCTCGCCGCGGGCGTGGTGGACCACCACGTATTTCTCCTCGGCCTGCAGGTAGTGGATGTCCTCGATCGGGATCAGGCGCAGGCTGCCGCGCAGGCGCGCGCACAGGTGGGTGCGCCGCTTGCCGCCGCCGTCGCCGCGGCTGCGTTCAAGCCCCGCCGCGAAGGTGCGCACGCGGTCGATGGCCGCCTGCAGGCGCTCGGGGCGCACGGGCTTGACCAGGTAGTCGACGGCGGCGGCGTCGAAGGCGGACAGCGCGTGGGCGTCGTAGGCGGTGCAGAACACCACCGCCGGACGTGGCTCGAAGGCCGACAGGTGGCGCGCGGCCTCGAGACCGTCGATCCCGGGCATGGCGATGTCGAGCAGCACCAGGTCGGGCTCGTGTTCGGCGCAGGCCTGGAGTGCGCTGCGGCCGTCGCCGGCTTCGGCGACCACGTCGATGCCGGCGTGCGCGGCCAGCAGGCTGCGCAGGCGCTCGCGGGCCAGCGGCTCGTCGTCGGCGATGACCACCTTCATGGCGTCCTCCTCCCCCCCGCTCCCGGCGACAGCCCGCCCAGCGGCAGCTGCAGCTCGCAGGCATAGTAGCCTGCGTCCCAGCCGCAGGCCATGCGCGCGGCGCGGCCGAAGGCATATTCCAGGCGATGCTCGATGCTGCGCTGCGCGTGCCCCGCGCCGTGCACGCCCGGCGCGTCCGGCGGCAGCGATGGATTGCGCACGCTGATCCGCAGCGCGTCGTCATCCGCGGCCAGCGCGATCTCCACCGTGCCGCCCTCGGGCAGCCGCGAGATGCCGTGCAGCACCGCGTTCTCGAGCAGCGGCTGCAGCACCAGCCTCGGCATCGGCAGGTCCCAGGGCAGCGGCTCTTCGCGCCGCCAATCCACGCGCAGGCGCTCGCCCAGGCGCAGCTGCTCGATGCGGAGGTAGTGTTCGACCAGCCGCACTTCCTCGGCCAGCGAGGAGTCGCCCTCGCCGGCACCGAGCGCGGCGCGGAACAGGTCGGACAGATCGAGCACCGCGCGTTCGGCGACCTCGGGGTCGCGCTTCAGCAGGGTGGCGATCATGTTCATGCTGTTGAACAGGAAGTGCGGGCGGATGCGCGCCTGCAGCGCGTCGGCCTCGGCGCGCGCATGCGCCGCCAGCTGCGCCTGCCAGCGGTCGATGACGTAGAAGTAGCGCAGCGCGAGCGCGGTGATCAGGGTGACCACGCCGGCCGAACCGGTGACGAAGCGCATCGCCGATGGCCAGGCCCCCGCTTCGCCGACGCTGGCGAACAGCGCATGCACCACCGTCGCCACGACGCCGGCGACCGCCGCGGCAAGCGCCACCGCGACCAGCGCGCCAGTGCGCCGCGGCAGGCGCGACAACCCGCGCCGCGACACGCACAGCAGCACCGACACCGACAGCGCCAGCCACAGCGCGAAGCCGCTGGTGGACAGCACGCGCGGCAGGTCCCAGCGCGTGCCGGCGTCGGGCACCAGCACCACCACCACGACCACCAGCTGGGCGATGCCGAGCATCGCCGCCAGCCGCGGCAGCCGGCACAGGTCGGGCAGCCACGGCTCCTCGGCGCGCATCGTGCCCACGGACCTCAGCCCGCCGCGAACCGTCGCGCCAGCCAGTCGCCGAGGTCGCGGATCTCCTCGGCGCAGACCGAGTGCGGCATCGGGTAGGCGTGCCAGTCGACCGTGAAACCCAGCTCGCGCAGCAGCGCCGCGCTCTGCTGCCCGGCCTGGAACGGCACCACCGGATCCTGGCTGCCATGGCCGATGAACACCGGCTGCTTTTCGGCGCCGGCGGCCAACGCATCGCGGGCCTTGTTCGCGGAGGGCACGTAGGTGGACAGCGCGACCAGGCCGGCAAGCGGTTCGGCGCTGCGCAGGCCCGCGGCCAGGGTCACGGCGCCGCCCTGCGAGAATCCGGCCAGCACGACGCGCGAACGCGGCACGCCACGTTCGACCTCGCGCGCGATGAGCGCCTCGACCTGGACCATCGATTCGGACACGCCGGTTTCGTCGGCGCGATTGGCCAGGTCGATGTCGACGATGTCGTACCAGGCGCGCATCGGCACGCGGTTGTTGATCGTCACCGGGCGCACCGGCGCGTGCGGGAACACGAAGCGCAGCGCCGGCCAGTCCGGGCGCACGAGTTCGGGCACGATCGGCACGAAGTCGCCGCCGTCGGCGCCCAGGCCGTGCAGCCAGATGATGCTCCAGGCCGGGCTTGGCCCGGTCTCGCGCTCGATGCAGTCAAGCAGCATGGCAAGCCTCGATACGGTTGGCGCGCCATTATGCATGGCGCTGCCGGGGCGGCCCGCCGTGTCGCGCCGCCGCCACGCCGCCGACGATCAGGCTGTCTGGTCCGGGTGCTCCGCGCGCAGCTCGGTCGCGCGCACCAGCACCGGTGGCGGTGCCAGCTCTTCGGGCGTTGCAAAGATGCGTCGCCTGCGCAGCCATTGCCCCGCCGCACGCGACGCACCCAGGGCGACGATGGGGATCGCCAGCACCAGGCCGAGGATGACCGGTGACATCCACGCCGCCAGCGCCGGCGAGACCATCCACGCGGCCACGCCGGCGACCAGGCCCGCGAGCGTCAGTCCGCCATACAGCCGCAGCAGCTCGCGCAGCGGCAGCGTGCCGTCGTCGCGGCGCTGCGATTCCCAGCCCGAGTCCTTGCCCGCCAGCACGCCGGCCACGCCGCGCGACTGCACGTACATGGTCACCGGGGCCATCAGGGCGGCCAGCAGGGTCTCCAACAGCATCCCGACGAAGGTCCGCCACGCACCGCCGCAGCCGCGGCGCATCGCCGGGTCGACCACCGTGGCCAGGTAGCCCATGAGCTTGGGCGACAGCAGCATGGTCATGGTCGCCACGAACACGCCGATGAAGCGGTTCGCGTCCTGTTCGCGCCAGTAGGCCGTGGGCGAGAAGCCTTCAAGCGAGAACTGTCCCCAGGAGAATCCGGCGTGCAGCAGCGGGATCGACACGCCCACGATCATCAGCATCGCCCACATCGGCGCGGTGAAGTAATGGCCGATGCCGATCAGCAGGTGCCAGCGGCTGACCCAGTGCAGGCCGCGCGCGGGCAGCACCGCGCCGTGCTGCAGGTTGCCCTGGCACCAGCGGCGGTCGCGCACCAGCATGTCGGTGAGCGATGGCGGGCCCTCCTCGTAGCTGCCCCCCAGGCCCGGGATCATGTGCAGCGCCCAGCCGCCGCGGCGCATCAGCGCGGCCTCCACGAAATCGTGGCTGAGCACGGTCCCGGCGAAGGGCTTCACCCCGCGCAGCTCCGGCAGGCCGGCGCATCCGGCGAAGGCGCGCGTGCGGATCATCGCGTTGTGGCCCCAGTAGTTGCTCTCGGCACCGTGCCACCAGGCCACCCCATAGGCGATCACCGGTCCGTACACGCGGCCGGCGAACTGCTGCATGCGCGCGAACAGGGTGTTGCCGTTGACGATCACCGGCAGGGTCTGGATCAGCGCGACGTCGTCGTGGCGCTCCATCGCCGCGGCCAGGCGCACCAGGGTGCCGCCATCCATCACGCTGTCGGCGTCGAGGATCAGGAACTGCGGCCAGGCGCCGCCCCAGCGCCGCACCCAGTCGGCGATGTTGCCGGCCTTGCGCTCGCTGTTGTCGTCGCGCAGGCGGTAGTACACGCGCGCACCTGGCCCCAGGCGTTCGCACAGGGCGAGGAACGTCGCCGCTTCTTCCGCCTGGATGGCGGAACTGCGCGTATCGCTGAGCACGAAAAAGTCGAAGCGCTCGAGCTGCCCGGTGGTCGCCAGCGACTCGTGCATGGCCTGGACGCCGGCCATCAGCCGCGCGGGATCCTCGTTGTAGATCGGCACCAGCAGCGCGGTACGCGTGGCGAGCGCCGGCAGCGGGCCGTGCGCGCTCATGCCCATGCGCAGCGGCCGCCGCTGCAGCAGCAGCACGAAGCCGGCGATCGCACCCACGAAGGCCTGCACGATCCAGGCGAACAGGCCGACGAACAGCACCAGCATCGTGCCCTCGAGCGGATCGATGCCGTCGCCGCGCAGCAGCCACCACAGCTGGTAGGTGGCGATGGCGGTCAGCAGCGCGGCGGCGGCGATCACGGCGAAGCGGCGCCAGGCCATGTTCGGCGGCGTGGTCGGGCGCAACGGGTTGCTGGTGGTGCCGCGGTCGAGCGCCTGCACCGGCATGTCCAGCGGCGCCTCGGGCGGCAGCGGTGGCAGCGCGGGATGCAGTGCGACCGCACCGCCAGGCAGGGCTGCGGAAGGGCTCACGGTGTCCATCGCGACAGCCAGGTTTCGGTCAGGCGCCCGCTGTCGCCTGCAAGCCACAGCCGCATTTCAACCGCCGCTGCATCGCCGTGCCCTGGATCGCCGTGCTCGAGTTCGAAACCCACCCGCCAGCCGCTGCCGTGGGGGTTGCGGTAGGCCACCGCGTTGCTGAGCGCGCCAGCGCTGGCGCTTGCCTGGACGCGCACGCCGCCATCGCTCTGCGGCAATGCCCCGCCTGCGAAGTCGATCAGGTACTGGCGGCCCGGCGCGCGGTCCAGCGCACCGCTGCGGGTGGCCACCACGCGCGCCAGGCCCGGGTTCCAACCGTGATCGGCGGCCCAGTGCAGCCGGTAGCGCCAGCGGTGCTCGCGGCCCGCAGCCAGGGGGGCGGCCGGACGCCAGAAGGCGACGATGTTGTCGGCGTATTCGTTGGTGGTCGGGATCTCGACCAGGTGGACCTCGCCCTCGCCCCAGGAATCAAGCGGTTCGATCCAGCAGCTGGCGCGCTTTTCGTAGCCGGCCTCGAGATCCTGGTAATCCTCGAAGTGGCGCTTGCGTTGCACCAGGCCGAAGCCGCACGGGTCGCGGCCCTGGAAGCCGCTGTGTTCGACCGTGCGCGGGTTGCGCAGCGGGCGCGAGGCCTGCTCGCCGCTGCCGGTGAGCAGGGCCAGGACATCCGAGTCGTGCACCGCCGGCCGCGGGTCGTCGATGTCCGCGCGATCATGCGCGTCGAACTCGTACATGCTGGTCAGCGGCGCGATGCCGGCGGTGGCCAGGTCCACGCGTGGATACAGACGGGCGTCGACGTCGAACACGGTCTCGTCGCCGGGCGTGATCGCGAAGCGGAACGCACCGGCCACGCTGGGCGAGTCCAGCAGCGCATGCACCACCACCTGCCCCGCGCCGGCGGCCGGAGACTCCAGCCAGAACGCGCGGAACAGCGGGAACTCCTCGGGCCCCGGGTCGCCGCTGCCCAGCGCCAGGCCGCGCGCCGAGAGTCCGTAACCCAGGCCGCGCGCGACCGCGCGAAAGTAGCTTGCGCCAAGGAAGGACGCGAACTCGTCCAGCCCACCGCTTCCCGTGGCATGCAGGCGGAAGCCCGCGAAGCCCAGGTCGGCGCCGGCGGCCGGCGCGGGCGCGCCGTGGTCGAAGCGGAAAAGCGACGGCGAGTACGGGAACGGCCGGCTGCGCCCTCCATCGACGACATGCATGTCCACGCGGTCGCGGAACATGTAGCCGCGATGGAAGAACTGCGCCTCGAAGCCACGCGCCTGATCGTGCCACAGCGCGCGTTCCGGCCTGTAGCGGTAGTCGCGGTAGCGGTCGTAGCCGATGGCCTCGAGCGCGGCGGGAAGCTCGCGTGGTGGGGCGCGGTACGCCGTCGCGGCGAGTGCGGCGGCCAGCGCCGGCACCGTGGCGTCGTCGAACGCGGTGCCGCCGCCGGTGGCGGCCAAGGCGCGACCGGGCAGCATGAAGGCCGCCGGCAGGGCCAGGCCTGCCAGCAGGAGGTCTCGTCGATACACGGTGATTGCCGGGGGTCGGGGGATGGCGCGGGAATATAGCCTGCGCACACCGGCGGCCTTCACGCATGACTAACGCTTCCTGCGCCGCGCCGTGACGCTCCAGCCATGCCCGACGTGCAATGCTCCCCGCGCTGAACACCCACGGGACCCCGATGCCGACAACCACCCCGCTTGTCTGGGAAGCCACGATCGCCCTGATCATCGGCCTGCTGGCGTTCGACTATTTTTTCCACGTGCGAAAGGCCCACGCGCCGACGCTACGCGAAGCCACCATCTGGTCGGCGCTGTACGTCGGCATCGCGCTGCTGTTCGGCGCGGCGGTCTGGACCTGGGGCGGCGCCGACATGGGCGCGGAATATTTCTCGGGCTACATCACAGAGAAGGCGCTGTCGATCGACAACGTCTTCGTGTTCCTGGTGATCATGTCCAGCTTCAAGGTCCCGCGCGAATACCAGCAGAAGGTGCTGCTGTTCGGGATCACCTTTGCGCTGGTGGCACGCACGGTGTTCATCCTGCTGGGCGCGGCCCTGATCGACAACTTCGCCTGGGTGTTCTACCTGTTTGGCCTGGCGCTGCTGATCACCGCGGGCAACCTGCTGGCGCCCGACGACCACGCCGAGGACACGCCCAACATCGTGGTCCGCGTGGTGCGGCGGATGTTCCATTCCAGCCCCCACTTCGACGGCGACAGGCTGTTCACCACCTGGCAGGGCAAGCGCGCGCTGACGCCGATGCTGCTGGTGATGCTGGCCATCGGCGGCACCGACATCCTGTTCGCCTTCGACTCGATCCCGGCGATCTTCGGCCTGACCCAGAACGTCTTCATCGTGTTCACGGCAACCGCATTCTCGCTGCTCGGCCTGCGCCAGCTGTACTTCCTGGTCGGCGGGCTGCTGGAGCGGCTGGTCTACCTCTCGATCGGCCTGGCGGCGGTGCTGGCCTTCATCGGCATCAAGCTGGTGCTGCATGCGCTGCACGAGAACAACCTGCCCTTCATCAACGATGGCCAGCCGGTGCCCGTGATCGAAATCGGCACCTGGACCTCGCTGGTGGTGATCGTGGCGATCCTGCTGGTGACCGTGGTGGCCTCGCTGACCAGCGCCAAGGGCAAGGCGAAGGTGGCGGTGTCGGCACTGCGGCAGAAGGTCGCCGACTACCTGTCGCTCTCGCCCGGCGTCGCGCTGCCGGTGCGGCGCGCGGTGTTCGACCAGCTGCGCGCCAGCCAGGCGCGCGTCGATGCGCTGGAGCCGCGCTTCAAGGCGATGGTGAAGCGGCCCGACCTGCTGCAGCAGGACCTGCAGCGCGCGCACCAGGGGCATGCCGCCGCAACCGGCACGCGGCCCGCGCCCAGCGATCTGGGCCTGCCACCGCCGCCTGCTGAAGACGACGGCGATCCCGCCCGCGGGCACTGATGCCCCGAGTCGCTGCAGGAGCAGCTATAGCTGCTCCTGCAAGGGCAGGCCAGGCGACGGCCGGAGATGAAGGTCGCAGCGGCTCAGTCTTGACCGGTACCCTGCGGCGGCGCGCTGTCTTCCAGCCAGCCACCGCCCAGCACGCGATACAGGGTGACGCGATTGGCCTGTTCGGCCAGGCGCGTGGCCACCAGCGCCTGCTGTGCGCTGTACAGCGTGCGCTGGGCGTCGAGCTGCGACAGATAGCTGTCGAAGCCGGCCTCGAAGCGCACGCGCGCCAGCGACTCGGCCCGGGTGGCGGCATCCACCAGGTCCTGCTGCGCGGCGACCTGCGCCGCCAGGGTCTGCGACAGCACCAGCGCATCGGCGACTTCGCGGAAGCCGGACTGGATGGCCTGTTCGTACTGCGCGAGCGCGATGTCGCGATCGGCGGTGGCCATGCCCAGCGCGGCCTTCAGGCGACCGCCCTGGAAGATGGGCAGGTTGATCCGCGGCATGAAGTTCCACAGCCGCGTGCCGCTGTCGAACAGCCCCGACAGTTCGTCGCTGGCCGAACCGACGCTCCCGGTCAGCGTGATCGACGGAAAGAATGCCGCGCGCGCCGCGCCGATGTTGGCGCTGGCGGCCAGCAGCCGGTGTTCCGCCGCGACCACATCGGGACGGCGCAGGAGCACCTCCGCGTCGAGGCCGGCCGGGACGGCCGCGAGACCGGTGACCGGCCCCACGGTGGCATCCGGAAGCAGCTCCGGGGCGACCCGCGCGCCGGCCAGCAGGTTGAGCGCGTTGCGGTCCTGCTGCACCTGGCCCGTGAGGCGGGCGACGTCGGCGCGGGCGGTGGCCACCTGGGTGCGCACCTGCTCGAGCTCCAGCGCCGAGGTGGCGCCGTACTCGAAACGCTTGCTGCTCAGGTCGAGCGTCTGCCGATAGGTGTCCAGTGCGGCCTCGGACAGCCGCAGCTGCTCCTGGTCGGCGGCCAGCGCCAGCCATGTGCCGGCGACCTCGGCGACCAGCGACAGCTGCGCCGCGCGCTGCGCTTCTTCGGTGGCAAGGTACTGCTGCAGCGCCGACTCACTGAGGTTGCGCACGCGACCGAACAGGTCGAGTTCGAATGCCGCAAGGCCGAGGCCCGCGGTGTACTGCTCCGTGACCGGAATGTCGCCGCCCACGCGCTCGAGCATCGCTTCCGCGCCGATCGACGGCAGCCGGTCGGCGCGCTGGATCCGGTACTGCGAGCGCGCACGCTCGACGTTGAGGATGGCCACGCGCAGGTCGCGGTTGTTGTCGAGCGCCAGCGCGACCACGCCTTCCAGCCGCGGGTCGGCGAAGAAGTCGCGCCAGCCGACGTCGGCCATCGGCAGTGCCGCGCCGCCGCTGTCGGCACTGGCAGCGGCGCCAGCGCCGGTGCCGTTGTCGTTGCCGGCAACAGTCGCTGCCGGCGTCACTTCGGGCATCGGCCACGCGGCGGGGATGCCGGCCTGCGCGTCGGGCGTGGCCGGAGCCAGGGTGGCGCAGCCGCTGGCGGCGAGGACCGCCGCCAGGGCCAGCGCAAGGCTTGCGTGCTTATT
The DNA here is from genome assembly GCF_039548475.1 of Luteimonas yanweni. NCBI lineage: Bacteria > Pseudomonadati > Pseudomonadota > Gammaproteobacteria > Lysobacterales > Lysobacteraceae > Luteimonas > Luteimonas yanweni. The sequence continues at coordinate 314,583 of NZ_JBCLVC010000013.1, read as the reverse complement.
CATGCTCGATCGCTCCCGCCGGCGCCGGCTGCGCGTCCACCGCGTCGCCGCGCTTGCCGCCGAAGATCCTCTGGATCACCACGAAGAACAGCGGGATGAAGAACACGCCCAGCAGGGTGCCGACGACCATGCCCCCGACCACGCCTGTACCGATCGCGCGCTGCGCGCCGGAACCGGCACCGGAGGAGAGCGCCAGCGGCAGCACGCCCAGGCCGAAGGCCAGCGAGGTCATGATGATCGGGCGCAGGCGGTCGCGGACGGCCTGCATGGTCGCCGCGATCACCTCCATGCCCTGCTCCACGTTCGCCTTGGCGAATTCCACGATCAGGATCGCGTTCTTGCTGGTCAGGCCCACCGTGGTCAGCATCGCCACCTGGAAATAGACGTCGCGGTCCATGCCCATGATGGTGTTGGCCAGCACGGCGCCGAGGATGCCCAGCGGGGCCACCAGCAGCACCGCCGTCGGCACCGTCCAGCTTTCGTACAGCGCCGCCAGGCAGAGGAAGACGATCAGCAGCGACAGCGTGTACAGCATCGGCGTCTGCGCGCCGGCCTCGCGCTCCTGGTAGGACACCGCCGTCCACTCGACGCCGAAGCCCGGCGGAAGCTGCTCGGCCAGCCGCTCGATTTCGGCCATCGCCTCGCCCGAGGACACGCCTGCCGTGGCCTCGCCCTGGATCTCCACCGACGGCACGCCGTCGTAGCGTTCCAGGCGCGGCGAACCATAGTCCCAGTGCGAGCTGCCGAAGGCGCTGAACGGCACCATTTCGCCGGCGTCGTTCTTCACCGACCACAGATTGAAGTCCTCCGGGGTCATGCGGAACGGTGCATCGGCCTGGATGTAGACGCGCTTGACGCGGCCGCGGTCGATGAAATCGTCGATGTACTGGCCGCCCCAGGCCGCCGCAAGCGTCGCGTTGATCGCCGCCTGCGACAGGCCCAGCGCGCCCGCCTTGGCCACGTCGACGTCGATGCGCAGCTGCGGCGTGTCCTCCTGGCCGTTGGGACGCACGTTGGCCAGCAGCTCGCTCTCGCCGGCCATGCCGAGCAGCTGGTTGCGCGCGGCGATCAGGGCGTCATGGCCCTGGGCGCCGTTGTCCTGCAGGTAGAAGGAGTAACCGCTGGCGATTCCCAACTCGGGCATGGCCGGAGGCGCGAACACGAAGATCTGCGCGTCCTTGACCTGGCTCATCGCGGCCATGCCGCGACCGGCGACCGCGTTGGCGCTGAGTTCGGGATCGGTACGCTCGCTCCAGTCCTTCAGCTTGACGAAGGCGATGCCCGTGTTCTGGCCCATGCCTGCGAAGCTGAAGCCCTGCACCGCGAATACCGATTCCACGGCGTCGGGCTCGTTCTCGAGGAAGTGCTTCTCGAGCGCTGCGATCGACTCCAGCGTGCGCTCCTGGGTGGCGCCGACCGGCGTCTGGATCATCGCCATCAGCACGCCCTGGTCCTCGTCGGGGAGGAAGGCGCTGGGCAGGCGCACGAACAGCAGGCCCATCACCAGGACCATCGCCGCGAAGATGCCCATGAAACGCCACGGGCGGTCGAGGATCCCGCGCACGCCGCGCTGGTACTTGCCGCTGGTCCTGTCGAAGCCGCGGTTGAACCAGCCGAAGAAGCGCGCGGACCAGCCGGGGCCGCTGTCGTGGTGCTCGCCCTTCTTCAGCGGCTTGAGCATGGTCGCGCACAGCGCCGGGGTCAGCACGATCGCGACGATCACCGACAGCACCATTGCCGACACGATCGTGGCCGAGAACTGCCGGTAGATCACGCCGGTGGAGCCCGACATGAAGGCCATCGGCACGAACACTGCCGACAGCACCACGCCGATGCCCACCAGCGCCCCGGTGATCTGGTCCATCGACTTGCGTGTCGCCTCCAGCGGCGACAGCCCTTCCTCGGACATGATGCGCTCGACGTTCTCGACCACGACGATGGCGTCGTCGACCAGCAGGCCGATCGCCAGCACCATCGCGAACATGGTCAGCATGTTCACCGAGAAGCCCAGGGCGGCGAGCACGCCGAAGGTGCCAAGCAGCACCACCGGCACCGCGATCGTCGGGATCAGGGTGGCGCGGAAGTTCTGCAGGAACAGGTACATCACCAGGAACACCAGCACGATCGCCTCGAGCAGGGTCACGACCACGCCCTTGATCGACACCTGCACGAAGGGCGTGGTGTCGAACGGCACCACCGCCTTCAGGCCCGGCGGAAAGTTGGGCTCGAGCTCGGCCAGCGCCTGCTTCACGCCTTCGGCGGTGTCCAGCGCGTTGGCGCCGGTGGACAGCGAGATCGCGACGCCGGTGGCCTGCTGGCCGTTGTACCGCGAGTCGAACTCGTAGATCTCGGTGCCCATCTCCACGCGCGCGATGTCGCCCAGGCGCAGCGCGGAGCCGTCCGGGTTGCTGCGCACGATGATGTCGCGGAACTGCTCCGGGGTCTGCAGCCGGTCCTGGGCGTTGATGGTGGCGTTGATCTGCTGGCCGTCGATCGCCGGCGCGCCGCCGAGCGCGCCGATGGCGACCTGGGCGTTCTGCGACTGGATCGCGGCGGTGACCTCGGGGATCGCCAGCTGGTAGGTGTGCAGCTTGTTCGGATCCAGCCAGATGCGCATGGCGTACTTGCCGCCGAACACCTGGATGTTGCCGACACCCGGCACGCGGCTGAGCGGATCGACGATGTTGGCGCCGACGTAGTCGGAGATGTCGACCTTGTCCATGCTGCCGTCCTCGGACACGAAGCCGACGACCTGCAGGAAGCTCGACGTCGACTTGCTGACGTTGACCCCCTGGCGCTGGACCTCCTGCGGCAGCAGTGGCATCGCCAGCTGCAGCTTGTTCTGCACCTGCACCTGGGCGATGTCGCCGTCGGTGCCGCTCTCGAAGGTGAGCGTGATCGTCGCCATGCCGTTGGAGGACGACTGCGAGGAGAAGTACATCAGGCCGTCGAGGCCCTTCATGTTCTGCTCGATGATCTGGGTCACCGAGTCCTCGACCACCTTGGCCGATGCGCCGGGATAGGTGGCGCGGATCTCGACGCTGGGCGGCGCCACGGTGGGATACATCGACACCGGCAGGCTGAAGATCGACAGCGCGCCGGCGAGCATGATGATGATCGCGATGACCCACGCGAAGATGGGCCGGTCAATGAAGAAACGTGCCATGGGGGTCTCCGTTACTCCTGCGCGGCCGGCGCGGGCGCGGTGGCGGCGTCGGCCGCGTCGGTCGTGGCGGTGTCCGCTGCATCGGCGGCATCGGCACCGTTGCCGGCGTCGCGCGCAGCGGCTTCGTTGCCGGCGGCAGCAGGCAGGCGCGGCGCCCGCGCCTCTTCCGTCACTTCGACCGCCGCGCCCGGCGCGATCTTCTGCAGGCCCTCGACCACCACGCGGTCGCCCGCGGCGAGGCCGGACTCGACCAGCCACTGGTCGCCGATGGTCTGGCTGACCACCACCGGGCGCTGCTCGACCACGCCTTCGGCGTTGACCACCATCGCGGTGGTGTTGCCCTTGGGATCGCGGGCCACGCCCTGCTGCGGCACCAGCAGCGCGTTCTGGCGCACGCCGGCGCCGAGCTTCGCGCGCACGTACATGCCGGGCATCAGCACGTGGTCTGGGTTGGGCACCTCGACGCGCAGCGAGAAGCTGCCGGTGCCCGGATCCACGGCGACCTCGGAGAACTTGAGGCTGCCGGGATGCGTGAACTCGCTGCCGTCCTCCAGCAGGATCGTCACCGGCATGCCCTCGGTGCTTTCCAGGCGGCCGGCTTCCAAAGACCGGCGCAGGTCCAGCAGTTCGGTGCTGGACTGGGTGAGGTCGACATAGATCGGATCCAGCTGCTGCACGGTGGCCAGCGCCTGCGGCTGGTTGGCGGTAACCAGCGCGCCCTGGGTGACGCTGGACTTGCCGATGCGGCCGCTGATGGGCGACGTGATGCGGGCGTAGCCCAGGGTCACGTTGGCGGCGTCGAGCGCGGCGCGGGCGGCGCCGACATCGGCCTCGGCCTGCGCCAGCGCGGCGGTGGCGTTGTCGTGGTCCTGCTTGCTGACCGCCGACACCTTGACCAGCTCCGCGGTGCGGTGGGCGGTCAGGCGGGCGGCGGTGCGGGTGGCCTCGGCGCGCTTGAGCTGGGCGCGGGCACTGTTGGCCGCGGCGCGATAGCTGGCGTCATCGATCTGGTACAGCGGCTCGCCGGCCTTGACCAGGCTGCCCTCGGTGAACAGGCGCTTGGCCACGATGCCGTTGACCTGCGGCCGGACCTCGGCCACCAGCCATGCATTGGTCCGCCCCGGGAGCTCGCGGGTGATGGTCACCGGCCGGGTCTCGAGGGTGGCGACGGTGACTTCGGGCTTCGGGGGCTCTCCGCCCTGCTGGCCGCCGCTGCATGCCGTGAGCACGGCCGCGGCAAGAACGACAAGCATGGGGCGGGCACGGCGAATGGTCGTGTTCATGTGGAGAAAGGCCTTGTGGGGATTCGGAAAACGGCACGCCCAGCGACCGGGACCCGCGCTGCGGCATCGGTGCTGGGCGTTTCAGGTGACGGGGTGTAATATACATACATGAATGTATGTTGGTCAACGGGTTTAGACTCCCGGCCGGACAGGAGGCGTTAATGGCACGCAGGACCAAGGAGGACGCGCAGGCCACGCGCGAGGGCATCCTCGACGCGGCCGAGGACTGCTTCCGCGAGAAGGGCCTGTCCGGCACCAGCCTGGAAGCCATCGCAGTGCGAGCCGGGGTAACCCGCGGCGCCGTCTACTGGCACTTCAAGAACAAGGCCGAAGTGCTGGAGGCGATGATCAGCCGCGTCAGCCTGCCCTTCTTCCACGGCCTGGATCGCGTCTCGCGTCCCGACGGCAAGACGCCACTGCTGGACCTGCGCGAAATGATGCGCCAGGCCTTCGCCGACCTGGTGCATACGCCGCGGGTGCGCGCCACCCTCGAGGTGCTCGAACTGCGCTGCGAGATCCCCGCTTCCGACGACGCCCTGGCCACGCTGCGCAAAGCCGGCATGCACCAGACCCTGTCACGTATCAAGGCCGCCTTCCGCCGCGCCGACGCCCTGGGCCAGCTGCGTGACGACATGAGCGCCGAGAGCTGCGCGCGCACGCTGCACTTCATCATCGGCGGCGCTCTGCGCATGCACCTGCTGGATCCCGACGAGATCGACCTGGAGCGTGACGGGCTGGCCGCGATCGACCTGGCGCTGCGCGGCTGCGCGCGCGATCCCTCGCAGTTCGACGCCAAGAGCTGATTCCTCCCCGTCGGCCGCACGTCCCGCTCCCCGCGCAGGCGGCCGGCCGACAAAAAAAGCCGCCGCACCTCGCGATGCGGCGGCCTTCCTGCAGATGGCGCCAGCGCCGGACGGATCCGGGCCGCGGATGCTGCGCTTACTCGCCCTGCTTGGGCACCGCGGCTTCGGTGGTGATGCGCAGCTGCACTTCGTCGCTGACGTAGGGCGCGTTCATGCCCAGGTCGAAGTCGGTGCGCTTGAGCGTGGCCACGGCATCGAAGCCTGCCGCCGGCTGGCTGGTCATCGGGTGGGTGTCGACCTTGTTGATGGTGGCGTCGAGCACCACCGGCCTCGTGATGTCCTTGATGGTCAGGTCACCGGTGATCTTGAGCTTGCCCTCGCCCGCGGATTCCACGGCGGTGCTCTTGAAGGTCGCCTGCGGATACCTGGCGGCATCGAAGAAATCGTCGCTGCGCAGGTGGTCGTCGAACGCCTTCACGTGCGAGGACAGACCGGCCAGCGGCAGGATGACCTCGACGCTGGATGCGGCCACGTTGTCGGCGTCGTAGGTGATGGTGCCTTCGACCTGGCCGAAGTGGGCGATCGGGTTCGAGAAGCCGAGGTGGTTCCACTGCGCGACCACGTCGGTATGGGCGGGGTCGATGGTGTAGGTCACCGGCGCGGCAAAGGCGTAGGCCGACGCGGCGGCAAGGGCAAGGCCGAGGATGGTGCAGGGAATACGGTTGGACATGACAGGCTCCTGGATGAGGTGTGTGCGTCGCGGATGATGGTGGGATCGAAAGGACCGGAAGGACACGGGTCACCAACCGGGGGACGACAGTCTATCGTTCTGTATTCGTGTTTAGTTGCTTACAAATGAAACAAAAGATCACAAATCTAGAACAGACTCCTTTTTGAGCCATGCGCAATAGAGGGCGGCGCCCAGGGCCCCAGTGCGAACAAAATTGTAACAATGATGGATAAATGATGCTGTTTATTCCAAATATCGCCTCAATCACACTGTCTCTCCACCGCGCAGAGTCGCATTCGCAACGGAGTCCGCATCATGATCACCTACCGCCCCGCCAACGAACGTGGACACGCCCGGCATGGCTGGCTCGAGTCCTGGCACAGCTTCTCCTTCGCAGGTTACAACGATCCCGACCACGTGCACTGGGGTCCGCTGCGCGTGATCAACGAGGACCGCGTGCAGGCCGGCCAGGGGTTCGGCTCCCATAGCCACCGCGACATGGAGATCATCAGCTACGTGATCGACGGCGCGCTGGCGCACAAGGATTCGATGGGCAACAGCGCGACGATCGTGCCCGGCGAGGTGCAGCGCATGAGCGCCGGCAGCGGCGTGACCCACTCCGAGTACAACCACGATCAGGAAGGCCTGACCCACTTCCTGCAGATCTGGATCATCCCCGACACCCAGGGCATCGCGCCCAGCTACGAACAAAGGGCCTATGCCGACGACGAGAAGCGCGGCCGCCTGCGCCTGGTCGGCAGCCGCGACGGCAGCGAAGGTTCGGTCACCATCCACCAGGATGCGAGCATGTACGCGGGCCTGTTCGACGGCAACGAGTCGGCGACGCTCGACATCGCCGCCGGGCGCCTGGCCTATATGCACGTGGTGCGCGGTGCGGCCGTGGTCAACGGCCGCGCCGTCTCCGCCGGCGACGCGCTGCTGTACGCCGACGAGCCGCGGGTGGAGATCACCAGCGGAGACAATGCCCAGATCCTGGTCTTCGACCTGCCACGCCTCCAGTAAGGGACAGCGCCATGCAAATCCGAAATTCCGAGCACCGCTGGGGTCCTGTCAGCATGTTGCTGCACTGGGCAATCGTCGTCCTGATCGGCTGGATGGCCTGGCTGGGACTGACCATGGTCGACCTGCCGCCGACGCCTGCGAAAATCAACACCTACGCGCTGCACAAGTCGCTGGGCCTGACGCTGCTGGCACTGGTGGCCGTGCGCGTGGCCTGGCGTCTGTTTGCCGGTGCACCGAAGCCGGTGCCGGGCACTCCGACGTGGCAGGAGCGCATTGCAAGCCTCACCCACATCGCGCTGTACGTGCTGCTGTTCGCGATCCCGCTGAGCGGCTGGGTCTTCAACTCGGCGTCCGGCTATCCGCTGCAGTGGTTCAAGCAGTTCAACCTGCCCTCGATCGCCGGACGCAGCGAAGACCTGGCCGCGACCGCCATCCAGGTGCACGAATACGGTTTCTGGCTGCTGATCCTGCTGGTGCTGGCGCACGCCGGCGCCGCGTTCTACCACCACATTTTCCAGGGCGACGACACCCTGCGCCGCATGCTGCCCTCGCTGCGCCGCGCCGACGCCACTCCCGACCCGACTTCGGAGCACTGACATGAACACCCGCATCCTTCGCAACCGCCTGCTTCCCCTCGCCCTTGCCGCCATGCTCACCGCGATCGCGGCCCCGGCCGCCGCCGCCGACTACGTCCAGTCTTCGGGCGCGCTGAGCTTCGCCAGCGAATACCAGGGCGAGACCTTCGTCGGCCTGTTCCCCGACTTCAGGACCACGCTGAGCTTCGACCCCGCGGCGCCGCAAGACGCGAAGCTGGACGTCACCATTCCGCTGGCCACGGCCGACACGAAGAACGGCGATCGCGACGGCACGCTGAAGACCGCCGATTTCTTCAACGTCGCGAAGTTCGCCACCGCCCGCTACACCGCAAGCGGCTTCCGCAGCCTTGGCGACAACCGCTTCGTCGCCGACGGCACCCTGGAGCTGCGCGGCGTGAAAAAGCCCGTGGCGCTGGCCATCACCTGGACCCCGGGCCCGCAGCCCGTGCTGGTCGGCAACGCCACGGTCAAACGCCTGGACTTCGGCGTGGGCGCCGGCGACTGGGGCGACGTGTCGATCATTCCGAACGACGTCGCCATCTCCACCAAGGTCACGTTCGCACCCGCGCCCTGACCACGCGCCTTCGCATCTGCGGGAGCAGCTATAGCTGCGAAGCCAGAGCGCATTGCCCTGGTGGGAGCCGCTATAGCGGCAAAGCCTTTGCCGCTTGCCCCGGAGAATCGCCGCTATAGCGGCTCCCACAGGTGGCTGATCAGGACATCGGCTCGGGCTCGCGCATCCGTCCGATCTTCGGCGGCAGCGGGATGAACTCGTCGTTGTCCAGGTCCGGCAGCTTCATCCGGCCCGCCGCCCAGTCCTCGCGCGCCTGCTCGATGCGCTCCTTCGACGAGGACACGAAGTTCCAGTCGATATAGCGCGGCCCGACGGGCTCGCCGCCCAGCGCCATGACCACCGCATCGCTGAACGCCGCCACCGTCACCGCTTTGCCGGGCTCCAGGACCGCCATGCTCCCGGCTTCGACGCGCTGCCCGTCGATCTCGACCTCACCCCTGGCAACGTAGACCGCGCGCTCGCTGTACTCCGCCGGCAGCGACGCCCGCGAGCCTGCGCGCAGCTGCCAGTGCACGTAGAACTGCGGCGAGTCGACCTGCACCGGCGACTCCACGCCCGCCAGCCGGCCCGCGATCAGGCGACCGACGATGCCGTCGCCGTCGAACACCGGCAGCGCCTGGCTCGGGTAATGCCAGAAGCCGGGATCCATTTCCTCGCGCGCGTCCGGCAACGCCACCCAGGCCTGGATGCCGTCGATCGGCCCGCCTTCGCGGCGCAGGCGCTCGAAGCGCTCGGAATGGGTGATGCCGCGGCCGGCCGTCATCCAGTTGACCTCGCCCGGGCGGATCCCCTGTTCGGAGCCCACGCTGTCGCGGTGCATGATCTCGCCGTTGAACAGATAGGTGATGGTCGACAGGCCGATGTGCGGGTGCGGGCGCACGTCCGCCTCGGGCGGCAGCCCAGGCGCGAGGTCCTTCGGCCCCATGCGGTCGAAGAAGATGTAGGGGCCGACCATGCGGCGCCTGGCGAAGGGCAGCACGCGGCCGACCTCGAAGCTGCCGAGGTCGCGGCGACGCTGCTGGATGACGAGCTCGATCATCGAACTCAGGCGCCGCGCGGCAACACGGTGAGCACGCGGGCGATGAACTCGTGGAATTCCTTGAGGTAGTTGCCAAGGAACTTCGCTGTCGACTCGTCGGCGATCTCGCCCGCCTCATCGAGCATCCCGTCCTTGAACTGGATATAGGCCTCGGGCGAGTTCATCTGTGGCGAGTTGAGGAAGCCCAGGATGCTGCGCAGGTGCTGCTGACCGACCGCGGTGCCGATGGCACCGGGCGAGGTGCCGATCACGCCCGACGGGATGTTGGCGAACGAATTCGTGCCCCAGGGTCGGCTGGCCCAGTCGATCGCGTTCTTCAGCCCGCCGGGAATCGAGCGGTTGTACTCCGGCGTCACGATCAGGATCGCATCGGAGCCCTCGATCGCCTTCTTGAAGGCCTTCCCGGCCTCGGGATAGTCGGCGTCATAGTCGTAGCTGTAGATCGGCAGGTCGCGGTACGGGATCTCATTGAACTCCAGCTGCTCCGGCGCCAGCTTGAACAGCGCATTGGCGAGCTTCCGGTTGATCGACTCCGTGGCGATGCTGCCGATCAGGTATCCGACGTTGTAGGTCTTCATGGTCAATCTCCATGCGTGTGGTGGCACCCGGGCGGGCGCCCCGCCGATGGTAGGCACCCCGGGGCTGGCGGGGCGTCACGGGCGGAATGGAACGAGGGAACGGCCGACTTTTTACTGTGGGAGGCGGCGCCAGGCTCGGCGCATTGCTGAATGTCATGGAGGACGTCATGCGTTTTCGAACACTGCCTGGAAGCTGTTTCCTTTCCCTCGCGATACCGATGGCAGCGATCGCCGAAGCCGACGCCGGAGAGGGCGCGCGATTTCCTGCTGAAATCCTTGGTGTCTGGGACGCATACCCGTTGCCCTGCGTGGACGACGGCCTTTCTGACAGCGATACCCGTATTCATGTCGCGAAGAACGCGATGTCCATGAGACCGCCGGGGGCCGGTCGTGGCGCGGATCCGGCACCTCGGGCCCATCGCGGTGGAGGTGGGCGACCACGTGGCGTATGGCCAGTCGCTCGGGACGCAGCAGCAGGGCCGGGACGGGCGGGATCGCGCCATGTCGGGACGGTCCCCGCTTCCGATGCCAGTGCCTGCGTTCGCGGCCTCAGGCCGTTTCGGTGTCCCTGCGATAGACGGGATAGTCGGTATAGCCGGCCTTTCCGCCGCCATAGAACGTGGCGCTGTCGCCCTCGGCCAGCGGCCAACCGTTGCGCAGCCGCTCAACCAGATCCGGATTGGCGATGAAGGGACGACCGAAGGCGACCAGGTCGGCAAGGCCGTCCGCCACGTCGGACGCAGCGCGTTCCGGGGTGTAGTTGCCCGCCAGGATCAGGGTGCCTCCGGCATACGCTTCGCGGAACGTGGTGAGGAAGCCTTCGCCGGCCGCGGCCACGATCGCCTCGCGGTTGCTGAGGTGCACGTAGGCCAGGTCACGCGTGGCCAGCTCGCGGGCCAGCGCCAGCCAGGTCTCGGCCTCGCCCTCGAAGGCGGGCATGTCGAAGATGCGGTTGAAGGGCGACAGCCGGATGCCGACGCGATGGCTGCCGATGGCGGCGGCTACCGCATCGACGGTCTCGAGCACGAAGCGCAGCCGGTTGCCGATGTCCTTGCCGCCGTAGCCGTCGTCGCGCGTATTGAGTCCGCCGTTGATGAACTGCTCGAACAGGTAGCCATTGGCGCCGTGGATCTCGACGCCGTCGAAGCCGGCCTCGATCGCGTTGCGCGCCGCGGCGACGAAGTGCGCGGTGATACCCGGGATCTCGCCGGTGGCCAGCGCACGCGGGGTGCTGGCCGGCATCTGGCCGGGCGTGCCGTCCTCGCGGTAGCCGAAGGCCTGGACGCCCTCGGCCGCCTGTGCCACCGCGCCCACGGGCGCGCGCTCGCCGGGCTGCAGCGACACGTGCGACAGGCGCCCCACGTGCCAGAGCTGTGCGAACACGGCACCACCTTCGGCGTGCACCGCCGCGGTGACCGCCTTCCAGCCGGCCACTTGGGCCCTGGTATGCAGGCCGGGCGTGAACAGGTAGCCGCGCGCCTGCTCGGACACCTGCGCCCCTTCGGTGACGATCAGGCCGGCGCCGGCGCGCTGCGCGTAATAGGTGGCGGTCAACGCGTCTGGCACGGTGCTGACGGCGCGGGAGCGGGTCATGGGGGCCATTACGATGCGGTTGCGCAGCGCCAGGCCGCCAAGGTCGAAGCGGTCGAAAAGAGTGCTCATGAAGGGTCCCGATGGTTCCAGTGACGTATGCATCCAATCTACGTCGCCGGCACCCGTCGGGGGTGCGCGGCCATGGAACGATGGGTCCCGGACGACGCGTATCGCGGCGCCGCGCGGGCGCCGCGAACGCCAGTGCCATCAGACGCGCGCGAACACCAGGCTACCGTTGGTTCCGCCGAAGCCGAAGCTGTTCGACATCACCGTATCCAGCTTCGCGTCGCGGCTTTCGCGCACGATCGGGAAACCTTCGGCGCGCGGATCGAGCTCGTCGATGTGCGCCGAACCCGCGATGAAGCCGTCGCGCATCATCAGCAGGCTGTAGATCGCTTCGTGCACGCTGGCCGCGCCGAGCGAATGCCCGGTCAGCGCCTTGGTCGAGGACAGCGGCGGCATCCGGTCGCCGAACGCCGCGCGCACGGCCTCGAGTTCGACGATGTCGCCAAGCGGCGTCGAGGTGCCGTGGGTGTTGAGGTAGTCCACCGGCGCGTGCACCGTGGCCAGCGCATTCTGCATGCAGCGCACCGCGCCTTCGCCACTGGGCGCGACCATGTCGGCGCCGTCGGAGGTCACGCCATAGCCGACCAGCTCGGCGTGGATCGTGGCGCCGCGGGCCTTGGCGTGTTCATACTCCTCGAGCACCAGCATGCCGCCGCCGCCGGCGATGACGAAGCCGTCGCGGCCGGCGTCGTAGGGACGCGAGGCCACCGCCGGCGTGTCGTTGTAGCCGGATGAAAGCGCGCCCATGGCATCGAACATGACGCTCATCGCCCAATGCTCTTCTTCGCCGCCGCCGGCGACGACCACGTCCTGGGCCCCGTGGCGGATCAGGTCCGCGCCGGCGCCGATGCAGTGCGCGGAGGTGGCGCAGGCGGCCGAGATCGAATAGCTCAGGCCAAGGATCCCGAACGCGGTGGCCAGCGTGGCCGACACCGTCGAGCACATCGTGCGCGGCACCATGTACGGGCCGACCTTGCGCGCGCCCTTGGCGCGCAGCAGGTCGGCGGTGGCGACCTGCCACTCGGCCGAGCCACCGCCGGAACCGGCGATCACGCCCACGCGCGGATTGCTCACCTGCTCGGCGGACAGCCCCGCGTGCGCGATCGCGTCGCGCATCGCCACCCAGGCGTACGCCGCGGCGTCGCCCATGAAGCGCTTGCGCTTGCGATCGATCTCGGCGTCGAGGTCGATCACCGGCACGCCGGCGACCTGGCTGCGCAGGCCGAGCTCGGCGTACTCCGGGGCCGCGGTGATGCCACTGCGACCCTCGCGCAGCGCGCGTGAGACGTCATCGAGCTTGTTTCCAAGGCAGGACACGATGCCCATGCCTGTCACGACTACGCGGCGCATCAGATCTCCTCCAGATCCTTGAACAGGCCGACCCGCATGCTGCGGACGACATAGATTTCCTTGTCGTCGACGAAGGTGCGGCCGTCGGCGATCACCAGCGGTACCTTGCCGCGCATCACGCGCTTGATGTCGATCTCGTAGCGCACGCGCTTCGCGCTCGGAAGCACCTGGCCGGAAAACTTGAGTTCGCCGCAGCCCAGCGCGCGACCGCGGCCGGGTTCACCCAGCCAGGGCAAGTAGAAACCGGCAAGCTGGAACATCGCGTCAAGGCCGAGGCAGCCGGGCATCACCGGGTCGCCCAGGAAGTGGCATTCGAAAAACCACATGGAGGGATCGATGTCGAGCTCGGCGACGATCACGCCCTTGCCGTAGGCACCGCCCTCGCTTGCGATGTGGGTGATGCGATCCATCATCAGCATCGGCGGGGCCGGCAGGCGGGCATTGCCTTCGCCGAACATTTCACCGCGGCCACAGGCCAGCAGTTGCTCACGGTCGATGGAAGAAGGACGCGTCATGGGACTCCCGGGTCAGTGCGGCGCAGGCGCCGGAAAGGCCGACATTGTGCACCACGCCGGCGGCGGCGGACCTGATCCCGGTCAGCGATGGGCCGCGGCGGCGGAATTCGTTGCGCGTGCGGATGGTGCAGCTGGTTGGTGGGCCCACCAGGACTCGAACCTGGAACCAAAGGATTATGAGTCCTCTGCTCTGACCATTGAGCTATAGGCCCGCAGCGCCAATTGTAGGCCGGCGCTGCGCGCCGCAAAAAAAGAATCGCGCGACCGCGACCAGACGACGAGGACTGGCCACGACCGCGCGACACGATCCCGCGACGGAACCCGTCGCAAGGTTCGTTGCTGCAGACGGATTACATGCCGTCGGTGTTGTTCTCGCCGTCTGCGGCCGCGTTGGCCTCTTCGGCGGCGTCCTGCGCCTGTTCGGCGGCGTCGGCGGCCTTCTCGGCGGCGTCGGCGAGGTCGTCGCGGCGGGTCAGCTCGTCACCGGTGTCGACCTGGCCGGCGATGTGGGCGGATGCATCCGCGGCGGCGTCGGCGGCATCCGCGGCGGCCTGGGCCGACTGCGCGGCGGCCATGTCGCCGGTCGTCGACGCGTGCTGCGCGGCTTCATGCGCCTCGGTCGCCGATTCGGCGGCTTCCTGGGCGGAGTTGGCGGCCTGGTCGGTGTTGCTGCAGGCCGCGAGGGCGGTGGCGAAGCCGAGGGCGAGAAGGGTCTTGGCAGTGGTGTTCATGGAGGTCTCCTGTTTCGGGCGCCGTGGTGCGCCGTGATCGTCACCTTGCACGTCCGCATGTGCGGGCCGCGCGAAGGTCCCCCGACGGGCGGGGGCTGCATTCAGGTTTCCGGACCCCCAACGCAAAAGCCCCGCCATGGGCGGGGCTTTGCCTGGTGCACGCGCTGCGCGGCCTACTCGATATCGAGGAAGCTCCGCAGCTGCTCCGAACGGCTCGGATGGCGCAGCTTGCGCAGCGCCTTGGCCTCGATCTGGCGGATGCGCTCACGGGTGACGTCGAACTGCTTGCCGACCTCTTCCAGCGTGTGGTCGGTGTTCATGTCGATGCCGAAGCGCATGCGCAGCACCTTGGCCTCCCTCGGAGTGAGGCCGGCCAGCACGTCGTGCACGGTCTCGGAGAGGTTGGTGTTGGTGGTCGCGTCGATCGGGGACTCCACGTTGGTGTCCTCGATGAAGTCGCCCAGGTGCGAGTCCTCGTCGTCGCCGATCGGGGTCTCCATGGAGATCGGCTCCTTGGCGATCTTCATCACCTTGCGGATCTTGTCCTCGGGCATCTCCATTTCCTTGGCCAGCTCCTCCGGCGTGGCCTCGCGGCCGAACTGCTGGAGCATCTGGCGGGAAATGCGGTTCAACTTGTTTATGGTCTCGATCATGTGCACCGGGATGCGGATGGTGCGCGCCTGGTCGGCGATCGAGCGGGTGATGGCCTGGCGGATCCACCAGGTGGCATAGGTCGAGAACTTGTAGCCGCGGCGGTATTCGAACTTGTCGACCGCCTTCATCAGGCCGATGTTGCCCTCCTGGATCAGGTCCAGGAACTGCAAGCCGCGGTTGGTGTACTTCTTGGCGATCGAGATCACCAGGCGCAGGTTGGCCTCGACCATTTCCTTCTTGGCCTTGCGCGCCTTGGCTTCGCCGATGGCCATGGTGCGGTTGATCTCGCGCAGGTCGGCCAGCGTCACCATCATGCCCTTTTCGATGGCGATGGTCGCTTCCTGGCCGGCGACGATCTGGTCCTTGACGTCACGCAGGCCGCTGGCCCACTTCTGCTTGCGCTTGAGCAGCTCGTCGACCCACTCGAGGTTGGTCTGGTTGCCGTCCCAGGCGCGGATGAAGTCCTTGCGCGGCATCTTCGCCACGCGCGTGGACAGGTCGAGGATGCGGCGCTCGTGGTCCTTGATCTCGCCGACCACGTCGCGCAGCTCGCGGACCAGGACGTCGGTCAGCGGCAGCGGCAGCTTGAAGCTGGTGAAGGTGGCCGCCATTTCCTCGCGCAGCTTGAGCGCCGCCTTGGCGGTCGGGCCGCCCTTGGCCACGGCCTTCTGGAACTTGGCGTAATTGGCGCCCATCTCTTCCATGCGGCGCCCGACCTCGGCCGGATCGGGACCGGTGGGGCCGGTTTCCTCCGCGGCGGTGTCGTCCTTTTCGTCCTTGTCGTCTTCCTCCTCGCCATCCGCATCGGCGTCATCGTCGGACGCCTTCGCATCAGACGCCTTCGCGTCCGAGGCCTTCGCGTCCGGTGCTTCCGCGGCGGCGGCGGCGGCGGCCGGTGGCGCGACCGGCGGCGGCACGGGATCGTCAAGGCCGTCGGTGAAGCCGACCACGATCTCGGGCAGGCGCTTCTTGCCGGCCTTGTGCAGCTCGTAATCCTCGAGCAGGTGCGCGACCGCGCCCGGGAAGGTCGCCAGGGCGGCGTTCATCTGGTTCAGGCCTTCCTCGATGCGCTTGGCGATGGCGATCTCGCCTTCGCGGGTCAGCAGCTCCACCGTGCCCATTTCGCGCATGTACATGCGCACCGGGTCGGTGGTGCGGCCGCCCTCGCCGTCGAGCGCGGTCAGGGTGGCGGCGGCCTCCTCGGCGGCGGTGTCGTCGACCTCGCGGCCGCCGCTGGACTCGCCAGCCAGCAACAGCGTTTCGGCATCCGGGGTGGTTTCATGCACCTGGATGCCCATGCTGTTGATCATGCCGATGATGTCTTCCAGCTGCTCCGGATCGACAAGGTCGTCGGGCAGGTGGTCGTTGACTTCGGCATAAGTGAGGTAGCCCTGCTCGAGACCCTTCGAGATCAGGATCTTGATGTCGGACTGCGGGGCTGGACGCTCGATCGCCATGTGGCGCGCACCATGGAAAAGGGGAACCCGTAATTATACCATTCCGCGCGAGGGCTCAGGACCGCAGCAGGAAGGTGGTTGGCCCGTCATTGACCAGGCTTACCGTCATATGGGCCCCGAAGCGGCCAGTTTCCACCCCCCCGGCATGAAGCCGGCGGCATTCGGCGGCCAGGGCGCTGAACGTGCGTTCAGCCTCGTCCGGCGGAGCGGCGGTACTGAAGCCCGGGCGCAGGCCCGAACGCGTGTCCGCGGCCAGGGTGAACTGGCTGACCAGCAGCAGCCCGCCCCCGGTATCGGCGAGCGAGCGGTTCATGCGTCCGGCGGCATCGGCGAACATCCTGTAGGCCAGCAGCCGCGGCGCCATCTTTGCAACCTGCGCGGCGCCGTCGCCCGGCTCGATGCCCGCGAGCACCAGCAGCCCCGGACCGATGGCGCCCACGGTTTCGCCGTCCACCTCGACCCCGGCACGGGTCACGCGCTGCAGCAGCAGGAGCATCGCAATCGCACCTCGGGGACGGGATCCGGCGGATAGACTCTAGCGATGACCGAGTTCCCCGCAAGCATGCTGCACGCCGCCGCGTCCGCCGTCGGGCGCCTGCCCTGGCCCGTGCAGCGCGCGCTGGGCGACCTGCTGGGCTGGCTGGCGCGCACGCTGCGCACGCGCGAGAGCGTGGTGGCGCTGCGCAACCTGGAGCTGGCGATGCCCGCGCTGGACCCCGCGGCGCGCGCCCGGCTGCATCGCGAGGTGATGCGCACCACCGGCCGCCAGATGGTCGAGACCCTGCGCCTGTGGACCCGCCCCCACGCGGGAAACCTGGCGCTGGTCCGCGAGTCGCATGGCGAAGCGCTGTTCGATGCCGCGCTCGCCGCCGGCCGGGGCGTGATCGTGGCCGCGCCGCACCATGGCAACTGGGAGCTGCTCAACCAGTGGCTGGCCGCCCGCACGCCGCTGGCGATCCTGTACAAGCCGCCGGAGTCGGCCATCGGCGAGGCCTTCCTGCGCCGCGTCCGCGCCGACACCGACACCGGCCGCATCACCCAGGTGCGGGCCGAAGGCCCCGGCATACGCCAGCTCTACAAGACCCTCAGGGACGGCGGCGTGGTCGGGATCCTGCCCGACCAGCAGCCCAAGGCCGGCGACGGCGTGTTCGCCCCCTTCTTCGGCGTGCAGGCGCTCACGATGACCCTGCTCTCGCGCCTGGCCGAACGCAGCGGCGCGACGGTGCTGTTCTGCAGCTGCGAACGGCTGGACGGGCCGGGGCTTGCCTATGCACTGCGCATCGACCCGGCGCCGGCGGGCATCCATGACCGCGACACCGCGGTCTCGGTCACCGCGCTCAACGCGGGCGTCGAAGCCATGGCGCGCCGCGCACCGGCCCAGTACCAGTGGACCTACAAGCGCTACAAACTGCGCCCGCCCGGAAGCGGCGAAGACAATCCCTACCGCGACCTGGAGCGCCGGCGATGAGCGAGTCACCCGTGCAGGCCGCGCCGCCCGACGGCGCGCCGGATCCGCCGCCCGGGGGCTGGCAGCCGCTGCCGCCGCGCGCGCGCAGCCTCCTGCTGCTCTCCCACGGCGCCGGTTGGGGCGGCCTGGCGCTGGCCAGCCTGGTGCCCATCGGGCTGCTGCTTCCCACGCCCCTGCCGGCGCTGCCCCTGGCGCTGGCCAGCCTGGTGCTGCTGCCGGCCTGGGGCCTCTGGCTGGCCCTCCGCCACTACCGCTACGCGCGCTGGCTGCTCGACGACACCGGCCTGGGCTACCGCCGCGGGCGCATGTGGCAGGTCGAGACCCGCGTCCCGAGGACGCGCGTGCAGCACGTCGACCTCAAGCACGGGCCGCTGGAACGGCGCTTCCGGCTGGCAACGCTGGTGGTGCATACCGCGGGAACCCGCGACAGTGCGGTGGCGCTGGCCGGACTGGATGCCGACGACGCGGCACGGCTGCGCGACCTGCTCGCCCGGCAGGTGGACGACGACGACGATGCACGCGCCGCCTGAGCCCGGCGCCCCGCGGCCGGTCGCTCCCGACGCGTCCCGCGCGGCGACCGCCCCTTTGCGCGCGCCCGCGCCCACGCCGGTCGGCGGTGACGAACGCCGCCTCCATCCGTGGTCGTGGCTGTTCGTGCTGCTGCAGCAGCTGCGCCAGTTCATCGTCCCGCTGCTGGTGCTGGTGTTCCTCGGCCGCGGCGACCGCTACGCGCTCTGGCCGCTGGTGGGCGTGGCGGCGCTCGCGGCGGCATCGGTGTGGCGTTACTGCACCTACCGCTACCGGGTCGATGGCGATCGCCTGGTGGTGCGCGAGGGCCTGTTCGAACGGCAGGTCCGGCAGGTCCCGTTCGCCCGGATCCACAACGTCGCGCTGCACCAGACGCTCCTGCATCGCCTGTTCGGCGTGGCCGAAGTGCGCCTGGAGTCGGCCGGTGGCACCAGGCCGGAGGCCGAGATGCGCGTGCTGCGCATGGAGGACGCGCTGGCGCTGGAGCGGCTGATCCGGGGCCATGGCGTGGCCGGGCCCGACGCCGATGCGAATCCCGACCCGTGTGCGGCTGCGGGCGAGGCCGCCGGTGCCGTCGCCACCGGCGAAGGCCGGCTCCTGCTCGCGCTGCCGGGCGCGGAACTCGTGCGCCTGGGCCTGGTGAGCAACCGCGGCATGGTGGTGGTGGCCGGCGCATTCGCCCTGTCCTGGCAGGCGCTGCCCGACAGGATGCTCGCGGTCGCGGTGCAGGATGCCGCGGGCAGGATCTTCGGCTACGCCAGCAGCCTGGCCGAGGGCACGGTGGCACGCGCGGCGGCGATGGCCCTGGTGGTGGTGCTGGCGCTTGCACTGCTGCGCCTGCTTTCGGTGGCACTCGCGCTGCTCCAGTACCACGGCTTCCGGCTGCTGCTGCAGGGCCGCCGCCTGACGGTGGAGCGCGGGCTGCTGACGCGCATCCGCACCAGCGCGCCGCGGCGCCGTATCCAGTCCTGGTCCCTGCGCGAAGGGCTGTTCCACCGCTTGCTGCGGCGGCGCTCGCTGCACGTCGATACCGTCGCCAGCGCCGGCGAAGGCGGCGAGCAGCGCGGGCTGCGCGAGCTGGCGCCGATCGCCACGCCGGCAGCCTGCGACGCCCTGGTCCGCGACGTGCTGCCGGGTGCGACCTGGCCACCGGTGGGATGGCGGCGGCTGCATCCACGCGCCTGGCAGCGGCTGGCGCTGCCCGGGCTCGCGCTGTCCGGGATCGCGACCATCGCCGCCTGCCGCTACGCCGGGCCGGTGGGGCTGCTGGCCCTGGCCTGGGCGCCGTGGGCGGTGCACGCGGCGCGCCAGCATGCGCGGCGCGCGGGCTACGCGCTCGACGCCCGCCTGGTGGCCGTGCGCCAGGGCTGGTGGGCACGGCAGTGGCGCTTCGCCGAGATCGACAAGCTGCAAGCCTTGCGCCTGGAGCAGTCGCCGCTGGACCGCTGGTTCGGCATGGCGACGCTGTCGCTCGACACCGCCGGGGCCAGGCCCACGACCCTGCTGCGCCTGCGCTTCATGCCCGAGGCCGAGGCACGGGCGCTCCACGGGCGCCTGGCGCGGGAGCTCGCGCGGCTGCCCCTGCGCTGGTGAAGGCCGGCGGCGGAGAGCCGCAACGGCCTGGCGTCATCAGGCCACGGCACCCACCAGCGCGACCCCGGGCCGGGGCCCGGGCTGGATCCCGGACTCCGTCCACGTCCGTCCATGGCGGCGCGTCTCCGCGCGCAGCGCGCGGTTGAAGGCGATGCCTTCCGGGGTCACGTAGCCGCGTGGGTGGTCCAGGTGGACGACGATCGCACGGTGTCGGATGCGCTTGCCCCGGATGCCGGCGTTCTCCAGCCGCTCGCCGAACTCGCGATCCTCGCCGCCGTAGCGCATGCGCCGGTCGAAGCCGTTGGCGGCCAGCACGTCCCGGGTCCAGGCCGACGCGTTGTGGCCGTTCCAGCTCGCGCGCGCGGTGCTGACCACGTCGAGCAGGCGCGCGGCGGTCGGGCCCGCGGTGAGCTTGCGGTCACGCGGCGTGCGCGGCATGCCGCGGGCGTGCAGCCAGCGCGCGTCGAAGCAGCGCTGCTCGCGGATGTCGTCGGCGGTGATCGCCTCGCTCGTCGCCATCGGCAGCTTGTGGTACCCACCCGAGAGGAAGCGGCCCGGCGCGCGCTCGCGCAGGTGGGTGGACACGAAGTCGGCGCGCGGGATGCAGTCGCCGTCGGTGAACACCAGGTAGTCCGAACGCGCGGCGCTGATCGCCATGTTCAGCGCATCGCACTTGCGGAAGCCATCGTCGGGCTGCCAGAGGTGGCGCACGGGCATGGGCAGCAGCGGCGCCAGCGCCAGCACGCGTTCGCGCGTGCGGTCGTCGCTGCCATCGTCGGCGACCAGGACCTCGAAGTCGGCGCGATCCTGGGCGGCGAACCCCAACAGCACCTTTTCAAGCCAGTCGGGCTGGTTGAATGTGGTGAAGATGACGCTCGCGGCGCTCGCACGATCCATCCCGGCATCATCGCAGGGATCACGGGCCCGGGGCATCCGCCGGGCCCGCCCTGGCCGCGGAATCCGTGACCCGCCGCGCGGCGTCAGCGCCCCGCCGGTCCCCAGTACCCCAGCTCGCGGCGAATCTGCAGGCTCCGGTACGCGGCGGAGAGCGGCCGCCGGCGAAGCGGCCCCAGCGCGCCGGCCAGCAGCGCGTCGGCCGCGGCGATGACGCGCTGCGACGAGCGGCCGTCGCGGTAGGGATGGATGCGGTCCGCATAGGCCGCGAGCGCCTCGCACAGCGCCGGCGCCGGCGCGAAGGCCTGCGCAAGCATCGCGGGCAGGGCGGCCGGATCGTCGAAATCGAGCATGTGCGGCTTCGGCGCGCGGTTGCGGAAGGTCACCACCGGCTTGCGCTGGACCACGAACTCGCTGACCACCGAGGTGGTGTCGGCCACCAGCACGTCGGCCGCGCGCTCGGCGCTGACCAGCTGCTCGGCCTCGACAAAGGCGGCGTTGGCACCTGCCAGGGCGCGGTAGCGCTCGACCAGCCCCGGCGCGCACTTCGGATGCAGGGTCAGCAGCCAGTACCGGTCGCCCGAGGCCACCTGCGCTGCGATCGCTTCGTAGAGCTGCGGCGCGGCGCTCAGGCGCTCGGTGAAAGTGGAGGCGAACATGACGATTTCGCGCCCGCGGGCGTGCGCCCGCAGCCGCGCCGCCAGCGGATCCTCCGGCGAGAACAGCGGGTCGAGCTTGGGCCAGCCGGTTTCGACCACCTTGAAATGCCCTTCCCGCTCGGCCAGTGCGTGGAAGGGCGCGGTGGTGGCCGGCCCCTGCGTGCAATACAGGTCGAACAGGCCGCGCAGCCGGAAGTGGCCGCGGGCATCGTCGCGCTTCTCGACGTTGAAGCCGTGGAACAGCTGCACCTTGGCACCGGCCACGAACGGCGGCACCCAGTTGGCGGCGCTGAACACCGCGCGCGGACGCAGGCGCACCGCCTCGCGCGCGCTGCCGACCCTGTGCACCGGTGCCGGCAGGCGCGACTCCGCCGCGCCATCCACCAGCCAGGCATGCACGGCGTGTCCGGCGCCTTGCAGGGCATCGGCCAGCGGCTGCAGGATGGGCAGCCCGTAGCGCTCGGTCGCGAACAACAGGTAGTCCGCCATCAACACCTCCGTGAGCCAAGGCCCCGCCCTCTCGGCCTGCATTATCGCGTTCAACGAAGCCGACCGGATCGGCGACTGCCTGGCGTCGCTCGCATTCTGCGACGAGATCGTGGTCGTGGACTCGTTTTCCACCGACGCTACCGCCAATATCGCCCGCGCGGCCGGCGCGCGCGTGCTGCAGCGCCGCTTCGATGGCTTCCGCAGCCAGAAGGCGTTTGCAGTCGAACAGGCCAGCCATGACTGGGTGCTGTGCCTGGATGCGGACGAGCGCGTGGGCGACGCGCTGCGTGAGTCGATCCAGTCCGCGCGCGCTGGCGGGCTACGGGACGCCGCCGGCTACCGCTTCGCGCGCCTGGACAACTACTTCGGCCGGTTCCTGCGCCATGGCAACGCCTATCCCGACCGCGTGCTGCGGATGTTCGACCGCCGCCGCGGCGGCTGGCGCGGCACCCGCGAAGTGCACGAGGCAGCCAGCGTCGACGGCCCGGTCCACACCCTGGCCGGCGACCTCATCCACTATCCCTACCGGTCGCTGGAACAGCAGCTGGCCAAGACCGGCCGCTATGCGCGGATGATGGCCGAACACGACTTCGCCCGCGGCAAGCGCGCATCGCTGGCAAAGCTGGTGCTGTCGCCGGGGTGGCGCTTCCTGCGTGGCTACGTGCTGCGCGCCGGCTTCCTCGACGGCTGGCACGGCCTGGTCTACGCCTATGTGCGCGCCAACTACGTGCGCCAGAAGACGATCATGCTGTGGCTGCTGCAGAACGGGCAGCCCGTGGCGACGCCGCCGCGCGCCGGCCCGGCGCAGGACTGAGGCGGCACCATGTGCGGAATCGCAGGCGCCTGGACGCCCGGTCCGGAGGATCCCGGCGTGCTGCATGCGCTGGGCGCGGCGATGGGCGTGGCCATTGCGCATCGTGGCCCCGACGATGCCGGAACCTGGGCCGATGCCGAAGCCGGGCTGGTGCTCTCGCACCGCCGCTTGGCGATCCTCGACCTGAGCCCGGCGGGCCACCAGCCGATGGCGTCGGCCGACGGACGATGGCTGCTGGCCTACAACGGCGAGGTCTACAACCACGCCGAGCTGCGTGCCGAGCTGGCGGCACTCGGGGTCGCGTTCCGCGGACACTCCGACACCGAGGTGCTGCTGGAAGCGATCGCACGCTGGGGCGTGGACGCGGCGCTGGCGCGCGCCAACGGCATGTTCGCCTTCGCCGCCTGGGACACGCAGGCCCGCACGCTGTGGCTGGCGCGCGACCGCGTCGGCAAGAAGCCGCTCTATTACGGCTGGTGCGGCGACGGCAGCTTCGTCTTCGGCAGCGAACTGGCGGCGCTGCGTGCGCATCCCGCGCTGAAGGTTGAGGTCGATCCCGACGCGCTGGCACTGCTGTTGCGCTTCGACTACATCCCCGCGCCGCACGCGATCCTGCGCGGCGTGCACAAGCTGGGCGCCGGCCGCCTGCTGTGTGTCGACGGCGCGCGCCTCCACGCCGGCGCCGCCGGCCACGACCCGACGCGCGACCAGCAGGCCTGGTGGAACGCCCGCGAGCGGCAGGAGGCCGCGATCGACCGCGGTTTCGACGGCGACGAGGCCGCCGCGACCGACGCCCTGGACGCCCTCCTGCGCGACGCGACCGCGCTGCGCATGGAGGCCGACGTGCCGCTGGGGGCGTTCCTCTCTGGCGGCACCGACTCCTCCTTGGTGACCTCGCTGATGCAGGCGCAGTCGATGCGCCCGGTGCGCACCTTCTCGATCGGGTTCGACAACGCCGTCCACGATGAAAGCGCGCATGCCGCGGCCGTGGCCAAGCACCTCGGCACCGAGCACACCGCGCTGCACGTGGACGGCCATGCCGCGCTCGAGCTGGTGCCGTCGATGCCGCGGGTGTTCGACGAGCCGTTCGCCGACTCCTCGCAGCTGCCGATGACCCTGCTGTGCAGCCTCACACGCCGCCACGTCACCGTCGCGCTGTCCGGCGATGGCGGCGACGAGCTGTTCTTCGGCTACGGCCGCTACGCGCGCGCGCTGCGCAACCAGCGCATGGCCGAACGGATACCGGCGCCGATGCGTAGCCTGCTTGGCGATGACCGCGGCGAGGCCGCCCGCCTGGGCGGCGTGGCGGCGCTGCGCGCGGCGCTGGCGGCCACGGGCGTGCAGGACATCGCGCGCCAGCGCGTGCAGCGCTGGCGCAACCCCGAAGCCGTGGTTGCCGGCGCGCGCCGCAGGGCCACCGCCTACGACGATCCAGTAGCCGTGCCGCGCAACGGCACCCCGGCCGACACGCTGATGGCGCTCGACTTCGCCTGCTACCTGCCCGAGGACGTTCTCACCAAGGTCGACCGCGCGAGCATGGCCGCGTCGCTGGAGGCGCGCGCACCGCTGCTGGACTGGCGCGTGGCCGAATTCGCCTGGTCGCTGCCGCTGGACATGAAGTGGCGCGACGGCCAGCTCAAGCACCTGCCGAAGCGGCTGCTGGGCCGCTACCTGCCTGACGACCTGGTGCAGCGCCCGAAGTCCGGCTTCGGCGCCCCGGTAGGCGACTGGCTGCGTGGCCCGCTGCGCGAATGGGGCGAGGCCCAGCTCGACGAACGCCGGCTGCGCGAGGAAGGGCATTTCGATCCGGTGCCGGTACGCGCGCTGTGGAACGCGTTTCAGGCCGGCGAGCGCAAGTGGCACACCCACCTCTGGGGCGTGCTGATGTTCCAGGCCTGGCTGGAACACGACGGCCGCCCCGGGGCGCCGTTGACACGGGCTTAACACTCGCAGCAACACGCTCACGCGCAGAGCGCGTTACCTGTCAGGGGGCAGGCGACGAGGCGACCACCTCCATACCGGCACGGCCCCGCATGCCTTTCCGCATCCCCCGCCCCCCCTCACGCACCCGGCATGCGCCACCGGCGTCCATCAGCCTGCTGGTGACGACCTACAACTGGAAGCAGGCGCTGCAGCGCGTGCTCGAAAGCGCGGCGCGGCAGACCCGCCTCCCGGACGAGGTGGTCGTCGCCGACGACGGCTCCCGCAGCGACACCGCGGACCTCGTGGCGTCACTCGCGCGGACCTATCCGGTGCCGCTGCACCATGTCTGGCAGCCCGACAGGGGCTTCCGCGTGGGCCGGGCGCGCAATCTCGCGATCGCCGCGGCCAGCGGTGACTACGTTCTCCTCCTGGACGGCGACATGGTGCTTGAGCGCCACTTCGTGGCCGACCATGCCCGCGCCGCCCGCCGCGGCAGTTTCGTCCAGGGCTCGCGCGTCCTGACCGGCCCCTGCTTCCGCGAACGCATGCTCGCGGATGCCGGCGAGAGGCCGACGCCGCTCGCGCGCGGCGTCACGCGGCGCCGCAACGCGCTGCGCTCGCTGCTGCTGTCGGGCGCGTGGCTGGCCGCCAACCCCACCACCGCGCCGCGCACCATCAAGACCTGCAACCAGGGCTGGTGGCGCAACGACCTGGTGCGCCTCAACGGCTTTGACGAGCGCATGGAGGGCTGGGGCCGCGAGGACGTGGAGCTGGCCTGGCGCGCGCACAACGCCGGCATGGAATGCAGGCAGCTGCGCTTCGCCGGGCTCGCCTACCACCTGCACCACGAGGAGCGACACCAGGAGGGCGCCAGCCCCAACGACCGCTACGTGGCCGAAACCCGGAGGCACCGGCTGACGCGCTGCACGCTCGGCCTTGACGCGCATCCCGTCGCGGTCGGCCGGATACCGCGGCACGACGGCTACGCGCCTGCCGCGACGGAAGACGCGGGCGCCGGCGTAGCCGCAGCCTAGGGCGCAGCCGCCCTGCGCAGACGCGCGACGTAAAAGCCGTCCATGCCGCCTTCGCCGGGCAGGCGCTGCCGCCCCGCGCCACTTTCGCGGCCGAAGCATGCGTCCAACGGTTCGACCGTGGCATCGGCATGGCGGGCGAGGAAGCCCGCGACCTGGCCCGCGTTCTCCGCGGGCAGGATCGAACAGGTGGCATAGAGCAGCACCCCGCCGGGGCGCAACATCGTCCAGGCCGCGTCGAGCAGCCTAGCCTGCAGCGTCACCAGGGCGTCGACGTCCGCGGCGCGCCGATGCAGCAATACGTCGGGCTGGCGGCGGACGATGCCGGTGGCCGTGCAGGGCGCGTCGACCAGGATGGCGTCGAAGGGCTCGCCGTCCCACCACGCGGCCGGATCGGTGGCGTCGGCCACGCGCGTCGCGGCGCCGGGATCGATGCCTTGGCCCAGGCCCAGCCGCCGCCAGGTGTCGCGCACCCGCGCCAGGCGCCGGGCGTCGACGTCGATGGCCAGCAGGCGCAGCGTGGGGTCGCGCTCGAGCAGGTGCGCGGACTTGCCTCCGGGCGCGGCGCAGGCGTCGAGCACGCGCGCGCCCGGCGCCGGCGCCAGGGCGTCGGCCACGGCCTGCGCGGCACCGTCCTGCACCGAGGCGTCGCCATCGGCGAACCCAGGCAGCGTGCCCACGGCGATGGACTGGGGCAGCCGCAGGGCGTCATCCAGCGTCGCCTCGGCCCCGGCCTGGATCCCGGCCGCGTGCAGGCGCGCGAGGTAGCCGTCGCGCGTCCCGCGGCGGCGGTTAACCCGCAACCAGGTCGGCGCCGGCTGCGCGCTGGCCGCGAAGATCGCGTCCGCGTCGTCCGGCCAGTCGGCGCGGATGCGGTCGCGCAGCCAACCGGGCCAGGCATCGGCCGGAGCCGCGGCGGGCAGGCCGTCGCGCTGCGCGCGGCGCAGCAGGGCATTGACCAGCTTCGCCTGGTGCGCGCGGCCGATGCCGCGCGCGGCATCGACGGTTTCGGCCACCGCCGCGTGCGGCGCCAGCCCGAGCGGGTCAAGCTGGGCGAAGCCGACGTGCAGCAGCGCGCGAAGGTCGCCATCGCGGCGGCCGGGCGGCTTCGCCATCCACGCCGACAGCGCGGCGTCGGCGCGCGCATGCTGGCGCAGCGCGGCGAAGCAGATCGCCTCCACCAGCGCGCGGTCGCGCACGTCCTCGATCGAATCAAGGTGCGCTGCGAGCTCGGCGCGCAGCGAGTGCCCGCGATGCAGCACCGCGTCGAGGATGCGCGCGGCCACCACGCGCGGCAGGCTGCCGGATGAAGTCTTCATCCCCGTATTGTCGCGCGATGCGGCGGCCCCGTGCGGGCGGCCATGCCAGACTGGAACGCTCCCGCCCATCGGCCGATCCGTCCATGCCCGACTCGCCAGCCCCGCCGCAGGACGCCGCCACCGGGCGCGCCGACAGCTTCCGCACCGGCTTCGACGGCCGCCGAATGCGCGAATACAAAGGCCTGCCGATCTACGCCGCGCCGGGCCTGCACGAAGCCGCCGCAGCGCTGCTGGGCGCCGCGGTCGAACCGGGCGCGCGGGTGCTGGAGTTCGGCGCCGGCAGCGGTGCGATGTCGCTGCGCCTGGACGACGCCGGCTACCGGGTCACGGCCAGCGACCTGTTCGCGGAAAGCTTCAGGCCCAGGCATGTCCCGTTCGTCGCGGCCGACCTCAACGGCCCGTTCGCGGCGCAGTGGCCGGAAGGCTTCGATGCGGTCATGGCGCTCGAGATCGTCGAGCACCTGGAGAATCCGCGGCACATGCTGCGGCAGATCCGCGCGCTGCTGCCGAAAGGCGGCCGGCTGGTGCTGTCGACGCCGAACATCGCCAATCCGGTCTCGCAGGCGCTGTTCCTGCGCCGCGGCGAGTTCCAGTGGTTCCGGGACGTGGACTACCGCGAGCAGGGCCATATCACCCCGCAGAGCCCCTGGATGCTGGAAAAGGCCCTCGAGGAGGCCGGCTTCGCGATCCGCGGCGAGCAGGCGGTGTCCAACCCGTTCCGGCGCGTGCGCAAGCTGGGCTGGCGCGTGCGCCTGTTGGCGCCGCTGTTCGCGCTGCTGGGCGGATTGCCGCCCACGCGCCGCGGCGAGGTCTGGCTGGTCGAGGCCGAAGCCGTCTAGGAGCCGGGCGCGAGCAGGTCGCGGCGCGCGTTGAGGTAGTCGGCCGCGGCGATCGCCTTGCCGCCGTCGCGCTGCAGCGTGCGGATGCGCAGCGCACCGGTGCCGCAGGCGACATCGATGCCGTCGCGACCGGCGGCCAGCACGGCGCCGGGGGTCGCGCCAGCGGGCGCATCCACGGCGAGGGCCGCATGGATGCGCACGCGCTCGCCGGCCAGCGTGGCTTCCGCCACCGGCCAGGGATTGAAGGCGCGCACCTTGCGCGCCAGCGCTTCGGCCGGCTGCGACCAGTCCAGCTTCGCCTCGGCCTTGTCGAGCTTGTGGGCGTAGGTCACGCCCTGCTCCGGCTGCGGCTGCGGGACCGGGCGGATGCCGGCGCGCAGCAGGCCGAGGCCGTCGGACAGCACCTGCGCGCCAAGGGCGGCCAGGCGGTCGTGCAACTCGCCGCCGGTCTCCTCCCCGCCGATCGCCAGCGACTGCGACAGCAGCACCGGCCCGGTATCCAGGCCCTTTTCCATCTTCATCAGGCAGACGCCTGTCCGGGCATCGCCGGCCTCGATCGCACGCTGGATCGGCGCGGCTCCGCGCCAGCGCGGCAGCAGCGAGGCATGCACGTTCCAGCAGCCGTCTTCGGGAATATCGAGGATCTTCTGCGGCAGCAGCAGGCCGTACGCCACCACCACCATCAGGTCGGGCTTGAGCGCACGCAGCGCATCACGCGCCACCTGCGTCTTCAGGCTTTCGGGCTGCAGCACGGGGATGCCGCGCGCCAAGGCCTCGAGCTTCACCGGCGAAGCCTGCAGTCCGCGGCCACGCCCTGCGGGACGGTCGGGCTGGGTATAGACCGCGACCACTTCCGCCTTGGTGCAGGCCGCGCGCAGGGACGGCACTGCGAACTCCGGCGTGCCCGCGAACACGATCCTCATCGGACCGCGCCCGCGCCGCGGCGATCAGTCGCCATGCCGGCGCAGCTTCTCGTATTTCTTCATCGCGCGGTCGCGCTTGAGCGGCGACAGGTAATCGATGAACAGCTTGCCGTCCAGGTGGTCGACCTCGTGCTGCACGCAGGTGGCCAGCAGGCCGTCGACCGTCATGGTGAACGGCTTGCCGTGGCGATCGAGCGCCTCGACCTCGATGCCGTCGGCGCGGGTGACGTCGGCGAAGATCCCGGGGATCGACAGGCAGCCTTCCTGGTGCACGCGCAACTCGTCCGAGCGCTCGCGGATGACCGGGTTGATGAACACCAGCGGCTGGTCGCGGCCCTCGGTGACGTCGATCACCATGAAGCGCTCGTGGACGTCGACCTGCGTGGCCGCCAGGCCGATGCCGGGTGCCTCGTACATGGTCTCGAACATGTCGTCGAGCAGGCGCTGGAAGGCGGGGTCGGCAACGCCGGCAGCCTCGCGTTCGGCGGCGACCTTGCGCAGGTTCGGGTGGGGGTGTTCGAGGATGGTGATCAGGGACATACAGGTGTGCGATAAAGGAGGCCGCCGTCACAACCGTGCGGCACGGCTTGCAATTGTAGCGCCAGCAGGCTTGCGCCGGATCGGTTCCTGTAGGCATAGTGCGGCCGCTATACGGGGAAATCTCCAAGGGGAGCAAGTAGATGGCCGGCAAGCTTCAGCGCCTTTCTAATGCGCTACGCACGGGTGTTGCGGTGGCGATGCTCACGGTGGCTACGTTCGCGGCGGCCCAGGGCCTGCGCGGCGACCACCCTGATACCTATGTCGTCCAGCGTGGCGACACGCTGTGGGACATCTCGGGCCGCTTCCTCGAGAAGCCCTGGCTGTGGCCGGAAATCTGGCAGGCCAACCCGCAGATCGCCAACCCGCACCTGATCTACCCGGGTGACGTGATCAGCCTGGCGTACCTGAACCGCGTTGGCGTCAGCGTCACGCCGGGCCCGCGGACCGAGGCCGCGCCCGTCAACGCCGTGCCGCTGTCCGAGATCGAGCCCTTCCTCAAGGACCTGCGCGTGGTCGACGACTTCGACCACATGCCCTACGTGGTCGGCCTTGAAGAAGACCGCATGCGCGCCAGCCGCGGCCAGGTCGTCTACGTGCGCGGGCTTGGCGACGCGTCGCCCGGCACCCGCTACGCGGTGCTGCGCCCGACCGTGCGCTACACCCACCTGTTGCGCGCCGGCCTGTGCTGCGACACCTTCGGCAAAGACGACCTCGACGCCACCGGCCGTCGCAGCATCGACTGGGGCCAGTACTGGGCCAACGTGGTCATGCCCGACAAGGGCCAGGAAGTGCTGGGCCACGAACTGATGCGCGTGACCGCCGGCACCCTGACCCGCGGCGAAGTCGGCGGCATCCAGGCCAGCACCCTGCTGCTCGACGAGGAGGGCCGCGAGGTCCGCATCGGCGACCGCGTGGTTGCAGTGGACGCCCAGCCCTACGACCTGCAGTTCTTCCCGCACCCGCCTGCGGTCCAGACCGACTACGGCAAGGCGCGCGTGCTGGCGGTGACCGACATGCTCACCTCCGGCGGCCCGCGCGACGTCATCGCGCTGTCGGTCGGCGCCCGCGAAGGCGTGGACAACGGCACCGTGTTCTCGATCTGGCGCGAAGGCAGCAACACCGTCGACCGCGTCGAGAAGGGCCTGGACCGCGACGAGGACACCGTGTTCTTCGAGAACAAGGTGCGCCTGCCCGACGAATTCGCCGGCCACGTGATGGTGTTCCGCACCTTCGACAAGGTCAGCTATGGCCTGGTCATGGACAGCATCAAGCCGAGCCGCGTCGGCTACCACCTTAAGCATCCGGACGCGACCTACTGACGCGCGGCCTTTCCTGACCTGCACACGCGACGGCGCCCGAGGGCGCCGTCGTCGTATCCGGGCCAGGCTGGGACCATGGACAGCGAAGACACCCTGGCATTGCTACGCCTGCTGGCTGCAGGCGGTCGCAGCGCCCCCCGCCGCAGATTGCTGGAGCACCACGGCAGTCCCCGCGCGGCGCTTGGCGCCGGACGCACCGCCTGGCGTGCCGCCGGCCTGGACACCGCCCAGCAGGGCGCACTGTGCGCCCGCGGCGGTGGCCAGGACCTGCTGCAACGCCAGCGCTGGCTCGATGCCGGATCCGGGCGCAGGCTCATCGGCGTGCAGGATCCGGACTATCCACCCCTGCTGCGTCGCCTGGACACCGCGCCGCTGGCGCTCTGGGTCGTGGGCGACGCCAACCTGCTCTGGCATCCGGCGGTGGCCGTGGTCGGCAGCCGCGCCGCCAGCGCCGGCGGCCTGAGGAACGCCTACGACTTCGCCCGCGCCTTCGCCACGGCCGGCCTGTCGGTATGCAGCGGCATGGCCGCCGGAATCGACACCGCCGCCCACGAGGGCGCGCTCGCGGCGCCCGCCGGGCGCACCGTGGCCGTGCTCGGCACCGCCATCGACCAGCCCTACCCCCGGCGCAACGCCGGGCTCTACCAGGACATCGCCCGCACCGGGGCGGTTGTCAGCGAGCTGCCTCCGGGCTCGGCTTACGGGCGCGGCGCGTTCCCCAGCCGCAACCGGATCCTTATGGGCCTCTCGCTCGGCGTCGTGGTGGTGGAGGCGGCCCTGCGCTCGGGCGCCGCCATCACCGCCCGACTGGCCGGGGAGGCCGGGCGCGAGGTGTTCGCCATCCCGGGCTCGATCCACAACCCCAAGGCCCGCGGCTGCCACCGCCTGATCCGCGACGGCGCCGCCCTCGTGGAATCGCCCGCCGAAGTGGCGCAGGCGCTGGCTCCGCTTGCGATCAGCTACGGCGACGACTTGCGCGGGCGCCTGTCCGTCCCCATGGTTGGGGTCGGGAACAACGCCACGGCGGCCGGCAATGCCGACCCGCCTGCAGGCTCCGACCACCAGCGCTTGTGGCAGGCACTGGGACACGACCCCACCGGTATGGATGAACTGGTCTCACGCACCGCGTTGACGGTTGCGGAGCTAGGCAGCATGCTGCTGCTCATGGAGCTGGAGGGTCGTGTCGCGGTCGAGCATGGCCGGTATTCCCGAAAGTCTCAGTAACGCGCCCGCGGGCGCAGGCCGGGGGAAATGAAAGAAAGCATCCTGGACGTCCTGCTCTACCTGTTCGAACACTATTTCACCGAAGACGCGGACCTCGCCCGCGACCGCGATTCCCTCCAGAGCGGCCTGCTCCAGGCCGGGTTCAGTCCAGCGGAAACCAGCAAGGCCTTCGATTGGCTCGATGCGCTGGCCGCCCAGCGGCCCGGGGACGGCCCGTCGCGCGCCAACGGTCCCACGCGCCTGTTCTCGACCCCGGAAGAGGCGAAGCTGGACGTGGAATGCCGGGGTTTCCTGATGTTCCTCGAGCAGCACGGCGTGATCGACGCCGATCGCCGCGAGCTGGTCGTCGACCGCGCCATGGCGCTCGACCAGGACGAACTCGACCTTGACGACCTCAAATGGGTGGTGCTGATGGTGTTGTTCAACCAGCCAGGCTCCGAGGCCGCGTATGCCTGGATGGAAACCCAGATGTTCCTGGACGAGCCTGAAACTGTGCACTGAAGCAGCGTCGCATCAGTACGCACGGGCGTTGTTCCTGCGAAACCGGCCACTATGCGGCCAGGGGAGTCCCTCCACGCCGCACTTGACAGTGCCATCGCCGCCGTGATTCCACTATAAAGAGCACCATCGAACGCCCGGGGCACCTGACCCGGGCGTCGGCGTCTACATCACCCCACATCAAGGCGCGGCGCCCGCCGTCCCCGGAAACCCAGCCGCAATGGCCAAGAACCTCCTCATTGTCGAGTCGCCCGCCAAGGCCAAGACGATCAACAAGTACCTCGGCAAGGACTTCCAGGTCCTGGCCTCGTACGGCCACGTTCGCGACCTGGTGCCGAAGGAGGGCGCGGTCGACCCCGAGCACGGCTTCCGGATGCGCTACGACCTGATCGACAAGAACGAGA
Source organism: Luteimonas yanweni (assembly GCF_039548475.1). Taxonomy (NCBI): domain Bacteria; kingdom Pseudomonadati; phylum Pseudomonadota; class Gammaproteobacteria; order Lysobacterales; family Lysobacteraceae; genus Luteimonas; species Luteimonas yanweni. The sequence goes on along the minus strand of NZ_JBCLVC010000013.1, from coordinate 281,960 downwards.
AGCACGTCGAGGCGATCGCCAAGGCGGCAAAGGCGGCCGACGGCATCTACCTCGCGACCGACCCGGACCGCGAGGGCGAGGCCATCAGCTGGCACATCGCCGAGATCCTGCGCGAACGCGGCCTGCTCGAAGGCAAGGAGCTGCAGCGGGTCGTGTTCACCGAGATCACGCCGCGCGCCATCAAGGAAGCGATGCAGAAGCCGCGCGCCATCGCCGGCGACCTGGTCGATGCGCAGCAGGCGCGCCGCGCGCTGGACTACCTGGTCGGCTTCAACCTGTCGCCGGTGCTGTGGCGCAAGGTGCAGCGAGGGCTGTCCGCGGGCCGCGTGCAGTCGCCGGCGCTGCGCATGATCGTGGAGCGCGAGGAAGAGATCGAAGCCTTCATCGCCCGCGAGTACTGGTCGATCGAAGCCGAATGCGCGCACCCGACGCAGGCCTTCAGCGCCAAGCTCACCAGGCTCGACGGCAAGAAGTTCGAGCAGTTCACGGTCACCGACGGCGACACCGCCGAGGACGCGCGCAGTCGCATCGTGTCCGCGGCGCAGGGCGCGCTGCACGTCACCGACGTGGCCAGCAAGGAGCGCAAGCGCCGCCCGGCGCCGCCGTTCACCACCTCCACCCTGCAGCAGGAGGCCTCGCGCAAGCTCGGCTTCACCACCCGCCGCACCATGCAGGTGGCGCAGAAGCTGTACGAGGGCGTGGCCATCGGCGACGAGGGCACCGTCGGCCTGATCAGCTACATGCGTACCGACTCGGTCAGCCTGTCGGCCGAGGCGCTTGGCGAGATCCGCGACGTGATCGCGCGCGACTTCGGTACCAAGGCGCTGCCGGACAAGCCCAACTTCTACCAGACCAAGTCGAAGAACGCGCAGGAGGCCCACGAGGCCGTGCGCCCGACCTCCGCGCTGCGCACTCCGGCGCAGGTGTCGCGATTCCTGTCCGACGACGAGCGCCGCCTGTACGAGCTGGTCTGGAAGCGCGCGGTGGCCTCGCAGATGGTGCCCGCGATCCTCAACACCGTGTCCGTGGACCTGGCCGCCGGCAGCGAGCACAGCTTCCGCGCCAGCGGCACCACGGTGGTCGACCCCGGCTTCCTGGCCGTGTACGAGGAAGGCAAGGACAACAAGGGCAAGGACGACGACGACGAGGGCCGCAAGCTCCCGGCGATGAAGCCCGGCGATCGCGTGCCGCTCGACCATATCCACGCCGACCAGCACTTCACCCAGCCGCCGCCGCGCTTCACCGAAGCCTCGCTGGTGAAGACGCTTGAGGAATACGGCATCGGCCGGCCCTCCACCTACGCCTCGATCATCCAGACGCTGCAGTTCCGCAAGTACGTCGAGATGGAAGGCCGCGCCTTCCGCCCCAGCGATGTCGGCCGCGCGGTGTCCAACTTCCTTAGCAGCCACTTCACTCGCTACGTCGACTACGACTTCACCGCGAAGCTCGAGGACGAACTCGACGCGGTGTCGCGCGGCGAGGAGGAATGGGTGCCGCTGATGGAGAAGTTCTGGGGCCCGTTCAAGGAACTGGTGGCGGAAAAGACCGAGTCGGTCGACCGCTCGCAGGCCACCGGCGCGCGCGAGCTCGGCACCGACCCCAAGACCGGCAAGCCGGTCAGCGTGCGCCTGGGCCGCTACGGACCCTACGCCGCGATCGGCAGCATGGCCGAGGGCGAAGAGGAGAAGCCGCGCTTCGCCTCGCTGCGCCCGGGCCAGAGCATGCACACCATCACCCTCGAGGCCGCGATCGACCTGTTCCGCCTGCCGCGGACGCTGGGCGAGGACAAGGACGAGGAAGTGAGCGTCGGCGTCGGCCGCTTCGGGCCTTTCGCCAAGCGCGGCAGCGTGTATGCCTCGCTGAAGAAGGAGGACGACCCGTACACGATCGACCTCGCGCGCGCGGTGTTCCTGATCGAGGAAAAGGAAGAGATCGCGCGCAACCGCATCATCAAGGCCTTCCCCGACAGCGACATCCAGGTGCTCAACGGGCGCTACGGGCCTTACATCAGCGACGGCAAGCTCAACGGCAAGATCCCCAAGGATCGCGAGCCCGCTTCGTTGACGTTCGAGGAAGTGGTGAAGCTGCTGGAAGAGACCGGCAAGCCCGCACGCGGGCGCTTCGGCAAGAAGGCCGCGGCGAAGAAGGTGCCTGCGAAGAAGGCGGCGGTGAAGAAGGCCCCGGTGAAGAAGGCACCGGTGAAGAAGGCACCCGCGAAGAAGGTGGCGAAGAAGGCCGCGGCAAAGAAGGCTGTGGCGAAGAAAGCCGCGGCCAAGAAGGTGGTGAAGAAGGCGGCAGCGAAGAAGGCCCCGGCCAAGAAGGCTGCTGCGAACAAAGCGGATCTGTCCGACAGCGCGCCGTTCTGATCACGCACGCCTTGGCGTTCCAGCCGTGGTATATAACCGCGACTGGATCGACAAGGACGTGATATGGAAACGGTATTCCGTGCGATAGCTTTTGCCGGCGTAGCAACGCTGGCTGCCTGTGGGACCGGTGCGACCGAAACCCACGCGGCCTCGTTCGCCGACACGAAAGACGCCGCACCTGGCGCGGTATCCGGTGATGGGAACGCCGCCGAAATCAATGAAGCGCTGGCCAGCGCCGACGGCTTGGCCATTGTTTCGGGCGATATCCGTCTGCAACTGCGTGCCGGGTGTGAGCCCTTCGTCGAAGGGCTTCTGATCTGCGAGGACGACGTTCGACTGGACGTCGCAATGCCGCAAGTGAAGCTTCAGCAGACGCTGAATCCGGCGGCGCTCATGCTGCAAACCGGTTCCCTGGTGTATCGCGGCCCCCTCCATGCGGACGACAGGCCAGATGCCCATTCTTTCATCATCAGCGACGTCAACGCCGACGGCCGCGAAGACCTGATCCTCTGGTCGGGGCGGGATGGCGCCTACGGCGGGCCCTCCTTCCAAGTCTACCTCTTCGACGAAGGCGATGGGCAGCTGCACTTGAGCGAGGCCTTCTCCGAGCTGACGGTCGGCTATGTCGGCATCTTCGGCGTGGATGGTCGATCCATCACAACCGATGCGAAGAGCGGCTGCTGTCTCCACGTTCAAGAGACCTACGTCGTCGAGACAAGCGTCCCGGAGCTTGTGGAACGGGTCACGACCGAAGAAGAAGCCGATGGCATCGCCAAGGTAACCACCGAGCGGCTGCTCGACGGAAAGCTGCAGATCGTCGACGACGAATGACAATGCGGTCCTGCATATGGAGATGCAGCAATGAGCAATGGAGAGGGACGTAGCATCGGGGGATTCGGGATCGATCGCGAATCGTCCGTCAACTTGATCGTGCGTACCGCATTGGACCATGGCGTGAGCGATCCGAAGCAGATCGCGTACATGCTGGCGACCGCGCAACACGAAACCCGCGACTTTGCCGCGCCTGAAGAGGACTACGGCAGGAGCCAGGCCCGGAAGCTGGGATACAGAGGAGGCGAAGACTTCTACGGACGCGGGTACGTGCACCTTACCCACGACTACAACTACCGGAAATTTGACGAACTGCTCGGCCTGGATGGAGAGCTTGTAAAGAACCCGGACCGGGCCAAGGAGCCTGAGCTCGCTGCACAGATCCTCGTCATCGGCATGCGCGATGGATTGTTCACCGGCAGGCGACTGGACAGGTATATCAACGACGACTCGCAGGACGCATACAACGCGAGGCGTGTGGTCAACGGAATCACAAGCCAGGCTTGGACAATCAAGGCTGCGGAGGATTGCGAACAGTACGCCACAGTCTGGGAGCAGTCCGTTCCGATGCTCATCGAGAAGGCCCGGAAACAGGATTCGGTCGCAGCGCTCGACTGGAATCAAAAGCTGCAACGGACCCTTGACGGCATCGTGCCACGCGCGCCCGCTGTCTCTTCCGGGATAGAAGACGGTCTCCCCGACTATTTACGCGTGAACCCCGTACTTGAAGGGCCTTCCGCCGCCGACCATCTGCGACAAGGCGCACGCGGCGACCAGGTGCGCGCACTGCAGTCGGCGCTGGACGGGCTTGGTATACGTGACGGGCGTGGACGCGCGCTCACCGTCGACGGGATCTTCGGCTCCAGCACGCGTCAGGCGGTCGAGAACTTCCAGCTCTGGAATGGTCTCGAGACCAGCGGCGTGGTCGACTCACGTACGCGCGAGCTGCTTCACGATCCCCGGACCAGGGCGGCAGCCGTGGGCCCCGGCGAGGCTCATGACGCGGCAGATCCCGCACGCGCACTTGCCGACCCCACCAACCCCTCGCACCCCGACCATGCGATGTACGAGCGCATCCGCTCCGGCGTCCGGGCGATCGACGAGGCGAACGGCAAGCCATATGACGAGGCAAGCGAACGCATCAGCCGGAGCCTGCTGGTCCGTTGCAAGGGTGCCAGCGCATGTCCGGATGCGGACGCGCCCGTCGCGCCCGGCATGGCGTTGCGACGCGTCGACCATGTGCTGATGGGCACCACCGGCAACGTGTTCGCCATCGAGGGGCGGCTGGACGACCCGGCACACCGGCGGGCATCGGTGTCCGCGGCCGAAGCCGCGCTTGTCACCGTGCAAGAATCCGACCGCCAGCTGGCGGCGGTGAACACGCTTGGCGAGCGGGAGCACGATGTCGTCCGGCAGCAAGCGGCTGCGCTCCGTCCGGGCCATCCTTCCGCGGGCCTGCCCTGCATGGCGGGGTAAGCTGTCTGCGCGGGCCGCAGCCGGCCGGCACCACGCCTTTCCGCAGGCCCTGTTGCCCCGATGAACCGGTCACTACAAGTTGAAACTGCCGCCGCCGCGCTGCGCCGTGGTGGCGTCATCGCCTATCCGACCGAGGCGGTCTGGGGCCTTGGCTGTGATCCATTCAACGAGGCCGCGGTCATGCGGTTGCTGGCACTGAAGCAACGCGCGGTGGACAAGGGTCTGATCCTGATCGCCGCCGATACCACGCAGCTCGAAGGCCTGGTCGACTGGGGCGCGCTGCCGGATGCACGCCGAGAAGAAGTCCATGCGTCATGGCCGGGTCCGCATACCTGGGTCATGCCCGCCACCGCGCGCGTGCCGCGCTGGATCACGGGCGAGCATGACAGCGTCGCCGTGCGCGTCACCGCGCACCCGCTGGTGGCCGGCCTCTGCGATGCCTTCGGCGGCGCACTTGTGTCGACCAGCGCCAATTCAGCGGGTGCACCCCCGCCGCACACGCTCGCCGAGGCCGACGCCGCGCTGTTCGCGGCGCTCGATGCCGTGCTGGAAGGCGACACCGGCGGAATCGACCGCCCCACGCCCATCCGCGATGCCATGACCGGCGTCCCGTTGCGCTTGTAGGAGCGCGCCGGCTTTCACCGTGGACGCGGCTGGCGCAAGATGCACTCATGATCCGGATCCGCTCCAGTGCCGCCGTGTCCGCCATTCTTTTTGCGCTGACCGTGCTGGCCATTGCGCCGCTGCCGGCCGAGGACGACGTCACCATTTATCGCTGCACCGATGCCGGCGGCCAAGTGGCCATCGGAAACGTGCCCTGCGTCGACGGGACGCAACAGGACGTGCGCAGCATGGTGCGACCGGTGGACGGCGAGCCTGCGCCGGGGCCGGATGCCCCGCGCGCGCCCGAAGCGGCTCCGGCACCAACCGTGCAATACGTGGTCGCACAGCCGCCGCAGCCCATGTACGAGTGCGTACGCCCGGACGGCAGCGTCTACCTGAGCGACAGCGGCGACGGCGAGCCGCGCTGGGTGCCGCTGTGGACGACGGGATATCCCGTAGGCATCGGCGCCGGGCCTCGCGGCCGTTCCGGTCATGGCGGCCGTGGTGGCACCGGTGGCCACGGTCGCGGCGACATCGGCAGCCGCGGCCCGACCGTTTCCGCCGGCAACGGCCTGAGCGCACCGCCGATCAGCCGCATCAGCATTCCACCCGACCCGCCGCGCCCGGATGCCGGCAGCCTCGGCTCACGTCCGCGTCCGCCACATGGCGGCCACGGCTGGCCGGGTGGCGCCGGCGCGTGGGAGCGCGACGAATGCCACGTGCTGCCGGCGGCCGAGACCTGCGCCCGCCTGGCCGACCGCCGCGACACCATCCGCACCCGCTTCTTCAACGCCCAACAGCGCGAGCGCGATACCCTGCGCGTCGAGGAGCGTGGCATCAACGCCCGCATCGACCGCGACTGCAGGATGTATTGATGTATCGATCCACCCCACGCTGCCTGGGCCGCCCGGGCCTGGCGACGCTGATCGCCATAGCCATCGCCGCGATCGCCGCGATCGCCATGACCGCGGCGGCGGCCGCACCGCAGGTCGTGATCTACCGCTGCACCGACGCCAGCGGCGCGCTCACCGTGCAGAACGACGAGCCCTGCCCTGCCGGCAGCAGGCAGGAGCGCACGGTGGTGGAGCCGCCACCGCCGATGCCGGTCTACGTGCCGCTGCCACAGCCACCCGCGGCAGCCGACCCGACCCCGGCCGCCGCCGCGGAACCCGTGCCAGCTGCCGAACGGCCCGACGCATCGCCGCCGGCGCGCATCGCCGAGGCCGACCGCCTTCCGCCGCCGCCGATCTTCCGCTGCCACACCCCGGGCAACGACCGCTACGTCAGCGAATCATCCGAACCGCAGCCGCGCTGCGTCGCGCTGCAGACCGTCGGCATCAACGGCGATCCCGGCCTCGCCGCCGGCGCCGCCTGCGAATGGCAGTACGACCGCTGCGAGCGCATTCCCGACGGCGAAGCCTGCGACGGCTGGCGCCAGCGCGGGCGCGAGATCGAATCGGGCTGGCGCTATGCCCGCGGCGACGCCAAGGCGCCGCTGCAGGAAGAGTTCGCACGCGTGGCGACGATCCTCGGCGATACCACCTGCGGACTCCCGGCCACGCGCTAGTGCGGGAAGAGCGCGGGCGCCGGGTGCAGCGGCGCCGGATCGCGGCGCGGCATAGCCGGAAGTTCCGGGCTCAAGCCTTCCACCGAAATGCCCGAAAGCTCCGGGCGCGGGCTTTCCAGCTGTCGTGCGCTCTCGGCCAGCGACTGCGCCAGCGCCGGGACCGTATCCACCCACGCCCGCCGTTGCGCCGGATCGTGCAGGACGCCCTGCACCGCGAAAATCCGGCGGCCGCTGTCGCCGGCGACAACGTAGTCGATGCTCCGCAGCCCCTCGCGGCCGGCCGTCGCCGCCAACGCAGCGGCCAGGCGCTCGCTGCCCGCGTCAGGCTCCCGCCCCAGCCTCGCATCGAGCGCGCGCACCCCGTCCAGCGCCTGCCGGAATAGCGCATGGCCGCGATGTTTCGGGTCGTGAAGCGGTGAAATCACTGCATCCGCAGTCGGCATGGCCATGAAGGATGGGGACTGGTATTTGAAGCGCGCCGCCAGCGCCTCGTCACGCGGCATCGCGTCGGTGCAGGGATCGACCACCACGCAGAGGCGCTCGCGCACGTAGCGTTCGCCAGGCTCCGAGGCTCCGATGGCGAACAGCCCGAACATGGCCTGCTCGGAGCGATGGATCACGCTCATGGCCGGGTCGGCCGGGACCTCGCGCGTAGAAAGCAGCGGGCGATCCATCAGCGCGTTGAGATAGCCGACCATCACGTTGCCGGAGCGGATCTCAAGTCCGTTCGCACGATAGCCGCCGCCCACGTCGGAGTGCGAGCCCGCAACAGTGCTGCGACCGAAACGCCCGTCCGGCGTGACGCCGTCGCCGATCATCGTGGTGTGCGAAAACAGCCGCCGCCGTTCATCGGCGGCCAGCAGCGAATAGCCCGAGATCACCGACGATGGCAGGCGCAGATCGTAGTTTTTCGGCAGGCTGGTGGACACTGGATCGAACAGGGCAACCGCGTGTGCGGTTTGACCGGGTGGCACCAGCGGGGGTCTCGGGCTGGTGGCGACGAGTTCGCCGTACTCGTCCTTGTGGAAGCTGAGGCCGGTGGGGTCGAGGATGCCGTATTGCTCGACGAGTCGCGCGAAACCGGGAATCAAGGTGGCGCCGCGACTGTAGCCGATGGACGCAATGTGGATTTCGGCGCCTGGGCTCTGCTCGAGCCAGCGGTGAGCTTGGTCTGCGAACTCCCTATACATCACGGTTATGCGCTCGCTGTAACTGAAGGCGATAAGGCCGTCCGCAATTCGCACCAATGGGTTAGGTTGTGTACCCGGACCGGGGACGTAACCACCCGCGATGCGACCCTCACCGAGCTTCATCAGCTCTTCCACCTGACGGTGGATCGCACCCACGTTTGTGGCCGCTTCGCCCACGCGGCGAACGTCATGTCCGGTACCGTCGAAACTGGCGACGTATAAATGGCTGCCCGCGTCATCATGGCTGTACAGGATGGGCACCCGCATCTGTGCCACGTTCATCTCTGCGGCGTCAAAGAAACTCAAGTCCTCCGCGTCTGCTGGCCGCGTACTTATGCCGCCCGATTTCTTGCCACCCATGGCATCCAGCTCCTTCGGTCTCGCGGTGCTAGAACGATTCCGTATGAGCGAGGATCAAATCGCGCTCCATGGTGCTGAAGCGATTGCCGGGAATGCGCGGCTCCTTCAGCGGTATAGAAGCAAGCATGTAGACCCTGATCGTTCGATCGTTTACCTCCAGGAAAATGTCTGGATTTCTGAAAGTGGCAAACGAAGGAATTTTCTTCCGCGGCACGTTATGGCGCACCAACTCGTCCTTGAATATCTCGCCAAAATCGATCGATGTTTCGTGCGCAACACCGTCCTTCGATCTCCAGCTGACTTTCGCCGGCGGTGGGAAGTTTCGGAAGCCCAATCGCCCCCCCAGCCAATTCCTCCTGTAATCCGCCCCAAGACTCGCCGACGACGGCTGCAGCACTTCCGGATCATCCATCGCCTGCACCCGCCCGTCGTACACCACCTTGCATCCATAGGTATCAAAACAATGGATGCCCAAATTGTGCTTCTTGAACTTCAGAGGCCACGGTGAATACAGCTCGCCGGAAGCCGCGGCTTCATCCCTTTGCGCGTCGGCAGATGCGTCGTTGCTCATGTTCGTCTGGCATCCCTGCAGCAGGAGGGGCGCGGCCAGGGCCATGGCGAGCACGGCGGCGGGCGCGGCGGGGCGGCATCGTCTCATCGGGCGCTTCCTTGCACGGTGTCCAACGGATGTAACACCTGCCCGTTGCGGCATGCAAGCGCGTGCGGCCGGGAATGGGGTCGGGTTATCCCTTTCCCCGCCGGGGCGCCGTTGGCCTTCCGGCAACCGGCCTGGGCCGTGGCTGCCCCGCCCCCTCCGTGCCGTACAGCCGCTGGCACGTGTCACACCAGAACGCCCGCCGCTGCGCCTGCCCCAGGTGTTTGCGGTAGCTCAGCGGCGTGCCGTCGCGGGGACAAGTGGTCTTCGCATGCACCTGCCAGTGTTTCCTCAGCACGAAGTCCTTCTTCCAGCGGAGGAAGTCGAAGCTGTACTCACGCGCCTGTGCCACCAGCTCCGAGAGCTTGCGCGGCGGCAGCGCACCGATACGGCTTTCCGGATGCACGCGGATCCGGTGCAGCACCTCGTTCTTGATGATGTTGCCCACGCCCGCGAACACGTCCTGGTCGAGCAGCACGTCGGCGGCCAGCGCGTCCGGGCGCGCCCGCAGCTTGCGCCGCGCGGCCGCGGGGTCCCAGTCGTCGGACATCACGTCACCGCTCCAGTCGTAGCTGTCATCGAGGTCGCCTTCGATGAAGCGCACCGAGCAGGCATAAAAGTTCAGCGCTTCGCCCTTGCTGAAACCCAGGGACAGCCGCGGCGGCGTGTCCTTGCCCTCGTTGATGCGGTAGCTGCCGAACAGCAGAAAGTGGATGCGCAGGCTGAACCCGGCGAACTCGAGCAGGAAGTGCTTGCCCCAGCTGCGCACGGCCAGGACCTTGCGGTTGTGCATGCGGCCGATGTCCTGCGTGCTGTTGCCCGACACCCGCAGCACCTTGCGGCCGGCGAAGTGCGCGGCTTCCTCGCGCAGGATGACGATGGACGGGCCTTCGGGCATGGCGGGAGTATCACCGCGGGCGGTGAGGCAGGGATCAAGGGCGGCGCGCGACGGCCGGCGCGCAAGCAGCGTGATGGTCCAGCACGTTCACGGGCCCCGGCCTGCGTGACTGCTATCGATGACACATCACCCGTCGAAGCCCCCACGCCGCCCACCGCCCCATGCCGCGCCCACCTGTCACGCCTCCGGTCCGCACGGCCACCGCCGGCTGGTCCATCGCAAGCCAGCACCGCGATCTGTTCGGAGCCGGCGACAGCACGCTCGCGCGATACGCGACGCGCTTCAGCGCGGTCGAGATCAACTCCTCCTTCCACCGTCCACACCGCCAAACGACCTATGCCCGTTGGGCAGCCAGCGTGCCCGACGGGTTCCGCTTCTCGGTCAAGCTGCCGAAGACGATCACGCACGAGCACCGCCTGCACGCGACGATGCCGCTGCTGGATGCCTTTCTCGAACAGGCCGGCGGCCTCGGCGACAAGCTCGGCTGCCTGCTCGTGCAGCTGCCACCGGGCCTGCCGCACGACGCGCGCGTCGCCCACGCCTTCTTCGCCGCCCTGCGCCGGCGCTGGGCGGGCGGTGTTGCCTGCGAGCCACGCCACGCCAGCTGGTTCGCGCCAAAGATCGACGCCCTGTGGCAGCGCCACCGCGTCGCACGTGTCGCCGCCGATCCCGCGCCGGTCGCGGGCGCTGCCGAACCCGGTGGCGACCCCGCGCTGCGCTACTGGCGCTGGCACGGTTCGCCACGCACGTACTACAGCGCCTACAACGCCGACGCCCTGGCCTCGCTGGCCGCACGCGTGACATCGACCTTGCCGCCGGGCGGCGAAGCCTGGGTGGTGTTCGACAACACCGCGCACGGACACGCGACGCCGAATGCCGCGGACTTCCAGGAGCTGCTGCGGGGCTGAGCGCCCTCGGATTCACGCCGATCCAATCCCGCCAACGCTACGGTCAGGCGCACCGCCGCCTGGAAGAGCCGCATGACCACCGACCCCGCCCCGCAGGAAATCCCCGGCCAGATCCCGCATCCCGCCCGTGATCCGATCCCCAACCAGCCGCGCGATCCCGTTCCCAACCAGCCGCACGACCCCGTACCCGACCAACCCATCGATCCCGTTCCCGACCGCCCCGTCGACCCCACCGCACCGCCGCCGCTGCGCGAGCCCGACCATCCGGCACCGGAGCCCGTGGGCGAGCCCGGCCCGCAGCCCACGCCGGAGCCCATGCGCTGAGTTGACGTAGCCTTGCGTGCACAACGCACGCACCACGGGCTGGGGGCCCGGCGACCTCGCAGTCGTTCCTGATCGACCTTTGCCGCCTGCTCGGTGTCCCGTGATGACCACTGATGTGCCACTCGATTTCGACGCGTTGGAGCGCCTGCAGTTGAGGCAGTGGGTGGCACTTGGCACGGCGGCAAAGATCGACTTCTTCGAAGAGATGGTCCAACTCGCCTAAATGAGCGGTGCGCTCACGCCGGAACGGCTGGCCCTGCGCGACCAGCCGCAGCTCTCTGGCGAGGATGTCCCCGGGCCCGAGTGAAATGCCCGCCATGCACTGCAGCACCGACGCCTACGGCGACGCCACCTGGCGCTGGAATGAAGCGTCCGCGTCCCCGTACAGCCGCTGGCACGCATCGCACCGGAACGCCCGCCGCTGCGCGTGCCCGAGGTGCTTGCGGTACGACAACCGCGTGCCGTCGCGCGGGCAGGTCGACTTCGGAAGCGGACCGAGCAGGCATTCATCGTCGGGATGCGGGGTGGCAACAAGGCGATGGAGGCAATCATCCGGGCAACGATCGGTTTGGCTGGCGAGCTGGGAAAGAACGTGGTGGCCGCGGGCGTTGAGTCGATGGCGCCGGCGATCTGGCGGGACTGCTGCGTGCAGTGCCGCACTCGATTCAGAAGCCGTAGCGCAGGAAGCCGCCGTCCACTGCGATGCACTCGCCGGTGACGTAGGACGACGCCGGCAGGCACAGGAAGGCGACCGCGGCGGCCACTTCCTCGGGTTCGCCGATGCGCCCCATCGGCGTGCGCATCAGCACGTCGTCCAGGTAATCGGGATCGGCAAGCGAGGGCGAGGTGCGGCGGGTGCGGATGTACCAGGGCGCCACGCAGTTCACGCGCACGCCGTCCTCGGCCCATTCGCAGGCCAGGTTGCGGGTCATCTGGTGCATCGCGGCCTTGCTCATGCCGTAGGGCGCACCGGTGCGCACGTGGGTCACGCCCGACACACTGCCGACGTTGACGATGCAGCTGGCCGCATGCTGCGCCAGCAGCGGGTGCGCGTAGCGCGAGAGTTCGAAGGCGCTGAACAGGTTGACCTCGAAGATCTCGCGCCACTCGTCCTCGGTGTAGTCGATCGATGGCTTGCCGAGATTGCCGCCGGCATTGTTGACCAGGATGTTGAGGCCGTCGCCCTGGTCCTCGACCCAGTCCAGCAGCTCGCGGCGCTGCTCGTCGTCGGCGACGTCGGAGATCAGCGCGCGCACGTCGCCGTCGGGATGCAGCTCCAGCAGCTCCTCGCGCGCCGATTCCAGCGCGTCGCCGTCGCGCGCGGCGATCAGCACGCGCGCACCGAACCCCAACAGCTCCGACGCGATCGCACGGCCGATGCCGGCGCTGCCGCCGGTAACCAGGGCCAGCTGTCCATCGAGACGCCAGCGCGACCGGCCCATGCCGCTCACGGCATGCAGAAGCAGTGGGCCACGGCCTTCACCGGCTGGCCGCCGCGCGCCATGACCTGTTCGATGAAGCGCAGCTCGGCGACGAGCTCGGGTGCCACCCTGGCCAGCAGGCCCTGCGCCAGGCCGCTGCGGGCCAGCACGCCGGCACCCACGCGGGTCTCGGCCATGCCGGCGACGAAGTTCTCGAACGGCGTCATCGGCTTCTCGATGTAGTTCACGCGCCAGCCGTCCTCGCCCAGCTCCGCGCGCGAGGCGGCATTGGCCAGCGCGTCGCGCAGCCCGCCGAACTCGTCGACCAGCCCGCGCTCCTTCGCTTGCGCGCCGCTCCACACGCGGCCGCGCGCCACCGCGTCGACCTGCTCGACGCTGCGCTCGCGCGCGGTCGCCACCTTGCCGATGAAGTCGCGGTAGCCCTTGTCGATCACGCTCTGGATCACCTCGCCGACCTCGGGCTGCAGCGGACGCGTCGGATCGAAGGCGCCGGCGAAGCGCGTGGTGCCGACGCCGTCGGTGCGCACGCCGATCTTCTCCAGGGTGCGCGGGATGGTCGGAAACATGCCGAAGATGCCGATCGAGCCGGTGATGGTGGACGGGTCGGCGTAGATCGCGTCGGCGTCCATGCTGATCCAGTAGCCACCGGACGCGGCCATGTCGCCCATCGAAACCACGACCGGCTTGCCGGCCTGCTTCAGCGCCACCACTTCGCGGCGGATCTGCTCGGAGGCGAAGACCTCGCCGCCCGGGGAATCCACGCGCAGCACCACGGCCTTGACCTTGTCGTCGTCGCGCGCGGCGCGCAGCAGGGCGGATGTGGACTCGCCGCCCACGCTGCCCGGGTTCTGCTCGCCGCCCATGATCGCGCCTTCGGCAACCACCACCGCGACCTGCGGCCGGCTGTCGGTCGCGGCCATCGGGCTGCTGACGTGCTTGAGATAGGCGTCGTAGGCGATCTCGCGCACGCCGCTGTCGTTGTCCTCGTCGACCTCGCCGCGCTCGGCGAGCAGCTGCTGCACCTCTTCCAGCGTCTTCAGGCCATCGACCAGCCTGTTGTCCAGCGCCAGCTTCGCCAGGTCGCCACCGGCGGCCTGCACGCCCTGCGGCAGGTTGTCGACGCCGGCCGCCAGCGCCGCGGGATCGATCCCGCGCGCGGTCGCGATGTCGCCCATGAAGCGCTGCCAGATGTCGTTCATCCAGTACAGGTCGGCTTCCTTGGCCTCGGGCGAGGCCTGGTCGAGCACGTAGGGCTCCGCCGCGGACTTGAACTCGCCGACCTTGAACAGGTGGATGTCGACGCCAAGCTTGTCCTGCAGGCCTTCGCGGTAGTACTGGCGATAGCGGCCCAGTCCTTCGAGCACCAGGCCACCGTAGGGATCCATGTAGACCTCGTCGGCCTGCGCGGCCAGCAGGTACTGCGCCTGGCCGAAGTAGTCTCCGTAGGCGACGACCTCCTTGCCGGCCTCGCGCAGCGTGCCGATCGCGTCGGCGAGCTCGCGCATCGATGCGTAGCCGGAGAACGCCATGCGGTCGGTGCGCAGCAGCACGCGCTCGATGCGCTTGTCGTCGGCGGCCTTCTCGATCACCTGCAGCAGGTCGCGCAGGCGCACCTCCGGCGTGTCCTGCCCGGTCATCTTGCCGAACGCGCGGCCGACCGGATCGACGCTGAACTGTTCGACCAGCGCACCTTCGGGCGCGATCACCAGCGTGGTGCGGTCAAGCAGCGGCTTGGCGCGCTCGGCGCTGAAGATCGCCACCAGCACCACCAGCACCAGCAGCAGGAACAGCAGGTTGAACACCAGACGGCGGGTGAAATTAAGCGCATCCCAGGCACCCACGATCACGCGGGCGATGGGACCGCGCCGACGCGGCGCGGTGGGGGGCAGTGCTGACATGGCGGACGACCCGAGAAAGGCAATGCAGCCAGTATCGCCGCTGGCAGAGGGCGGAGTCACCCGCCATCGGTCACTGTGTCCCCGGGGCCGGCGCCGCCCGGCGGACGGCGGCTCAGCCGGTGTGCCGCGCGGGCAGCCGGGCGCTGGTGCGCAGGAAGCGGCCGGCCATCAGCACGGCCGCAACCGAGAGACCGGCGATCAGGCCGATCCACATGCCGCGCGGGCCCATGCCCAGCCCCAACCCGAGTCCGGCGCCGATCACCATGCCGACGCCCCAGTAGGCGAAGGCCGCCAGCAGCATCGGCACGCGCGTGTCCTTCAGTCCGCGCAGCGCGCCGGCCGAAAGCACCTGGACGCCGTCGGGGAACTGGAACGCCGCGGCGAACAGCAGCAGCGACGCCGCCAGCCCCGCCACCGCTTCGTCGGCGGTATAGACCGCGGCGATCGCGTCGTGGCCCAGCACCAGCACCAGGGCCGAGAGCGCCTGGGTGCCGAGCACCAGGGCCAGGCCGGCGAGCATGGTCCTGCGCACGCCCTCGCGGCCGCCGCCGCTGCCAACCACGTGGCCCACGCGCACCGTGGTGGCCTCGGCCACGCCGAAGGGGATCATGAAGCACAGGCTGGCGACGTTGATCGCGACCTGGTGCGCGGCGGCCTCGTACTGGCCCAGCCGGCCGATCAGCAGCGCGGTGACGATGAACAGCCCGCCCTCCATCGCCACGGTCACCCCGATCGGCAATCCGGTGCGCAGCAGCTCGCGGATCGGGGCCCAGCGCGGCGGGTCGAAGGATGCGAACAGGCCCAGGTCGGCGAAGCGCGTCGAACGCGCAAGATAGGCGGCGAAGGCGCTCGCCTGCGCCCACATCATCACCGACGACGCCAGGCCCAGGCCGCCCGCGCCCATCTCGGGCAGGCCGAAGGCGCCGAAGGCGAACGCGTAGCCCAGCGGCACGAGCAGCAGCAATCCACCAAAGCCGAGCAGCATGGTTGGCAGCGTCCAGTGCAGGCCGTCGCTCAGGTAGCGCATCGCGTAGTACAGGGTCAGCGCCGGCACGCCCCAGCGGATGCCGTGCAGGAAGGCGCGCGCGCCCGGCTGGATGTCGGCGGCGATGCCCATCGGCGCCAGCGCCAGCGGTGCGAGGCTGAGGAAGGCGTACAGCAGCACGCCAAGTGCCAGCGCGAGCCACAGCGACTGCCGGAACAGGGGCGCGATGGCGTCGCGGCGGCCCGAGCCGTCGAGCTGCGACACCGAGGGCGGCAGCGCCATCAGCGTGCCCATCGGCACCATCATCGGCAGCCAGAACACGGCCGTGCCCACCGAGACCGCGGCCAGCGTGGCGGTGCCGTGGCGGCCTGCGATCACGCTGTCGATGAAGCCGATCAGCCCCGTCGAAAGATGGCCGGCCACCAGCGGCAGGGCGAGTACGGCGGTCGTGCGCACGTCGCTGCCGAAGCCCGCGACGGGGGCTTCGCGCGGCCTGCCCGCGGCGGGATTCATTGGACCGGTGCCACCCGGCGCCGCAGCCACCGCCCGCGCTGGGCGGGCGGCGTCGCGAGCAGTTCGATGCGCAGTTCCGCGCGCGCCTGCGGCGGGGTGCGCACGGCGAGCACCACCAGGTCGTCGCGCCCCTGTGCATCGAGGCCGCGCAGGGCGTCCAGCAGCGCGGTGCGCGCGTCGAGCGGCACCTGGGCGACCAGCGGATGCAGCCGCGGATAATCGGCGCCCAGGTCCGGGCCCAGCAGCCAGCCGTGGCGCTCGCTCGCGTCGAGCGCATCGAAGCGGGCGCGCAGCGCGGCCTGCTCGCCTGGCGCGCGCTGTGCGTGGCGCGCCGCCGCCGCGCGCAGCGACTGGCGCTCGGCGACGGAAAGATCGCGCCATGCCAGCCACCGTTCGCGGCGCTCGCCACGCTCCTCGTGCGGCAGCGCGTCCCAGCGTTCGCGGCGCTGGGCCAGCGCCGCGAGGGCCGCGGGATCCAGGCCGCCCAAACGCGCTTCCGCCGGGCGGCGGGGGCGTTCAGGCGGAATACGCAGCTCCGTGGCGGCACCAGCCGAAGCCTGTGCCTCGCCGGCCGCGGCGCTCGGGTCCGCGGCGGCGGACACGTCGGCCTCGCCCGCGGCCAGCACCCAGGCGTGGAAGGCGGGATCGGCCGCTGCCGGGTCGGCGTCACCGGCGTCGAGCAGCAGGGCCAGGTCCGGGTGCAGCGCAAGCGCATCCTGCTCCGGGTAGCGACCCGCCGGCGCTTCGGCCGCGGGGAGCGCTTCCACAAGGATCCCGTCGGGCGCCTGTTCGAGGCCAGCGGGAAGGCCATCGAAGCGCAGGAAGGTCGCGGCCAGGCCGAGCAGGGTGGCGGAGGCCACCAGCCACAGTGCCGCGCGCACCCCCGGGCCGGGGGGCACGCGGGCGTCGGCGGCATCGGCGTGTCCGGCTGTCGACCGCGCCGCCGCGGCGGACCGCACCGGGGGCGCCGGCTGGCGCTGCGGCTGGGCCCGCAGCATGTCCTGCGCGGCCCGGCCCAGCGCCTGCCAGGCGGCGACATCCGCCTTGCCTTCGGCGTCGCGGGGCAGCGCGCGCTGCAGGCCGATGCGATAGGTCGGGCGCGCGATGCCGAGGACGGTCGCCGCGTCGGATTCGGCCAGTCCCGCGACCAGCCGCAGCAGCAGCGCCGCGCGCGGACCATGGCCGATCCGGGCCAGCCACTCGAAGTCCGGCTCCCAGCGAGGATCAGGCGGCGGCCGGCGCATCGCCGGCGCGGCCAGCAGCAGCGACCAGAAGCGTCGCGGCCATTCGCCGAACGGCGTGCGCCCCGCCTCGCGCGCGAACCGCTCCAAGGTCCATGCCAGGGCGTCGTCCCCGGCCTCGCGCGAACCGGCCAGCAGCCAGGCGAAGGCGTGGCCCCGGCGTTCGACGCCGCGCAGGAACGCCCGCAGCGCGGTGGGCGCGGCGAAGTCGGCGGGGTCGGCTGGGCGTGGTGGGGTCATGGGGTCGGACGCGTGGAGGGCGCCATCATAGCCGCGGTGGCCGCCGCCGCCGGGCCTTGACGGGGCGCACAGTTTGCGTTCCACCGCCGCTGTCCGGCCTTTTCCGGCTGCGGAAGGTTGTTCACAGCGGTCACGCAAATGTCATTGACGGAACCTTCACGGCAACGTGGAGCATTGCGACACGCATGTTTCACGGGCAAGTGACTGAATCTGTTGGAATTTAAGGCAATGGTGCTTTTTTAGCCAACACTGCCTGAACGCTGATCCCACGCCGTTTGGAGGTCCCGGCGAAGGGACCATGCACAGACTTATCCACAGCTTGTGTGGATAAACAAAATTCCTTTACCGGTCCGTGACTTGCAGCCGAATCGTAGTTTGCAAGGCAACATTGCCTCGCAAGCGGCGTGGGTGGTCCGCGAGCGACTCGCTAGACTGCCGCGATGCCCGCGAACGTCCTGCGCGTCGCCCTGCCGCTGCCGATGCCGCGGCTGTTCGACTACCTTGCCCCCGGCGCCATCGGCGCCTCGCCCGGGGACGTGGGCCGACGCGTCCGCGTTCCGTTCGGCCCGCGCGAACTGGTGGGCGTGGTGGCCGCCGCCGGGCCGGCCGCACCCGGTGCGCCGGCACTGCGGGAGGCGCTCGAGTGGCTCGATCCCGCCCCCCTGCTCCATGGCGAACTGCTGGCGACCGCGCAATGGCTGGCCCGCTACCTGCACGCCCCCCTGGGCGAGGTCCTGGCCACCATCCTGCCGGCGGCCCTGCGGCGCGGCGGGCCGCTGCCCGAGACCACCGCCTGGGCCCGCGCGCTGACGGTGGCCGGCGCCCAGGCGATCGGTGAGCTGAAGCGCGGCGCCCGTCCGCGGCGGCTGGCCGAGGTGCTGCGGGACGGCCCCGTGGCCGAGGACCTGCTGGATGACACCATCGACGGCTGGCGCACTGCAGCGCGGAGCCTGGAGGTCCGCGGCCTGATTGAACGGGTGGCCATCACCGGCCTCGCGCCGCCGTCAACCGCCATTGCCGCGCACGCGCACACGCCCAACGCGGAGCAGGCCGCCGCGCTGGACGCGCTGCGCGCAGCCCGGGGCTTCGCATCGGTATTGCTCGAAGGCGTAACCGGCAGCGGCAAGACCGAGGTCTACCTGCAGGCCATCGCCGAACGCTGCCTGGCCCACGGCCGCCAGGCGCTGGTGCTGGTGCCGGAAATCGGCCTGACGCCGCAGATGCTGGCGCGCTTCCGTGCACGCCTGGGGGTGCCCGTGCATGCGCTGCATTCCGGGCTCGCGGACGGCGAGCGCACGCGCGCCTGGGCGGCCGCGTGGCGCGGCGAGGCGCAGGTGATCGTGGGCACGCGCTCGGCCGTCTTCGCGCCGCTGCCCAACGCCGGGTTGATCGTGGTCGACGAGGAGCACGACGGCAGCTACAAGCAGCAGGACGGCATCCGCTACCACGCCCGCGACGTCGCCCTGGTGCGCGGAAAGGCCCTGGACGTGCCGGTGCTGCTGGGCAGCGCGACGCCCTCGCTTGAGACCCTGCACAACGCGCGCGCCGGCCGCCATGCCCATCTCCGGCTGCGTCAGCGCGCGGGCGAGGCCCGGCCGCCGCGGGTGCGCGTGCACGACGTGCGCAAGCGGCCACTGCACGCGGGGCTGTCCGACGAGCTCCTGGCCGCGACCCGCCGCGCCCTCGACGCCGGTGGCCAGGTGCTGGTGTTCAAGAACCGGCGCGGCTACGCGCCGGTGCTGCTTTGCCACGACTGCGGCTGGAGCGCGGCCTGCCCGCGCTGCAGCACGCCCGAGCGCGCGATCCCGATGACCGTGCACGCCGGCGGCCGCCGCCTGCAGTGCCACCACTGCGGCTCGCGCCGGCCGGTGCCGATGGCCTGCCCCGACTGCGCGGGCCTTGCGCTGCAGCCACAGGGCGTGGGCACCGAACGCATCGAGGAACTGCTTGCCGAGCGCTTCAAGGACGTTCCGGTGTTGCGCATCGACAGCGCCAGCACCCGCCGCCGCGATGGCCTGGCGCGCGAACTGGCGAAGCTCGAGGACGGACCCGGGATCCTGGTCGGCACGCAGATGCTGGCCAAGGGCCACGACTTGCCGAAGCTGGTGCTGGTGTGCGTGGTCGGGATCGATGAAGGACTGTTCTCGGCCGACTTCCGCGCCAGCGAGAAGCTGGCCCAGTTGCTGATCCAGGTCTCGGGCCGCGCCGGCCGCGCCGAACGCCCGGGCGAGGTGCTGCTGCAGACGCACCATCCCGAGCACCCGTTGCTGGACGTGCTGGTCAACGGCGGTTACCGCGCCTTCGCCGATGCCGAGCTGGCACAGCGCGCCGCCGCCGGCTTCCCGCCGTTCACGCATATAGCGCTGCTGCGCGCCGAAGCCCAGCAGGCGGGGCTGCCGGACGCTTTCCTGCAGGCAGCGTCCGGGGCCTTCCAGCAGGCGCGCGCCGCGCTGCCGCCCGCGCAGGCGCGGACGCTGCAGGTCATCGGCCCGATCCCGGCGCCGATGCCGCGCCGCGCCGGCATGCACCGCGCCCAGCTGCTGCTGTCGTCACCCGGACGACCGGTGCTGCACGCAGTGCTGGATGCGGCGGTCGCGGGACTGCACGCGCTGCCGGAAGCACGCCGCGTGCGCTGGTCGCTCGACGTGGATCCCACCGACCTCTATTGAGCGCGGCGTGGGGATGTCGCGGGTCGCTACATGGGGTCGGAAGAGGGGTCCGGCGTCGGTCTGGCGGTCCTGGCGGCGGAGCGCGTGGCCTTGGCAGTCCTGCTGGCCTTGGTGGCCTTGGCGGTCTTGACGACCGCGGCGGGCTTCGCGTCGCCCGGAGGCCTGGCGGCCCTGCCGGCGCTGGCGGCGGGTGCATCGGGCGCCGCCTTCGCCGGCTGCCTGCGCGCGCCGCGGCGGGCGCTGGGATTGCGCACCTCGATCACCTGCCCCTGGCGGCGCAGTTCGAACAGGCCGATCGCCTCGATCAGGTCACTGAGCTTGCGGTAACCGTGGTTGCGCGAGTCGAACGAACCCTGGTTGCCGATGTGGCTGCCGACCGCGCCCAGCTTCGACCAGCCGTCCTCGCCCTGGGTCGCGTCGACCGCGCCGCGCAGCAGGCGCACCAGGTCGGCGTCGTCCTGGAGCTGCAGGGTGGACGGCGCGCGGGGCGCGTCCACGGTGCCGTCGTCCTCCGGCTCGCCCAGCTTCTCCAGGTACAGGAAGGTCGAACACGCGCGCACGAACGGCTCCGGCGTCTTCTCCTGGCCGAAGCCGTACACCGCCACGCCGTCGTTGCGCAGTCGCATCACCAGCGGGGTGAAGTCGGCGTCCGACGACACGATCGCGAAGCCGTCGAGGTTGCCCGCGTAGAGCAGGTCCATGGCGTCGATCACCATCGCCATGTCCGAGGCGTTCTTGCCGGTGGTGTAGGCGAACTGCTGGATCGGGCGGATGGCCCAGGTATGCAGGCACTTTTCCCAGCCCACCAGGTGCTGGCTCTTCCAGTTGCCATAGGCACGGCGGACGTTGGCCACGCCGTGGCGCGCGACCTCGGCGAGGATCACCTCGATCTTCGACGCCGGCGCGTTGTCGGCGTCGATCAGCAGCGCGATGCGCTTTTCACGGTCGGACATGCGGGGAGACCCTCGACAGGCGCCGGTGCGGCGCGATGCGCGCACAATAGCAACCGGCGCACCGCGCTTCCCGCACGCGCAGGCCTTCGGCTACCTTGGCTCGCCCACCACGCCACCGCCGGCCGCTTGGCCCGTCGCTGCAATCGACCAGGCAGGAGCCTCCACGCATGATCGAAGTCACCACCGCCAACCTGCTCATCGCGCTGGCGGTGACCACCGCCGCGGGCCTTGCCACCGGCGTCGGCGGCCTGCTGGTGTTCGCCCAGGCGCGGCCCAATGCACGGCTGCTCGCCTTCGGCCTGGCCTTCGCCGGCGGTGCGATGGTCTACGTGTCGCTGTCGGAGATCCTCAACAAGTCCATCGACTCCTTCAGCCAGGGCTATGGCGAGCGCCTGGGCTTCAGCTTCGGCACGATGGCCTTCCTGTGCGGCGTCGGCCTGATCATGCTGGTCGACCGCCTGGTGCCGAACCCGCACGAGCGGCTTGAAGCCGACGACCCCTTCTTCCGCGAGCACAACGCCGCCTATATCAGGCGCGTCGGCCTGCTGACCGCGCTGGCGATCACGGTGCACAACTTCCCCGAAGGCCTGGCGACCTTCTTCGCCACCCTGGAGAACCCGGGCGTGGGCATGCCGCTGGCCTTCGCCATCGCCATCCACAACGTGCCGGAAGGCATCGCGATCGCGGTACCGGTGTACTTCGCCACCAACAACAAGGCCTATGCCTTCGGCGCCTGCCTGCTGTCGGGGCTGGCCGAACCCCTCGGCGCGATCATCGGTTACGCCCTGCTTCGGCCGTGGATGTCGGACGCGGTGTTCGGCAGCGTGTTCGGCGTCATCGCCGGCGTGATGGTGTTCCTGGCGCTGGACGAACTGCTGCCGGCGGCGAAGCGCTACGCAAAGGGCCACGAAACCGTGTACGGGCTGGTGAGCGGCATGGGCGTGCTGGCGGTGAGCCTGGTGCTGTTCAAGTGGTGACCGCACCGGCAGGACCCTGAGTCCAGGCCTTGCGTCGGGGTGCGGACCGGCCGATCCGTACCGGAAACGGAGCGGCCCGGTTTCCCGGGCCGTCGTACCGCGATCGGGACCGCGCGGTCAGGCCGCGAACAGCGCCTTCATCTTCTTCAGCGCGTTGGCCTCGACCTGGCGGATGCGCTCGGCGGACACGCCGTACTCGTCGGCCAGCTCCTGCAGCGTAACCTTGCTGTCGTCGTCGAGCCAGCGGCGCTCGACGATGTCGCGTGAACGCGCATCCAGGGTCGCCAGGCCTTCGCGCAGCAGTTCGAGCTTGCTGGACTCGCTGTCCTCGCGCTCGTAGGCCTGCGAGGGATCCTCGTCGCGCGACATCAGGTAGGCGGCCGGTGCCGGCGGCGCGCGCTCGTCATCGTCGTCGGCGGACAGGTCGAAGCCGATGTCGCGGCCCGACAGGCGCGACTCCATCTCGACCACCTCGCGCTCGGAGACGTTGAGGTCCTTGGCCACCGCGCTGACCTCGGCGGCGTTGAGCCAGCCCAGGCGCTTCTTGCTGCGGCGCAGGTTGAAGAACAACTTGCGCTGCGCCTTGGTGGTCGCGACCTTGACGATGCGCCAGTTCTTGATGATGTACTCGTGCATCTCGGCGCGGATCCAGTGCACCGCGAACGAGACCAGGCGCACGCCGACATCCGGGTCGAAGCGCTTCACCGCCTTCATCAGGCCGATGTTGCCCTCCTGGATCAGATCGCCCAGCGGCAGGCCGTAGCCGTTGTAGCCGCGGGCCACGTGGACCACGAAGCGCAGGTGCGACATCACCAGGTCGCGGGCGGCACCGAGGTCTTCTTCATCGTGGAAGCGGCGGGCAAGCGCCTGCTCGTCTTCCACCGTGAGCACGGGGATCTGGTGCACGGCGCCGATATAGGCATCCAGCGAGCCGAGCGCGCTGGGAATCGGCAGGTTGTTGGGGACGAGCTGATGGCTGGAAACGGTTGCGGTCATGGCAGGCATTTTAGCAGTGGCCTGTTAAGACTGCTAAACGATGGGAAAGTTCATTCATCCTGTAGATAGAACAATGGACCGCCTAACTCGCGCCGCGTCGCGCCAGCGCCCACCGATACAGGGCGATATCGCCGGCGTGGTGGCGCGCGATGCGGGCCCGCAGCCGCGGATCGATGTCGTAGCCGGACTCCCCGCGCTCCGGGTTCACCAGCGCGGCGGCGGCCACCGCTTTCCAGCCCAGGCGCCGCGCGAGGCGTTCGAGGTCGGCGTGGTAGTGCTCGGTGATGCCGACGAAATCGAAGCGCGCGGGATCGAAGCCCCACAGGTACTGCCGGTAGACGTCGCGCAGCTCCGGCCCAAGCGCGAAGCGCTCGAACGTCCACTGTTCGCGCAGCATCCGGTTGCGCAGCGGCTGGGCGGGGTCGCCGCCGTCGTAGTCGCGGCGCCAGAACGCGTAGTGCGAGGCCAGGCGCTGCACGGGGTCGCGCATCCACGTGATCCAGCGCGCTGGCCGCCGACCCAGCGCGATGCGGTACTTCAAGGCCAGGAAATGCCCGTGGATGCAGGTGGCATCGGCCGCGACGCGCCCGCGCATCGCCAGGCCGCCACGCACCGCCTGCATGCGCCTGCGCAGCGCGGCGTACTGCATGGGCAGGTCGGCATAGTCGTCGCGATAGCCGTCGCCACTGGCCGCGCGCAGGGTTTCGGCAAAGCTGGTTCCGGCGGTTTTCGGCAGGTGCAGCGAGACCAGCAGCGGCGCATGGTTCATCGCGCCTCCAGCTGCGCGCACGGCGGCAGCGACCAGTCCAGCGCCGCGCCGCCGCTGCGGGCCAGGTAGCGGTTGGCCGCCGAGAAGTGGCCGCAGCCGAGGAAGCCGCGGTATGCCGACAGCGGCGAAGGATGCGTACTGCGCAGCACGCGATGGCGGTTCGCGTCGATCATCCTGCCCTTGGCCTGGGCATAGGCGCCCCAGAGCATGAACACCAGGCCTTCGCGCTCGCGATTGAGCACGTCCACCACGTGGTCGGTGAACCCTTCCCAGCCCACGCCCTGGTGCGAACCGGCGCGGCCCTCTTCGACGGTAAGCACGGCATTGAGCAGCAGCACGCCGCGGCGCGCCCAGGGCAGCAGGCAGCCGTGGTCGGGACGGGCGATGCCGAGGTCGCGCTGGATCTCCTTGTAGATGTTGTCCAGCGAAGGCGGCACGCGCACGCCCGGCCGCACCGAAAAGCACAGGCCGTGCGCCTGCCCGGCGCCGTGGTAGGGGTCCTGCCCGAGCACGACCACGCGCACGTCGTCGAATGGCGTGGCGTCGAAAGCGGCGAAGATCTCCGGCCCCGGCGGGAAGATCCGCGCACCCGCGGCCCTGCGCTCGCGCAGGAAGGCCGACAGCGCCTGCATGTCATCGCGCTCGAACCAGGCGCCGACCCGCCGCTTCCACGACGGCTCCAGGCGAAGGGTGTCGCCGGCCGTGCTCACGCGTCCGGGGCGCCGGGCTCCGGCAGGCGCGACAGGCGCAGCTGGAACAGGGCCTTGGTCACCAGCAGGCGCTCCTCGATCGGCTTCAGCACCAGGTCGTTGGCGCCGTCGCGCAGCAGCGCGGCCTGGTTGTCGGGGTTGGCGTCACCGGTCATCACCAGCACCGGCAGCCGGCGCTTGGACCAGCCGAATTCGCCACGGATCGCCTGCACCAGGTCGCCGCCGTCAAGCTCCCCTTTCAGATATACATCGGTCAGCACGAGGTCGACGCCGGGCCCGTCGCCGGCGGCGACGCGCGCGCGCAGGAACTCGAGCGCGGCCTCGACGCTGGTCTCGTGCACGACCTCCATCTGCTGCGCCTTGAGCATGCGCGTGGTGGCCAGCGCGACGGTGCGGCTGTCCTCCACGTAGAGCACGCGCGCGCCCGGGATCGGCGCCGGCTGGACGTAGCCGCGGATGAACTCCGCAAGCGCCCGGTGTCCGTGCGACTTGTCGAAGTGGTCGGTGATGTCGTCGCTGAACTGGCGACCCTCGAGGTGCTCCTGGGCGCTGGCCGACACGACCACCACGGGCACGTAGCGCTGGCCGGCGCGCGCGCGCACCGCTTCGGCCAGCTGCTGGCCGTTGCCATCGGGAAGCACCAGCGACGTGGTCGCGAGATCGATCGGTGCGGCGTCGAGCGCGGCGTGCGCCTCGGCCAGGCCCGCGCAGGCCACGACCTCGGCACCGGGCAGCTCGCGCTTCAGCACGTCGCCGATCAGCTTGCGCACCAGGCGCGAACCGTCGACGACCATGATCCTGGGCGCGACGCCATCGAGGTGCCTGATGTCACCGGGCTCGGCCATTCGCTCAGGTCTCCGTGGGCCGGGTCTGGCGCAGGAAGTGCCCGGTCACCACCCCGGCGCCCAGCCAGCCGAGCACGGTGGCGCCGGCGACGATCGCGAACACCTGCCGCGGCCCGAAGCCGGCCAGTGCGAAGCTGCTGCCGTAGCTCGCGGCCAGCTCCGCCAGCGGCGCGCGCAGGGCAGCCCCGGCAGCTGCCAGCAGGCCCAGCGCCAGCGCGCCCGCAGCCAGTCCGTACCAGGCGCCCAGGTAAAGGAAGGGCCGGCGGATGAAGCCGTCGCTGGCGCCGAGCAGCTGGAGCACGCCGAGCTCGTCGCGGCGCGACTGGATGTCCAGGCGCACGGTGTTGCCGACCACCAGCAGCGCGCCCAGGCCGAGCAGCGCCGCCAGCACCCAGGCCACGCGGCCGCCGAAGCGCAGCCAGTTGTCGAGGCGCTCGCGCCAGCCGGCGTCGTGCTGCACCAGCTCGGACTCGGGCAGGGTGCGCAGCGAGTCGGCCAGCAGGGCCTCGTCGCCGGCGGGCGTCACCACCAGCACGTGCGGCAGGGGGTTTTCGCCAAGCAGGTCGATGGCTTCGTCCAGGCCGCTGCGTTCGCGAAGTTCGTCCAGGCCCTGCTCCGGCGTGCGGTGCTCGACCACGCCGACGTCGGCGCGACCGTCGAGCTCGGCCACGAGCTCGGCCACGCGCGCGGGCGCGGTGTCCTGCCTGAGGAAGATGCTGAGCTGGCGCGACGCCTGGACATCGCCGGCGAAGCGCTCGACGTTGCCCAGCACCAGCCACAGCCCCAGCGGCAGGGCCAGTGCCACCGCCATCACGCCGATGGTGAGCGCGGTGGAGCCGGGCCTGCGGAACAGGCGGCCGAGGCTGGCGACGATGCTGTAGGCATGGTGGTCGAGCCAGGCGCCCGGGCGCGAACGGGTCGATGCCCTGGCGCGTGCGACGGGCTCATTCATCGGCCAGGTCCTCCGGCGCGATGTCGTCGGCCAGGCGGCCATGATCGAGCACCAGCACGCGCTTCCTCATGCGCTTGACCAGGCCGAGGTCGTGGCTGGCGATGAGCACGCTGGTGCCCTGGCCGGGCAGCGACGCGAACAGCGCCATGATCTCCGCGGCCAGGGTGGGGTCGAGGTTGCCGGTGGGCTCGTCGGCGACCAGCAGGCGCGGCTCGGCCACCACCGCGCGCGCGATGCCGACGCGCTGCTGCTCGCCCGCGGAGAGCTCCCCCGGCAGCGCGTTGCCGCGCGCGCCCAGGCCAAGGCGTTCCAGCACGGAGCGCACCCGGCGCCCGGCGTCGCCGCGGCGCATGCCGCGCAGCACCAGCGGCAGGGCGACGTTGTCGTGCACGCTGCGGTCGGCGAGCAGGCGGTGGTCCTGGAACACCACGCCCACCTCGCGCCGGTGCATGGCCACGCGGCCACCACGGACCTTGAGCAGGTTGCGCTCTCCGAACAGCACCGCGCCGCGACTGGGCCGTTCGGACAGGTGGATGAGCCTGAGCAACGTGCTTTTCCCGGCACCGGAATGCCCGGTGACGAACAGCATCTCGCCGGCATCGACGCCGAAGCTGACGCCATCCAGCGCGACGTGGCCGCCTGGATACTGCTTGCAGACGTTGTCGAAGCGCAGGACCTGCGGCATCGCGGAACTCGCGTCGGGGAAGACGCGAGTATCGCTTGATGGCCGCCGTGCGGCCAGACGCGCCACCCGGTCGTGTGACCGGATCGGCTTCAGTGCTGCGAGCGCGGCGCGCGGGTGACGAGCTTGCGCAGGCCCTGGCCGATGCGGCCGATGAGCGACGGCGCCTGCTGCGTGCCCGGAGCGCTGGGCGCCGCGGGCGACGCGGGCTGGCCCGGGGCGTTCCCCTGCACGGGCCGGGACGCCTGCTCCGGCTTCGCCTGCGGACCGGACTGCGGCTTCGGTCGCGGGGCACGCGACTGCCCGCTGCCGGCGCCGGCACCCTGCTGCGGCTGGCCGCCCTCGGCCTGCTGGCCTTCGCCGTCGACGCGACGGCCGCCGCGGCGACGGCGACGCTTGCGCGGTGCGCGCTCGCCTTCGGCGCCCGGGACGGCAGTGCCGCTGGCCGGCGGAGCGGATGCCACCGCGGGCGCCGCAGCCGGAACCGCGGGCGCGGCGCCGGCCTGCGCCGCGTCGGGCGCGGTGGCGTTCATACCCCCGGCACCACTGGCCGTAGCACCGGCGGCATCGGCACGCGGGGCGCGCGGCTTGCGCGGGCCGCGCTCGGACCGCCCCTCGGCGCCGCTGCGCGGACCGCTGGACCGTCCACCACCCTCGCGACGCCCACCGCCACGGCGGGCATCGTCGGCGGCGCGCTGCTCGCGCGCCTCGCGGAAGATCTCGCTGACGCTCTCGCCCTCTTCGGACTCCAGCTCCACGCCTTCGCGCGGCTTGCGCGGCAGCGCGGTCAGGAGTTCGGCCGAGACCGGCTCCGACGGGATCTTCTGCTCGATGAAGGCCTCGATGTCCGGCAGGCCGATCGCGTAGCGCTCGCAGGCGAAGCTGATCGCGTCGCCCTCTTCGCCCAGGCGCGCGGTGCGGCCGATGCGGTGGACGTAGTCCTCGGCGTCGAAGGGCAGGTCGTAGTTGTAGACGTACTTCACGCCATCGATGTGCAGGCCGCGGGCGGCGACGTCGGTGGCGACCAGGATCTCGAGCTGGCCGGCCTGGAACTTCTTCAATAGCGACTCGCGCTTCTTCTGCGGCACGTCGCCGGAGAGCACGCCGACGCGGTAGCCGGCGCGCTCCAGCGCGCGCGCGACCCGCTCGACGAACACCTTGGTGTTCACGAACACCATCGTGCGCGCGCCCTCGCCGCGGGACAGCAGGCCCAGCAGCAGCGGCAGCTTTTCCTCGTCGGACGGGTAGTACAGCTTCTGGCGCACGCGCGCTGCGGTGATCGTCTCGGTCTCGACCACCAGCTTCTGCGGCTCGTTCATGTGCTCGTAGGCGAGCTCCAGTACGCGGTGGCTCAGCGTGGCCGAGAACAGCAGGGTCTGGCGCTCGGTGCGCACCGGCATGCGGCGCAGCAGGAAGCGGATGTCCTTGATGAAGCCGAGGTCGAACATGCGGTCGGCCTCGTCGAGCACGCAGACCTCGCAGGCGTGCAGGGACACGACCTTGTGCTGCTTGACGTAGTCGATCAGGCGGCCCGGCGTGGCGATGATGACGTCAACGCCCTCCTGCAGCAGCTGGCGCTGCTTGTCGTAGTCGACGCCGCCGTAGACCAGGGCGAAGCGCAGGCCGAGCTCCGGGCCGAACTTCACCGCATCCTTGTGGATCTGGATCGCGAGCTCGCGGGTGGGCGCCAGGATCAGCGCGCGCGGGTCCTCGGGCTTGCGGTCGGCCAGCGCCGGGCGGGTCAGCAGGCGGTTCACCACCGCGACCAGGAAGGCCAGGGTCTTGCCGGTGCCGGTCTGTGCCTGGCCGGCGACATCGCCGCCGGGCAGCGCGACCGGAAGGGTCAGCGCCTGGATCGGCGTGAGGCGGGTGAACCCCGCGGCCTCGAGGCCCGCCTGCAGGCGCGGGTGCAGGTCGAAGGAAGAAAAAGTGAGATCGGTCAGTGGTTTGTCGGTCATTCGTCGGAAGTCTGCGCGGCGTGGCGCGCTTGCGTGGAAGGCGGCAGCCAAGCAGACTGCCGTGGAGACGTCGCGGCGGCTTGTCCCGCTCGAGGCCCGCCCCCTCCGACGGGGCAGCCACTTGAATCGGCCGCGAATCGCCCAAGTTTAGCAGCTACCGCGGCCGCCAACCGGCCGCCCACCGGGGCCGTCCAGATCGCCCCATGCAGGAGACCCCCCGTGAGCCAAGCCGTCATCCACGCCAGTGATTCCGATTTCGATGCCACCGTCCTCGCCTCCGAGGAGCCGGTGCTGGTCGACTTCTGGGCGCCCTGGTGCGGCCCGTGCAAGATGATCGCCCCCGCCCTGGACGAGCTCGCCGGCGAATACGCCGGGCGCGCCAAGGTGGTGAAGATCGACATCGACCAGAACCGGGCCACCGCGCTGAAGTACCACGTGCGCTCGATCCCGATGCTGCTGCTGTTCAAGGGCGGCCAGGTCCAGGCCACCCAGATCGGCGCGGTGGGCAAGCCCGTCCTCGCCCAGATGATCGACAAGGCCCTCTGAGGCCCGTTCCCGCGTCACCGCTCCGCGCGCGGCCTGAGCGGCGCCGCGGGGCCGCCCTTGCCGGCGGCCCCGCGGGATGCTAGCTTCACCGGTACCCCGGCGCGCCCCGTCGCGCCGCACCTTCTGCAACACCCCACCGCCCATTCGCACGCCGCCCGTCCCGGGCGCTCGCAGCAAGCGAGGTTCCGCACTTGTCAGACAATCCTTCCGATCCCGGCGAAACCGCCGTGAAGCGCGTGCGCAAGCCGCGCGTGACCAAGGCCGCAGCCGCACAGGCCGACGCCCCCACCCGGACCCAGGCGGATTCGCCGGTCCAGGCCGAACTCAAGGTCGATGCGCCGGCGAAGAAGCCCGCGCCGGCCGCGGACGCCCCGGCGGCGCCCGCGACGCAGGCCCCGCCCGCTGCTCCTGCCCCTGCCCCTGCCCCTGCCCAGGCCGCGGCAGCGCCTCCGGCCCCGGCGCCCGCCGCCCAGCCGCAGGCCGACGCCGGCGCCACGCAGTCCGGCGGCGGTGACCGCTCCGGTTCCCAGGACGGTGGCAACGGCCAGCGCCAGGCGCAGGGCAGCCAGAACCAGGGAGGCCAGCAGCAGGGCCAGGCCCAGGGCGGCGACCAGCAGCACCAGCACCAGCAACACGGCCAGGGCAACCGCCGCGACCGCTCCCGCAACCGCCGCGACCGTCCCCGCGACCGTCCGCGCGACGACGGTCTGCCGACCGACAACAACGACCAGGCCAACCGCCTGCCGCCGCCGAACATCCCCGAGGGCTTCCCGCAGTATTCTCTGTCGGACCTCAAGCGGATGCCGGCGCAGAAGCTGCTCGACATCGCGGAACAGCTGAACATCCACGAAGGCGTGGCGCGTGCCCGCAAGCAGGACGTGATCTTCGCCCTGCTGAAGGTGCTGACCCGCCACGGCGAAGGCGTGGTCGCCGACGGCGTGCTGGAGCTGCTGCCCGACGGCTTCGGCTTCCTGCGCGCGGCCGAGGCGAGCTACCTCGCCGGCCCGGACGACACCTACATCTCGCCCAGCCAGGTGCGCCGCTTCAACCTGCGCACCGGCGACCACCTGTCCGGCCGCATCCGCTGGCCTAAGGACGGCGAGCGCTACTTCGCGCTCAACGTGGTCGACACCATCAACGGCGAGCCGATCGAGGCGTCGAAGAACAAGGTGCTGTTCGAGAACCTGACGCCGCTGTTCCCGCGCCGGAAGTTCAAGCTCGAGCGCGGCGACGGCAGCAGCGAGGACATCGCCGGCCGGATCCTCGACCTCATGGCCCCGCAGGGCAAGGGCCAGCGCGCGCTGATCGTGTCGCCGCCCAAGGCGGGCAAGACGATCATGATGCAGCAGATCGCGAGCGCCATCACCTACAACCATCCAGACGTGCACATGATCGTGCTGCTCATCGACGAGCGGCCCGAGGAAGTCACCGAGATGCAGCGCACCGTGCGCGGCGAAGTGATCAGCTCGACCTTCGACGAGCCGGCCGCGCGCCACGTGCAGGTGGCCGAGATGGTGATCGAGCGGGCCAAGCGCCTGGTCGAGCACAAGAAGGACGTGGTGATCCTGCTCGACTCGATCACCCGCCTGGCGCGCGCGTACAACAACGTGGTGCCGAGCTCGGGCAAGGTCCTGACCGGCGGCGTCGATGCCAACGCGATGCATCGCCCGAAGCGCTTCTTCGGCGCGGCGCGCAACGTCGAGGAAGGCGGCTCGCTGACCATCATCGCCACCGCGCTGGTCGACACCGGCAGCGCGATGGACAAGGTGATCTACGAGGAGTTCAAGGGCACCGGCAACTCCGAGGTGCACCTGGACCGCCGCATCACCGAGAAGCGCGTCTACCCGGCGATCAACGTCAACCAGTCCGGCACCCGCCGCGAAGACCTCCTGATCGAGCCGGAGCTGCTGCAGAAGATCTGGATCCTGCGCAAGCTGCTGCATCCGATGGACGAGCTGGCGGCGATGGAATTCCTGCTGGACAAGATGAAGACGACCAAGTCCAACGACGAGTTCTTCTCTTCGATGAAGCGCTGACCCGGGTCGGCACGACGGAAAAGCCCCGCATCCGCGGGGCTTTTTCATGGCGTCGGGACGCTCAGCCGCCCCCGGGATCGGCCGCCCGCGCCACCCACATGCGGGCCCGTGCCGGCTGCACGCCGGACGGCGCAATGTCGCCCTGCGCGGCAGGATCGTCGACGCCGGATCGCCACGGCGGCGGCATGCGCACGCCACGCACGAGGTACTCCCATTCGCCGTAGGCCGTTTCATGGCCATGCATCACGAAGGCGACGGGAACGCGCAGCACCTGCGGCGCGCCGGCATACGGGCCTTCGGCGGGCACCTTGAACCGCCACCGGCGTATCGCACTCGCGGCGCTGGCCATGAACTCGAGCTGGTACCGCACGATGTCCGCGGGATCGGCCGGCATGGCGGTCAGGTCGACCTGTTCGGCGAATACGTCCTCGACGCGCCCATCGGTGCCGACCTTCGCCAGCATGTAGACGATGCCGCTGGCACCGACCCTGGCCATGTTGCGCGGATAAGCGGCGGGATGCCTGTGCACGGCCTGCAGCCTGTGCCCCGGCGGCAGCGGCTCGTCCAGGCTGATACCGTCCATCCACAGGCCGTAGAGGCCATCCCCCGCGGGTGACGCGCGCACCCGGATGCCGAAGGGCACGGGCCCCGCGGGCGGCGCGACGCCGTCTTCGAACTCGACGCGCCAACCCGCGACCTGGCGGGCGACGAACGCCCTGACCTCGGCGGGCACCGCGCCGGACTGCTCGAGCCCGTATCCGGTCACGCGCCCGTCCGCGCCCACCGCGATGCTGCCTTCCAGCCTCATGAAGCCCTCGACCGGCACGGCATGGCCGGACACCGCGCCGGCATCCTGCGCGGCATCGGCCACCGGGGGCGTCACGGCCGGCGCATGCATGGGTGTCGCCAGCAGCATCGCAGCAGCCAGCATCGCGCCTGCGCGTGCGTGCCGGGGTGCCGACGCCGTGATCCATCGCCTGTGCATGCCGCCCTCCCCGGCGACGTATACCGGAGCCAAGACTAGCGCATCCCGCCGCCGCGCCATGGTCCGACCCGGGCTGACGCGGCTCCGATGATGCGCAATACTCGGCCCCTTCGGGGCTGAATGGGTGAGACCAATGGGCAGGAACTGGATCCGCGCGTGCGTCGCAATCGTCCTGGTGGCTGCCTGGTGCAGCGCCGATGCCAGCCGCTTCGGGCGCGACGGCTTCTCGGGCAACCCGGGCACCAACGGTGGATCCACCTGCACCGCATGCCATGCACCCGGCGCATCGGTGCCCACCGTCACCATCAGCGGCCCGCAGGTCCTGGATGCCGGCACCATCGCCGAGTACACCGTGACCATCGCCGGCGGCCCGGGCGCCACCGGCGGCCTGGGCGTATCCGCATCGCGCGATGCCGGGAGCTTCAGCGCCACCGGCAAGGACGTGCACGTCGTGGGCGACGAGATCTCGCACACGCAGCCCAAGGCCTTCGCCAACGGCAGCGCCAGCTTCAGCTTCCGCTGGCAGGCGCCGGCCTGGAACGGACCGGTGACCCTGTACGCCGCCGGCAACTCCAGCAACGGCCAGCTCAACCTGCTCGGCGACGGCATCGGGGTCCGCCAGCTGACCGTCAACGTGCAGAACGGCGACGCCGAGCCGCCGCCGCCAATGCCGCCGAAGCTGGCCGACGCCGTGCTGGAGCCGTTCGTTTCCGGGCTCACGCAGCCGGTGGTGATCACCCACGCCGGCGACGCGCGCGTGTTCGTGGCCGAACAGCCGGGCCGCATCCGCGTGATCGACAACGGCGTGGTCCTGACCGCGCCCTTCCTCGACATCACCGCGCGCGTGGACGACTCCGGCAACGAGCAGGGCCTGCTTGGCCTGGCCTTCCATCCGGACTACGCGTCGAACGGCTACTTCTACGTCAACTACACCTGGGACCCGCCGGGCAGCGGCCTGGACCGCACCCGCATCTCGCGCTTCACGGCAGGCGCCAACCCGGACGTGGCCAACCCGGCCTCCGAGCTGGTGCTGATGGAGTTCGAGCAGCCCTACAGCAACCACAACGGCGGCGACATCCAGTTCGGCCCCGACGGCTACCTCTACATCGCGTCGGGCGACGGCGGCAGCGGCGGCGATCCCCACAACAACGCCCAGAACCCGAACCGCCTGCTGGGCAAGCTGCTGCGCATCGACGTCGACGGCGGCGGCACCGCGCCCGACTGCAGCCTGGCCACGGGCAACCATTACGGCATCCCGGCCGACAACGCGTATACCGATGGACGCGGCGGGACGGGCTGCGACGAGCTCTACGGGCTGGGCCTGCGCAACCCCTGGCGCATCGCCTTCGACTCGCTCACCGGTGACCTCTGGATCGCCGACGTGGGGCAGAACGCATACGAGGAGATCAACTTCGTGCCCGCGGGCACTGCGGCCGGCCTGAACTTCGGCTGGCGCTGCTACGAGGGCGACCAGCCCTACAACGGCGCCGGCTGCAACGGTGCCTACTTCGCTCCGCTGATCACCACCACCCATTCGGGCGGCAACTGCTCGATCACGGGCGGGCGCGTGTATCGCGGAGGCACCGCGCCCTCGCTGGCCGGGCGCTACTTCTTCACCGACTTCTGCAATACCGCGATCCGCACCATCACCATGGTCGACGGCGAGCCGCTGGTGCAGGACGCCATCCAGCCGGGCGAGATCAGCCAGCCGGTCGCGTTCGGCGAAGACGTGTTCGGCGAGCTCTACGTCGCCAGCCTCACCGGCCGGCTGTACCGCGTGCTGGGCGTGGGCGACACCCCCGTGTCGCGGGTCACCACGCTGTCCGGCCAGTGCCTGTACGCACCGGGCACCGCGCGCGGCACGCGGCTGATGGTCTGGCCGTGCACCTCCACGGGCACCGGCCAGCGATGGGTGCTGCGCCAGGACGGCGCGCTGTACAACCCGGGGTCCGGCCGCTGCGTCGATGCGGCCTCGGCCGCCAGCCATCGCAATACGGTGCAGCTGCGGCTATGGGACTGCAACGGCGGCGCCGGCCAGCGGTTTTTCCCGACCGCGGCCAACGAGCTGCGCGGCGCCGGCGGGCTGTGCCTGGACCATTCGCGGATCGCCCGGCGCCAGACCCAGATGTGGACCTGCGACGGTGCCGACAGCCAGGCCTGGCTGTTCGCCCCGCTTGCCGGCCGCCAGGCGCGCTGAGCCGGCTCGAAGGGCGCCCTTTCAGCCTTGCTGGAGGGGCGTCAGCAGCGTGCGTTCGCTGCCCACCTGGAAGACGCCCGAGGCCGAGAGCGAGTCGAGCGGATCGCCTGCCTCGGGCCGTGCCCACGGCACCTGCTGGCGCTCGCCGGGCACATAGGTCGTCCAGGTGCCGTAGCCCGCCGACGGCGTCAGCGCGAAGGTCACCGGGACCCGCACGACCCACCCGCCTGCGTCAACGCCGGGCCCCTCGACCGGAGGCGCGAACTGCCATTTGCGGGCGGCGCCGAGCGCCGACCTCGCCAGGCTGGTGCGCCAGCGCTCCATCGTCCTGTCATTGGCCACGCGGGTGATGTCGGTGCGCTCGACCGCCGCGTCGGCCACCTGGCCGTCGCGGTCGATGCGCAGCATCAGGTAGACGATGCCGCTCCCGTGTGCGCGCATCACGTCCGCCGGATAGGGCGGCGGACTCATCTTCTTCGATCGCACCAGCCTGTCTTCGCCGGTTTCACCAAACCACGCCGAGCGCAGCATGACCCGGTACTGCTCGTCGTCGATGCGATCGGCGACCACCCGCAGGCTCATCCGCAGCGCCTGCACGTCGCGCTGCCCGACGTCTCCGCCATCCGGCGCGAAACGCCAGTGCGGCACGCTCGCCGCCACCACGTCGCGCACCACCCCGGGTATCTCATCGGCCCGGTCGAGCGTGAAGCCGCGCGTGCTTCCGGTGGCATCGACGTCGACGGTGCCGGTCACCACCATGCTCGCTTCGAGCCGGTCGCGCACCGAAGCGGGTCCCGGCGGCGCCGCGATCGCGCTCCCCCACCATGCCAACGCTGCCATCAGTGCCAGGCACTGGATCATCCGTTTCATGCCGCAACTCCCTGTCGGTAAACGATTGCGTCCTGCGCGACCGCGTCACCCCCGGTCGCGCAGGAACCGGGCCATCGAGACCCCGGCCTGCGGCGGGGCGAACTCGGCGGCGACGTCGATGAAGCCGCGCATCACCGCGACCTCGCGTGGGGTGCGGTTGAGCGCGTCGCGCAGGTCCGGATCGCAGCCGGCGCGCAGCAGGTGGCGCGCGAGGCGCAGCAGGCCGTGCAGCGCGACCAGGTGCAACGGGCCGAAGCCGCGCGGGTCCTGCGCGTCGAGGCGGGTGTCTTCGTCAAGCAGGCGGTCGACCGCGGACAGCACCACGTCCTCGTCGCAGGCGGTGCCGGGCTCGGCGCGCGCGCCGAGCAGCAGCAACAGGGGCGTCACCCCGCCGGCGGCGACGGCGTCGGGCTCGGCGCCGGCCAGCAGCAGGGTGTCGAACAGGGCGAGCAGGCGTGGGCGGTCGCGCGCGGTGAAGCCGTAGAGCGCGGCGCAGTGCAGGGGCGTCAGTCCCTGGGCGTCGGCGGCCTGGATGTTGGCGCCCGCGGTGAGCAGGCGCGCGCAGACATCGGGCATGCCAAGCGCCGCGGCCAGCATCAGCACGGTCACGTCGCCGGGCAGGCGGTGTTCGAGCGCGACCTTGGCGGCCAGCAGGCGGTCGACGATCGCGACGTGGCGCATGCTGACCGCGGCGGAAAGCGGCGTGGCACCGGTATGTGCGGCGCGCTGCGGATCGGCGCGGTGCTCGAGCAGCAGCTCCAGGGTTTCGCCATGGCCGCCGCCGGCAGCGCGCAGCAGCGCGGTGCAGCCCTTCTCGTCGGTGGCGTCCACGGGGAAGCCGAGTTCGAGCAGGCGGCGCACGGCCGCCGTGTCGCCGGCCATGGCCGCGGCGGGCAGGTCGCTGGCCTGCAGCGGGCGGCGCGGCAGCGCCCAGCCGCGCCAGTCCAGCCAGTCGGCCAGGTCGCGGCGCCCGGCCGACAGGGCCACGCCCAGCGGCGTCTGGCCGTCGGCGGCACGCACGTCCGGCGAAGCGCCGCCCTGGACCAGCAGCTTGAGCGCGGGTTCGCGGGCCAGCGCCGCGGCCAGGTGCAGGGCGGTCATGCCGTGGCCGTCGCGGCAGTCGAGGTCGACGCCATCGGCGACCAGGCGTTCGAGCAGGCGCATCCAGCCCAGGCGCACCGCCAGGGCCGCCGCGGGATCGCCGCATGGCGACGGCGCGAACACATCGGCGCCGCGCTCGACGAGCTCCAGTGCGAATTGCTCCAGGCCGCGACCGGCCTGGTCTTCGCGCACGCAGGCTTCGAGGAAGCGCGCGAGGCCGCCGGCACCGGCGGGCGACGCGCCGCTGCGCAGCAGGGCCTGCGCGGCCGCAAGCGCGCGGGTGCCGCGACCGAGCAGCCGCATCAGCGCGGTGTCGCCGTCCGCATCGCAGGTGTCAGGATCGGCGCCGTTGAGCAGCAGCCAGTCGATCCGCGCCTGTGACGGCACGGAGTCGCCGTCCAGCAGCAGGCCGCCGAGTTCGGACGGGGACACCAGCTGGGCCAGCGCTTCAAGCCCTTCGAAGCGCGCGTCCTGGAGCTGCGCGCGCAGCACGTCCAGCGGCGCGCGGTCGGCCGGGAGCCCCCTGTCATCGCCAAGCACGCTCGCCGGAAGCGGGTGCGCGGGATCCAGCGCGGCCACCATCGCCCAGCGCCCACCGGCCGCGGCATGGTCGACCGGGCGCTTGCCCGCGCCGTCGGCCAGCCCGGCGTCGACGCCAAGCTCGAGCAGGCGCGCGGCGAGCGCGGCGCTGCCGGTTTCCCCCAGGCAGGCGAGGTGCAGGGCGTTGTGGCCTTCGGCATCCACCGCGTGCAGGTCGGCGCGGTCGACCAGCAGGTCCAGCGCCGCGGCATGTCCGCCCAGCGCGGCTTCGTGCAGGGAGCTGCGGCCCTGCCCGTCGCGGGCATCGGCATCGGCACGGGCCTCGAGCAGGGCGGCCATGGTGTCGACGTGGCCGGCGCGCGCCGCCTCGTGCAGCGCGCTGCGCCCGCGGGCGTCGCGGGCATCCACCCGGGCCTTGTGCTTGAGCAGCAGCGCGACCCCCGCGGCGGCGTCGTCCTCGCCGCCGGCCGCCGCCAGCAGGGGCGGGGTCCCGTCTTCGGGTTCGGTGCGCGCGCCGCGCTCCAGCAGGAAGCGCGCGATGCGCCAGTTGCCGCAGCCGCAGGCGATCCCCAACGGCGTGATCCCTTCGGCGTTGCGGGCATCGACCTCGGCGGCGGCATCGCGCAGCAGCGCGGCGACGCCCGGATCGGAGCTGCGCGCGGCGTGGTGCAGCGGGGTATTGCCTTCGTGGTCCGCGGCGCGCGGGTCGGCGCCGTTGGCCAGCAGGGTCATCACGGCCTCCGGGCGGCCGTGCCAGCTGTCGCGGGTGGCCGCCAGCAGGGGCGTCAGGCCGGCATGGGCGTGGTTGAGGTCGACGCCGCGCGTGATCAGGGCGCGCAGCAGGCGCAGGTCGGGCAGCACGGCCGCCAGTACCGGCAGGGCGCGCTGGTCGCGGCCTTCGGGGTCGGGCAGCGCCTGCGGATCCGCGCCTTCGTCCAGCAGGGCCAGCGCGCGCTCGACGCGCCCGCCGCGCGCTGCGGCATACAGGGCGGCGACGGGATCGCCATCGGCGACCTCGGCTTCCGGCGGCCGGGTGGGCTCCGGCATCTCGAGCACGTCGAGCTCCACCGCGGACAGCGGCGCGCGCAGCACGGCCAGCTGCAGCAGTGGCCACGCCAGCGCCGCAAGCGCAGCCAGCACCCAGCGCAGGCCGCCAGACGCCAGGCCCGGCCACGCCAACGCCAGCGCCAACGCGAGGACCGCCGCGATCGCCAACGCGGCGCCCAGGCCGCGCCAGCTGGAACCGTCGTGGCCATCCAACGCGTGCCAGTGCCCCGCAAGCCCGCGGCCACCTTCGGCACCGGCCAGCTGCCACAGCGGCCACAGCCGCCAGAGCGCGATCACGCCAAGGCCCGCGGTGGCGCTGAGCGCGACCACGGCGCCCAGCGATGCGCCACCGCTGCCGAGCAGGGCCGACAGGGGCCAGCCCACCAGCAGCGCGGTGGTTGCCATGGCCAGCGCCCAGAGCAGGGCCAGCGCGAGCAGGTCGCGGCGCAGCCCCGCGCCCGCCGGCAGGCCGCCGCCCCGGAGGCCACGCAGGCCGAGCGCGAGGGCCGGCTGCGCCAGCCAGGCGCTGAGCGCGGCAACGGCGGGTTCGGGAATGGCGGCCAGCAGCGCGAGCACGACGCCGGCGGCCAGCAGAAGCCCGTGCTTCAGGGACGCGGGCTCAGGCATCGGTGCCCCAGTCGTCAGTCAGGGGATCGGCATCCGCGCGCGGCGGCATCTGGAGGTGGAAGCCGCGGGCCACGAGGTTCGCGCGCACCACGTCGGCGTCCTCGCGGGCCAGCCGACGGCCGGGGTCGAGCGCGACCTCGAGCACGAAGCGCAGCTCGCCGAGCTCGCCGCGGAGCGGATCGGGAATACGGCCGAAGTCGTCGCGGCCGGCGAGGTAGACGTAGGTATCGGCCTTTCGAAGGCTCTTGTAGACAAAGGCTTGCATCTGCTGGTCCGGCGTGTGGGCGCACGCGTGCACAGGGAAGCATAAAGCAAGCGCGCTGCGCCGCCGCGCATCGTCGTGCGCGGGGCGGCGGGAACAGTCAATGGTAGCCCGCGTCCGCCTGGATCTTGCCGCGGAACACCGAATACGACCACGCCGTGTAGCCGAGGATGATCGGCAGCAGCACGACCAGCCCGACCAGGGTGAAGGCCTGAGTGGACGGCGGCGAGGCCGCGTCCCAGATGCTCAGCGAAGGCGGGATGATGTTGGGCCAGATGCCGATCACCAGGCCGACGAAGCCGAGCACGAAGAAGCTCAGCGTCAGCAGGAACGGCGCCACGTCGCGTCCTTCCCGCATCACCGCGCGCCAGAGGAGGAACGCGTTCACCAGCGCAAGCAGCGGCACCGGCGCCAGCCACCAGAAGTTGCCGCCATCGAACCAGCGCGCCATGACCTGTGAGTCCAGGAACGGCAGCCAGGTGCTGACCAGGCCCATGAACACGACCACCACCAGCACCAGCGGCCGGGTGAGGTTGCGCGCCACCCGCTGCAGCGGACCCTCGGTCTTGAGGATCAGCCAGCAGGCGCCGAGCAGCGCGTAGCCGAACAGCACCGCGGCGCCGGTCAGCATCGAAAACGGGCTGAACCAGTCGAAGGCGCCGCCCAGGTACTTGCCCTCTTCCAGCGGCATGCCCTCGACCAGCGCGCCCAGGATCAGCCCCTGCGCGAACGCCGCCACCATCGAACCCAGCGCGAACGCGCCGCCCCAGAAGCGCCTGGCCCTTCGCGCCTTGAACCGGAACTCGAAGGCCACGCCGCGGAAGATGAGCGCGACCAGCATCACCAGCACCGGCAGGTAGAGCGCCGACAGCAGGATCGCGTACGCCTTGGGGAACGCGGCCAGGAGCGCCGTGCCGCCAAGCACCAGCCAGGTCTCGTTGCCGTCCCAGATCGGCGCGGCGGTGTTCATCATGTTGTCGAGCTGCTCGCCGTCCTCGGCGAAGGGCGCAAGGATGCCCAGGCCCAGCACGAAGCCGTCCAGCAGCACGTACATCAGCACGCCGAAGCCGATCACGAAGTACCAGGCCACCGGCAACCAGGTCGCGGTCTCCATCACGGGCCCTCCGTGCGTGCGTCGTCGCGGTCGCCCACCGACAGCGGCCGCGCCGGGGTTTTTTCGCCGCCATCGGTGTCGGGCGCGTCCTCGAACGGCTGCGGCCCCTTGCGCACAAGGCCCAACAGGTACCAGATGCCGGCGCCAAAGATGACCGCGTAGGCCACGGCATAGGTGATGAGCGAGGTCATGACGGCGGCCGCGGTGATGTTGGGGCTGACCGCCTCACTGGTACGCAGCAGGCCGTAGACCACCCAGGGCTGGCGCCCGATCTCGACCACGTACCAGCCGGCCAGCAGCGCGATGAACCCGGCCGGGCTCAGCAGCCGCCAGCCGTTGAGCAGCCATTTCGATTCGAACAGCCAGCCCCGCCACCATGCCCAGGCCGAGGCCAGCGCCAGCAGCAGCATGGCGATGCCCAGACCGACCATGATCCGGAAGCCCCAGAACACCGGCGCGATCGGCGGCCGCTCGCTCGCCGGCACCGCCGTCAGCGGTTCGATCTCGCCGTCCCAGCTGTGGGTCAGGATCAGGCTGCCCAGGCGCGGGATGGCAAGCTCGTAGCGGTTGGTCCCGTTCTCTTCGTCGGGCAGCGCGAACAGGACCAGCGGCACGCCGGCGCCGGGCGCGCCGGCGTCCCAGTGCGCCTCCATGGCCGCCAGCTTGACCGGCTGGTGCTTGCCGACGTTCAGCCCGTGCAGGTCGCCCACCAGCACCTGCAGCGGCAGCGCGATCGCGGCGAAGGCGACTGCGAGCTTCAGCGAGCGCCGCCCCGCATCAACGTGGACGCCGCGGCGCAGGTGCCAGGCGCTGACCCCGCCGATCACCATGCAGGTGGTGATGAACGCCGCCAGCACCATGTGCGCCAGCCGGTAGGGAAACGACGGATTGAAGATGATCGCCCACCAGTCGAGCGGGTGGAACATGCCGTCGACGATCTCGTGCCCCTGCGGCGTCTGCATCCAGCTGTTGGCGGCCAGGATCCAGAAGGTCGAGAACAGCGTGCCCAGCGCGACCATGCAGGTTGCGAAGAAGTGCAGCTTCGGCGACACCCGCTTCCAGCCGAACAGCATGACGCCCAGGAAGCTGGCCTCGAGGAAGAAGGCCGTCAGCACCTCGTACGCCAGCAGCGGGCCGAGGATGGCGCCGGCGCGTTCGGACAGCACCGCCCAGTTGGTGCCGAACTGGAAGCTCATCACGATCCCCGACACCACGCCCATGCCGAAGGAGATCGCGAAGATCCTCAGCCAGAAAAAATAGAGGTCGCGCCACATGGCGTCGCGGGTGCGCAGCCAGCGCCATTCCAGGAAGGCCAGCCAGTGCGCCAGGCCGATGGTGAAGGCCGGGAACAGGATGTGGAAAGAGATGACGAAGCCGAACTGGATCCGCGACAGCAGCAGGGCGTCCACGCCGTTCTCCGCGGCGGAACCGGGCGCCGCGAGCCTGCATTCTGCGCCCCGGCGTCGCGCGCGGTGTCCAGACGGCGTGAAACCGGCAAGCCATGACCACCGGCCGGGGCCGCGGCGTGCGTGCGCTGATACGCTGGCGCGTCGACTGTTCCCCGGGGATCCCCGCACCATGCGCCACCGCTCCGCTCTCGCACTCCTGCCGCTTTCACTGCTGCTGGCCATCGCATCGGTGTCC
The DNA here is from genome assembly GCF_039548475.1 of Luteimonas yanweni. Taxonomy (NCBI): domain Bacteria; kingdom Pseudomonadati; phylum Pseudomonadota; class Gammaproteobacteria; order Lysobacterales; family Lysobacteraceae; genus Luteimonas; species Luteimonas yanweni. Next base: position 239,983 of record NZ_JBCLVC010000013.1, on the reverse strand, counting down.
ACGGCCTCGGCCCAGGCCGCGCAGGCGCTCGACCTGCACCAGGTCATGGCCGACCCGGACTGGATCGGTCCACCGGTGGAGCGCGCATGGTGGTCCTGGGACGGCGGCACCGCCTACTACGTGGCCAAGCGCGCGGGCAGCAATGTGCGCGATACCTTCGCGCAGCCGGTCACCGGCGGCGCGGCCGTCGTGGTCGATGGTGCGGCGCGCGCGGACATCGACGCCGCCAACCCGCTGTACGACGCCACCCGCACGCGCATGGCCTTCCTGCGCAATGGCGATGTCTTCGTGCGCGACCTCCGTGGCGGCGCGCTGAGCCAGCTGACCCGCACCGAAGCCGGCGAATCACAGCTGCAATGGGGCCGCGACGGTTCGCTGTCCTGGCGCAGCGGCAATGACTGGTTCCGCTGGACTACGGCCGGCGGCGTCGGCCAGGCCGCGAGCCTGCGCGCCGAGGACGCGCCCGGCACCCCGCCCAAGGCCGACGCGTTGCGCGAGCGCCAGCTGCGCTACATCGAAACGCTGCGCACCGAGCGCGAACGCCGCGAGGAAATGCGCACCCAGGCCGAGGCATGGCGCAGCGCCGACCCGTCCCGCGCGCCGGCCGCCGCCTACCTGGGCAAGGACGTCGACATCCAGGGCAGCGCGCTGTCGCCCGACGGCCGCTGGCTGTTCGCCGTCACCCAGGCCAAGGGCGCGGACGCCGGCCAGGACGGCAAGATGCCGAAGTACGTCACCGAATCCGGCTACGAGGAGTTCGAGGACGTGCGCACCCGCGTGGGCCGTAACGACCCGGCGCCGCAGTCGTTCTGGCTGGTGTCGGTGGCCGACGGCAAGGTGCGCGCGCTGAAGACCGACCCCCTGCCCGGCATCACCACCGATCCGCTGGCCGCGCTGCGCAAGGCCGCCGGCAAGGACGCGCTGGAGGGAAACCGCGCCGTGCGCATTGAAGGCTGGGGCGGCGACGTCTCCGGCGGCGCGCGCTGGAGCGACGACGGCCAGGGCCTTGCCCTGATGCTGCACTCGGTCGACAACAAGGACCGCTGGCTGGCCACGGTCGACCTGTCGGCCGCGACCCTGCAGCCGGTGCACCGACTAACCGACGAGGCCTGGATCAACTGGGGCTTCAACGAGTTCGGCTGGATGCCGGACGCGCGCACCCTCTGGTTCCTCTCCGAGGAATCCGGCTGGTCGCACCTGTACCTGTCGTCCGGTGGCCGCGCGCGCGCGCTGACCTCCGGCCGTTGGGAGGCGTCGATGCCGGTGCTGGCCGCCGATGGCCAAGGCTTCCTGTTCCTGTGCAACCGCGCGCGCCCCGGCGACTACGAGGTCTGCCACGTCGGCAGCGGCGGTGGCGACGTGCGCGAGCTGACCGCACTCGACGGCGTCGAGGACTTCGTGGCCTCGCCGGACGGCGCCCGCGTACTGGTGCGGCACTCCACCAGCTACGTGCCGCCGCAGCTGTCGGTGGTCGACGCCGCCGGTGGCGCGGCGCGCCAGCTCACCGACACTCGCACCGCCGGGTTCAAGGCGCGCGAATGGATCCAGCCAGAGACCGTGCAGGTGCCTTCCAAGCACGGCGCCGGCACGATCTGGGGCAAGTACTACGGCCCGGAGACCATGGAGCCCGGCCGCGAGTACCCGGTGGTGCTGTTCGTGCATGGCGCCGGCTACCTGCAGAACGTCAGCGACCGCTACCCGAACTACTTCCGCGAGCAGATGTTCCACAACCTGCTGGTGCAGCAGGGCTATATCGTGCTGGACCTGGATTTCCGCGCCTCCGAAGGCTACGGCCGCGACTGGCGGACCGCGATCTACCGGCAGATGGGGCAGCCGGAACTCGAGGACTACCTCGACGGCATCGACTGGATCGTCCAGAACCGCCAGGGCGACCGCGACCGCGTCGGCATCTACGGCGGCAGCTACGGCGGCTTCATGACGTTCATGGCCATGTTCCGCGAGCCGGAGAAGTTTCGCGCCGGCGCCGCCCTGCGCCCGGTGACCGACTGGTCGCAATACAACCACGGCTATACCGCGAACATCCTCAACACGCCCGAGCTCGATCCCGAGGCGTATGCGAAATCCTCGCCGATGGAATACGCCGAGGGCCTGCAGGGGCACCTGCTGATCGCGCACGGCATGATCGACGACAACGTGTTCTACAAGGACTCGGTGATGCTGGCGCAGCGCCTGATCGAACTGCGCAAGGACAAGTGGGAGCTGGCGAGCTATCCGATGGAACGGCACGGCTTCGTGCATCCGGACTCGTGGTACGACGAGTACCGGCGGATCTACGAGTTGTTCGAGCGCGCGCTGAAAGCCCCCTGAGAACGAAAATCTCCCGGTGGGAGCGGCTGTAGCCGCGACTGCACGCCGGCGCTGCCGGGGCTGAACGATGCGCTCCGGTGGCTCGTGACTGCGTGATCGCGGCTATAGCCGCTCCCACACGTCGCGGCGCGCCTGGCCCGCCGTCCTACAATGCGACGCATGAACGACTTCGACAGCGTCCGCGATTACCTGACCGACCTGCAGGACCGCATCTGCGCGGCCATGGAGGGCGCCGACGGCGCCGCGCGCTTCCACGAGGACGCCTGGACGCGGCCCGACGACAGCGCCGACGGCGGCCTGTCGGGCGGCGGCCGCACCCGGATCATGCGCGACGGCGCGGTGTTCGAGCAGGCCGGCATCGGCTTCTCCGATGTCTCCGGCACCCGCCTGCCGCCTTCGGCCACCGCCAACCGGCCCGAGCTCACCGGCGCCTCGTGGCGCGCGGTGGGCGTGTCGCTGGTGTTCCATCCGCGCAATCCCTACCTGCCCACCACCCACGCCAACGTCCGCCATTTCCGCGCCGAGCGCGACGGCGAGACCGTGGCCTCGTGGTTCGGCGGCGGCTTCGACCTCACGCCCTTCTATCCCTTCGACGAAGACGTGCTGCACTGGCACCGCACCGCGCGCGCGCTGTGCGAACCTTTCGGCGGCCAGGCGCGCTACGACGCGCACAAGGCCTGGTGCGACGAGTACTTTTTCCTCAAGCATCGCGGCGAGACGCGCGGCGTGGGCGGCCTGTTCTTCGACGACCTCGCCGAGGACTTCGAACGCGACTTCGCCTATATGCGCGCGGTCGGCGACGGCTTCCTCGATGCCTGGCTGCCCATCGTCGAGCGCCGCCGCGCCATGCAGTACGACGATCGCGAGCGCGAGTTCCAGCTCTACCGCCGCGGCCGCTACGTCGAGTTCAACCTAGTCTGGGACCGCGGCACCCACTTCGGCCTGCAGTCGGGCGGCCGCAGCGAATCGATCCTGATGAGCATGCCGCCGCTGGCGCGCTGGGAATACGGCTACCAGCCGGAGCCCGGCAGCCCCGAAGCGCGGCTTGACGACTACCTGCGACCGCGCGACTGGCTGGCGGAGCTCGGCTGAGGCATCAGTCCGCGGCTTCCTTGCGCGGGACCACGGTGATGGTGCCGTCGATCTCAAGCATGATCTGCTCCGCCTGCGAAGGCTCGGTCAGGCCGTTGTCGCGCAGGGCTTCTTCGATGTCGGACCGGCTCAGGTTCTGCTTGCGCAACACGGCCGGGAGCAGCTCGCCCCCGCGGCATAGCGACACCGGGCTGCCCTCGACCAGGCGTGCCAACCACGGCGCACGCGCGGTGGCGAATCCGACCAGCCAGTTGCAGGCGATCAGGGTCGCGGCCAGGATCAGGCCGCCCGTCAGTGACACGTCCTCCCCGATCAGCGAGCCCTCCACCGCGGATCCGAGAACCACGAGCACCATGAGGTCGAAGGGCGTGAACTGGCCCACGGTGCGCTTACCCGACAAGCGCAACAACACCAGCAGCGCGACGTAGATCACGACCGCACGAAGCACGAATTCCCACCACGGCATCGCGAGTTCGAACAGGCTCGACATGGATACGCCCGGGTTTGGACCGCAAGGAGTTTGCCTCCGCGCGGCGTGAAGGCCCCGCATCCGCACCGGCCTCCCGGTTCACCGGTGCAGGCGATCAAGCCGTCCCGGCGGGTCCACCTGCACCGTGACGTGGTCGATCGCGTAGCGCTGGTTCAACCACCCGGCCACGAGCGCTGGACCATCGATGGCTGTCCCGACGGGCTTGCCGGAAGCATGCAGCTTGCCATCGCTGCAAGGTCGAGCGCTTACGTGCTGCGCGGCTCCGCACGCGCCGGCAACGGCTCCCGCAGAGCCATGGCCGCACCAAGCAGGCCGGGGTCGGGGTGGACGACGGCCTGGATGACCACCGGCTCGAGCCAGGCGGCAAAACGGCCCTTGGCCAGGAAGCGCTCGCGGAACGCGCTGGCGCGCAGGAACGGCAGGAACCGCGGCACGATGCCGCCGGCGATCACCACCGTGCGCGCGCCGTGCACCAGCGCGATGTCACCGGCAACGCTGCCCAGGATCGCGCAGAAGCGCGCCAGCGCGCGTCGCGCCACCACGTCATGACCGTCCAGGGCGGCGGCCAGCACCTCGGCAGGCTCCCGCGGCGGCCAGGCCGCGCCGCCCGCGCGTTCGCGCAGCACGGCATCGATCGCGGCCAGGCCGCTTCCGGACAGCAGCCGCTCCCATGACGCGCGGCCGTGGCTTGCATTCGCCCAGTCGGCAAGCGCGCGCTCCTCCTCGCCCAGCGGCGCGAAGCCCACGTGTCCGCCCTCGGTCTCCACCACCTGCCAGCCCTCGCCGGCGCTGCCCACCAGCAGGCCGACGCCGAAGCCGGTGCCGGGGCCGATCACGCTGACCGGGCCGCGCAGGGGCTGCTCGGGTTGCCCGTGCAGGAACGCGCGCTGGTCCGCAGCCAGCACGGGTACGGCGCGCGCGATGGCGCCGAAATCGTTGACCAGGCGCAGTTCCTCCAGCCCGAGCGACTCGCGCAGCTCGTGCCGGTTGAACGACCAGGCGCGGTTGGTCAGGCGCATCTCGTCTCCGTCGACCGGACAGGCGAGCGCGATCGCCGCGCGCCGGGGTCGTGCGCCCACCTGCGCCAGGTAGTGCTCGGCGGCGTGCTGCAGGCTGGCGAACTCCGCGTTGCGCAGCCGCAGCCGATGCAGCAGCTGCGGCACCGGGGCCGCCGGGTCGCACAGGGCGAAACGCGCGTTGGTGCCGCCGATGTCGGCGATCAGGGCCAAATGCTCGTTCGCGCTCATGTCCGCCCTTCCGGCATGCAATGGATCGGAACAGGCTAACCCAGGCAATCGCGGCCATGGCCGCTCCACAGACAGTTCCCGCAGACGATAAAAAGCCCCGCAGGCAGGGGGGGCCGGCGGGGCTGGAGAACGGGGCTTGGGGAGAAGCCTTCGTTCCGGTGATCAACTCCAGGGGAGGGGAGGTGATCTGCGACAGACCTTGCATCTGTCACGGGCTATATGACCACTCCGCACATGGATGGTTCGTGAAGATAAGGGTTAAGTTTTTGTTGGATTCAGCTAGCGTTTACCGGCGGCCCGCGGGCGGTTTCCTGAACGGGTCAATGGGCCTGTTCCCAGTTGTCGCCGACCCCGCTGTCGACCACCAGCGGGACCCTCAGGCTGGCGGCGCCGGTCATGCGGGCGACCACGTCGGAAAGCAGGGTGTCGACGAAACCGGCATCGGCTTCGAACACCAGTTCGTCGTGCACCTGCAGGATCATCCGTGCGCGGTCGCGATGCGGCGTGAGCCATTCGTCCACCGACACCATCGCGCGCTTGATGATGTCGGCGGCGGTGCCCTGCATCGGCGCGTTGATCGCGGCGCGCTCGGCGCCGGCGCGCTGCGGCTGGGTGCCGCGGCTGATGTATTCGAGGTACAGGCGGCGGCCGAAGACGGTTTCGACATAGCCCTGCTCGCGCGCCTGCACGCGGGTGCGTTCCATGAAGTCGCGTACGCCCGGATAGCGCGAGAAGTACAGCGCGATGTAGTCCTGCGCCTCGGCGCGGCCGATCCCCAGGTTGCGCGCCAGGCCGAAGGCGCCCATGCCGTACATCAGGCCGAAGTTGATCGCCTTGGCGGCGCGGCGCTCGTCGCCGCTGACCTCATCGATCCTGCGGCCGAAGACCTCGGCCGCGGTGGCGCGGTGGATGTCGGCGCCGGCCTCGAACGCGGCCACGAGCCCGGCGTCGCCGGACAGGTGCGCCATGATCCGCAGCTCGATCTGCGAGTAGTCGCAGGCCACGATCTTGCGCCCCGGCGGCGCCACGAACGCGGTGCGGATGCGGCGGCCGTCCTCGGTGCGGATCGGGATGTTCTGCAGGTTGGGATCGCTCGACGCCAGGCGGCCGGTGGCGGCCCCGGCCTGCTGGTAGCTGGTGTGCAGGCGGCCGGTATCCGGGTTGACCATCTCCGGCAGCTTGTCGGTGTAGGTGCCGCGCAGCTTGGCCAGGCTGCGGTAGTCCAGGATCACGCGCGGCAGTTCGTGCAGGTCGGCGATGGCTTCCAGCGCCTCTTCGTTGGCGGAAGGCTGCCCCTTGGGCGTCTTCACCAGCATCGGCAGCTTGAGCTCGTCGTACAGCAGGGCGCAGACCTGTTTGGGCGAATCGAGGTTGAAGGTGCGGCCGGCAAGCCCGGTGGCGCGCTGCTGCAGCTCCAGCATGCGCCGGCCCAGCCCCGCCCCCTGGGCGCGCAGCCCGTCGGCGTCCAGCAGCACGCCGTTGGCCTCCACGCGCGCGAGCACCTGCACCAGCGGCATTTCGATGTCGCGGTACACGGCGGCTAGCGATGGCTCGGCGTCCAGCCGCGCCGACAGCACGCGGTGCAGGCGCAGGGTGATGTCGGCGTCCTCGGCGGCATAGGCGGTGGCGTCGTCGAGTGCGACCTGCGAGAACGGGATCTGCTTGGCGCCCTTCCCGGCCACGTCGGTGTACGCGATGGTCTGGTAGCCCAGCTCGCGCCGGGCCATCGAATCCATGTCGTGGCGCGCACGCCCGGCGTCGAGCACGAAGCTCTCCAGCAGCGTGTCCTCGGCGTATCCGGCCACGTCGATGCCGTGGCGGCGCAGCACGTGCAGGTCGTACTTGCCGTTCTGGCCGACCTTGCGCACCGCGGCGTCTTCAAGCAGCGGGCGCAGCCTGTCCAGCGCCTGGCCGCGGTCGAGCTGCGCCGGTGCACCGGGATAATCGTGCCCCAGGGGAAGGTAGGCGGCCTGGCCGGGTTCGCAGCTGAAGCTGATGCCCACCAGGTTGGCGCGCAGCGCGTCGAGGGAATCAGTTTCTGTGTCGAGCGCGAACAGCCCCGCGGCGCGCAGGCGCGTGATCCAGGCTTCCAGCGATTCGATGTCCAGGACCAGGTCGTGGCTGCCGGGCGCGGCCAGTGCCGGATCCAGCGCGGCGTCGCCCGCGGTCGGCGCCGGGGCGACGAAGCCGCTGCCCGCGCGCGGCATCGCGGCGCGCGCCGGGACCACGCCGCTGGCGTTGCCGCCATCCAGCTCCTTCAGGGCCTGCACGAAGCCGTAGCGCTGGTACAGCGCGCGCAATGTGTCGGCGTCCGGCGCACGCAGCGCGAGGTCGGCCGGGCCCACGTCCAGCGCGACGTCGGTGCGGATGGTCGCAAGCGTGCGGCTCAGCGGCAGCCGGTCGAGCGCGGCGCGCAGGTTGTCGCCGACCTTGCCCTTGATCTCCGCGGCCGAGGCGATCACGCCGTCGAGGCTGTCGTAGGCCGCCAGCCACTTCGCCGCGGTCTTCGGACCGCATTTCTCGACCCCCGGGATGTTGTCGACGCTGTCGCCCATCAGCGCCAGCAGGTCGATGATCTGGTCCGGCCGCACGCCGAACTTTGCGAATACCGCCTCGTCGGAGTCGGTGCGGGTGCCGCTCATGGTGTTCACCAGGGCCACGCCCGGACGCACCAGCTGGGCGAAGTCCTTGTCGCCGGTGGAGATGGTGACGTTCATGCCTTGGCCTACCGCCGCCAGCGCCAGGGTGCCGATGACGTCGTCGGCCTCGACCCCGCCCACGCGCAGGATCGGGATGCCCAGCGCCTCGACCACGTCGCACATCGGCTGCACCTGCGTGCGCAGGTCGTCGGGCATCGGCGGACGGTTGGCCTTGTACAGCGGATAGATATCGTCGCGGAAGGTCTTGCCGGGCGCGTCGACCACGAAGGCGAGGTAGTCGGGCTGCTCCTTCAGCGTCGCCCGCAGCATGTTGACCACGCCGAACAGCGCGCCGGTGGGCTCGCCATCGGCATTGGTCAGCGGCGGCAGCGCGTGGAAGGCGCGATACAGGTAGGAGGAACCATCGATCAGCACGAGTCGCGTCATGCCGCGGATTCTACGTGTCCACGGCTTCGCCCGCGCCGCTGGCGCATAATCGTGGCCAGCCCCGGGAGATCGCCATGAACCGTTCCGCAGCCGCCTTCGCCACCGTGCTCGCCGCCAGCCTCATGCTCGGCGCCTGCGCCACGAACGGCATGCCCGCCGATGAAATCCCGGCCGATGCGGTGGAAGCCACCCGCACCGAGGCCAACGGCGACGTGGTCACCGAGTACCGCGTCGACGGCCGACTGCGCGCGCTCAAGGTCGTGCCCTCGCGCGGCGCGCCGTACTACCTGTTCGACCGCAATGGCGACGGCGTCGTCGACAGCGAACGCGACGGCGTGTCGCCGGTGTACTTCAAACTGTTCGAATGGAACTGATCACCCCGCCGCACCACGGCCGGGGACAGGATCCTGCACCGCCCGACCCGTCCAGGCGCCTGCCGCCGCTGGTCGCCACCTGGCTGACCGGCCTGCTTGCGGTGCTGCCGCTGGTGCTCACCCTGGTGCTGCTGGGCTGGGCGGTGGGCATCGTCAATCGCGCGCTGGGCCCCAGCAGCCTGTTCGGACGCTCGTTCACGGTGTTCGGCGACTGGTTCGCCGCCCATCCCGTGGTCGCCTGGTTGCTCGGCACCCTGCTGACCATCGCCGCGATCTACCTGCTGGGCCTGCTGGTGCAGTCGCGGCTCAAGGCGCCGTTCAAGGCGCTGCTCGACAACACCATGCGCCGCATCCCCCTGGTCGGCAGCGTGTACGCGCTGGCCGAACGCTTCGTCTCCGTGATCGGCGACCGCCAGCAGGCCGATATCGCCGCCATGAGCCCGGTGTGGTGTTTCTTCGGCGGCGACGGCGTGGCGGTGCTGGGCCTGCTGCCCAACCCGGAACCGGTGCAGCTCGACGGCCGCACCTACCTGACGGTGCTGGTGCCCACCGCGCCGATCCCGGTCGGCGGCGGCCTGCTGTACGTGCCCGCGGACTGGGTGAAGCCCGCCGATTTCGGCATCGACACCCTGACCAGCGTCTACCTGTCGATGGGCATCACTTTGCCGCGTGGTAAAATTCCGGGTGCCGCTGGGGAGTAACCGGCTTCCGTCCCCGGAAGCGCCCGCGTCAACATACGCGGCAACACACGTGCCGTGGTGCTGGACCCCACATGCATCCTCTTTCGATCCTCATGCTCGGCATCGCGATGTCGACCGATGCCTTTGCCGCGGCCGTCGGCAAGGGTGCGGCGATGCGTACGCCGCGCCTGCGCGACGCGCTGCGCGCCGGGCTGATCTTCGGCGTCATCGAAGGCCTGACGCCGCTGGCAGGCTGGGCGCTGGGCACCGCGGCGGCGCCCTACGTGACCACCTGGGACCACTGGATCGCGTTCACCGTGCTCACCCTGCTGGGCCTGCGCATGGCCTGGGTGGGGCTGCGCGACGACGGCGACGACGCACCCTTGGGCGCACGGAGCCGCCATGGCTTCTGGGCGCTGGCCGCCACCGGCTTCGCGACCAGCATCGACGCCATGGCGGTGGGCGTCGGCCTGGCCTTCCTCGACGTCAATATCATCGCCGTGGCGGCCACCATCGGCCTGACCACCCTGGTGATGGTGACCCTCGGCATCCTGCTCGGGCGCGCTCTGGGCGCGCTCGCGGGCAAGCGCGCCGAGGCCGGCGGCGGCGTGCTGCTGATGGTGATCGGCGCCTGGATCCTGTTCGAGCACCTCAGCGGCGCCGCGTGAGCCCGGCCGCCACGCCCCCCGGGTACGCGCGCAGGCCTGTTCACGTCTTGTCCAAAGGCGTGGCGGCACCATGGTCCGGTCTGGAACACGGAAACACCCATGTACGGTCGCGAGCGCCGACGCCCGCCAACATCCGATCCCGCCGAGCTGCGCAGGGGCCTGACGCCGGCGCAGCTCAAGGCGCTGGAAACGCTGGAGCACTTCAGGTGGACGCTGCGCTTCGTGCGCCGGCCGCTGTTCCTGGACCCGATCCCGGTGGTTTTCGATCGCGGCGGCAAGCGCTGGGCGGTGCTCGAGGCCAACGGCGAGCTCAACGAGTCGCCGGGCTTCGAGTTGCGCGACTAGGCGGCGCCGCGGCCCCGCTGGAACCAGTCAGACCGCCTGCAGCTTGGCGTAGGCCAGCACCAGCCACTTGCTGCCGGCATCATCGAAATTGACCTGTACGCGCGCATGCGCGCCCGCCCCTTCGATGTCGGTGACCACGCCGTTGCCGAAGCTCGCGTGCACCACCTCCTGGCCCACCGCGATGCCTGGCGTCTCTTCCATCGCCGCGTGCCCGTAGTCGCGTCGCGGTGCCGGCGCGTAGCGCGGCCGCGAGACCTGCACCTTCGGCCGCACCTCGTTGAGCAGCGCCGGCGGGATCTCGCGCAGGAAGCGCGAGGGCATGCCGTACATGTCCTGTCCGTGCAGGCGCCGGGTCTCGGCGTGGCTCAGCACCAGCTTCTGCCGGGCGCGGGTGATGCCGACGTAGGCCAGCCGGCGCTCTTCCTCCAGCCGCCCGCTTTCCTCGATCGAGCGCGCGTTCGGGAACAGGCCCTCCTCCAGCCCGGCCAGGAACACCAGCGGGAACTCCAGGCCCTTGGCGCTGTGCAGGGTCATCAGCTGCACGCCGTCCTCGCCGGCCTGGGCCTGGCCCTCGCCGGCCTCCAGCGCGGCGTAGGCAAGGAAGGCGACCAGCTCCGACAGCGCCGCTGATTCGTCATCCTCGCCGCGGACGAAGCGCGAAGCGACCGAGACCAGTTCGTCGAGGTTGTCGACGCGCGAGTCCAGGCTGCCCTTCGATTCGCGCGCGTAGTGCTCGCGCAGCCCCGACCGCAGCAGCACGTGGTCGATCTTGTCCTTCAACGGCAGGTCGCCCAGCTCGTCCTCGATCGCGTCGATCAGCGCATGGAAGGCGGCCAGCGCGTTGCGCGCGCGGCCGGCCAAGCCGGCGCCCTGCGCGCAGCGCAGCGACGCCTCCCACAGCGAGACGGCGTCGGCGCGGGCGCGCATGCGCACCTCGTCCAGCGTGCGCCCGCCGATGCCGCGGGTGGGCGTGTTGACCGCCCGCTCGAAGGCCGCGTCATCGTCGCGATTGGCGACCAGGCGCAGGTAGGCCAGGGTGTCCTTGACCTCGGCGCGCTCGAAGAAGCGCACGCCGCCGTAGACGCGGTACGGGACCTGCGCCTGCAGCAGCTTCTCTTCGATGATCCGCGACTGCGCGTTGCTGCGGTAAAGCACCGCGCAGTCGCCGTGGCTGCCGCCGTCGCGCACCCATTCGCGCACGCGGCCGACGATGTAGTCGGCCTCGTCGATCTCGTTGTAGGCGGCGAACAGGTCGATCGGATCGCCCTGGCCGCTGTCGGTCCACAGGCGCTTGCCCATGCGCCCGGGGTTGTGCGCGATCACCGCGTTGGCGGCGTCGAGGATCGCGGCGGTGGAGCGGTAGTTCTGCTCCAGCCGGATCGTCCGCGCGCCGGGGAAGTCCTGCAGGAAGCGCTGCACGTTCTCGACCTTGGCACCGCGCCAGCCGTAGATCGCCTGGTCGTCGTCGCCGACCACGAACACCTGGCCGGTCTCACCGGCAAGCAGGCGGATGAAGCCGTACTGGGTGGCGTTGGTGTCCTGGAACTCGTCGACCAGCAGGTGCGCGAAGCGCTGCCGGTAGTGCGCCAGCAGCACCGGCGTGTCGCGCAGCAGCTCGTGCGCGCGCAGCAGGATCTCGGCGAAGTCGACCAGGCCGGCGCGGTCGCAGCGCTCCTGGTATAGCGCATAGGCCTTGAGCATCACCGATGACCATTCGTCCTGGCCGTCCTGGATATGCGGCGGGCGCCGACCCTCGTCCTTCTGCGCGTTGATCCACCAGGCGATCTGCCGGGGCGGGAAGCGGGCTTCGTCGAGCTCCAGCTGCTGCACCACGCGCTTGACCAGGCGCAGCTGGTCGTCGGAATCCAGGATCTGGAAGGCCTCCGGCAGCCTCGCGTCCTGCCAGTGCAGGCGCAGCAGGCGGTGGGCCAGGCCGTGGAAGGTGCCGATCCACAGCCCGCGGGCACCGTTGCGCAGCAGCGCGTCGGCGCGGTGGCGCATCTCGGCCGCGGCCTTGTTGGTGAATGTGACCGCGAAGATGCCGTGCACGGGAACCCCGAACACCTCGTTCATCCAGGCGATGCGGTGGGTGAGCACACGGGTCTTGCCGGAGCCGGCGCCGGCCAGGACCAGATAGTGGCCGGGGGGCGCGGACACGGCCTCGCGCTGGGCGTCGTTCAGCCCGTCGAGCAGGTGGGAAACATCCATGCCCGCATGTTACGCCAGCCCCGGGGCCTGCCCCACGGCCTTGCCGCGGGCCAGGCCCTGCAGGCGCTCGAGCACGGAGTCGAAGTCTTCCGGGCGCGCAAGCAGGTAGCCCTGGAACGCGTCGCAGCCGCGCTGGTGCAGCCATTTCTGCTGGTGCCGGGCTTCCACGCCTTCGGCGATGACGCCCAGGCCCAGGCCCTTGGCCATGCGCAGGATGGCTTCGCAGATCGCTTCGCTTTCCGGGTCGCGCCCCAGGTCGCGGACGAAGGACTGGTCCAGCTTCAGACGCTGGACCGGCAGGTCCTTGAGATAGGCCATGCTGGAATAGCCGGTGCCGAAGTCGTCGATGGCGAGCGAGGCGCCCAGCTCGCTGAGCGCCTTCATGGCCGCGCGGGCCTCGTCCGGGTTGTCCAGCAGCACGCTCTCGGTCAGTTCCAGCTCGAGCCTGCCGCGCGGCAACGCGAATTCCGCGAGCAGCTCCCGGACATCCTGCACCAGCCCCTCCTGGAACTGCAGCGCCGACACATTCACCCCGATCCGCAGCGCGCCCCAGCCACAGGCGTCAAGCAGGCGCCACTGCCTCATCGCCTCGCGCAGCACCCAACGGCCAAGCGGGAGCACGAGGCCGGAGTCCTCGCAGACGTCCATGAAGGCCCCCGGCGCAAGGAGGCCGCGATACGGGTGCCGCCAGCGCACCAGGGCCTCCAGGCCGCAGGGGTGGTCTTCGCCATCGAACTGCAGCTGGAAGGCCAGCTCGAACTCTTCGCGCTCAAGCGCGTCGTGCAGCTCCTTGACCAGCAGCAGGCGGTCGCCCGCGCGGGAGTCGAACTCGTTCCGGTAGCCCACGCTGCGGTTGCGCCCCAGGCGCTTGGCGCGGGCACCGGCCTGGCTGGCCGCCCGCAGCAAAGTGGTGCCATCGACACCGTCACCCGGAAAGCAGCTGTAGCCCAGGCTGGGCGTCACGTGCACTGCCGCGCCTCGCACGTCCACGGCACCCGCCACCGCCAGGCGCAACGCTTCGACGCGCGCCGGCACCACGCCGCCGGGCGCGACGGGTAGCAGGATGCCGAACTCGTCCCCGCCCAGGCGCGCAACGGTGGCCCCGGCGCCCGCCGCGGCCTCGAGCCGGCGCGCGACCGAGATCAGCAGCTCGTCGCCCACGCCGTGGCCAAGGCTGTCGTTGACCAGCTGGAAGCGGTCGAGGTCGACGTGGCAGACCGCGAACCGACCACCGGCATCGGCGACTGCCCGGTCGATGCACCCGATCAGCAGGTCGCGGTTGGCCAGGCCGGTCAGCAGGTCGTGGCTGGCGCGGAAGGCCATTTCCTCGGCGGCGCGCTTGCGCAGGGTGACGTCGTCGATGATGCCCACCAGGCTCACCGCGGCGCCGTCGACGTCCATCACCGCGGCCAGCCGGATCTCCAGGTCGCGTTCGTCCAGGGGGTCGCGACGGTCGACGACTTCGACGCGGGCGTCGCTGCGGCGCCCCAGGGCATCGCGTAGTTGGTGGATGTCCGCCGGGTCGAGCAGCGCTCTGACCGAGGAGCGCACGGCGGCCGGTGGATCCCCCGGATCCACGCCGGTCAGGCGGGTGAATGCGGCATTGGCGTACACCAGCTGATTGCGCGGCGCTTCCAGGATGAACGTGCCCTGGTCCGAGGTTTCGATCGCTCGCCGCATGACCCGCATGTGTTCGCGCAGGTGGCCGACCGCGTCCTGGCTGGCGGCAACACTGCGCCGCATCCGGATCTCGCGCAGTGCCGCGCGGCGCAGGAACCACATGCCGACAAGCCAGGCCGCGGTCAGCAGCAGCATGCCGGATGCGAGCGTGGCCACGAACGCCCGCCAGCCACCGTACAGCGCGTCCGGCGTCATCCCCACGGTGGCGACCAGTGGCCGGTCGTCGATGCGGCGATAGGCGACCATCCGCTCCAACCCATCGAGGCGGCTGCGCGAATTCTTGAGTCCGCGGTCGACGGAGGCCGCGGCTTCCAGGACCGGCGAGGTGCGCGCATCGAGACCCGCATGCCGGGTGCCGGTGTCCGAGCGCGCGATGAGCACGCCGTCGCCGTCAAGCAGCGACGACACGCCGTCGCGACCGACCTCATGCTCCTGCAGCACTTCGGTGAAGGCCTCGGCCTCAAGGTCGGCGCGCAGCCACTGCGTGCGGGGGACATCGTCCACGGACAGGTGGAAGGGCATCGCCAGCGGCAGGACCCAGCGGCCCTCGGCATCCGGCCCGCCGGGCCCGAACTGCAGTCGGTAGGGTTCGAATCCGGTCGTGGCCGCGAAGGCCGGGGGCTCCGCTTCCACGCGAAGGCCGAGCACGTGGCTGTGGCCGAGGGCGATCCGCGCGATCGCCCCTTCCATGAACGCAGGCGTCGCCCGCGGCGCAGCGCCCTCCAACGCCTCGAGGCCGACGGCCAGCCCGTGCAGGGCGCGCTCGATGCTGCGGATCTGCTGCCCGGTCTGACGGGCATGGCTGTCCACCAGGGCCTGCAGGTAGCGCGCGCCCGCCTCGCGGCGCACGCGGAGATCGTTCCAGGCCACGGCCATCGAGGCCAGCAGCACGCACAGCATCAGGATGCCGCCAAACCACCAGGCCCGGCGGAAGCGCACGACTCCCGCATCCGCGCCGTCACCGCCGCGGCCACTCTTCCCGGGCGTCCCTCGCCCATTGTCCTGGGGTTCCACTTCCATCGGTCGATGTTGCCCGTCTGCGTCAACATGCGGCAGCTGCAGCCTAACCCGCGCCGGAGCCGGCGTGCCAACGCGCTTCACCGATCCGCGCACGGCGTGCCGCACCCGGCGACGCTGCGTTGCACGTGGCAACGCCCTGGCCTCCGCGACGCGGGCCTAGACTTGGGGCCCCCACCTTCGCGGAGCCCCGGATGATCGACCTCCACTACTGGCCCACCCCCAACGGCCACAAGGTCACCCTGTTCCTGGAGGAAGCGGGCCTCGACTACCGCATCCACCCGGTCGACATCGGCAAGGGCGCGCAGTTCGAGCCGGACTTCCTGGCGATCTCGCCCAACAACAAGATGCCGGCCATCGTCGACCACGCCCCCGCCGACGGCGGCGCGCCGCTGAGCGTGTTCGAGTCCGGCGCGATCCTGCTCTACCTGGCCGAAAAGACCGGCCGCTTCCTGCCCGCCGATCCGCGCGGCCGCATCGAGGCGCTGGAGTGGCTGTTCTGGCAGATGGCGGGCCTGGGGCCGATGACCGGCCAGTACGGCCACTTCAACGTCTACGCGCCCGAGAAGATTCCCTACGCCATCGAGCGCTACACGAAGGAGGCCGGGCGCCTGCTGGGCGTGCTCGACAGGCGCCTGGCCGGCCGCGCCTTCATCACCGGCGACGACTACGGCATCGCCGACATGGCGGCCTATCCGTGGATCAACGTGTACGCCAGCGCGCCGCTGGACATGCAGCCTTTTCCGGAGGTGCAGCGCTGGCAGGCGGCGATCGCCGCCCGCCCCGCCACGCAGCGTGCCTATGCGCTGTCGACGCAGGTGAATCCCGACGCCGGCAAGCCGATGAGCGATGCGCAGAAGGCCGTGCTGTTCGGCCAGGGCACCCGCCCGGCCTGAACCGCCTGTGGGAGCGGCCAAAAGCCGCGATCTACCGCCCCGGTTCTGTGGGAGCGGCTATCGCCGCGATCCCGCACAGTCGATCGCGGCTATAGCCGCTCCCACAGAGTCGCTCCCACAAAGGAACTGCTGCAAAGGAACTGCCACAGAGTTGCTCCGACAGAGTCGCCAGCGCAGAGGAGCTCCCGGCCGGGTCGCGGGCACGGCTCCGGGGGCTGCGGCATCATGGGGCATTCGACCGCCTCCCCGGACCGCCACATGCGCCTGTTCCTGGCCACCGCACTCATGACCCTTGCCCTCCCGACAGCCCACGCCGCCACTCCCGACACCCCGCCCGCGAAGCCGCTCACCCTCGAGGCGATCACCGGCGACGCGGCGCTGTCGGGACCGACGCTGCTGCGGCCCAAGGTGGCGCCCGACGGATCGAAGGTCACCTTCCTGCGCGGCCGCGAGGACGACCGCAACCGCCTCGACCTCTGGGCCTACGACGTCGCCAGCGGGACCACTGCGATGCTGGTGGATTCGGCCGTGGTGCTGCCCGGCGACGAGGTGCTGAGCGACGAGGAGAAAGCGCGCCGCGAACGCCAGCGCATCGCCGCGCTGTCGGGCATCGTGGACTACCACTGGGCGCCGGATTCGCAGCGCCTGCTGTTCCCGCTCGGCGGAGAGCTTTATCTCTACGACCTGTCGCAGGCGGATGGCGACGCGGTGCGGAAGCTGACCTCCGGCGGCGGCTTCGCCACCGATCCCAAGGTCTCGCCCAAGGGCGGCTACGTCAGCTTCATCCGCAGCCGCAACCTGTGGGTGGTCGACCTGGCCGGCGGCGACGAGGTGCAGCTCACCCGCGACGGCGGCGGCGCGATCGGCAACGGCGTGGCCGAGTTCGTCGCCGACGAGGAGATGGCGCGCCACACCGGCTACTGGTGGGCCCCGGACGATTCCGCCATCGCCTACGCCCGCATCGACGAGTCGCCCGTGCCGATGCAGAAGCGCTACGAGGTCTATCCCGACCGCACCGAGGTGGTCGAGCAGCGCTATCCCTCGGCCGGAGACGACAATGTCCGCGTCGAACTGTTCGTCGCCCGCCCGGGCCGACCGGACGAAGCCCCGGTGCGCGTCGACCTCGGTCCGGAGCAGGACATCTACCTGGCCCGCGTCGACTGGCGCGACCCGCAGCGGCTGACGTTCCAGCGCCAGTCGCGCGAGCAGCAGCGCCTGGACCTCATCGAGGTCGAACTGGCCGGTGGCCGCCAACGCACCCTGCTGACCGAGACGTCGGACACCTGGGTCCCGCTGCACGACAACCTGCGCTTCCTTGCCGACGGCCGCTTCCTGTGGTCGTCCGAACGTGACGGTTTCGAGCACCTGTACATCGCCAGCGCCGACGGCGCGGACCTGCGCCAGCTGACCCGCGGCGACTGGCCGGTGGACGCGCTGGAGACGGTCGACGAGGCCAAGGGCCTGGCCTACTTCACCGCGGGCCGCGAATCGGCCACGCAACGCGCGCTGTATTCGGTCCCGCTGGACGGCGGGGATATCGTCGGACTCACGTCCATCCCGGGCATGCACGCGATCACCTTCGCCGGCAATGCCAGCGTCTACGTCGACAGCTGGTCGAACACGCGCACGCCGCCGCAGCTGGAACTCTACCGCGCCGACGGCAGCCGCATCGCCGCGCTGGTGGAGAACGATCCCCGCAACCCGGGCCATCCCTACGCCGGCCACCTGGGCGCACACCTGCCCACGGAATTCGGCACGCTCACCGCGGCCGACGGCAGCACCCCGCTGCAGTACAGCCTGATCAGGCCCGCCGGCTTCGACCCGGCCGAGCGCCATCCGGTCGTGGCCTACGTGTACGGCGGCCCGGCCGCGCAGACCGTGCTCGACGCCTGGCCCGGCCGCGCCGACGCCTTCTTCAACCAGTACCTGGCGCAGCAGGGCTACCTGGTGTTCTCGCTCGACAACCGCGGCACGCCGCGGCGCGGGCGGGAGTTCGGCGGCTCGCTGTACGGCAGGCAGGGCACGGTCGAGGTCGAGGACCAGCGCGCGGGTGTCGCGTGGCTGCGCGCGCAGCCCTGGGTCGACGGGGGCCGCATCGGGGTGCATGGCTGGTCGAACGGCGGCTACATGACGCTGATGCTGCTCGGCCAGGCACCCGACGACTTCCGATGCGGCATCGCCGGCGCGCCGGTGGCCGATTGGGCGCTGTACGACACCCACTACACCGAGCGCTACATGGGCCTGCCCAAGGCCAACGTCGACGGCTACCGCACGGCCAGCGTGTTCACCCATCTCGACGGCATCCGCGACGACGCCCTGCTGCTCATCCACGGCATGGCCGACGACAACGTGCTCTTCAGCAACGCCACCGCGCTGATGTCGCGGCTGCAGGCGGCGGGAACGCGCTTCGAGCTGATGACCTACCCGGGCGCCAAGCACGGGCTGCGCGGCGCGGATGCGCTGCACAGGTATCGCCTGTCGGAGCGCTTCTTCGCAGGCTGCCTGGGCGACTGAGCCCGCGCGCCCTTGCCACGGCACTGCCACGGCCATGGCTATACTCGGCGCCTTTCCCGCACCGGGTGCACGCCTTGCCGTCATCGCAGTCGCCTTCCCCCATGCCGGCCCTGGCGATCACCGCCTATACCGCCACCACCGCGCTCGGTCGCGGCCGCGCACCCCAGCTCGACGCGCTGCGCGCGCGCCGCGGCGGGCTGCGAAGCAACGACTTCGGGCCCGATCCGCTGGCGGCCTGGATCGGGCGCGTGGACGGACTGGAGGCGGCCGGGCTGCCGGACGGCCTCGCGCAGTGGGACTGTCGCAACAACCGCCTGGCGTGGATGGCGCTGCAACAGGACGGGCTGATGGATGCCATCGCCAGCGCCCGCGCGCGCCACGGCGCCGAGCGGGTGGCGATCGCCATCGGCACCTCCACGTCCAGCATCGGCGCCAGCGAAGAGGCCTACGCGCGCCTCGCGCAAGATGCCGGTGGCGGACCCCGCTTCCCGGACGACCTCGCGCGGCCGATCGTGCACACGCCGCACTCGCTGGGGGATTTCGTACAGGCGGCCACCGGCCTGCGCGGGCCCTGCGTCACCGTGGCCACGGCCTGTTCGTCCAGCGCCAAGGTGTTCGCCCAGGCGGCGCGACTGGTCCATGCCGGGCTGGCCGATGCCGCCCTGGTGGGCGGCGTCGACACCCTGTGCGGCAGCGTGCTGTTCGGCTTCAATTCGCTGGGACTGGTCTCGGCCTCGCCGTGCCGCCCCTTCGACCGCGACCGGGATGGTCTGTCGCTGGGCGAGGCCGGCGGCTTCGCATTGCTGGAGCGCGCCGCGCCGGGCCGGGACGCGCCGCGGCTCTGCGGCTACGGCGAGTCGAGCGACGCCCACCACATGTCGGCACCCCATCCCGAAGGCCTCGGCGCGCGCCTGGCCATGCGCGACGCGCTCGCCCGCGCCGGGATCGACGCGGGCGATGTCGGCTACCTCAACCTGCACGGCACATCGACCCCGGCCAACGACACCATCGAAGCGGCGGCGGTGGCCGCGATGTTCCCGGCCACCCTGCACGCCAGTTCAACCAAGGGCTGGACCGGGCACACCCTGGGCGCGGCGGGGATCGTGGAATCCGTGTTCGCCCTGCTCGCGCTGGAGCACGGCCTGTTGCCCGGCATCCTGCACAGCAAGACGCCGGATCCGGCCTGCGGCCCGCAGATCCGCTTCGACAACGCGGAGGACGCGGACATCCGCTACGCGATGAACAACTCGTTCGGCTTTGGCGGCAACAACGCCGCGCTGGTGTTCGGACGCGCATGAACAAGCTCAACACGCTGAGCGCACGCATCGAAGGCATCGGCTTCTGGGCCGATGGCCTGCCGTCCTGGCAGGCCGCGGTCGACCACGCGCGAACGGGGACACCCGCCACGGAAAGCGGCAAGCCGTCGCCGCGCATGCTGGCGCCCAACGAGCGCCGCCGGGCGCCGCCGACCGTGGCGGTGGCGCTGGACGTGGCGCTTGCCGCCTGCGAGGCCGCGGGCCGCGAACCGGCGTCGCTGCCATCGGTGTTCGCCTCCACCCACGGGGACCTCGCGATCACCGACTACATGTGCGCGACGCTGGCCGACGACCCGCGCGCGATCTCGCCGACCAGATTCCACAACTCCGTGCACAACGCCGCCGCCGGCTACTGGACCATCGGTGCCGGCTGCCTGCGCCCGGCGACCGCGCTGAGCGCGCACCGCGCGAGCTTCGCCCAGGGCCTGCTGGAAGCGCTGGTCCAGCTCGCCTGCGGCGACGACGCGGTGCTCCTGGCCGCGTACGACGCCGCCGGCGCCGGTCCGCTGGGAGCGATGGCGCAAAGCACCGGCCTGCTCGGTGGCGCCTTCGTGCTGGGCGCCGGCCCGCGTGGTGGCATCGATGGGGACAGCGGCGGCATCAGCCTTCGCGCCACCCTCGTCGACGGCGACGCGCCCGCCGGCCAGGGCGTCCTGTCCCGCCGCGGCGCGGCCAACGCCATGGCGCCGATGCTGCCGCTGTTCGACGCGCTGGCCTCCGGCGGCGACCTCGCGCTGCTGCACGCCGGCCACGGCCGCACGCTGCGGGTGGAGCTGGCCCATGGGTGAGGTCATCCCGCTGCGCCGCGAGGACACCGCGGTGGTCATCCCCGCGCTCAACGAAGCCCTGCGCATCCGCGACGTGGTCGAGGGCGCGCTGGCGCAGGCGCCGCTGGTGATCGTGGTCGACGACGGCTCTGACGACGACACCGTGGCCCGCATCGCCGACCTGCCCGTTCGCGTGGTCCGGCACCCGGAGCGCATGGGCAAGGGCGCGGCCCTGCGCAGCGGTTTTGCCGAGGCCGCGCGCCTGGGCGCACGCGCGGTGGTCACCATGGACGGCGACGGCCAGCACGACGCCGCGGACATCCCGCGCCTGCTCGCCGCCGCGAACCGCCATCCGGGCTGCGTGGTCGTGGGCGCGCGCCTGCGCAAGCGGGCCTCGCAGCCGCCGCACCGGCGCCTGGGCAACGATTTCGGCGACTGGGGCATCAGCTGGGCCTGCGGCTTCCGCGTGGTCGACAGCCAGAGCGGCCAGCGCCTGTACCCGCGGGAGGTGTTCACCCTCCAGGGCGTGCCGGGCGAAGGCTTCGTGTTCGAGGCGCAGATGCTGATCTCGGCCGCACGCGAGGCCGGCGCCGGCATAGTCGCGGTGCCGATCGAAACCCGCTATGCCGGGTGCGAACCCGGCGTGGAATTCCGCAAGAGCCACTTCCGCCTGGGCCGCGACCTGTGGGCGATCACCTCGCACGTGGTGGGCCAGGTCCTGCGACAGGGCGATGTCATGGCCGGATATGCGCGCACGCGCAGCCGTCCGCCCGTCATCGACGACGCCAACGGAGCACCCACGCCCACCGGCCAGGGCCGCGGCACTGCTCAGGCCGGTGGAGGCCAACGATGATGGACGAAAACAATCGCGTCGACGTCGCGATCCTGGGCGGCGGACTGGCCGGACTGAGCCTGGCCCTGCAGCTTCGCCAGGCCGATCCCGCACTTTCTATCACCGTGTTCGAACGGCGCATGCATCCTGCGCCGGAGGCCGCGTTCAAGGTCGGCGAATCCACGGTCGAGATCGGCGCCCACTACTTTTCCCACGTGCTGGGGCTGCGCGAGCACCTCGACCGGGAGCAGATCCGCAAGTTCGGCTTCCGCTTCTTCTTTTCCGACGGCCGCAGCGACATCGACCGCTGCACCGAGATCGGCGTCAGCCAGCTGCTGCCGACGCCGTCCTGGCAGGTCGATCGCGGCCGCTTCGAGAACATGCTCGGCGAACGCGCGCGGGCGATGGGCATCGGGTTCCGCGACGGCGTGGTGGTGCGCGGGGTCGAATTCGGCGAGGGCGACGAGGACCATCGCATCGCCTGGTCGGGCGACGGCGGCGAAGGCAGCCTGGCCGCGCGCTGGGTTGTCGACGCGAGCGGCCGCGCCGGCCTGCTCAAGCGCCAGCTGGGCCTGGCCGAGGCCAACGGCCACGATGCCAATGCCGCCTGGTGGCGGGTCGACGGCATCCTCGACCCCAACGACTGGTCCGACGACGAGGCCTGGCGCACCCGCTGCACGCCACCGGACCGCTGGCGCTCGACCAACCACATGTGCGGCACCGGCTACTGGTTCTGGATGATCCCGCTGGCCTCGGGCGCGCACTCGCTCGGCATCGTCTGCGACGCCGCGATGCATCCGCTGGAGGGCATGAACAGCCACGACAAGGCCACGGAGTGGCTGCGCAGGCACCAGCCGCGCGTGGCCGCAGCGCTCGAAGGGCACGCGGTCAAGGACTTCCGCTTCCTGCGCGGGTTCTCGCACG
The DNA here is from genome assembly GCF_039548475.1 of Luteimonas yanweni. Taxonomy (NCBI): domain Bacteria; kingdom Pseudomonadati; phylum Pseudomonadota; class Gammaproteobacteria; order Lysobacterales; family Lysobacteraceae; genus Luteimonas; species Luteimonas yanweni. The sequence continues at coordinate 217,519 of NZ_JBCLVC010000013.1, read as the reverse complement.
GCTGCAGCCGCCTGTACGGCGAGCGCTGGGCGCTGACCGGCGAGGCGGGCCTGTTCCTGGATCCTTTCTATTCGCCGGGCAGTGACTTCATCGCGATCGCCAACACCCAGATCGCCGACCTGATCGCGCGCGACCGCGCAGGCGGGCCGTTCGCCCCTTACGCGTCGATGTACGAGCGCCTGTTCTTCTCGTTCTACGAGAACACCATGACGCTCTACCAGGGCCAGTACGCACTGTTCGGCGACGAGCAGGTGCTGCCGGTGAAGGTGATCTGGGACTACACCTTCTACTGGGCGCTGCTGGCGCCCGCGTTCTTCACCGGGCGCATCACCGACATCGGCATGTTCGGGCGGCTGCAGCCGCTGTTCGAACGTGCCAGCGCGCTCAACGCCGCCATGCAGCCGCTGCTGCGCGAATGGGGTGAACGCAACGCCGCCGCGGGGTCAACGCCCGCGGGGACCGGGCGCTCGCTCGACCAGCACGGGATCCAGTGGTTCCACGAGCTCAACCGCGCGCTGCGCGACACGCTCGACGACGACGCCTTCGACGCGCGCATCGCCGACAACGTCGGGCGCATGGAGGCGCTGGCGGCGGAGATCCTGGCGCGCGTGCGCGACCTGCACCCGTCGATCGGCGAGCACGGTCTCGACGGACTGCTGGCCGGTACCGACGTGCAGCCGGCCTCGCTTGGCGACGCCTGGTACAGCGCGGCCTGAACCGCGCCCGAGGATCGCATGCATCACAGCCCCCTCCTGCTGCAACTGGTCATCATCCTGCTTACCGCGCGCGCCTGCGGGCTGCTGCTGCGCCATGTCGGGCAGCCGCCGGTCATCGGCGAGATGGCCGCCGGCCTGCTGCTGGGGCCGATCGTGTTCGGAGCCTGGTTCCCCGGGCTCCATGCCTCGGTGTTCGCGCCGGAGTCGCTGCCGGGCCTGGCCTCGCTGGCCGAACTCGGCCTCGTGCTCTTCATGTTCATCGTTGGCGTCGAGCTGCGCGCGCCCGACGGCGTGCGCGCGCAGCTGAAGTCCGCCGGCCTGGTCGGCGTGGCCAGCGTACTGGTTCCGATGGCGCTCGGATTCGCGGTATCGCCACTGCTGCATCCCTACGCACCCGCGGGCGTGGGCCTGGTGCCGTTCGGGCTGTTCATGGCCGCGGCGATGTCGATCACCGCCTTCCCGATCCTGGCGCGCATCCTGAAGGAACGCGGCATGACCCACACGCCGCTGGGGCGGCTGGCCCTGGGCGGCGCCGCGATCGCTGACGTGCTCGCCTGGATCATGCTGGCGCTGGTGGTGGCCCTGGTCGGCGCTGGCGACGGCTACGGCGGCTTCATTCGCGCCACCGCGGGCCTGGCGATCATCGCCGTGGTCGTGTTCACGTTGCTGCGGCCGCTCTATGCCTGGCTGCTGCGCGCGCACGCGGCCGACGGCGTCCCCTCGCTGATGGTGCTGGCGGCGCTGCTGATCGGCGCGTTCGCCTGCGGTGCGGCCACCGACCGGCTGGGCGTGCACGCCGTCTTCGGCGCCTTCCTGTTCGGTGCCTGCCTGCCGCGGGACGAGCGCTTGCTGAAGTCGCTGATCGAGCGCGTCGAGTACCTCGCGATCGTGGTGCTGATGCCGATCTTCTTCGCCCTGGCCGGACTCGGCACCACGTCCGATGCATTCACCGGCGCAGCCTTCGGCGCGATGCTGCTGATCCTGGCGGTGGCGGTGATCGGCAAGGTGGCCGGCGGCGCGATCGGCGCGCGGCTGTCCGGCCATGGCTGGCGCGAGAGCTTCGCGGTGGGCTCGCTGATGAACGCGCGCGCCCTGATGGAGCTGATCGTGATCAAGGTCGGCCTGGACGCGGGGATCATCGGGCCCGACCTGTTCACCATGCTGCTGGTGATGGCGATCCTGACCACGGTGATGACCGGGCCGCTGGTCACCCTGTCACTGGGGCGGCGCGCGACGCAGGCCGCGTCGGCCCCGGGCGCGACGGTGGCCGGCGGGACCCCGGAAGGCGCGGCGGCCGAGGCGCCCGCGCGGCAGCGCGGCTGACGCTGCGGCTCAGTCGACCGGCTGCGGCACCGGCTGCGGCGGCAGCACCTGCTCCGGCGGCGGGTTTGGCAGGTAGATGGCCACGCCGCGGGCGTGCTTCTGACGCGGACTGATGTTCACGCCAACGCCGCCGCTGCTGAAGCTGCGGCTGCCGACGCGTCCCGTGCCCGCGCCCACGCTGACCCCGCCGCCGCCGTAGCCCTCGGCCGTGCCCTGGAACAGGATGCCGTTGGCGCCCAGCGACGCGGCTTCTTCGCGCAGCTTGCGCAACACCGAATCGGTCTTGTTCTGCTCGCCGTAGGTGAAGGCGCCGCTGGAGGTCTCGAGCAGGGCCACTTCTTCATATGGGACACCAGGCGCGCCGTGGTAGACGCGCACCAGCGCCGGATCGATCGGCGCACGCGGCGTTCCGGTGAGGATGTGGGACGAGGCGCAGCCGGCCAGGAGCAACACGGCGCTGGCGGCGGCGATGCGGAACACGCGGGCGGTGGTCATGGCGTCACCTGGCAGGGATGGGATCGATCATCTTCCCACCCGGGTGAATCCGGTGTCACCGCCGCCGGGAATCCAGGTCCGCCCGCCTTCAGCCCATGCCGCCGTTGACGCCGATCACCTGGCCGGTGACGTAGGCGGAGGCGTCGGAGCACAGGAAGCGCACTACGGCGGCGATTTCGTCCGGGGTCCCGGCGCGCCCGGCGGGCACCATCTGCTTCACCGCCTCGGGCGGGAAGGCGGCTTCGGCCATGCGCCCGGCGACCACGCCCGGCGCCACCACGTTCACGGTGATGCCGCGGCTCGCCATCTCCCGGGCCAGCGATTTCGAGGCGCCATGCAGCCCCGCCTTGGCCGCCGCGTAGTTCGCCTGGCCGCGGTTGCCGAGCACCGCCGCCACGCTGGACACGCTGACGATGCGCCCCCAGCGCGTGCGCGCCATCGGCAGCAGCAGCGGCTGGGTGACGTTGAAGAACCCGTGCAGCGACACGTCGATCACGCGCCGCCACTGCTCGGCGGACATGCCGGCCATGGGCGCGTCGTCGTGGATACCGGCGTTGTTGACCACGATCTGCACAGGACCGGATTCGAGCAGCGCCGCGATGCCCTCGGCCGCGGCGTCGCCATCGGCAACGTCGAAGGCGATGGCCCCGGCGCTGCCGCCGGCGGCGATGATGTCGGCCACCACCGCATCGGCCCGCGCGCGATTGCCATTGGCATGGACGATGACGTGAACGCCATCGGCGGCCAGCTGGCGGCAGATCGCGCCGCCAAGGTCGCCGCTGCCGCCAGTGACGAGCGCGCGGCGCGGGACGGCCACCGAGGGCGCGGCGCCGGAGCGCGCCGACCCGGAGGTCGCGGCGGAGGACGGTGCCGTGGCGGACGGCGCGCTGGGCGATGGCGTGGTGTTCTGGCTCATGCCGTGATTATCCCGGCATGCGCGCCGGATCCGCGAGCACCACCGCCGCGCGGCCCTCGGCAAGCAGCACGCCGGCGTGATGGATGCGGAAGGCGTACTGCTGGCTGGCCTCGCCTTCCATCAGCAGCTCGGCTTCGCCTTCGAGATCGCCAGCGAGGTCGTCGATCCGCGCCACGTGCAGGTCCACGCCGCGCAGCGCGACCAGCATGCCCGGGCGGACGGCGCCGCCGGAATCGCGCCCGCGCAGGCCGCCGTGCACGGCCATCGCCTGGGCGCCGTATTCGCACAGATGCACCGCGCGCAGCAGGCCGGCGCTGCGCAGCGGGTGCGTCGGGTCGCGGTGGTTGCGGGCGCGCAGCGCGATGCGCGCGGCGTCCCACGCGGTGACCTCGTCCCACAGGCACATCGCGCCCTGGTGCGGCACCAGCGAGAGGATCTCCTCCCGGCCGATCATGCCCCTGCCCCCGGCATTGCGCCGTTTACGGCAGGAGCATCCGTTCCCACGGCGGTGGATCCGGCGTCGTGGCGCGACACCAGCAGCGCGAGCACGAAGTTCGAGACCACGCCGATCGCGACCGTGCTTCCGATCGCACGCAGCACCGGGATCGAGGACAGCGCGAGCAGGCTGAACACCAGCGCGGTCATCAGGCTGCAGACCAGCACCGCGTGCAGGGTGCGCAGCTGGTCCTCGCGGCGATCGCCGGCGTGCTCGAAGAACAGGGCGTAGTCCAGGCCCAGGCCGGCGGCGAGGATCAGCGCCACCAGGTGGAACAGGTTGAGCTCGACGCCCAGGCCGCGCAGCACGGCCAGGATCACCAGCGTGGTCAGCGCCATCGGCAGCAGCACGCGCAGCACCCGCCCCGGAGTGCGCAGCGCGATCCACACCGTGGCCGCCAGCAGCAGCGCGGCCAGCGCCAGCGCGGCGAGCAGGCGGCCGCGGTATTCGGCCACCAGCGACTCGGATGCGGCCTTCATGTCCAGCAGTTCGCCGCCGGCATAGGCCGCGGCCTGCGCCACGGCATCGACGTCGTCCAGTCCGCTGAGCGAGACCAGGGCCGCCGCGCCGCCGTCACCTTCAAGCAGAAGCCCCTGCACGGTGCTGGCGAGCGGCGTGCCGGCAAGGTTCCCCGGCTGCAGCGGCGGAGCGCCGCGCGCGAGTTCGACGTCGGCCAGGAAGGGGGCGAAGGCGTCCTCGCGGAAGGGCGTGCCGGCCAGGGCGTCGCCAAGCGATGCGCGCAGCGCGGACGGCGCCGGTAGGGCCTGCTGGCGCGCGCGCTGGGTGGCCGCGGACGGAAGGTAGCGCGCGGCGCTGTCGTAGCCGTCCAGCGCGCCCGCGGCGACCAGCGCGTCCAGGCGTGGATGCAGCGCTTCGGCCGCCGCCAGGGCGGCATCGGCGTCGGCGCCGCGCAGTACCGCCACGTAGCGGACGTCAGGCGCACCCAGTTCCGCGCGCAGGCGCGCGTCCAGCGCCATGCCTTCGGCGGGCACCGGGGTCAGCTTCGAAAGGTCGTTCTCCCAGAACGGGCCGCGCGCGCCGGCAAGCACCGCGACGCAGGCCAGCGCGAGCACCAGCAGCGACCAGCGCGGCCGCGGCAGGCGGCCGATGCCGCGCCACAGCGCCTGCAGCACCCGCGAGTCGGCCAGGTCGCGCGGCGTGGGATCGACCAGCGGCGGCAGGCCGAAGCGTGTCGCCAGGGCCGCCGCCGCCAGCGCGGAGATGGTGAACACCGCCAGCTGGCGCAGGCCGTCGACGCCGGAAAACAGGAAGGTCAGATAGGCGATGCAGGTCGCGACCACGCCCGTGACCAGCGCCGGCCACAGCGCGCGCACGTTGTCGCGCGGGCTGATGCCGGCGCGCTGCTGGCTGAGGAAGTGGATCGGATAGTCCTGGACCACGCCGATCAGGGTGAAGCCGAAGGCGACGGTGATGCCATGCACGGCCTCGAACACCAGCGCCACCGCGCCCAGCCCGGCCAGTCCCGCGGTGGCCAGCGGCAGCACGCCCAGCAGCGGCGCGCGCCAGCTGCGGTAGGCGAGCAGCAGCAGCAGGACCAGGGCGATGCTGTCGACGGTGCCGATCCACTGCGCCTCGCGCGCGGTGCGGCCGCCGATCTCGACCGAGAACGCGCCGGGGCCGGTCATGTGCAGCGCGGCGCCGCTGTCGCCCGCTACCTCGGCGAAGGCCGCGTACACGGCGTCGTAGGCGCGTTGCTGCGCGCTGGGGTCGAAGCCGGCGGCGCCGGTCTGCGCGAGCAGCAGCGCCTCGCGGCCGGCGGCGTCGAACCAGACCCCGTGCAGGCGCTGCGGCGCGGCCTTGGGCTGCCAGGCTTCGGCCAGGACCAGCATCTCCAGGGTGGGGTCGGCGGGCAGCAGGGGCTCCACCAGCGCCGCCATCGGCGAGCCCAGGTCCTGCAGGCGCTCGTCGAGCTGTTCGCCGAGGTATGCGGCGTCCAGCGGCCGGTCGTCGAAGGTGGGCGAGAGCAGGTAGCGGTAGGGGCGCAGCGATTCCGGGACGGCGTCGAGCCCTGCATCGGCGCCGTTGGTGACGAATTCGAAATCGGGATTGGCACCCAGCGCCCCGGCCAGCGCCTGCGACTGCGCGGCCAGGGCCTCGGGCGGCGCGCCGGACAGCGAGACCAGCAGCAGCCGCGTCCCCGGGCCGTCACCGAGCTCATCGACCAGCAGGGCCTGGGCCGGCGTGCGCGGCTCGGGCATGAAGCGGCGCAGGTCGCCGCTGAGCTCGAGCCGCTGGCCGATCGCCCAGCCGGCGACCAGCAGCGTCGCCAGCCACAGCAGCGCCAGCGCGGTGCGACGCCCCGGACTCATCGTGCCCCCGCGGCGCGTTCCGCCGGCCCCCTGTGCGCGCGACTCATTGCGCCGCGGCACCGGGATTGCGGCACAGGGCTTCGAAGGCGGCGCCATCGCCGGCGCCATCGCCGGCGGCGATCGCTGCGCGCGCGGCGCCTGCAAGCAGGCTGCGCTGCAGCTCGCCTTCGGCCGGACGGGTTTCGATGCAGCGCAATTCGGCGCCGCGGCCATGCAGGGTGATGTCGCGGACGTTCGCGGCCAGCGCCGCGTCGCGTGGCACCAGCAGCAGGGTCCAGTCCTCGCGGCTGCCGCGGGCGCTGATGCGGTAGTCGCGCTGCAGCGCGGCCGCATCGCCGGCCAGCAGGGCGCCGAAGCTGGCCTGCAGCCCGGCAAGCTCCGGCGCCCGCGACAGCGCGAACGTGCGCGGCCTGCGGTCGCCGCGGGCGATGGTCGCCTCGCCGCCGCGGATGGTGGTGGTCTCGGCGTAGGGCATGCGGACCTCGCGCACCAGGGTCGCGTCGTCGGGGCGCGCGTACACGCCCTCGATGCGCAACGGCGCCTTCAGCACGGGCGAGCCGCGCAGTTCGACGAAGGGCGTGCGCACCGGCGCCGGCCGCGCCAGGCGCTGCAGGATCCAGGCGCTATCGACCGCCACCGGCTGCGCGGCCGACGGCAGCGCGATCGACGCCAGCAGCAGCGCCGCCAGCATCCACCCCGTTCGCCCCATCGCGGTCGTCCCGCTCCGCGGACCCCCGTCCGTGCCCGCGTGGCATGCGGTCCTGCTGGCTTCGGCTGTGTTCAAGGTCGCCCCAGAAGTCATAGAAATTGAACCAGTTGAACGGTGCATCGCGGACATGATGTTCAAGCCGCGCGGCATAACGCTGGATAAGCGCCGGCAGCGCCGCCGCGCGCTCGCGACGCGGGATCGCGACGCCGTCGCTGAAATGCTCGAACACCAGATCGTAGCGCCTGCCGCCGCGGTAGATGCCGAAGGCAAGTTGCACCGGTACCTGCAGCACCGCAGCCAGCAGCCACGGCGCCATCGGGAACTGCGCTTCGTTGCCCAGGAAGGGTGCGCCGATCGACGTCCCGCCCGGCTGCGTGCGGTCAACCAGCAGCGCCACCAGCGCGCCCTCGGCCGCGGCCCGCTGGATCTCGAACATGATCGCCGGGCCGTCCTGGCCGGCGTCGATCACCGAGGCCGCGATGTCCGGGTTCAGCGCGTCCAGCAGCTGGGTCACCGCCGGGCTGTGCGCCTTGTCCAGCACCACGCGCACCTTCTGCTCCGGCCGCTGCCGGCCGAGCACGCGCAGCACTTCGAAGCTGCCGAGGTGCGAGCCGAACACCAGCACGCCCTGGCCGCGGTCGAGCGCGGCATGCAGCGAGTCCAGGCCGCTGACCCGGATGTCGAAGCGGCGCATGTCGCCGCCGAGCAGGAACACGCGGTCGAGGATAGTCGCGGCGAAGGTGTGGATGTGGCGCGCGACATCCGCGAGCCGGGCGGGGCGGCCAAGCACGCGGCCGAGGTAGGCGCGCGAATCGCGCCGCTCCTCGCCGCGGCGCAGCAGGAAGTAGCCGGTGATCGGATACAGCAGCAGCCGCGCCAGCCCGCGGCCGCCGCACAGGCTGACCTTGCTCAGCAGCCACACGGCAACCCGGCCGCCACCCTCGCGGCGCTGCTTCCAGCTGCCGGTCATGCCCGCGCCACTTCGCCCGAGGCGACCAGCGTGTCCCCGCGAAGCACGCGGAAGCGCCAGCGCGGCGCCTCGCCGGCGAGTTCGACATGCGCGGCCTCGCCCGGCAGAAGCGGGCTGGCGAACTTCACCTGCGCCAGGCGCAGCGCGCCCAGCGGACCCTGCGCGGCGTCGATCGCCGCCAGCACGTGGTCGAGGACCACGACGCCGGGCACCAGCGGTCGACCGGGAAAGTGACCCGGCAGGCAGAGATGATCGTGTTCGACAACAAATTCCATCGGGCCGCGCTCGCGCCTCAGGATGCCTGGCGCAGCAGTGCGACCACCGAGGCGTGGGCCGCGTCGGCCAGCGCCTGGCGGGCCGTGGCGCTGGAGTCACTGCCTGCGGTAGGCAGCGGCGTGCCGAAGCGGACGCGGATCACGCCGGGTCGCGCGCGGAAGCCGTCCGGCGGAAGCACAGCGCCAGCGCCTTCGATCGCCACCGGCAGCACTTCCACGCCGGCGTCGATCGCGGACTGGAACGCACCACCCTTGAACGGTGCCACCGCACCGCAGCGGCTGCGCGTGCCCTCGGGGAACAGGCACAGCGTGTGGTTGTCGCGAAGCAAGGCGGCGGCTTCGCGGCGCAGGCGCGGCCCCGCGCGCGGATTGTCGCGCTCGATGAACAGCATGCCGCAGGCGCGCGCGTACCAGCCCACGAACGGCACCCGGGTCATTTCCTGCTTGAGCAGGAAGCGCAGCGGCACCGGCACGGCGCGGAACAGCGCGCAGATGTCGATGATCGACTGGTGGTTGCACACCAGCAGGCGCGGCCGGGACCAGTCGATGGCTTCGGCACCCTCGACCTCGAGCCGCGCAGCGGTCCCCGCCAGCAGCGCCGGCGCCCAGCAGCGCGCGGCCATGCGCAGCGCCCAGTCGCGGCGGCGGGTGGCCAGCATGACCAGCAGCGACAGGCTGATCCAGCCCGCGGTCCAGGCCAGGGTGAAGGCGAAGCCGAGCGCGTTGTGGACGCGCCAGGCCAGTCGTTGCAGGGCCGGTTCGGCCACTACCATGTTGTCGACGCGCTGCTGCATCGGCAAAGCATACCCAAAGGCCGCGCCCAGGCCCCCGTTCAGCGCAGGAAATCGCGCCAGAACGCCGGACCCAGCCCCGCCATCTGCCGCAGGAAGTCGACGAAGCTGCCGTGCTCACCGGGGAAGCGGTGCTTGCGCCAGGCGAACTCGATGGCGGAAAACCCGCCAAGCAGCCCGTAGTTGAGGATGTTCGCGAACAGCGACCACTGCTCGCGGGTGATGCTCACCGGCGTGGGCAGGCCGAGGCTGGCAAGCAGGCCGCCGGGCTCGGCGACCAGGGCCAGGGCGAGGTTGGCCGTGCCCAGAAGCAGCAGCACGCCGGCCCAGGCCGCGGTCAGGCCGCGGCTGTAGGCGAGCAGGTCGGGCGCCAGCGTGTCCGGGGTGCTGCCGTCGACGGCAGCGACGATGCGCGTGATCAGCGCGCCGCGCGGCGCCCACAGGCTGCGCGCGAACAGCCACGCGATCACGCCCACGAAGGCCACCGGCGCCACCAGCAGCGGCAGTCCGGCGTGGCCGGAGCGGTACAGCAGGTGGCAGGCGGCCAGCGCCAGCGGCAGCGCCACCCAGGCCCAGGCGCGGCGCGCGACCAGCCCGGCGGCAAGCATCATCGCCACCAGCGATACGAGGGCGGCGTAGGCGTAGCGATCATCCAGGGTGGCGCTGGCCAGGTGCGCGAGCACGGCATAGGCCACCGCCATGGCGACCGTGAGCGCCAGGCCCATGGCGGGCTCCCGGGGCGCCGGCGTCAGGCGCGGTTCGCTTCGACGTGTGCCGACAGCGCGCGCAGCGAGGCGAAGATCCGGCGGTTCTCCTCGCTGTCCGAACGCAGCTGGAAGCCGTAGCGCTTGCCGACCGCCAGCGCGAGCTCGAGCGCATCGATCGAGTCCAGGCCGAGCCCGGCGTTGAACAGGGGTGCTTCGGGATCGATTGAAGCGGGCTCGACATCGTCCAGGCTCAGGGCTTCGACCAGGAGTTCGGCGAGTTCGCGTTCGGCGGGGGACTGGGTGGACATGCGGCGGCTTCCGTTGCGGCTATCATTCTGCCCCCGATGATCGCATGGCCCCGCGCGCCGCGAAATGCACAACCCCGCAGAAGACACACACGCCCGCCCACCGCACGGCCACGCCGGCGGCGTGCCCCGGCTCTCGGTCGAGTACGTCGATGCCCCGTCCCCGTCAACCCTGCTGGAATGCGGGGACGTGCTGGCGGTGTTCGGCTTCGGCAGCGCGGCGCCCGCCACCGACGCCGATCCGCGCTACCTGCGGGTGCCGCTCGAACCTCACGACGCGGGGGGCTTCGAGGTCTGGCACGGCAGCGCCCCGGTCGTCCGCGGCCGCGACGACGGCGTGCGCTGGGCCAGCGACGGCCAGCTGCTGTTCGGCGTGATCGAGGTTCCCGAGCGCGACGGCGACATCCAGGAGGCCGCGCGGCACGCCTATGCACGGCTGGCGGCGTTCACCACCGGCAGCCGCACCCCCCACCTGCTGCGGGTGTGGAACTACGTCGACGCCATCACCCTGGGCAGCGGCGACGACGAGCGCTACCGCGCCTTCTGCGTCGGGCGCGCCCGCGGGCTGGGCGACTTCGACGTGCGCACGCTGCCGGCGGCGACCGCGATCGGCCGCTGCGACGGCGAGCGCGTGGTGCAGGTGTACTGGTTGGCCGCGGCGGCCCCGGGCACGCCGGTGGAGAACCCGCGCCAGGTCAGCGCATACCGCTATCCGCGCCAGTACGGCCCGCAGGCGCCCAGCTTCGCGCGGGCGATGCTGCCTCCCGCCGGCAGCGCCATGCCGCTGCTGCTCTCGGGCACCGCGGCGGTGGTCGGCCACGCCTCGATGCACGACGGCGAGCTGCTGGCGCAGCTCGAGGAGACCTTCGCCAACTTCGACGCCTTGGTCGGCGCGGCGCGCGTGCACGATCCCGCGCTGCCGATCCGCTTCGGCGCCGGTACCCGGCTGAAGGTCTACGTGCGCGACCGCCACGACCTGCCGCTGGTGGCCGAAGCCCTGGACCGGCGCTTCGGCGCAGCGGTGCCGCGCCTGCTGCTGCACGCGGCGATCTGTCGCCAGGAACTGGCGGTGGAAATCGACGGCGTGCACGGCGCTCCGCCCGCCTGAGGACCGCGTGGCCATGCGCATGCGTCTTGTTGCAGCGCACGATTGAGTGGATTCCGGACATATTGCATATTCGGGACGGGCCACGACGACACGGCCTGCCCACCTTCGCATTGACCACGAAGGCACCGTTCGGGGGGAACGGTGGCTCCGGCCACGGCTCCCCGGGTGCCTCGACTCCGAGGATTGACCCCAATGAAACGCACCACCCTGCTGATGCTGGCCGGCCTGTCCGTCGGCTTCGCCGCGCACGCGGCCGAACCGGTCACTGCCGATACGCCCGCCACCGGTTCCTATGCCGGCGTCACCGTCGCCATCGATCCCGCAACCGGCCGCCTGCGCGCACCGACCGCCGCCGAACAGGCCGAGCTGCGCAAGGCCGCCACGGCCGCGTCGCGCCTGCGCACCGCCGACCGCATGTCGATCGCCAAGCCGGGCCCGAAGACCCGCGCCGAAGCCGAGCGCACCACCAGGCGCCACCGCGACGGCCGCGTCAGCATGCAGGTGTCCGAAGACATGATGTCCTACCTGACCGCCACCCAGCTCGAGGACGGTTCGATCGTCATCGGCCACGGCGACGCCGACGGCCATGCCGCGCCCGCGACCACCGTGGAGTCCGCCCGTGAATAAGACGATCCTTGCCTGCGCACTCGCAGCCGCTTCGACCTTCGCCATCGGCGCCGCCAGCGCCGCGACCATCATCCCGGTCAACATGAACGCCCCGGGCGTCGGCCTCAACGATCCCACCCCGGCCGTGCCGGTGGGCGGCAACCCCGGCAAGACCGTCGGCGAGCAGCGCCAGATCGCCTACCAGTTCGCCGCCGACCTTTGGGGCGCCGTGCTGGAAAGCGAGGAGCCGATCCGCGTCCGCGCCCAGTTCACCGCGCTGAGCTGCACCGCCACCGGTGGCGTGCTCGGCTCGGCCGGCGCGCGCTTCATCCAGCGTGACTTCGAGGGCGCCGTGCCCGGCACCTGGTACGGCGAAGCGCTGGCCAACTCGATCACCGGCGTGGACCTGACGGAGGGCGAGGACGAGATCAACAGCAACTTCAACGCCAACCTGGGTTCGCCCGGCTGCATGGAGACCTCGGGCTGGTACTACGGCCTGGACGGCAACACCCCCACGGGGCTGATCAACTTCCTCGACGTGGTGATGCACGAAATCGGCCACGGCCTGAACTTCCAGGGCTTCTACAGCCTGGCCAGCGGCGCCCCGCAGAGCGGCTACCCGGACATCTACTCCAGCTTCGTGTTCGACAACGTGTCGGGCCTGGACTGGATCGACATGACCAACTCCCAGCGCCAGGCGGCGGCGATCGGCGGCGGCCTGGCCTGGACCGGCGCCGCGGTCACCGCCCAGGTGCCGATGGCACTGGCACCGAAGATCACGCTCACCGGCGGCGGCACCGTCAGCGGCGAGTTCGCGTTCGGCACGGCGGCGTTCGGCGCACCGGCCACCCCGGCCAACTTCAACGGCGAACTGGTGCTGGTCAACGACGGCAGCGCGAACCCGAACCATGGCTGCGTGGCCTCGCCCGCCGGTGCCTATGCCGGCAAGATCGCCATCGTCGACCGCGGCACCTGCGCATTCGAGATCAAGGCGAAGATGGCCGAGGATGCCGGTGCGGTCGCGGTCGTGGTCGCCAACAACGTCGCCGGCGTGATCCAGATGGCCGAAGACGCCACCGTGAACGCCACCGTGCCCACGATCAGCGTCTCGCTGGCCGATGGCACCCTGCTGAAGGGCGGCATCCCGGGCGCGACCCTGGCCCTGGAACTGGAAGAGGACAGCTTCGCCGGCACGGACGACTCCGGTCGTGCGCTGATGTACGCGCCGGCCGTCCTCGCCCAGGGCTCCACGTTCTCGCACTTCGACGTCAGCCACTCGCCCAACGCGCTGATGGAGCCGTCGATCAACCAGGACCTGGATGGCACGCTGCGCCTGGACCTGACGCCTGCGCTGTATTCGGACCTCGGCTGGGGCCTGAACGACAGCACCGCCAAGACCCGTGGCGGCCGCTGCGACACCGGCGTGCCGGTGCTCGACGCGGACGTCCCGGGCCTGGTCGGCGGCGCCAAGCTGCAGGCCGCCGATGCCCTTTGCCGCTCAACGGTGCGGGCCAGGACCGGCGTGGCGGCGTGCCTCGCGCCGTTCATCGCCTCGCTGCGTGCGGTTGACGCGATCCCGGCCAGCGCGGAAGCCTCGCTGCGCAAGTGCTCGCTTTGACTGTAAATCCGTGATGTGAACCAAGGCCGGCGCCCCCAGGGGGCGCCGGCTTTTTTGTGCTCCAGGCCATTTCCGGTGGCCGGGAGGGAAGGCGCCAGGCCGACATCCGTCGTAACCGGTTGGCGTTCCAGGCTGGCTGCCGAGCACACCTTCGCGACGTAGAATGGCCGAATGGCCTATCCAGACACCCGCTTCCGGCGCATGCGCCGCGACGCGTTCTCGCGCCGCCTGATGCGCGAGCACACGCTCACCGTCGACGACCTCATCTATCCCGTGTTCGTGCACGAGCCCCGGGGACGCGCGGCCGTGCCCTCCATGCCCGGCATCGAGCGCATGTCGATCGACGAGCTGCTGCGCGAGGCCGAACAGGCCAGCACGCTGGGCGTCCCGGCGCTGGCGCTGTTCCCGGTGACCGCGCCCGAAGCGAAGTCGCTCGACGCCATCGCGGCCTGGGACGACGACGGCCTTTGCCAGCGCGCCGTGCGTGCGCTGAAGTCGCGCTTCCCGGAGCTCGGCGTGATCACCGACGTCGCGCTTGATCCCTACACCAGCCACGGCCAGGACGGCATCGTCGACGACGCCGGCTACGTGCAGAACGACGTCACCGTCGAGGCGCTGGTGAAGCAGGCGCTGTCACACGCCCGCGCCGGCGCCGACGTGGTCGCACCCAGCGACATGATGGACGGCCGCATCGGCGCGATCCGCATGGCGCTTGAAGAAGACGGCCACGTGCACGCGCGCATCCTGGCCTATGCCGCCAAGTACGCCTCCGCGTTCTATGGGCCGTTCCGCGATGCGGTGGGCTCGGCGTCGGCGCTGGGCAAGGCCGACAAGCGCACCTATCAGATGGATCCCGGCAACATCGACGAGGCCCTGCGCGAAGTCGCCGCCGATCTCGACGAGGGCGCCGACATGGTGATGGTGAAGCCGGGCATGCCCTACCTGGACGTGGTGCGGCGGGTGAAGGACGCCTTCGGCGTGCCGACCTTCGCCTACCAGGTCAGCGGCGAGTACGCGATGCTGAAGGCCGCCGCGGCCAATGGCTGGCTGGACGAACGCGAGTGCGTGCTCGAGTCCCTGCTCGGCTTCAAGCGCGCCGGCGCAGACGGCGTGCTGACCTACTTCGCGCTCGACGCCGCGCGCTGGCTCGGCGAACGCTGAGCCGGGGCGTAGACTCGGGCCATCGGCGGCGCGCCGCGCGCCGCCACGCTCCCGGGAGACAGTCATGAAGCACTACGCAGTGTTCGGGCATCCGGTCGCGCACTCGCTGTCGCCGCGCATCCACGCCGCCTTCGGCCGTGACGCCGGCATCGCCATCGACTACGCCGCCATCGACGCCGACATCGGCGACTTCCGCACCCGCCTGGCGGAGTTCGCCGAGCGCGGCGGCGCGGGCGCCAACGTCACCCTGCCGCTGAAGCAGGAAGCGCTGGCGCTCTGTGCCGACACCACCGAGCGCGCGCGCCGCGCCGGTGCGGTCAACACCCTGGTGCGCAACGGGGAAGACTGGCATGGCGACAACACCGACGGCGAAGGCCTGGTGCGCGACCTCACCGGCCGCCACGCCCTCGACCTGCGCGCGCGCCGCACGCTCCTGATCGGCGCCGGCGGCGCCGCGCGCGGCGTCGCCCCGTCGCTGCTGGACGCCGGCATCGGCGACCTCTACATCGTCAACCGCACGTCGGCCCGCACCGACGCGCTGGCCGACCTGCTCGGGCAGCCCGGCCGGGTGCATCCGCGGCACATGGCCGACATCGGCACGCTGGGCGAGTTCGAGCTGGTGGTCAACGCCACTTCGGCCGCGCGCAGCGGCGGGCTGCCGACCCTGCCGCGTTCGCTGGTCGGCCGGCGCATGGCCGCGGTCGACCTGAACTACGGCGAGGCGGCCATTCCCTTCCTGGCCTGGGGTCGCGCCAGCGGCGCATACGCGGTGGTCGACGGCCTGGGCATGCTGGTGGAGCAGGCGGCGCTGTCGTTCGCACGCTGGCACGGCGTGCGGCCGGAGACCGACGAGATCTACGGTGAGCTGCGCGCGGAGCACGCGCACCTGGTCACCGCCGACTGAGCCCGAGCCCCCGACCCACCTGCGCCCCCTGTGGGAGCGGCCATGGCCGCGATTGAGGCAACCCGATCGCGGCCATGGCCGCTCCCACAGGTGCACGGTCCATGCGACACAGCCATGGTCGCCCCCACAAGACACCACGGGCTCAACCGGCGGCGAGGTAGTCGTCCTTGAGCCGGACGTAGTGCGCGGCGCTGTACAGCAGGCCTTCCACCGCGGCGTCGTCGATCACGCGCACCATCTTCGCGGGGTTGCCGAGCCACAGCTCGCGGCTGCGCACCACCTTGCCCGGGGCCACCAGCGCACCGGCGCCGACGTAGCCGTGGTCTTCGACCACCACTCCGTCCATCACCGTCGCGCCCATGCCGATAAGCGCCCCGTTTCCGATACGGCAGGCGTGGACGATCGCGCCGTGGCCGATGGTGACGTCGTCGCCGATCAGGGTGGGATAGCCGTCCATGCGCGAATGCGGCCCGGCGTGGCTGACGTGGACGATGGTGCCGTCCTGCAGGTTGCAGCGCGCGCCGATGCGCACGAAGTTGACGTCGCCGCGGACGACGGTTGTGGGCCAGATGGAGCTGTCGTCGCCGATCTCGACGTCACCGATGACGACGGCAGCGGGGTCGACGTAGACGCGGGCGCCGAGCTTCGGGAGCTGGCCCCGGTAGGAGCGGATGGTGTGCATCCGTGGATTCTAGCCGGGACATGGCCGCCGCCGCCCGGCCCTGGCTCACGGCGATGCCCGGCGTGCCCGGATCTGTTCGGGGGCCCGGATTTCATGGCTTGACCAGGCACCGGGAAAGATTTCCGCCTTTCAGTCAGGATTACCGGGCTCAGCCAACAACGTGGACCACGCACGCAATGAAAATCGCCAGCTGGAACGTGAACTCGCTCAACGTCCGCCTGCCGCACCTGCAGCAGTGGCTGCAGGCCTTCGCTCCAGACATCGTCGGCCTGCAGGAGACCAAGCTCGACGACGAGCGCTTCCCGGACGACGCGCTGGCCGCGCTCGGCTACCGCAGCGTGTTCCTGGGCCAGAAGACCTACAACGGGGTGGCGATCCTTGCCCGCGAGCGCGCCATCGGCGACGTGCAATACGGCATTCCCGGCTTCGAGGACGAGCAGAAGCGGGTGATCGCGGCCACCGTCGACGGCGTGCGCATCGTCAACCTCTACGTGGTCAACGGCCAGGACGTGGGCACCGACAAGTACGCCTACAAGCTGCGCTGGCTGGCGGCGGTGCACGCCTGGCTGGCCGACGAGCTGCAGCGGCACCCGAAGATGGTGGTGCTGGGCGACTTCAACATCGCGCCCGACGCGCGCGACGTGCACGACCCGGAGGTGTGGAACGAGACCCACATCCTGACCTCAACCGCGGAGCGCGCCGCGCTGCAGGCGCTGCTCGACCTTGGCCTGCACGACGCCTTTCGCCTGCACAGCGACGAGGCAGGGGTGTTCAGCTGGTGGGACTACCGCCAGGCCGCCTTCCGCCGCGACCTCGGGCTGCGCATCGACTTCACGCTGGTCTCGGATGCGCTGCGCGGGGCGGCGGTCGCCGCAGGCATCGACCGCGAACCGCGGACGTGGGAACGCCCCAGCGACCACGCCCCCGCCTGGGTGGAGCTCGACATCCCGCGATAGGAGCGGCCATGCGGTCCCTGCCGGAAAACGAGAAAGGCCCGGGAATCCCGGGCCTCCTCGAACCGCGTATGCGGCGCTGTGTCAGCGCACGCTGCCGCGCCGGAACAGGTTGACGATCGCCAGCAGCACGATCGCGCCGATCAGCGCGGTGATCAGGAAGCCGAGCCAACCGCCCCCCAGGCCGAGGCCGAGCATGGGCAGCAGCCAGCCGCCCAGGAAGCCACCGATGATGCCGACGATGATGTTCAGCAGGAGTCCCTGCTGGCCATCGGTGCGCATGATGATGCTGGCAAGCCAGCCGGCGATGCCGCCGACGATCAGATAGATGATGAAATTCATGGATCCTCCGGATTGGTCCTCGCCGGTACGGCGCAACGCCAGTCTGGGGAGTCGCCCGTGATGGCGACGTCGGCGCGCGCGCAGGCCGTCAGGCCCCCGAAAGCAGGTCCAGCAATGCCTGGCGCGGGAGCTTTCCGGTGTCGTTGCGCGGCAGCGCATCCACCAGCCGCAGCGGCCGCGGCAGGAACACGGGATCCACCACCTGGCGTAGCGCGCTCCTGATCGCGGCCTCGTCCAGGCCCGGGGCCACCACCGCGGCGGCCAGGCGGCAGACGCCGCAGGCATCGGGCGCAAGCTGCACCAGCGCCGCGTCGCGGACGCCGTCGATCGCCAGCAGGCGATGGGTGAGGTCGCCCAGCGAGGCGCGCTTGCCCGCGATCTCCAGCAGGTCCGACTGCCGTCCGCACAGCCGGAATCGGCCGCCGGGCTGGAGTTCGACGATGTCGGCCAGCGCCACCGCTTTGTCGAGGTGCGCCGCATGCACCAGCGTGCCATCAGGCTGCGGTTGCAGTTCGACGTCGGGCAAGAGCGTCCAGGCCTCTTCGATGGCCGTGCGCCGGCGCGCCAGGATGCAGGTCTCGGTGGAGCCGAACAGTTCGCGCACCTCGCAGCCGAAGGCGGCTTCCGCGGCCATGGCCAGCGCCGGCGGCAGCGGCGCGGTGGAGGCGATGATGCCGGCCAGCGGCGGCAGCCTGACGCCCGATTCGACCAGCGCGCGCAGGTGTACCGGCGTGGTCACCAGCAGCGGCGGCAGCGGCGCGGCGGCCAGCGCGGCGGCGATGTCGACCGGGAAGAACGGGCGCGCCTGGTGCACCGCCACGCCGCCGACCAGCGGCAGCAGCACCGACATCTCCATGCCGTACATGTGCTGTGGCGGCACGGTCGCCACCACGTGCGCGGTGGCGCCGGCGGACAGCAGGCCGTCCAGCGCGGCCATGTTCTGCGCGGTGCTGGTGGCGAAGCTGCCCCAGGTCTTGGCGTTGGCCTTGGGCGCCCCGGTGCTGCCCGAGGTGTAGCCGATGGCCACCGTGGCGGCGTCGGGCACCCGCGGCATGTCCCCAGGCAGGCGCGGCAGGGCGTCGGGGAGGCGCAGGTAGTGCGGCAGCGGAGCGATGTCGGCGCAGCCGCAGGCGTCGGCATCGCCCAGGCAATAGCTGTCGGGGTGCCGCGCACGAACCTCGTCGATCGCCGCGCGCGTGCGCGAGGGCGGCAGCAGGGTCACCTGGCCGCGCACGGCGGCGGCGGCGAACGCGACCAGGAACCGGTAGCGGTCTTCGCACAGGTTCACCGCGAACGGCCGGTCCGGCAGGAGCGCGGCGACGCCGCGCACCTCGGCCAGGAAATCCGACAGCGCCACGCCGCCATCGTCGCCGTAGGCGACCGGGCGCCCGGATGCCCCGCTCGCGAGCGGCGACGATCGACCGGCGCCGGCGTCCTGCCGCCCGTGGATGGTGATGACTGCCGACATGCCTTTCATTCTCCCGGACGCGCCCGCGTCCCCCTGTGTACGGACTGCCGGTTCCCTCCGGCCAAGGCGGTACTTTACGCTGCACCCCTGCCGCATCCAAAGGAATCCCGCGCAGATGCCGCTGCCCCCCGGCCAGCTCCAGCTCGGCCCCGTCCGCTGCGCGTGGCGACGCTATCGCCACGGCCAGCCCGCGGAACCGCTGGTGCGGGACTGGCTGTCAGGCGAGCTGGCCGTCCCCGCCGCCAGCCTTTCGATCAGCCGCAGCGCGCACGGACGCCCGCAGCTCGGCGCGCCGCACCAGGACTGGGATGCGAGCTGGAGCCACAGCGGCGAAGGCCTGCTGATGGCGCTGGCGCGCGGGCTTCGCGTGGGCATCGACATCGAGGTGAAGCGGCCGCGGCCCAAGGCCCAGGTCCTGGCCGACCGCTTCTTTGCGGAAGAAGAAGCCGCGGCCCTGGCGGCAATGCCCGATGCCACGCGCGAAGCGGCGTTCGTGCGCCTGTGGTGCGCGAAGGAGGCCGTGCTCAAGGCGCACGGCCAGGGCCTGTCCTTCGGACTGCACCGGCTGGTGTTCGCCTGCGTGGATGACGCCTGGCAGCTGGCCGACTGCGATTCCGCGCTCGGCGTCCCCTCGGACTGGACCCTGGAGACGTTCCGGCCGGCGCCCGACTACCTGGCCACCGTGGCCTGGCGCGCGCGCTGGGCCTGACGCGCCGCCGCCTACAATGGCCGCCATGCACACCGACCCCCACGCCGCGCTCGATGCCGGCCTCGCCGAGCTTGGCCTGGATCCCGCGCTGGCCGCGCCGCTGCGCCGCTACCTCGACCTGCTGGCGCGCTGGAACCGCACCTACAACCTGACCGCCATCCGCGACCCGCGCGAGATGGTGACCCTGCACCTGCTCGACTCGCTGTCGATGCAGGCCCACGTGCGCGGCATCGCCAGCCTGGCCGACCTCGGCACCGGCGCCGGCCTGCCCGGCATCCCGCTGGCGATCGCGCTGCCGGCGCTGCAGGTCACCCTGGTCGAATCCAACGGCAAGAAGGCGCGCTTCCTGCGCGAGGCCGTGCGCACGCTCGGACTCGCCAACGCGCGCGTAGCCGAGTCGCGGGCCGAAGCCGTGGACATGCCCGGCGCCTTCGACGCGATCACCGCGCGCGCGATGGCCACCCTCGCCGACATCCTTGCCGTCGGTGGCCAGCTGCTCGCGCCGGGCGGCCGGTTGCTGGCAATGAAGGGTGCGCGCCCCGAGGCGGAGATCGCCGCGCTCCCCGCCGGCTGGCAGGCCGAAGCGGTGCATCCGCTGGCCGTGCCGGGCCTTGCCGCCGAACGCCACCTGGTGGTGGTGGGCCGCGCGGCGCCCGCCGGGGCATAATCACCGACCCGGTCACGATTCCGTGCCCGGTTCCCGCCGCAGCCCTGCATCGAGGCAGACCGAGCCCATGGCCCGCATCATCGCCATCGCCAACCAGAAAGGCGGCGTCGGAAAGACGACCACGGCGGTGAACCTTGCCTCCGCGCTCGCGCAGACGCCCAAGCGCGTACTGCTGGTCGACCTCGACTCGCAGGGCAACGCGACCATGGGCAGTGGCGTGGACAAGCGCGAGCTGGCCGCGTCCACCTGCGACGTGCTGCTGGAAGAAGTGAGCGCCGCCGATGCACTGGTGCGCACGCCAGAGGGCTTCGACCTGCTGCCCGGCAACACCGACCTGACCGCGGCCGAGATCGAACTGATGGACGAGGAGGGCCGCGAGCAGCGACTCAAGCGCGCGCTCGACCCGCTGCGCCCGAAGTACGACTACATCATCATCGACTGTCCGCCGGCGCTGTCGCTGCTCACGCTCAACGCGCTCACCGCCGCCGACAGCGTGCTGGTGCCGATGCAGTGCGAGTACTACGCGCTGGAAGGCCTGAGCTCATTGCTGCAGACCATCGAGGCGCTGAAGCAGAAGCTCAACCCGGCGCTGGAGATCGAAGGCGTGCTGCGCACCATGTTCGACGTGCGCAACAACCTGACCAACGCGGTCTCGGCCGAGCTCGTCACCCATTTCGGCGACAGGGTCTTCCGCACGATCGTGCCGCGCAACGTGCGCCTGGCCGAAGCGCCAAGCCACGGCCAGAGCATCGTCGGCTACGACCGCGCCTCGCGCGGCGCCATCGCCTATCTTGGCCTGGCCGGGGAAGTGATCCGCCGCCAGCGCGAGCGCGAACTGAAGGAGAAGGCGGCATGACCGCAGCCAGGAAGCCGCCGGCCAAGGCCGGCGCGGCGAAGAAGCGCGGCCTCGGCCGCGGACTCGAGGCCCTGCTCGGCCCCAAGGCCGCCGAAGGCGCGCCGGCGCTCGAGGCGCGCCCCGGCGACGTCCTGCGCACCCTGCCCGTGGACGCGCTGGCGCCGGGCAAGTACCAGCCGCGCCGGCACATGGACCCGGGCAAGCTGACCGAGCTGGCCGAATCGATCCGCGCCCAGGGCGTGATCCAGCCGATCGTGGTCCGCCGCCTGCCCGACCGCACCTACGAGATCATCGCCGGCGAACGCCGCTGGCGCGCCACGCGCGAGGCCGGCCTGGCCGAGATCCCGGTGGTGGTTCGCGAAGTCGACGACCGCACCGTGGTCGCGATGGCGCTGATCGAGAACATCCAGCGCGAGGACCTGAATCCGCTGGAAGAGGCCCAGGCCCTGCAGCGCCTGATCGACGAATTCGACCTGACCCACGCCGCCGCGGCCGAAGCCGTGGGCCGCTCGCGCGCGGCGGTCTCCAACCTGCTGCGCCTGCTGGAGCTGCCGCCGGCGATCCGCGCGCTGGTGGAGGCCCGCCGCCTGGAGATGGGCCACGCCCGCGCCCTGCTGACGCTGTCGCCGGAGCTCGCCAGCAAGCTGGCCGCCGATGCCGCCGAACACGGCTGGTCGGTGCGCGAGGTCGAGCATCGCGCCCAGCAGTTCGCCGCCGGCCGGGTGCCGTCGACCGCAAAGAAGAGGGGCGGCGCCGGAACAGCCAGGCCGCAGGCGGACATCGTTGCGCTGGAGAACGAACTGTCGGAGACGCTGGCGACGAAGGTCAGCATCGCCCACGGACGCGGCAATAAGGGCAAGCTGGTGATCCATTACAGCGATCTGGATTCACTGGAAGGCGTGCTGGAACGGCTGCGCCGCCAGCGCTGAGCCCGCCGGCCCCGCACCATGCCCTCCTTGGAGCGGCTCGCGTGGGAGCGGCTCTTTGTGGGAGCGGCCATGGCCGCGATCAGGCGACCACGCGCCGCCCTTGCTTGCATGGCCCGCCCGCCATGCCGCATAATGCTTGGCTCGCTGCGTCCGGCCGCCCTTTGGGCGACCCGGCGGCCCCGGAAGTGCGATTTCGGCGCCCGCCCGGCAGCGTCCCTGACCCGCTTCGCACGGCAGGCCCACACGGGCTCGCCGGGGCCGCCGTCCCCCAGGCCATGGGGAACACCCAAACACCATCGAGGTGCGTTATGTCCCGAGTTTGCCAGGTAACCGGCAAGCGCGTGCAGACCGGCAACAACGTCTCGCACGCCAACAACAAGACCCGTCGCCGTTTCCTTCCCAACCTGCACGAGCGCCGGTTCTGGGTCGCCAGCGAGAACCGCTGGGTGAAGCTGCGCGTTTCCGCGGCTGCCATGCGCACCATCGACAAGAATGGCATCGACTCGGTCCTGTCCGAGCTCCGTGCCCGCGGCGAAAAGGTCTGAGGAGGACACCATGCCCAGCAAGCGCGACAAAATCCGCCTGATCTCCTCGGCCAACACCGGCCACTTCTACACCACCGACAAGAACAAGAAGAACACGCCCGCGAAGATGGAGATCAAGAAGTACGATCCCGTCGTCCGCAAGCACGTGATCTACAAGGAAGGCAAGATCAAGTAAGGCCACGGCCTCACGCGATCTTCGAAAGGCCCGCCGCATGGCGGGCTTTTTCGTTGCGGGAGCGGCCATGGCCGTGATGGCACGCGCTATCCTGCCCCGGCCTTCTTTCCCCGGGGAGGGGAACGCGGATGCTTCCAGGCTGGATCCTGCTGCTGGTGTCGCTGGGCTACGCGGCGCTGCTGTTCGCGGTTGCCTGGTGGGGCGACCGCAACCCGGTGCACATGCGCGCCGGCGGCACCTGGATGCGGCCGCTGGTCTACAGCCTGTCACTGGCGGTGTACTGCTCGTCGTGGACCTTCTACGGCGCGGTCGGCACCGCGGCGCGCAACGGCATCGGCTACTTCGCGATCTACCTCGGCCCGCTGCTGATGCTGCTGTTCGGCTGGCGCATCCTGGAGCGCCTGGCGCTGGTGGCACAGAGCCAGAGCACGGTCTCGATCGCCGACTTCATCGCCGCCCGCTACGGCCGCGCGCAGCGGCTGGCGGCCCTGGTCACCCTGATCGCGCTGATCGCCGCGGTGCCCTACCTCGCGCTGCAGTACAAGGCGGTCACCCTGAGCCTGCAGGTGCTTGGTGGCGGCGACGAGCTGCTGGACAGCATCGGCGATCCCGCGCTGTACGTCGCCGTGCTGATGGCGCTGTTCGCGATCCTCTACGGCACCCGCCAGGTGGACGCCACCGAGCACCGCCCGGGCATGATGCTGGCCATCGCGCTGGAATCGATGGTCAAGCTGGTGGCGCTGCTGTTCGTGGGCGCATTCGCGGTGTTCTGGTTCTCCGGCCGCGAACTCCAGCTGGCCGAGGCCACCCGCACGCTGCTGGCCGAGGCCCCGCCGGTGGGCTTCATCGGCCAGACCCTGCTCGCCTTCACCGCGATCATCTGCCTGCCGCGGCAGTTCCACGTCGCGGTGGTGGAATGCATGGACGTAGCCGACATCCGCCGCGCGCGCTGGATGTTCGGCGGCTACCTGGCGCTGGTGTCGCTGGCGGTGCTGCCGATCACCGCCGCGGGCCTGGCGATGTACGGCAGCGGCTCGGTCGCGTCGGCGGATACCTTCGTGCTCGGGCTGCCGCTGGGGGAGGGTCGCGACCTGCTGGCGCTGTTCGCCTACGTCGGCGGCTTCTCCGCGGCCACCGGCATGGTGATCGTGTCCAGCGTGGCGCTGGCGACCATGGTCTCCAACGACCTGATCATGCCGCCGCTGCTGGCGCGCGGCTGGGCGCAGCGCCACGACGGCAACGTGGCGTCCACCGTGCTGTGGATCCGGCGCGCGACCATCCTGGGCCTGGCTGCACTGGCCTGGGGCTACTACCGGGTCAGCGGCAGCGACACCACGCTGGCCTCCTACGGATTGATGTCGTTCGCGGCGGTGGCGCAGTTCGCGCCGGCGCTGATCGGCGGCCTGTACTGGCGTGGTGCCAGCCGCCAGGGCGTGGAGGCCGGCCTGCTGCTCGGCTTCGCGATGTGGCTCTACACGCTGCTGCTGCCCACGCTGACCGATGCGGGCTGGCTCAATGGCGCGTGGCTGCAAGACGGCCCCTTCGGCTTCGGCTGGCTGCGGCCGCGCCAGCTGTTCGGGCTCGAAGGCTGGGACGCGCTCACCCACGGCACCTTCTGGTCGCTGCTGGCCAATGTCGGCGCGCTGTTCCTGGTGTCCGCCCGCTGGCGGCCGAGCTTCGAGGAGCGGCTGCGGATCGCGCCTTTCCTCGATCCGTACGCCGCCGCGCAGCTTCCGCTGGGCACCGGCGTGCCCTACAGCTCGATGCAGGTCGGCGACCTGATGGTCCTGGCCGGCCGAATCGTCGGCGTCGCCACCGCGCGTCGCGCCTTTGCCGACCATGCCGCCGCCAGTGGCCGCGAGCTGGAGCCGGATACGCCCACCGACCGCAGCTGGGCGCAGTTCACCGAGCGCTTGCTGGCGGCCGCGATCGGTGCGTCTTCGGCGCGCCTGGTGATGACCAGCGCGCTGAAGGGCTCCGGCATGGACGTGGCCGAGGTGGTCGCGGTGCTCGACGAGGCCGGCCAGGACCTGCGCTTCGACCGCGCCATCCTTTCGGCCACGCTCGACAACCTCGACCAGGGCGTGAGCGTGGTCGACCGCGGGATGCGCCTGGTGTCCTGGAACCTGCGCTATGCGGAGCTGTACGACTATCCCGAGGGCATGCTCTACGTCGGTCGCCAGGTGGCCGACCTGATCCGTTACAACGCCATGCGCGGCGAACTCGGCGGCGGCAACCCCGACGTCGAGGCCGAAGTCGAGAAGCGCATGGACTACATGCGCGCGGGCTCGCCCTACGTGTTCGAACGCGTGCGCAGCACCGGACAGGTGGTGGAGATGCGCGGCCAGCCGCTGCCCGGCGGCGGCTACGTCACCAGCTACAGCGACGTCACCGAGTACAAGCGCGTCGAGCGCGAGCTGCGCGAGGTGAACGAGACGCTGGAGCAGCGCGTGGCCACCCGGACCCGCGAGGCCGAGGCCGCGCAGGCCTCGCGCACGCGCTTCCTGGCGGCGGTCAGCCACGACGTGCTGCAGCCGCTCAACGCCGCGCGCCTGTTCGCATCGGCGCTGCGCGAGAGCGACACCGCGGCCGAACAGCACCACCTGGCCGAGCGCGTGGACACCTCGCTGCGCGCCGCCGAAGAGCTGCTTGAAGGCCTGCTGGACGTCTCGCGACTGGACACCGGCGCGCTGGAACCGCAGCTGTCCGACTTCGACGCCGCCGAACTCCTGGCCGACCTTGCCGCGCAGTACGCGCCCCTGGCGGGGGCCCGCGGCATCGACCTGCGCGTGCACGCCCGCCACCTGCCCGTGCGCAGCGACCGCCGCCTGCTGCGCCGGGTGCTGCAGAACTTCCTGGCCAACGCCCTGCGCTACACCCGCGAGGGGCGCATCGTGCTCGCCGCCCGGCCGCGCGGCGGCGCGGTGGAACTGCAGGTCTGGGACACCGGCCCGGGCATCCCGGAGTACCACCTGCGACAGATCTTCGAGGAGTTCTTCCGCATCGACCAGCCGGGCAGCTGGGACGCCCAGGGCCTGGGCCTGGGCCTGTCGATCTGCCAGCGCATCTCCAACGTGCTGTCGCATCCGCTCGACGTGCGCTCGCGCCCGGGCCGCGGCAGCATGTTCTCCATACGCGTGCCGCGCTCCGCACACGCCGTGCTGCCGCCCGTCCCGGTGCCCGCCACCAGCCTGCCGGATTCGCTCGAAGGCATGCGCGTGCTGTGCGTGGACAACGACGTCGACATCCTCGCCGGCATGGTGCTGCTGCTGGGGCGCTGGAAAATCGAAGTCCTGCGCGCAACCACGGTGGACGAGGCGCTGCAGAAGATGGCGCAGGCGCCCGACGTGCTGCTGGTCGACTACCACCTGCATGACCGCATGGACGGGCTGGACACGCTGGACGCCCTGCGTGAGCACGGACCGCGCGTGCCGGGCGCGCTGGTGACCGCCGACGGCAGCGACCAGGTCAAGCGCGATGCGCGCGCGCGCGGCTACCGGGTGCTGACCAAGCCGATCAAGCCGGCGTCGCTGCGGGCCTTCCTGGCGGCGCAGCGGAGCCCGCACATGGCCGGGCATACGCCGTAGCCAGCGGCACCGACACCTGCAGGAGAGGGTCGGGCACGGGCGACGAGCCGACGGCCCCTCAGTCGCCTTCGTCGGGCTGCGGCGCCATCACGCCGGGCTCCAGCGCCAGCCTGCCGGCGATCAGCACCGCCTGGGTGCGGTTGCTGGCGCCGAGCTTGCGCAGGATGGCGGTCATGTGCGCCTTGATGGTGGCCTCGGACACGCCCAGGTCATAGGCGATCTGCTTGTTGAGCAGGCCCATGCCCAGCATCTGCAGCACCCGGAACTGCTGCGGGGTGAGGTCGGCCACGCGCTGCGCGGCGTCGTGCTCTTCAGCGCCCGCGGCCGGGGCGACAAGCGCGGCCGGCGGCGCCCAGCGGTCGCCTTCGAGCACCTGCGCCAGCGCCTGGCCCAGCGTGGCCGAGTCCACCGACTTGGGGATGAAGCCCATGGCGCCGTGGTCCAGCGCGCGGCGCATCACGGCCGGCTCTTCACGCGCGGAGACCACGACCACCGGCAGCTCAGGATGCTGCGCGCGCAGGTGGACCAGGGCGCTGAAGCCGTGCGCACCCGGCATGTTGAGGTCGAGCAGCAGCAGGTCGGCGTCGGGCTCGGACTCAACCAGGGCGTAGAGCTTGTCGACGTTGTCGGCTTCGCGCAGGGTGGCCCCGGGCATCACGCGTGCGACGACCCCCCGCAGCGCTTCGCGGAACAGCGGGTGGTCGTCGGCGATCAGCAGGGTGGCCACGTGCGTGTCAGGCGCCCCGCCGGTTGCCAAGCAGCGCATCGACCACGGACGGGTCGGCGAGCGTGCTGGTGTCGCCGAGCTGGTCGGGCGCGTTCTCGGCGATCTTGCGCAGGATGCGGCGCATGATCTTTCCCGAGCGGGTCTTGGGCAGCGCCGGCGCCCACTGCAGGAAGTCGGGGGAGGCGATCGGGCCGATCTCCTTGCGCACGTGCGCCACCAGCTCCTTGAGCAGCTCGTCGCTCTCGACCTCGCCCGCGATCAGGGTCACGTAGGCGTAGATGCCCTGGCCCTTGATGTCGTGCGGGAAGCCGACCACGGCGGCCTCGGCCACCTTGGGGTGCAGCACCAGCGCGCTTTCCACCTCGGCGGTGCCGATGCGATGGCCGGACACGTTGATGACGTCATCGACGCGGCCGGTGATCCAGTAGTAGCCGTCGGCATCGCGGCGCACGCCGTCGCCGGTGAAGTACATGCCCGGGTAGGCGGCGAAGTAGGTGTCGAAGAAGCGCTGGTCGTCGCCGTAGACGGTGCGCATCTGGCCCGGCCACGAGTCCATGATCACGAGGTTGCCCTCGCATTCGCCCTCGAGGATGTTGCCGGCGGCATCCACGATCGCCGGCTGCACGCCGAAGAACGGCTTGGTGGCCGAGCCCGGCTTGGTCGGCCAGGCACCGGGCAGCGGCGAGATCAGGATGCCGCCGTTCTCGGTCTGCCACCAGGTGTCGACGATCGGGCAGCGGCTGTCGCCCACCGTCTCGTAGTACCAGCGCCAGGCCTCCGGGTTGATCGGTTCGCCGACGCTGCCCAGCAGGCGCAGCGACTTGCGCGAAGTGCGCTTCACCGGCTCCTCGCCCTCGCGCATCAGGGCGCGGATGGCGGTGGGCGCGGTGTAGAAGATGGTGACCTGGTGCTTGTCGATCACCTGCCAGAAGCGCGAGGCGTCCGGATAGCTCGGCACGCCCTCGAAAATCAGCGACGTGGCGCCGTTGGCCAGCGGCCCATAGACGATATAGCTGTGGCCGGTGACCCAGCCGACGTCGGCGGTGCACCAGTAGACGTCGTTTTCCTTGAGGTCGAACACGCACTCGTGGGTGTAGGACGCGAACAGCAGGTAGCCGCCGGTGGTGTGCAGCACGCCCTTGGGCTTGCCGGTGGAACCCGAGGTGTACAGGATGAACAGCGGGTCCTCGGCGTTCATGCGCTCGGGCTCGCAGGTGTCCGGCTGGCCGTCGACCACGGCGTCGTACCAGCGGTCGCGCGGCATCTGCATGTCGACCGCGCCACCGGTGTGGCGGACCACGAGCACGGTCTCGACGGTGGTCGTGCCCGGCAGCTTGAGCGCGGCATCGACGTTCGCCTTCAGCGGCACCTTCCTGGTGCCGCGCAGGCCTTCGTCGGCGGTGATGATCAGCTTGGCCTTGCAGTCGCCGACGCGGTCGGCGATGGAGTTGGCGGAAAAGCCGCCGAAGACCACGTTGTGCACGGCGCCGATGCGCGCGCAGGCAAGCATGGCGACGGCCGCCTCGACGATCATCGGCAGGTAGATGGTGACGCGGTCGCCCTTGGCGATGCCGAGGCTGCGCAGCGCGTTGGCCAGGCGGCAGACGCGGGCGTGCAGCTCGCGGTAGCTCACGCGCTTCGCCTCGTCGCCCGGGCTGTCGGGCTCGAAAATCAGCGCGGTCTTCTCGCCGCGGGTGGCGAGGTGGCGGTCCAGGCAGTTCACGCTGAGATTGAGCTCGCCGTCGGCGAACCAGCGGATCCGGAAGTCCTCGCGGTCGAAGCTGACGTCGCGGATGCGGGTCGGCGGCGTCATCCACTCCAGTCGCTGGGCGATGCGGCCCCAGAACGCGTCGGGATCGCGGATGGACTCGGCGTAGTCGCGCGCGTAGTCGGCCCCGGTAACGTTGGCCTGCGCGGCGAAGTCCTCTGGGACGGGGTAGATATCTTCGGACATGGCGGCTCACCCTCTGGAACGTGTACAGGTCAGTTTGCCGCATTGCCGGGCGGCGAGGTTTTTAGACCTTGGTCTATTCACCGCCCCGCGCTGGCGACGCACAATGCGGCCATGGATCCCGTGCCCGGCCTGGACCTCAGCCTGCCGCCCTTCGACCTGCTCGACGACGCCGGCCGCCGGCGCCTGCAGGCCAGCGTGGACATCGGCTTCCATCCCGGCGGCACCACCCTGATCGAAGCCGGCAAGGACTCGCCGCACGTCGTCGTCATCCTCAAGGGCCTGGTCCACGCCTTCCAGGTGGACGACCGCGGCCGGGAAGAGCGCTTCGCCGACTACGGGCCGGGGGACGTCATCGGCGCCTGGGCGGTCATGGCCGGGCGCGCGCGCCTGAGCTACCGCGCCGCAGGCGACTGCCTGAGCCATCTGATCCCGGCCCCCACCTTCCGCCAGCTGCTGGCCGACAACCCGCGCGTGGCGGCGTACTTCAACGAAGGCCTGGCCACCAAGGGCCGGCTCTCCAGCAGCAGCGAACGCCGCGATGCCGGCGAGCTGATGGTGATCCGGGTGGGCGAGGCCGACCTGGCGCCGCCCGAGCGCGTCGACGCCACGACCACGATCGCCGCGGCCAGCGCGCGCCTGCGCGAGCGGCGCGTGGACTGCCTGCTTGTCTACGACCGCGCCCACGACGCCCCCGGCATCGTCACCCGCACCGACCTGCTGGATGCGCTGACGCAGCAGCGCCTGCCGCTGGACGCGCCGATCGGTCCGCTTGCCACGCGCCCGCTGGCCACCATCGGCACCGGCGAAGTGCTGTTCCAGGCGCTGATCGACATGACCGAGCGCCAGATCGAGCGCGTGGTGGTGACCGAAGGCAGCAAGGTCGCGGGCACCCTGGGCATGGCCGAGGTGCTGGCGCACTTCGCCAGCCATTCGCACCTGATCAGCCTGCGCCTGGCCCGCGCCCGCGATATCGACGCCATCGCCGAGGCCGCCTCCGGAATGCCGCGGCTGGTGCGCAGCCTGAACGTCAACGGCACGCGCATCCCCTACATGATGGAGCTGGTCAGCGCGCTCAACACCCGCATCATGGGCCGCATCTTCGAGCTGGTCGTACCGGCGGAGCTGCGCGACCGCGTCTGCCTGCTGGTCATGGGCAGCGAAGGCCGCCGCGAACAGCTGCTCAAGACCGACCAGGACAACGCGCTGGTGCTCGCCGACGGGCTTGAATGGCCGGGGCTTGAAGATGCGATGGGCCGCTTCAGCGCCGCGCTGGCGAAGGTCGGCTACCCGCCGTGCCCGGGCCGGGTGATGGTCGACAACCCGCACTGGCGCATGAGCGCGACGCAGTGGCGCGACCGCATCGGCCAGTGGAAGCGCGTGCATGGCGGCCAGGGTGCGCTGGACCTGTCGATCGCGCTCGACGCGCGGCCGGTGGCCGGCAACGCGGCGCTGTTCGCGCCGGTCAAGGGCGCGCTGATGGCGCTGGGCCACGACGAGATCCTGCTCCACCACCTGGCCGCGGCCACGCTCGAGTTCGACACCCCGCTGACCTTCTTCGGCCGGGTCCGCGGCGGCGGCGTCGGCACCGACATCAAGAAGGGCGGCATCTTCCCGGTGGTCCACGGCCTGCGCTGCCTGGCGCTGCGCCACGGGATCACCGCCACCGGCAGCCGCGACCGCTGCGCGGCGCTGGTCGAGTGCGGCGAGCTGTCGCCCGGGCTGGGCCGCGACCTGCCGCAGGCGCTCAACGTGTTCCAGCATATGCGCCTGGACGCGCAGTTCGCGGCGCTGGCCGACGGCAGCGCCCCCGGCAACCACATCGATCCTTCGCGGCTGCGCCGGCTCGACCGCGAGCTGATGCGCGACGCGCTGCACGTGGTCAAGGACTTCCGCAGCCACATCCGCCAAAGCTTCCACCTGCGGGACTAGGATGCGTGCTTTCCGGCGCTGGCTGCTGAAACGCAAGGCCGGCGACGGCGAATGGGCCTGCCTGCTGCGGCCCGCGCCACCGGGCGAATGGGTCAGCCTGGACCTGGAAACCACCGGCCTGGATCCGAAGCACGACCACATCCTCAGCCTCGCCGCGGTGCCCGTGCGCGACGGCCGCGTGCTGACGTCCGAGCGCTTCGAACGCCGCATACGCGCCGACCGCGCCTTCGGCATCGAGTCCATCCGCCACCACCGCATCACCCCCGACGAAGCCGCGGAAGGCGTGGCGGTGACGGCCGCGGTGCGCGATTTCCTGCAGTGGCTCGAGGGACGCACCCTGCTCGGCTACAACCTGTCCTTCGACCTGGCGATGCTGTCGCCGCACGTGCGCGCGCTCACCGGCTTCGGCCTGCCCAACCCGCGTGTCGACCTCGCGGATGCATTCGCTGCGCGCGAACGCCGCGCCCAGCCCAACGCACCGCCGAACCTCGATTTCCGGCACATCGCCGACAGCCTGGGCGTCCCGGTGCTCGGCCGCCACAGCGCGCTGGGCGACGCGGTCACCGTGGGCCTGTGCTGGCTGGCGCTGCAATCGCCGACGGCGCCGCGCAGGCACCTCGGCGGCCGATAGGGCGCCACGAGGCGCATCCGCACCGCCCGGGTATTCGACCAATGGCGAATACCCGGGGGCAAGCCGCGCAGTCAGGCTCGGGACACCGCGCGCTGCGCGGGCATCCTGTGGGAGGGAGCGATGACGACGAAACGACGCAATTCACGGCGATTGCTGGCGACCGCGGTACTGGTCGCACTGGCGGCACCCGGCATGGCCTTCGCGCAGAGTGCGAAGGAACAGGAGCTGGAGGCACGGGTTGCCCAGCTTGAAGCGCAGATCCAGACCCTGCTGCAGGGGCAGCAACAGCAGCAGGAGAGCATCGCCCAGGCGCAGACCCGCCTGGATGCGGTCCAGGTGGCGCAGCCGGCGGTGAAGCCGGTGCAGTCCAAGCCGATCCTGGCCAACCCGGAGGCGGTGTTCACCTACGGCGGCTTCATCAAGTTCGATGCGATGGTCACCGACACCAGCGACGGCGCGATCGCCGAGGGTTCGGCGGGACGCCTGTTCTACGTGCCCGGCACGATCCCGGTGGCCGCCAACGGCGCCGAGCCCGACAGCGATCCCTACACCGACATGCACGCCGCGTTCTCGCGCTTCTGGTTCGCCGCCGACCACACCACCGAGGGCGGCGACAAGTTCCGCGCCTACATCGAAGCCGACATGTACGGCGGCGGCAGCGCCAACCTCGGCAACGAGGTCAATACCAACACCCACGGCATCACCCTGCGCCAGGCCTTCGTGACCTGGAACAGCTGGCTGGCCGGCCAGACCTGGTCGAATTTCCAGGACGTGGCGGCGCTGCCGGAAGCCGTGGATTTCGTCGGCGTCACCGAAGGCACCACCTTCGTCCGCCAGGCGCAGATCCGCTATACCAGCGGCCCGTTCTCGGTGGCCCTGGAAAACCCGCACACCACGGTCGGCAACATCGCGACCGCCGCTCGCAACAACGCCGGCGGCAGTGATTCGATGCCCGACGTGACTGCGCGCTACGTCATGAAGGGCGACTGGGGCCACTTCAGTGCCGCGGGCCTGCTGCGCCAGCTGAAGTCGGGCGACGAAAGCGAGACCGGGGCTGCGGTCAGCCTGTCGGGCCGTTTCAACATCGGCGCAAACGACGACATCCGCTGGATGGCCAACTACGGCAGCGGCATCGGTCGCTACCTGGGCTTCGGCGTTGGCGCGGATTCGGTGCTCGACGCCAACGGCAACCTGCACGCGCAGAACGGAGCCGGCGGCTTCGTCGCATGGCGGCATGCCTTCAACGGCAAGTTGCGCAGCAACCTGATGTATTCGGTGGCCGAGTTCGACAACGACCGCGGGCTTGCCGGTTGGGGAAGCGTGATCGATGCGAACGGGATCGTGCAGAGCTTCGGCGCGACCGAGCGCTCGCAGTCCTTCCACGCCAACCTGATCTATTCGCCGTTCCCGAAGCTCGACATCGGCGCCGAGATCGGCTGGGGCCAGCGTGAGCTGGAGGACAACCGCAAGGGCGACCTCAAGCGCATCCAGACCACCGTCAAGTACACCTTCTGATCCACCTGCCTGAGGGGGCAAAGACAGCCATGTCCGAGAAATCACCACAGAACTACTGGAAGGCCAATCTCCGGATCATCTTCATCTGCATGGGCATCTGGGCCCTGGTTTCGTACGGGTTCGGCATCATCCTGCGCCCGCTGCTGGCAGGCATCCGCATCGGCGGCACGGACCTGGGCTTCTGGTTCGCCCAGCAGGGGTCGATCCTGACCTTCATCGCGCTCATCGTTTTCTACACCTGGTACATGAACCGGCTCGATCGCGAGTACGACGTGGACGAGCAATAAGGGGCCGGCCATGGATCAATTCACTCTCAATCTCATCTTCGTCGGCGGCTCGTTCCTGGTCTATATCGTGATCGCGATCTGGGCGCGCGCCGGTTCGACCTCGGAGTTCTATGCCGCGGGCCGCAGCGTCCACCCGGCCATGAACGGCATGGCGATCGCGGCGGACTGGATGTCGGCGGCATCGTTCATCTCGATGGCGGGCCTGATCGCCTTCGTCGGCTATGGCAACTCCGCCTACCTCATGGGCTGGACCGGCGGCTACGTGCTGCTGGCCATGCTGCTGGCGCCCTACCTGCGCAAGTTCGGCCGCTTCACCGTGCCCGAGTTCATCGGCGACCGGTACTACAGCCGCACCGCGCGCCTGGTGGCGGTGGCGTCGCTCTTGATGATCTCGATCACCTACGTGATC
Source organism: Luteimonas yanweni (assembly GCF_039548475.1). Taxonomy (NCBI): domain Bacteria; kingdom Pseudomonadati; phylum Pseudomonadota; class Gammaproteobacteria; order Lysobacterales; family Lysobacteraceae; genus Luteimonas; species Luteimonas yanweni. The sequence continues at coordinate 183,724 of NZ_JBCLVC010000013.1, read as the reverse complement.
GGGCAGATGACCGGCGCCGGCGTGGCGTTCTCGCGCTTCCTCGAGGTCGATACCAATACCGGCCTGCTGATCGCCTCGACGGTAGTGTTCGTGTACGCGGTACTGGGCGGCATGAAGGGCATCACCTACACCCAGGTGGCGCAGTACATCGTGCTGATCATCGCCTACACCATCCCGGCGGTGTTCATCTCGCTGCAGCTGACCGGCAACCCGATCCCGCAGCTGGGCCTGTTCTCCACCCATGTCGACAGCGGCATGCCGCTGCTGGCGCGCCTCGACCAGATCCTGGTGGACCTGGGCTTCAATGACTACACCGGGCTGCATGATTCCACGCTCAACATGACGTTGTTCACGCTGTCGCTGATGGTCGGTACCGCCGGCCTTCCGCACGTGATCGTCCGCTTCTTCACCGTGCCCAAGGTGTCCGACGCCCGCAGGTCGGCGGGCTGGGCGCTGGTGTTCATCGCACTGCTCTACACCGTGGCCCCGGCCGTTGGCGCGATGGCGCGACTGAACATCCTCACCACGATCTATCCCGAGGGCACCCGCGCCGCCGAATCGCTGACCTACGAGGCGCGCCCGGACTGGATGCACAACTGGGAGCAGACCGGCCTGCTGGCGTTCGAGGACAAGAACGGCGACGGCATGATCCAGTCCTACAACGAGGCCAGCACCGAGTTCGCGGCCATCGCGGCCGAACGCGGCTGGCAGGGCAACGAGATGATCACCTTCAACCAGGACATCCTGGTGCTGGCGAACCCGGAGATCGCGCGCCTGCCCGGCTGGGTGATCGCCCTGATCGCGGCCGGTGGCCTGGCGGCGGCGCTGTCGACGGCGGCGGGCCTGCTGCTGGCGATCTCCTCGGCGGTGAGCCATGACCTGATCAAGCGGACGTTCAAACCGGACATCAGTGAGAAGGGGGAGCTGCTGGCCGCGCGCGTGTCTATGGCGGCGGCGATCGTCCTGGCCACCTGGCTGGGCATGAATCCACCCGGGTTCGCGGCGCAGACGGTGGCGTTCGCCTTCGGACTGGCGGCAAGCTCGCTGTTCCCGGCGATCATGATGGGCATCTTCTCCACGAAGATGAACTCCACCGGCGCGATCGTCGGCATGCTGACCGGCCTGATCGCCACCAGCGTGTACCTGTTCACCTACAAGGGCTGGTTCTTCATCCCGGGCACGAACATGCTGGCCGACACTCCGGAGAACTGGCTGTTCGGCATCTCGCCGCTGGGCTTCGGCGCGATCGGCGCGCTCCTCAACTTCATCGCCGCTTACATCACGATGAAGCTGACCAAGCCGGTGCCGGAGCACATCCAGCACCTGGTCGAGGACATCCGCGTCCCGCGCGGCGCGGCTGCGGCCACCGGCCACCACTGATCCACGCAAGGTGCTGAAACGGCGGCCCGCTCCCGGCGACGGGGGCGGGCCGCACTGCTTGCGGGACGCGCGATCCTGCGCTGTCGGCCGCGACTACAATCTCCCTTCATCTACCCGCCACCGCATCGGGAGCATCCATGCTGCTGGAGTTCATCGCCATCATCGCCGCCGGCTTCGGCTTGGCCGGCATCGCGCTCTCGATCAACCTCGTCCTGCGCCGGCGCCTGCCGCAGTGGATCGTGCCGGCCGCGGCCGGTGCCGGGATGCTGCTGATGGCGATCTGGTTCGAGTATTCCTGGCTCGACCGCACCACCGGCACCTTCCCGGACGGGGTCGAGGTCGCCTCCAGCAACGAGGTCCGCTCCTGGTACCGGCCGTGGACCTACGTCGTCCCGCTCAGCACCCGGCTGATCGCCGTGGACCACCGCTTCGACCGCCGCCATGCCGATATGCCGGGCCAGGTGCTCACCCGCATCATCCTCGCCGGCCGCTGGGAGCCGACGCGGCAGTACGGCGCGGTGTTCGATTGCAGCGCGCAGCGCCGTGCCGACCTGCTCGACCAGGTCGAACTGGAGCACGGCGGGCAGCTGAAGAACGCGAACTGGGTGCAGCTGCCCGCGGATGATCCGGTGCTGCGCAAGGCCTGCGGCGACTGAGCCCGGGCGCGCGACGCCGGCTCAGAGCCAGCGCAGTGCCGCCATCGCCACCACGGTCGGTGGCAGGGCCGCGAGCAACAGGCCCAGCGGATGCACGGACTGGTTGTGGAAGTGCCGGCGCACGATCGACATGCCGGCCGGGTTGGGCGCGTTCGCGATCACCGTCAGGCCGCCGCCAGCCACCGCGCCGGCCACCAGCATGTACTTGAACTGGTCGCTGAGACCCTCGACCAGCGAACCGAGATAGGTCAGCGCGGCGTTGTCGGTGATCGCGGTCAGGCCCGCCGCGCCGAAGAACACGGCATTACTGCTCATGTTCATCAGCAGCGGCTCCAGCCACCACTGCTGCATGCCGCCAAGGACCACCAGGCCCGCGAGGAAGAAGGCCACCAGCAGGCCCTCGCGCAGGATCAGGCGGTCCTGGTACTGGCGATAGGCGTTGGCGACGCCGAGGAACAGCAGGAAGATCGCCATGAACACCGCCGGGTGGTGCGCGAACACCACCAGTCCGACCAGGAACAGCAGGTGCACGATGACCAGCGGGATCGACATCGGCGCGCTGGTGCCCGCCTCGACCGACGGCAGCCTGCCCAGCTCCTTGCGGAACACGAAGACCACGGCGGCGGCGTTGAACATGACCGCGAGCGCGGCCTTCCAGCCGAAGTTCGCCATCATGAAGGCGATGTCCCAGTTCCACTTGCCCGCGACCATCAGCACCGGCGGCGCGGCGAACGGCGTCAGCACGCCGCCGATCGAGATGTTGACGAACAGGGTGCCGAGCAGCGCGTACTTGACCCTGTTCGACACGTTCACCGCGTAGACGCGCCGCGCCAGCATCATCGCCGCCAGCGTCATCGCCGCCGGCTCGGTGATGAACGAACCCAGCAACGGTACCAGGGCCAGCACGCTGAAGCAGAATTCCAGGCCGTTGCGCCAGGGCAGCAGCCGCGCCAGGCCGTCCACCAGGTGGGTGGCCGCCCAGAGGATCGGCCTCGTGCCGGCGATCACCATGATCGCGAACACGAACATCGGCTCGGTGTAGTTGCGCGAGTCGACGTAGGCGGTGGCGTCGGGTACGCCCTCGAGCAGGGCGAACGCCACCACCAGCAGCATCGCCCAGAAGCCGAACACCACTTCCACTTCGCCAAGCAGGTGCCAGCTGCCGGCATGCGCCGGCTGCCGCTGCGCCAGGCGCAGGAAGAACGTGGTGCTGAAGGTATGCACGATCGCCAGCGCGAACAGCACGGTGGCGACGATTTCGATCGTCGCAGGACTCATGCGCGCATCGCAAGGTATCCCCACATGCGGCGGATACTAACAAGCCCTTCGCCTGCCGGCAGGCGCAAGACCGGCTCAGCGCTGCGGCGGCGCGGCCAGCTCTCTTGCGTCGAGGAAGCCGTCGCCGTCCGCATCCTGCTTCGCGAACCGCGCCGCCAGCCGGGTGCGGTGCTGTTGCAGCGTGATCGGCCCGCCCTTGCCGCCGGGCAGTTCGGCGGGGGCGAGCACGCCGTTTTCGTCGCGGTCCATTTCCCGGAACGCGTAGCCCATCCAGTCGAGGTACTCGGCCAGCGACACCCGGCCATCACCGTCAGCGTCCATGCGTTCGAGGTAGTCGCGGGTTGCGGTGACCTGCGCCGGTGCGGCCATGGACATCGCGGCAAGCAGTGCGCCAAGCACCAGCGCCGGACCGGACGCGCGACGGCCCGGCTGTCTCCAGCCGGGCCGTCGCGTATCCAGGCCGATCACGGCGGGCACGAAGGCGCCCTGCCTCAGGCGCGCGCGGGCTGCAGCGAGTAGCCCTTCAGCCGCGCGGCATAGTCCTGCAGCGCGCGGATGCCACTGGCCTCGGCCTCGTGGCACCAGGCCTGCAGGTGGGCCAGCGACTCGGCGGCGTTCTGGCTGCGCGCTTCAAGCACGGCCGCCAGACGGGCGCGGTAGTCGACCAGGGTGCGGATGCGCGGGCGCTGTTCAACCCAGTCATTGAGCTCCGCGCGGGCCTCGGGCTGCAGCCAGCGGCCGTCGTCCACCAGCCCGCGGCGCAGCTTGCGCGGCAGCAGCGCGCGCAGCTTCGCCCCGGCCGCGGCGGCTTCCTCGCGCAGCGCGGGCTTGAGCACGCGCCGCTGGTAGTCGGTCATGGCCTGGAAGCGCAGCGCCAGCAGCGCCTTGAGGGTGTCGGAATCGGGCACGTTGATGTTCGGGCGCACGTCGAGCGAAGGCGCCACGCGCAGCACCTTGGCCAGGCCCAGCGCCTGCAGGCCCTTGATCACGGCCCAGCCGATGTCGAACTCCCAGCGGCGCAGGGCGAACTTGGCCGAGCTCGGGAAGGCATGGTGGTTGTTGTGCAGCTCCTCACCGCCGATCCATACCGCCCAGGGGCTGAGGTTGGTGGCCGTATCGGTGGTCTCGAAGTTGCGGTAGCCCCACCAGTGGCCGAGGCCGTTGACCACGCCGGCGGCCCAGAACGGGATCCACAGCATCTGGATCGCCCAGATCGCGACGCCGGCGGCACCGAACAGGGTGGCGTTGACGGCCAGCATCAACACCGGGCCCATGGTGGCGTGCGGGGTGTAAAGCTTGCGCTCGATCCAATCGTCCGGCGTGCCGCGGCCGTACTGCTCCATGTCGGCGCGATGCGTCCGCGCCTCGCGGTAGAGCTCGGCGCCCTTCCAGAACACCTCCTTGATGCCCTTGTGCATGGGGCTGTGCGGGTCTTCCTCGGTCTCGCAGCGCGCATGGTGCTTGCGATGGATGGCCACCCATTCCTTGGTGATCATCGAGGTGGTCAGCCAGCCCCAGAACCTGAAGAAATGCGCCAGCACCGGATGGAAGTCGACGCCGCGGTGGGTCTGGCTGCGATGCAGGTACAGCGTGACCGTGAAGATGGTCAGCTGGGTGACGACGAGGAAGAACGCGAAGAGGCCCCAGAAACCGGACTGGACGAGGCCACCGGCAAGGAAGTCGAGCAGGGAAGCAGGCATGGCGTGGGAGTATTCGGGAGGAGGAGTTCGCCTCCAATCATGGGAGCTGCGCGGGTCGATTGCCACCCTGCGGTGGCGTATGGCCCGTCTCCGCTTCACGTTCGCCAGCGGGGTCCGTCTTGCGCGGGAACCCGGGCGCCCCCACGCTGCCGCCATGCCCGAACTGCCCGAAGTCGAGACCACCCGCCGCGGCCTGGCGCCGCACCTGGAGGGCGCGCGCGTGCAGCGCGTGCTGCTGCGCCGACCCGACCTGCGCTGGCCGATTCCACCCGAGGTCGGCGAGCGGCTCCCCGGCCAGCGCATCGACGCCGTGCGCCGGCGCGCCAAGTACCTGCTGCTCGACACCGCCGCCGGCAGCGCCCTGCTTCACCTCGGGATGTCGGGCAGCCTGCGGGTGCTGCCTGCCGACACGCCGGCCGCGCTGCACGACCACGTCGACATCGCCCTGGCCGACCCCCAGGGCGCCGCCCGCGTGCTGCGCCTCACCGATCCGCGCCGCTTCGGCTGCCTGCTCTGGCAGCCGCCCGGGGAAGTGCACCCGCTGCTCGCCGCGCTCGGCCCCGAGCCGCTGGACGAGGGTTTCGACGGCGACTACCTGTTCGCACGCAGCCGCGGCCGCCGGGCGCCGGTAAAGGCCTTCCTGATGGACCAGCGGGTGGTGGTGGGCGTGGGCAACATCTACGTCGCCGAGGCGCTGTTCGCCGCCGGTGTGTCGCCGCTGCGCGCGGCAGGCCGCATATCGCGGGAGCGCTATGCCGCCATCGCCAGCGAGATCCGCGCGGTGCTGTCGCGGGCCATCGCCCGGGGCGGCACCACCCTGCGCGACTTCATCTCGCCCGACGGCGCCCCGGGCTACTTCGAGCAGGAGCTCTCGGTCTACGGACGCGGCGACGAGCCCTGCCCGCGCTGCGGCCGCCCGCTGAGGCAGGCGCTGGTCGCGCAGCGTGCCACGGTCTGGTGCGGGTCCTGCCAGCGCTGAGCCGCAGGCGTTATGATCAGGCGTCCCCGGGGAGTGCCATGGACGACTCTGCTGACATCACGCTGTTGCTGGACGCCGCCCGCGGCGGCGACCGCGCCGCGCTCGACAACGTGCTGGCCACGCTCTACCAGGAGCTGCACAGCATGGCGCGGCGCCAGCTGGCCGGGCAGTACGGGCAGACGCTCGACGCCACCGCCCTGGTGCACGAGGCCTACCTCAAGCTGATCGGGCGGCGCGAGGCCCAGTTCGACGACCGCGCCCATTTCTTCGCCTACGCCGCATCGGCGATGCGCAGCGTGGTGGTCGACTACGCCCGCCAGCGCATGGCGCAGAAGCGCGGTGGTGACCTGCACCGTGTCACCGACCTGCCCGAGGACCTCGAAGGCGGCCTGCGCCTGGACGAGGACATGCTCGCCCTGGACGCCGCGCTCACCCGGCTGGCCGCGGTCGACCAGCGGCTCGCCCACGTGGTCGAACTGCGCTACTTCGCCGGCCTGTCCGAGGTCGAGATCGCCGAGCTGCTGGAGCGCTCCGAACGCAGCATCCGCCGCGACTGGCAGAAGGCGAGGCTGTACCTGCTGGCTTCGCTGAAAGCCGACTGACGGGGCGCCCGGCGGGCACGCGCGCGGCTGATGGACCCCGACCGCTGGCAACGCCTGTCCCCGCTGCTCGACGCCCTGCTCGAGCTCGAGCCCGGAGCGCGCGCGCAGAGCCTGGCTTCGCTGCGCGAGGATGATCCGGCGCTGGCGGACGACCTGGAAGGCTTGCTGGAACTTGAAGAGGGCCAGGACGATTTCCTGTCCGAACCCGTGGTTTCGCAGCTGCCGCTGGCGCGTACCGGCGCGGTCATCGGCCCCTACCGGCTGGAGCGCATGCTCGGCGAAGGCGGCATGGGCCAGGTCTGGCTGGCCAGCCGCGCCGACGGCCTTTACCAGCGGCGGGTGGCGCTGAAGCTGCTGCGGCCGGGGCTGGCCGACCCGAACCTGCGGCTGCGCTTCACCCGCGAGCGTCAGATCCTGGCCCGCCTGGGGCATGCGCACATCGCGCGCCTGCTCGACGCCGGCATCAGCGCCGACCAGCAGCCCTATCTCGCACTTGAATACGTCGACGGGGAGCCGATCACCGATTGGTGTCGCCTGCGCGCGCCGACCGTGGAGGCCCGGCTGCGGCTGTTCCTGCAGGTCTGCGAGGCGGTCAGCCATGCGCACGCCAACCTGATCGTCCACCGCGACCTGAAGCCCTCGAACATCCTGGTGACGCCGCTCGACGAGGTGCGCCTGCTCGACTTCGGCATCGCCAAGCTGCTCGACACGCCGGACGTCGGGGCCGAGGGCACGCGCACCGGTGTGCGCGCCTTCACCCTGCACTACGCGGCCCCGGAGCAGATCCGCGGCGAGCCGGTCACCACCATGACCGACGTCTACTCGATGGGCGTGGTGCTGTACGAGATGCTGTCGGGCTGCAAGCCCTACCGGCTCAAGCGCAGGAGCGACGCGGAATGGGAGGAGGCGATCCTCAGCGCCGATCCGCCGCGGCCATCGCTTGCGCTGCAGCAGGGCGCCGGCGGCGAGTCCGCCACCGCGCAGTCACGCGCACAAGGGCGCCGCGACGCCCGCCGCATCGCCGGCGACCTCGACAACATCGTGCTCAAGTCGCTGTCCAAGCAGCCCGAACACCGCTATGCATCGGTCGAGGCCCTGGCCCAGGACATCCGTCGCCACCTGGACGGAAAACCGGTGCGCGCACGCCCGCAGAGCGTGGCCTACCGGGCGCGCAAATACCTGGGCCGGCACCGCTGGGCCCTGATCACTGGCGCCGCGACCGCGGTGGTGCTGGTGGCGGCGCTGGCGATGGTGGCCTGGCAGGCGCAGCAGGCGGTGCAGCAGGCCGCGCGCGCGCGCGCGCTGCAGAGCTTCATGGTCGGGCTGTTCGAGAACGCGGGCAGCGCACGCGGCGGCGCGCATATCGACGTGCACCGGCTCCTGGACGACGGCGTGCGCCGCGGCGAACTGGAGCTCGCGCAGCAGCCGCTTGCCCTGGCGGAGCTGCTGGGCGTGATCGCCCGCCTGCGCACGGGCCTGGGCGACTATGCCCAGGCCCTGGCGCTCCAGGAGCGCCAGGCGACGATCATCGCCGGCATCCAGCACCCGCCGCCCGGCCTGAGCCTGCAGGCCGCCATCGACATGGGTCGCATCCGCCGCCTGCTGGGCGACCCGGCTGCGTGCCGTGCGGTGATGCAACCGCTGCAGGCGCTGGCCCTGCGCGAGCAGGAGCGCCTGCCGCAGCTGGCCGCGGACTTCCACATCCAGCTGGCGCGATGCCAGCGCGACGGCGGCGAACTTGACCTGGCGCGCGCCGGGGTCCTGCGCGCGCTCACGATCCGCCGTGGCGACCCGCCGCAGGTCGCGGGCGTGGTGGAAAGCCTGTCCGAACTCGCGATCCTGCGCGCGACCGCGGGCGAGATCGCCCCGGCGCTGCGCGAACAGCGCGCCGCGCTCGACCTGCTGCATGCCCGCCTCGGCACGCAGCATCCGCTCGGGATCGGCATCCTGCGTTCGACCTGCTCGCTGAGGCGCGAACTGGGCGACCTGCATGCGGCCGAGGCCGACTGCCGCGAAGCCCTCAGGCTCGCGCTGGACGTCCGCGGACCGCAGCACCGCGAAACCGTCGACGCGCGCCGGCAGCTGGCCGGGTTGCTGGTGGACAACGGCCGCCTCGGCGAGGCCGAGGCGATCTTCCTCGATGCCCACGCCTGGCTCATGTCGCGCCTGGGGCACGGGCACGGCGACGTGGCCCGCAGCCTGGACAGCCTGGCGATGGTGGCCTGGGAGCGCGGTGATTTCGAGCAGGCGCTCGCGGGGCTGGCGCGCGCCAATGCGAGCTGGCGGCAGCTCGGCAACGACGCGATGCTCGCCCGCGGCCTGTTCAACCAGGCGCTGGTGCTGCACGAGGCCGGCGACCAGACGGGCGCCGCCGCGGCGCTGGACGAATCGCTGCGCCTGCGGCGCGACCACTTCGGCGGCGACCACGGCCTGGTCGGCACCACCCTGCGGCTGGCGGGCGAGGTCGACGCCGCGCGTGGCCGCCAGCGCGATGCGCTCGCCGCGCTGCGCCGCGCGGTGGCGCTGACCAGCGCCAGCTACGGCGCCGCGCGCCCGGTGGCCCGGCGCGCCGAGCTCGCGCTGGCCCAGCTGGAGGCCGAACTCGGCACCGACGGCGCCCTCACCCGCCTGGACCACCTCGCCACCCTCTCCGAGACCGACGCCGAACTGCGCACGATCGCCTGGCGCGCGCGCGCGACCGCCGCCGCCCTGCGCTGCCACGGGCCGCGGCGCGACGAGTCGCTGGCGGTGTTCACCACGCTCGGACAGCTGGTGGACATGGCGCGCCCCGAGGGCGGCGTCGTGGTCCGCGAACTGCAGCGCTGGCGCCAGCGCTGCGACGCGCCGCCGCCGGCCGCGCCACCCCCGCGGTCCTGAGTCAGCCCAGCGGCAGGCCCGGCTGCGCCGGCTCGATCCGGCCCTCGCCGCGCACGATGCGCTTGAACTCCGCGCGGCTGACCGAGACGTAGCGCTCGTTGCCCCCGATCTCGACCTGCGGGCCCTCCTGCACCGCGCGGCCCTGGTCGTCCACGCGCACGGTCATGGTCGCCTTGCTGCCGCTGTGGCAGATGGTCTTGATCTCTTGGATCTCGTCGGCCCAGGCCAGCAGGTAGCGGCTGCCTTCGAACAGCTCGCCCCGGAAGTCGGTGCGCAGGCCGTAGCAGAGCACCGGTACGCCCAGCGCGTCGACCACCTCCGAAAGCTGCCAGGCCTGGGGCCGGGTCAGGAACTGGGCCTCGTCCACCAGCACGCAGTGCAGCCGCCCGTGCGCGGCGATGTCGGCCTGCACGGTGGCCTGCAGGTCGTCGCCGCGGCCGAAGGCCAGGGCCTGCGCCTGCAGCCCGATCCGCGAGGCCACGGTTCCGCTGCCGGCGCGGTCGTCCAGCGCCGGCGCCAGGATCAGCACCCGCATGCCGCGCTCGCGGTAGTTGTGCGCCGACTGCAGCAGGGTGGTGGTCTTTCCGGCGTTCATCGCCGAATAGTAGAAATAGAGCTTGGCCATCGCGGGATTCTAAGGGTTCGGCTCCTCGACCTTCTCCACCTCGCCGACGTCGACCCGCCCGTCCAGGGGCGCGGTCCACAGCCGGTCCTGCACGCCGCGGTAGGCGGTGGCGTCGAAGTTCTCCTTCGCATAGAACTTGCGGCCGTCGATGGCGACCGGCTTGCCGCCTTCGTAGGCGGTGATGGTCGCGCCCTGTCCGGAGGCATCGAGCATGCTGCCGGTCCCGCGCTGGCGCTCGCGGCGCAGCACCCGTGCCAGGCGCGGACCGGTGGCGGCGTCGCCGTAGTCGGCGCGCAGCGCGGGACCGCGTTCCGCCACCTCGGCGCGCTCGGCGGGGTCGAGCTGCTCCCAGTAGACCTGCGCCCAGACCTGGAACTCGTGGTAGCCGCGTTCGGCGGCGAGGAACATCCAGAGGTAGCCGGCGACCCGGTCCACGGGCGTGCCCTGGCCGGTCCAGTGGAGTTCGCCGAGCATGGCCTGGGACGGCTTGTCGCCGTAATGCGCGCCGCGACGGAACTCGCGCAGCGCGTCGTCCGGGCGACCGTCGAGCAGCGCGTCCATGCCGCGCTGCCGCCCGGCGAGGTCGGGATGGGCTTCGAGCATGCCCGCGGTGACCACGGACGGGTCGAGTTCCGGGATGAAGCGCCCGCGGCCCGTGTCTTCACGGGCTCCGGTCACTGGAGCGGCAGCGGCCGGCCCGTCCGGCCCGGCGACGGCGGCGGCCGTGTCGGCGGCTGTGGCGGTGGTGGTGGCGGTGGCGGTGGCGGTGGCGGTGGCGGCACCCGCCAGCGCGGCGAGAGTGGCAAAGACGATGGCGATCTGTCGCATGGATCCGGTCCTCCTGTCCGTTGCTCCAATCATGCAGACGTCGCGGCGGGCCCGCCTGTGACATTGGTTACAATCGCCGGCCGCCACGGAGCCCCCATGCACGGCCTCAATCCCCAGCAATCCGCGGCCGTCGCACACGTCGAAGGCCCGCTGCTCGTGCTTGCCGGCGCCGGCAGCGGCAAGACCCGGGTGATCGTGGAGAAGATCGCGCACCTGATCGATTCCGGGCGCTATCCCGCAAAGCGCATCGCCGCGATCACCTTCACCAACAAGTCGGCGAAGGAAATGCGCGAGCGCGTGGCGCGGCGCATCCGCGGCGATGCCACCGAAGGCCTGACCATCTGCACCTTCCATGCGCTCGGGCTGCGCATGCTGCAGATCGAGCACGAGCGCGCCGGCCTGCGCCGCGGCTTCTCGATCTTCGATTCCGACGATTCACTGGCCCAGTTCAAGGACCTGATGCCGGGCGCCAAGCCCGATGCAATCCAGGCGATGCAGGGCCTGGTGTCGCGTGCCAAGAACGGCGGGCTCTCGCCGGAACAGGCGCGCGCCCTGGCGCGCTCCACGCCCGAGCACGATGCGGCGATGATCTATGAGCTCTACCAGGCGCGCCTGGCGGCGTTCAACGCGGTGGATTTCGACGACCTGATCCGGCTGCCGGTGCAACTGCTCGAAAACGACGCCGATTGCGCGCTGGGCTGGCGCGAGCGCATCGGCTACCTGCTGGTGGACGAATGCCAGGACACCAACGACGCCCAGTACCGGCTGCTCAAGGTGCTGGCCGGGGACACCGGCAACTTCACCTGCGTGGGCGACGACGACCAGTCGATCTACGCCTGGCGCGGCGCCAATCCGGAAAACCTGTCGCAGATGGCGCGCGACTACGCGGCGCTGAAGGTGATCAAGCTGGAGCAGAACTACCGCTGCTCCAACCGCGTGCTGCGCGCGGCCAACGCGCTGATCGCCAACAACCCGCACGAGCACTTGAAAACGCTGTGGAGCGCGCAGGCCGACGGCGAACGCATCCGGGTCCTGGAGTGCCGCGACGCCGCCCACGAAGCCGAGCGCGTGGCCGCGGAAATCCAGTTCATCCAGGCCGCGCGCCAGGTCGAGTGGAGCGAGTTCTGCATCCTGTTTCGCGGCAAGTTCCAGTCGCGCGCGCTGGAAAAGGCGCTGCAGATGCTGCGCGTGCCCTACCACCTGACCGGCGGCACCGCGTTCCTGGACCGGGGCGAGGTCAAGGACGCGCTGGCCTGGCTGCGCATGCTGGCCAATCCGGACGACGATTCCGCCTTTCTGCGCGCGGTGCAGTCGCCCGGGCGCGGCGTCGGCGCGACCACGCTGGCGAAGCTTGCCGAGCTCTCGCGCAACGCCGGCATGCCGATGTCGTGTGCGATCGAGTCGGTCGGCCTGCTCAAGCAGCTGGCGCCGCGCGCGGCGAGCGCGCTGTCGGGCTTCGCCGACGTGGTCCGCGGCCTGCGCGCCGACGCCGCGCGGCTGACGCCGGCGGAGCTGGTTCGCGCGCTCAACGAACGCTCGGGCCTGCTGGCCGCCCTGCGCGCACAGTGCAAGACCGAGGAGATGTTCCGCATCCGCCGCGGCAACCTCGACGAACTCGCCGACTGGTTCGATGGCGCGCGCGGCGGGGCCGGTCCCGGCGAACTGGCGGCCTCGCTCGCACTGCTCAGCCACGCCGACAAGGGCGACGCCGGCAACCAGGTGCGGCTGATGAGCCTGCACGCGGCCAAGGGCCTCGAGTTCCGCTACGTGTTCATCGTCGGCGTGGACGACGACACCCTGCCGCACGAAGCCAGCGTCGACGAGGGCCGCATCGACGAAGAGCGACGGCTGCTGTACGTCGGCATCACCCGCGCCAAGGAACAGCTGTGGCTGTCGTATGCGCGCGAGGCGCAGCGCTGGGGCGAGCGCCTGCGGCTGGTGCCGAGCCGCTTCCTCGACGAACTGCCGGCCGCCGAGCTGCAGCGCGACGGCGCCGACCCGGTGGTCGACGCGGCGAGGAAGAAGGAGCGCGCCGACGTCGGCTTCGCCGCGATCAGGGCGCTGCTGGAGGGCTGAGTCCGGGCCCGTCGCGCGGCGGGGCGTGTCGGGTAAGCTCCGGGGCCGTCCCGAATCCGGTGTCCACCATGCGTCCCCACCCGCGCCTGAACTTCCAACGCACTGCCGTTCTGCTCACCCTCGCCCTGGCGCTGGGCGCATGCCGGCACGTCCCCACGGCCGTGGAGGTCGGCACGCCACCGGCGGAGTCCGGCTCCCCGGCCGCGGCGGCCACGCCTGCGCCCGACGCCGTGCCGGCCAACGACAACCTCAATGCCGTGCTGTGGATGCAGCGCTCGATGGAATACCGCGCGATCTCGGAGACGGTGTTCCGCGCCGCCACCGGGCGCCTGGACGCGGCGCTAGCGGATCCGTCCTGGGACGCCCTGGTCCCGGCCGAACGCGCCGCGGCGGGTGATGCGGCCGGCCTGCCGCCGGCCGTGATCCTCGACATCGACGAGACCGTGCTCGACAACTCGGCCTACCAGGCCCGCCTGGTGGTCGACGGCACCGAGTTCGCCGACCCCGCCTGGGACGCCTGGGTGGAGGAGCGCCGGGCGATCGCGGTGCCGGGCGCGGTCGCATTCACCCGTGCCGCGGCGGCGAAGGGCATCACCGTCTTCTACATTTCCAACCGCAGCGCCGCGCTGGCCGAGGCCACCCTGGCCAACCTGCGCAGCGAAGGCCTGCCGGTGCAGCGCGAGGACGTGTTCCTCGGCCTGGGGCTGCAGGTGCCCGGCTGCGAGCAGTCCGGCTCCGGCAAGACCTGCCGCCGCCAGTCGGTGGGACGCGGCCACCGGGTACTGATGCAGTTCGGCGACCAGCTCGGTGACTTCGCGCAGGCGGCCGCCAACACGCCCGAGCAGCAGGCCGCCCTGCACGACGGATACCGGGACTGGTTCGGGGACCGCTGGTGGGTGCTGCCCAATCCGACCTACGGCTCGTGGGAACCGGCCGCGTTCGGCAACGATTGGACGCAGTCGCGGCACGAAAGGCGCGCACGGAAGCGCGAAGCGCTGCGTCTCGACAGATAGAAGTTTCAATGACTTAGGATCATACTTCTAAGGTATTGCATCAGAAAGCGGCTGGGAGTAGGCTGTCCGCGCCACAACCTAGTCCTCCGGCCCAGGCCGGCTTCACGGGAGACCCCTCGGGTCTCCCGTTTTTTTTTTGTCACCGTGCTGCGCCCCACCCCGGGCCGAACCTCAAGCCGACCCTCAAGCCGACCCTCGGGTTGACCCGAGGGTGTGTCCAGGCACGCGCGGGTCTAGGCTGAGGCGGGGGCGATCCATCCGCGGCAGCTGTTGCCGTGATCAGCCAGCGTGAGGCGCGCGATGCCCATCCTTCCCGTCAACCCGCTGCACACCGCGTTGGGCAAAGGCCCCGGCTTCCCGCCGGGCGCGCACGGCCTGAGCTGGCTGAACAACCACGCCGCACCCCATGGCGGCCATGGCGGCGGCGGCTTTCCGCTGGGATTCGGCGGCCATCCGGGAGGGGGCGCGGACCGCGCCGGCCCCGGCTGGAATGGCGGCAACGGCCATCCCGGACAGGGTGGCCCCGGCCAGGTCGGCCATGGCCATCCCGGTCAGGGCCTGCCCGGCATCGGAAATCCGGACCGTCCGGGCCAGGGTAGTCCCGGGCATGTCCATCCCGGCCACCCGGGCCAGGGCATCCACGGGCCGTCGCATCCCGGCCAGGGCGTCCACGCTCCCGGTCATCCCGGGCACGGCCTGGTCCGCGAGATCCTGGGCCTGCCGCAACACGCGCCAGGCCAGGCAGGTTCGCAGGCGGCCCAGCTGGCGATGCCGACCCTCCCGCCCGGACACGCCGGAACCGTTGCGCATCATCCCGGGCCCGCCGGACACGGGGGGCATGCGGGTCACGCACAGGCGGCCTCCGCGACGATGCCGGCCGCGGTGCCCGCCGTCGTGCAGATGCCGGCTGGAGCCTCGACCCACGCGGCCGGTGCGATGCAGCCCGCCCAGGCCCACCAGGCCACGCCGCCGGCACCCCCGGGCACGTCGGCGCACACCCGCCCCGAGATGGCCCCGCCCGTCGCGGCACGTGCCGACGTCGCGCCCCCGCGCGCCGACGGGACCATGCTGCAGCGCACCACCTCCGCGCCCGTGACGAGCGCCCAAACCCCGCCACCGGCGGCACCGGCGAGCACCGCAACGACCGCTGCGGCCGCAAGCGCCGCGGCCCTCGCGGCCGGCAATACCCTGGCCACCGCCCCCGCCGCACCGGTCGCCGTGCAGGCACAGGTGGTGGAGGCGCGCAGCGGAAACCCGATGGTGGTGGCCGATCGCGGCCAGGTCATCGCCCGCACCGACATCGCGGGAACCTACACCGGTGAAGGTCCGCACCGTCGGCGCCTGCAGCGCGCGGGGAATGCGCTCCCCGGCGGCCTGGCCACGCTGCTCGCGGCGTTCGGCGCGCAGGGCCACACGACGGCGGGCAACCGCGATCCGGCAGCCGTGGAACGCGAGCTGCGCGATTCCATGATGCAGTGGCTCTTCTGGCTGCTGGCGATCATCGCCTACGGCTGCGTCGCGTTCGCGATCATCGCGCTGATGCCGATGGGCTCGGGTCCAGTGGGCAACGCGGCGCCGCGGACCGCCACCGGCGGCTTCGCACTGCTCGGCCTGCTGTGCGCCGCGGCCGCATGGCTGCTGGCGAGGCGGCTTGCCACGCGCAGCCACGATTGAGCCGCTTGCGGTGCCACCCCGGCGGTCGCCCCACGGCATGACAGCCATTGCCGACGAGACGCGATGCGCCACGTGACCAGCTGCCTGCCGTTTGCCTTGGCCCTCGCCGCCGGCGCGTGCCACGGCGGCGGCGAGCCTGCCTCACCGTTCCCGGCGACGCCCTACGAGGGCCGGGTCGATGTCAAGGTGTCCCCACCCGGCGGCACCGCCTACGACGAGCGGGGCAAGGGCACGGCGCGGTTCAATCCCGACGGGCGCGGAGGCATCCAGCTCAGCGTCATCGGCGCAATCGTCGACCCGCGCGGCGACGCCGGCCTGGAGATCGATGGCAAGGCCACCCGGAATGGCGGCTGGAGCGGCGCCAGGGATGGGATCCGCGTCGACATCGACCGGCACGGCCACATCACTGGAGGCGGCGTGGCCGCTCCGCAGCAATTCACGATCAGCGGCGACGTTTCCCCGTCGTCGTTCGACCTGGTCGTGGTCATCGAACTGCTGGACGCGAACGCGGGTGGCCTGCCGCGCGGCACCCGGCTGCGCTTCACCTACGACCTTGACCAGCCCGGGCAGGCACCGTCCCGCACGGTCGCACCCGCACCGCGTGCAGGCCTCAAGGACTGCAAGAAGGTCGCATATGAAGTACGGCCCGTGGCCGACCCTTCCGGTGGCACCCTCGTGATGCGCAGGATGCCGGTCTGCAGGGACTGAAAGGCAGGGCTTCCTCGACGGAAACCAGGCACACAAAAAAACGCCCTGCCGAAGCAGGGCGTTTCCTTGTTCCGATGGCTTGCGCTTACTGCTTGCGGGCCAGCGAGGCGTTGCCTTCACCGATGGTCTTGATCACGGTGCTCACGGCTTCCATGAACATCTTGAAGACCTGGCTCATGGCCGTCAGCTCGGCGTTGAGTTCGTTGATGTTGTCGGCGTCGGGGCCGGCGGTATCGATTTCCTTGGCCTTTGCGACGATCGCCTCGCCCATGTTGTCGGCGATCTTGCCCAGCACCTGGGCAAGGGCGATGAGCCAGCCGCCGCCGCGGGCGGAAGCGAGCTTGGCCTCGGCCTCGCGCATGGTGGTGGCGTTGGCGACGAAGGAATTGAGGTCGACTGCGGTCATGGGTGTTCTCCGTTGGAATTCTGGGGATGATGCGAATGAAGGGTTGGAGCGGGATCAGGTCCAGCCCTGCTTCGGCGGCCCACGGAGACGCCTCGACCTGGAGTTCACGGTGTCGCCACGGAGTGGCGATGCGATCGTCCGGTCCGGAGCGGGCGAGCCCTGGCCCTGGGCCGCGGCGGGTTCCTGCCCGGCCTTGCTGGCTTCGCGGAACCATTCAAGCGCCTTTTCCTGGCCTTCCGCTTCAACGCGGCGGCTGAACTCCATCGCCAGGCGGGACTCACGCCGCTGCAATGGGGCCAACGCATCGTTGAGGGAGCGGACGAGGTGGTCGGCTTCGTCCTGTTCGACAAGGCCACCCTGCAACAGCATTTCGACCGTGTCGCGCCAGGTCGCCGTGTCGAAGGCCTCCAGCGCCGACGGGGACGACGAGGACTCCTGCAGCGCCTGCTCGAAGACGCGGGCCAGCTCGTCCCGGTCGTCATAGCCCAGGCTGCCTTCCTGCTGCAGCATGTCCTTGAACTGCTCCAGCAGCGCCTGCTGGCCGGCCATGGATTCTGCATCCGCCACGTCGACCCCGGCCTGCCCGCTGTCGGCCTGGCCTTCGCTCCGGGCCAACAGCTCCGCGGGCGTCAGCGCGCGGCGGGACAGCTTTCTAGAGGGCGGTTGGCCATGCATGGTCTTGGTCGGGTCCTGCGTCGGTTCGAAAGAGTCGTTTGCAGCGTGTTGATTGCAGCTTCGCGCGGGGCGTGGGCGTCGACAACTGGGGGCGACCCTAGGCGCCGTTGCCCGGCCTCGCGCGAACCGGTCAGCCGGTCACGACCCTGAGCTGGTCGGTGATGGCACGCGTGGCTTCGCCATGGCGACGCCCGAGTTCGGTGGCCACGCCGCGCAACCACTCGTTGGCGGAGTCCAGTCCGTCGGCCTCGACCCGGCGCTGGTACTCGGGCTTGAGCTGCGCCTTCTCTTCGTTCACGTCGCGCAGCATTTCGTCGAACTGCTGGAGCAGGCGCGCTTCCTCGCTGGTGTCCAGCATGCCCTGGCCGCGCAGGTCGGCCAGGCGTTCAACCAGTTCCTCGCGGGTCTTCGGCGGTGCGCTGTCCATGGACATGCGTCAGCCGTTCCCGAGGCCGAGGTCGAAGCCGTTGCCGTAAGCCGCGTTGAACACGGTATCCAGATTGAAGCCCACCGCGTCACTCATCTCGCTGCCGAGCACGCCGCCGAGCCACGAGCCGAGCTGCTGGCCGATGGCCGCACCGAGCGGACCGCCGAAGTACGTACCGACCAGGCTGCCGACAACCGATCCAATTTGACTGCCCATATCCATGTCCTCGTTAGTAGGGAGTGGCGGCCCGGATGGACCGGGCACGACACACAGTTTCCGCACCCCCGCCGCCCCGCCAAGCTGGTGCGTACCCCACCTAGGGCTGGCCCCGGTCCGGGCACCGGCCACGCCTGCCACATACTCCGGACATGGCCGATGCACCCGACGACGGATTCCTGCGTACCCGGCGCATGGCGCTGCGGGAGCTTCGCCACGGCGACGTCTTCGACCTGCAGCGCCTGGGCCGCGACCCGCGCGTGTCGCGGGCGCTGCTGGACGCACCGGTGGACGACATCGCCTCGGCCTGCGCGCTGGTCGAGACCGCCCTGCGGATCTACCGCGAGAAGCCCGGGCTCGGCCTGTGGCGCGCGGACGATGTGGACGGCTTCGTCGGGTTTTTCTCGCTGATGGCCGAGTTTTCCGATGACGAGGTCGAGATCGGTGCCCGGCTGATGCCGCGCACCTGGGGGCGCGGGCACGTGCTGGAAGGGACCGCCGCCCTGTGCGGGCATGCCTTCGCCACGCTCGGGCTGCCGGCACTCGTCGGGCTGTACGACCCCGCCAACCGTTCGGTTCCGCCGGTGCTCGCGCGCTTGGGATTCCAGCCCGATGGCAGCACCCGGCAGTTCGGCAGGACGGCGCTGCGGATGCGGCTGCCTCGCGAGGAATGGCGGGGCCTGCGGCCACGGCGGCCAGGCGCTCCGGTGCCGCCGGCGTAAGCACCGGGCGGTGTCGTGGCGGCGGTGGACACGCCGCCCTCAGCCGTGCATGTGCGGCTCCACCCGCAGGCTGCCGAGCTGGCGCTCGGCGAAGCGCTTCATCAGTTCGGGCGCCGCGTCCTGGATCGCGTCGTAGCTGCCGCGCGACTGCACGTCGGCGCGGAGGACCCAGCCGTCGCCCTCGCGGCTCAGCAGCAGGTCGGTGCCGGGAAGCGTCGCGTCGGACATGCGCAGCAGCACCTGGCCATCGCCGCGGGCCTCGCCGGCGCCGCCGCCCACGGCAAGCTGGCGGACGTGGCGTTCGATCAGTTCAAGCACGGCGTTGCTCGCGCCCACGGGCGCCGGCATCGCGGCCGGGGCATCGCCGCGGAGCGCGTGCTGGGCCTGCCACAGCAGCGCCGGGTCGAGCTGCTTCATCTCGGATTCGGCGCCGCCGCCCTCGTGCCCTCCGCCCTCGCCGCCGCGGCCGCGTTCGCCTGCGCGCTGCACGGCGTCCGCGGAGGCCGCCTGCTGCGGCTGCGTTCCCTCCGCGTCGCCGGCACCGTCCATCCGGGCTTCGCCCATGCGCTGCGGCTGTTGCTGCACGCCCTGGCGGGCCTGGTCCAGCGCATCACGGAAGCGGTCGCTCTGCATGCGATCGGCTGGCGGCCGCTCGCGCGCCTCGGACGTGCCTTCGCGCGCTCGCGCGGCTTCCGCGGCGGAACTCTGGCTGCTGCGTTCGATCGACATCATGGTTCTCCTTTCACTCAGGTGCCGGCGAGGTGGCGCGCCTGCAACAGGTCCTCGGATGCGCTCTCTTCCTGGCGCGCCTCGAGCACGGACTGTTCGCCCCGCCAGACGTCGCGGCGCTTCTGCAGCGCGTCCAGCCGCGCCTGGGCGCGGAAGAACGCGGTCCGCGCCTCCGCCACCGCGGCCTCGGCCGCGCGCAGTGTGTCCCGGGCCTTGAGCAGGCGCTGGCGCGCGGCTTCCGCCTGTTCGCCCAAGAGGTCGATGTGCGCCTCGCGCTGTGCGAGGGCGTTGGGCCAGGGCACGCCCGGCGGTGGCGGATCGAGCATGCGCGCGCGCTGCTGCTTCTGCTCGGCGTGGAGCGCGCTGATCTCGCCCTCGATCGCCTGGCAGGCGTCGCGGCAGGCCTGCGCCTCGCGCTGTCGCTCGAGCACCCGCTGGCGTGCTGCCTCGGTGCGGTGCTCGCGCAGCCTGACCAGGGTCTGCAGCGGATAGCGCTTCACGGGAACAGCGCCCGGATCGCCGAAGCCGACTGCTCGAACGACACCAGCTCGTGCGAGGACTGCTGCAACAGCTTGCGGATCGCGCCGATCTTCTCGATCGCGGCATCGGCGTCGGGGTCGGTGCCGCGCTTGTATTCGCCGAGCTGGATCAGCAACTCGATGTCCTGGTACTTGGCGAGCAGCTTTCTCAGCTGGCCGGCGGCGCGCAGGTGGGCCTGGTCGACCACGCGCGGCATGGTGCGGCTGAGGCTCACCAGCACGTCGATGGCGGGATAGTGGTAGGCAGCGGCGAGTTTTCGCGACAGCACGATGTGGCCGTCGAGGATCGATCGCACCTCCTCGACGATGGGGTCGCCGCCGTCCTCGTCTTCCGCCAGCACGGTGTAGAACGCGGTGATCGACCCCTTGTCATTGTTGCCGGCGCGCTCGAACAGGCGCGGCAGGGCGCTGAACACCGAAGGCGGGAAGCCGCGGCGCGCCGGCGGCTCGCCGACCGCCAGGCCGACGTCGCGCAGCGCGCGCGCGAAGCGGGTGACCGAGTCGACCAGCAGCAGCACGCTCCTGCCCTGGTCGCGGAAATGCTCGGCGATGGCGGTGCCGACCCAGGCCGCGCGGCTGCGCTCCAGCGCTGGCCGGTCCGAGGTCGCGACCACGATCACCGACTTCGCAAGGCCTTCCGGACCCAGGTTGTCGTGGATGAACTCGTTGACCTCGCGGCCGCGCTCGCCCACCAGCACGATGACATTGACGTCCGCGTCGCCGCCGCGCGCGAGCATGCCGAGCAGCGTGCTCTTGCCGCCGCCGGCCACGGCGAAGATGCCGATGCGCTGGCCTTCGCCGGCGGTCATCGTGGTGTCGATGGCGCGGACGCCGGTGGAGAAGGGGCGTTCGATCAGGCTGCGCGCCAGCGGGTTGGGGGAGGCGGCGTAGATCGGCGCATCCACGGTGTGCCCGACCGGGCCGAGGTCGTCGATCGGCTCGCCGTGGGCATCCAGGATGCGCCCGAGCAGCCCCGGGCCTACGCGCACCGCCGCCTGGCGGCCGCTGGCATAGACCTCGGTGGTCGCGGAGACGCCGTCGAGCGCGCCCAGCGGCGTCAGCAGCGTCAGCTGCTTCGACACGCCCACCACTTCGGCGGCCAGGCGGAAGGACGCATCGCCCTCGCCGCGCGGATTGCGCAGCTCGCACAGTTCGCCGATCGAGGCCTTGAGGCCGGTGGCGCGGATCAGGGTGCCGTAGGCCTCGGCGACGCGGCCCACGCGCTCGATCGACTGCACGCGAGCCAGGGCGTGCAGCAGCGGATCGGACGTCCCGGGCATGCCGGTGGGCTGCGCCGGCGCGGTGGCGCTCACGCGTCGGGGCCCGTCTGCGCCGCGCTGCCGGCCAGCGCCGTACGGATGGCTTCGATCTGCTGGGCGACGCCGGCCCGGACCTCGCCCGCTTCGGACACGACCACGCAGCTGGTGGGCTCGAGGCTGGGGTCGTCCACCAGTTCGATGACGCCGACCGCGGGATGCGCCTGGCGCACGGCGCCCAGGCCCGCGGCCACGTCCTGGCGCACGCTGGGATGCACGCGGATGAGCAGGAACTGTTCGGCTTGCGCCGCCTCGACCGCCTGCATCACCAGCGGCGGTACCACGGTCCGCGCATCGAAGCCCGGCGCGATGCGGTCGACGATCGCGCAGGCGAGTTCGGTAATGCGGCCGGACGCCTCGCCAAGGACGCGGGCGCGGCGCTCGTTCAGCGATGCGAGCTGTTCGGTCATCTGCAGCTTAGCGGCGGCCAGGCCTTCGGCGAAGCCTTCGGCGTGGCCCTGTTCGCGCGCCCGCGCGATGTCCCCGACGGCCTCTTCATACAGGCCGTTGACGCGCCCGAGCAGGGCATCCAGTTCGGCCAGCTGCGCCCAGGCCATCGCGGGCACCACGCTGGCCCCGAGCGATCGCGTGAATGCGCGCTGCTCGAACACGGCCACGCCCCCGCTTGCGGGCGCGGAGCCGGCGGCTCGCGTGCGCGAAGAGGGGGCTGGGGGACTGGTTTCGACGTTCATGGGGCTCCGGCGCGCGCTCAGGCGGCGCGCGCTTCGTGATGGGTGTAGACGCGAAGTACCGGCTTCTCGGGCAGGTGGGTCGGCAGTTCATCGTCGGGCGGATGCAGCAGGCGACACCAGTCGGCCAGCGCCGGGTCGCGCCGGCGCGCCCAGGCGCGGAGTTCGGCGCGCCCCTGGCGATCGAAGATCGCGAACAGCGGCGCCGGATCGTCGCCGGCCATGGCCCCGGCCAGTGCCTGGTCGAAACCGGCCACCAGCGTCCGCTGCCGCTCCGGCTCCAGCGCGCCGTCCCAGACGCTGCGGTCCAGGGCAAGCATGTAGCTGTTGCCCAGCGCGGCACGCAGCCGGCGCACCGGTTCGCGGCGGACCTCGGCGCGGATCGGCGGGGCATGGGCGAGGATCCCGACGTCGCGACACAATGCGTCCAGTCGCGGGCGCGTCCAGCGACGCCGGACGGCGGCGGGATCGCGCACCGGATCGGGTCCCAGCAGCGAGGCCGCCGGTCCGTCGGCAAGCCAGGCGCCAAGCATGCGCCGGCCGAGTGCGGTGTCCCGCGCCCGCGCCGCCAGCGCCGCGTCAAGCGGGGCGCCGGCGTGCTCAAACCACGCGGGATCGACTTCGGCCAGCAACGCCCTGAGCGACATGCCTCAGCCGTTCCAGACCTGGTCGGACGCCTTCTTGGGCTGCGCCGCGGCCCGCACCCGGCCCCAGAACGCGACCAGCAGGCCAAGCAGCACCACCACGGCGGCCGCGATGGCCAGCGTCACCGGGCTGATCGAAGACAGTGCGGGGCCCTGCGGCCTGCGCGGGGGCAGCGGCGGCGCCTCGGCGAACTTCACCGTGACTTTGTTGATGTCGATGAGGCCGGGCACGGCGTCCTTGATCAGGAGCTTGATGTCGGCCTCGCGATCGCGGGCGCTGGTACCGGCCTGTTCGAAGATCGCGACCGATGCCGACGAGTCCTGGCTTGAGCCGCCCAACGGGTCGCGCTCGGCCAGGGTCACGTGCACGCGCGCATCGACCACGCCCGGGAAGCGGCTGAGGGTGTCGGCGAGTTCCTGCTGCAGGCTGCACTGTTCGCGCCCCCGCTCCTCGGTGGACGACGACGCGAAGCCCTCTTTCTTGAACACGTCGCAGGTGTTTGCGAACTGGGCGCGCGGCAGGCCGTGCGCGCCGAGCAGCTGCATCGCGTACGGGAAGTCGGACGCCGCGACGCGCACCTCCCAGCCCACCTTCGATGGCGAAGGATTCTTGTCGGCATCGATGCCCGACGCGATCAGCACCCCCATGATCTGGTTGGCCTGGTCCTCGTCGAGCTGGCTGTAGAGCGGCTTGCCGCCGCATGCGGCGAGCAATGCCGCCGCCGCCAGCGCGAACAGGGCCGCGCGAAGCGGCCGCAGCCGTTGATGGAACTTCATGGACTGCTCCCCCCGGTCAGGACTGCTGCCTGAACAGCTGCGAGATGCCGTCCGAAGTGCGGTTCGCGACGTTCGAGGTCAGCTCGGCCTGGAACAGGAACTGATGGCACTTCATGGTCATCTCCATCATCTGCCCGGGCGTGAGCTCGGCGATGTTGCCGCTCATGCTCTGCGACAGGGCATTGATGTTCTCCGCACCGGCGTTGAGGTTGTTGATGGCCCCGATAAGCGCGCGCGTACCCTCGGACGGCTGCGCCGGCGTGAGATCCACCGGTGCCGCCTGCTGCTGCGGCGAGACGCCGCCGCTGCGTTCGAGAGCGGCCGCGAAATCGCGGATGTCGTATGGCGTGGCCTGCTGGCCCCCGGCACCGCCGGCGCCCTGCATGCCGGCCTGGCCGGCCATCGCCGGGTCCATGGCCGCCACCTGGATGGCTTCGATCATGTCGTCCTCCCGCGCTTGCGCGCTTAGTTGCGCTTGCCGAGCGTCTCGAGCGCCTGGCCCACGCTGTTCTGCGAGGTCGCGGCGTTGTTGGACATGAACTGCATCTTCAGGCTCGCCGCGGTCAGCTGGACCATGTCCGAAGGCTGGTCGCTGCCGCTGCTGATGTTGGCCGACATGTCGGTGATGACGGAGGCCTGCGAATCGAGTGTCTGCCCCCATGCGCGCGACATGGCCTCGTACCAGCTGCCGCGGTCTCCGGCGGACGAGCCGCCGCGGATGCCGGCACCGCCGTTCGCGGCCGCTCCGGCGATGAACTGGCCCAGGCCGGGCGCTCCTGCACTGATGTTGGTCATGATGGTTCTCTCCTTTCCCTTTCGGTCTTGTGGCTGGTGGTGCCGCGGGCCCCTGGCCTGCGGCGGGTCTCACATCCGCATCGGCCTTGCGTCGCTGCGGACGTTTGAAAAATCCTCGGCTTCTCGCTCGTCCCCTTTCGCCGCCGCCTCGACCTTGAGCCGTTCGAGGTTGCCATCCGGGAGCAGCACGTGAGCGCTGTTGTCGGTGATCGACACCAGGGTGCCGATGCCGGGAAGTTCGGCGCCGACCAGGTAGCGATCCCCCTTGCCCGACACCACGTGCGGGTCGTCGCCGCGCACGATCGCGGCGACGCGGATGCGCGCCGGCGCGGCCGGCGCCACCGGCTGCCGACGGCTGGCGACGGCGCGCTCGGACACGTTGACCGGGATGACGCGGACCACGCCATTCACTTCGCGCATCGCGCGTGAGAACGACGCGGCCTGGAGCGCCGCCTCGTCCTCGAAGGCGCCGCGGACCTCGACGTCGCCGTTGCCCAGGTAGCGGGTGTGCGCGCTGATGCCCTGGCCGCGCAGGATCTCGGCGACGTCGCCGGCGATGTCGTCACCGGTGCGCAGCTCGAGCCGCGCATCGATGCCGTCGTCGGCGATGCGGCGCGCGATGCGCTCGCGGGTCGCTGCGTCGGGCACGGTTCCGGACAGCACCAGGCGGCCCTGAAGGTCGGTGGCGGCCTGGCCGCCGTCGATGCCGTACTCGGGCACCAGGCGTTGCAGCTGTTCACGCGGATCGGGCGCCTGTTCGCGCTGCGGCATGACCGTGGCGAAGATCGCCAGGGACACCAGCGACAGCACCGCGACCGCCGCCACCGCGGGAAGCCGGCGCAGCCATGGGCGGTTCGCAGGCTCCGGCGCCGCGCGCGGCCCGAACCCGCCCGGGACCAGCCGCTCCCAGCCGCCATCGTCCGCCGCGCCGAAGGCGATCGCGGCTTCGCCGATGCCGACGCGCTGCACGCGACCGAGCTCGACCGGATCGCCGGGATGGACCATCGCCGCGCCTACGTGCAGCGGCGCGTCCAGCGCGCGCAGCGAGAAGCGGCCGTCGATGAAACTCAGCAGCGCGTGGCGCGCGGCGACCCCGGCATCGGCCAGCACCATGTCGCAGTCTTCGCCACTGCCGATGAGGATCATTTCGCCGCCGGCAAGGTCGCGCTCGGCGCCGGCGTGCAGGCCCGAAACCACGCGCAGCACGATGCCGCGGTCTTCCGGTGCCTCCGTGTCCCTGCCTTTGCCAGTACCGCCCATGCCAACCTCCTGATGCCTTGAATCCTGCAGCTGCTTCGTTACCCCGTGGTGAAGCCTGCCCGGGTCACGCGTTGACCTGTCCCGCCTGCACGATGCGCAGGTCGGGCGCGAGTTCCTGGTACGACAGCACCGGGACCTCGAAGAAATCGACTTCCATCAGCTTGCGCAGGTGCCTGCGCACGTCCAGAGAACACAGCAGCGCCGGGCGCACGCCCACGGCCTGCCGCGACAGGTGCGCGCGCACCTCGCTGCCCAGGCGCGCGGCCAGCTCCGGCGAGATCGCGAGCTGGCTGGCGCCGCCGGCCACGCGTACCGACTGGCGCAGCTTGTCCTCAAGTTCGGGGTGGATCAGCAGCACGTGGAGCGTGCGCTCGGCGTCCGCGTTGCGCTCGGCGATCTCGCGCTTGAGCGCGACCCGCACGTACTCGGTCAGGAGCACCACGTCCTTCTCGCGGCCGCCGACGTCGGTGATTGCCTCGAACACGTCGCGCAGGTTGCGGATCGGCACGCCCTCTTCGGCGAGCCGGCGCAGCACGTCGGCCACCCGCTGCGGTGCGACCACGCGCAGCATTTCCTTGACCAGGTCCGGGTAGTCGCGCTGCATCCGCGCGAACAGGTTGGCGGTTTCCTGGATTCCGATGAAGCCGCCCAGCCTGCGCTGCAACGCGCTGCGCGCATGCGTCGCGAGGAGGTCCTCCGCGTCAAGCGCGCCGTCGGTCCCGGGCGCGACCCATTCGCCGGCCAGCGCCGGGAAGAACCCGGGCTGGCGGCCGCCGTCGCCGGCTGCCGTCGCCTGGCGGAAGGCGGCGTCGGTGCGCAGCTGCCCGGATGCCAGGCGTGCACCGAAGGCGCTCAGCCGGTAGCCGCCTTCACCCAGCCCGCCAACCAGGCGCAGCTTCGGCGCCGGCACGGGCACGCCGAACTCGTCGCGCATGCCCTGCGCCATCGCTTTCACCCGCGACAGCAGCGCGTCCTGCATGGGAGCGAGGTCCGGCGACAGGTCCAGCTGCAGCGGCGCGGGCGGGGCGAGATCGTCGACCTGGGCCGGGAGATCGGCCTCGGCGACTTCGCCCTCCGGCACCCGGAACGCGCGGCGCAGCATCTGGAAGCCATGCCGGTAGCGCCATGCGCTCATCCCCAGCAGGCTGACCCCCAGCACAAGGAACACCAGCTTCGGGAAGCCGGGCACGAGCATCATCAGCAGCGCCAGGATGCCGGTGATCAGCATCACCCGCGGCTGGCCGCTGACCTGGCGGCCGATGGCGGCGCCGAGGTGCTTGTCGTCCACCTCGCCGGTGGTGCGGGTGACCACGAGCCCCGCGGCGATGGTGGCGAGGATGGCGGGGATCTGCGAAACCAGGCCGTCGCCGATGGTCAGGATGCTGTAGGTGCGGGTGGCGTCGCCCAGCGCCATGTCGCGCTGCATGACGCCGATCGCCAGGCCGCCCAGCAGGTTGATGATGATGATGACGATGCCGGCGATGGCATCACCCTTGACGAATTTCATCGCGCCGTCGAGCGCGCCGTGCAGCTGGCTTTCGCTCTCCAGCAAGCGCCGCTTGCTGCGGGCCTCGTCCTTGTCGATCAGCCCCGAGCGCAGGTCGGAGTCGATCGAAAGCTGCTTGCCGGGCATGGCGTCGAGGGTGAAGCGCGCCGAAACCTCGGCCACGCGCTCGGCGCCCTTGGCGATGACGATGAACTGGACCACGGTGATGATCAGGAACACCACCAGGCCGACCACCAGGTTGCCACCGGCGACCAGGGCGCCGAAGGTCTCCACGATGTGGCCGCCTTCGGCATCGAGCAGGATCGAGCGGGTGATCGCGATCGACAGCGCCAGCCGGAACAGCGTGGTCAGCAGCAGCACGCTGGGGAAGCTCGAGAACGCCACCGGCGTGGGGATGTAGATCGCCAGCAGCAGCAGGCCGAAGCCGATGGAGATGTTGACCGCGACCAGCGCATCGATCACCACCAGCGGCAACGGCAGGATCATCACGCTGATGATCAGCACCGCGGCGACGGCAAGGACGATGTCGCTGTAACCAAGCCGCGCGCGCTTGGTGTTGGCCGGTGCCGCGAAGAGGTTCTGGATCAGCGCGCGCATGACGTTCCGGCGCTCACGCGACAGGCCGGGACGGTGGCGATGCCACTCCCCTGCGATGCCGCTTCCACGTGATCTGCCTTGCGCATCGAGCACTGACCTCATGCGTCACTTTGTGGCAAATTACGATAGTCTCGTTGCAAGCGCAATCAAGGAAAGTTTCACCCGGTCGCTTCCGGCGACCAATCGGCAAAGTTTCCCGGAGGTGGACGCAGGCTGCTGTAATCGAAGGGAAATTTTGCGGTAACAAATGGCAACGTGACGGTCGTCGCATTCATCCGGAACCGGCGTCCACGTTCTCCCGGACCAGCACATCGTCGGAAGTGAGTTCGGTGACGAAGTTCACGCTTTGCCCACTGACGCCCACGGTAAACACGCGACCGGAGCGCGTCTTCATCAACACCAGCCGTTCACGCGGACCCAGCGGAACAATCTGCAGGATCGCAAGCGGCGCATCGGGACCGGTCAGCCCGTGGCGGCGCCGGACCAGGCGCAGCACGAGCAGCAGGCCGATGATGATGAAAGCCAGGGGCAGGAGGATGGCGAGCAGTTCCGCGGCGAACGATGTCGTGGCCGGCGCATCGGATTCGGCCCCGGCCGACATCGCGGTGCCACTTGCGAGGGACAGGATGGTGGTAATGGCAATCAGGGATCGCTTGGACATGGGGAAACGCACTCGCCTTGAAAGTCGCGCGGACGGCGCGCCGGCAGCCTACCGCAGCGGGGCTGCGGCGCGCATCGCGCAGGTCGCTGCGTGACGCCTGCGAAGGGGACGGTCGCTGCGCGTACGCGGCCACGCGCCGACGACGGCGCCGCGGTGGCGGCGATGTTGCATGCGATCCCCTTTCCCTGCGCCGCGTTCGCCCGCGGCTGCGGGACGCTCGTGGCGGCGAACGCCGGCTACCGCGACGCCTTCTCCGGCCTGGCGGGGCACGAGGACCGCACCCGGCTGCTGGCGGCGCTCGCCGGCGACGATGACGATGACGGCGATGCGGCCAGCGCGCCGCGCGAGGTCAACGCCCCGCACAGCAACCGCTGGTATGCGCTGCACTGGGGCGCGGCCACGATCGATGGCGCGGAGCTCGACCTGCTCACCGCGGTCGACATCAGCGCACGCATCGAAGCACTTGATTCGCACAAGAGCCAGCAGGAAAAGCTGCTGTTCACCTCGCGGCTGATGTCGGTCGGCGAGATGGCCGCCACCCTGGCGCACGAACTCAACCAGCCGCTGGCGGCGATCGTGAACTACTTGAACGGCAGCCTGCGCCTGGTGGCCCAGGCCGGCGGCCCGGTGCAGGTCGAGCGCGCCCTGGTCGCGGCGCGCACCCAGGCCGAGCATGCCGCGGCGGTGATTTCCCGGGTGCGCGAATTCGTGCGCGCGCGCGAGCCGCGCCGCGACGCCCACGACGTTCTCGAGATCACCCACACCGTGGTCGAGCTGCTGCGCCTGGAGGCCGAGCGCCTGCAGCTGCGCATCGAGCTGGCGCTCGCACCCGGCCTGCCCGCGGTCTACGCCGACCGGGTGATGGTGGAGCAGGTGCTGTTGAACCTGGTCAAGAACGCGATCGAGGCCATGCGCGAGGTGCCGGCGCAGAGCCGCGGCCTGCGCATCGAGGGCCGCGTGAACCTGGACGGCGAGGTCGAGGTGCGCGTCTGCGACCGCGGCGAAGGCCTGAGCGAAGAGCAGGGCGCGCAGCTGTTCTCGCCCTTCTTCACCACCAAGAGCGACGGCCTGGGCATCGGCCTGGCGATCTGCCGCTCGATCATCGAATACCACGAAGGGCGGCTGTTCTTCGAGCCGCGCCAGGGCGGCGGCAGCATGTTCGGCTTCACCCTGCCGCCCGCGGAAGGGAGGGGATAGGCAATGACGGTGACACGGGTCTACCTGGTCGACGACAACGATGGCTTTCGCGATTCGACCGCGTGGCTGCTGGAGACCGCGGGCTTCGAGGTCGAAGCCTTTGCTTCCGGGCCGGCGTTCCTGGAAGCCTATGCAGGCGATCGCCACGGCGACGCCAGCGAATGCCTGGTCTCGGACATGCGCATGCCGGGCATGAGCGGCCTGCAGCTGCAGGAAGAGCTCATCCGTCGCGGCATCAAGCTGCCGCTGGTCTTCGTGACCGCGCACGGCGACGTGCCGCTGGCGGTCGAGGCGATGCGCAAGGGCGCGGCCAACTTCCTGGAGAAGCCATTCTCCGAAGAGGCGCTGGTGGACGCGCTGCGCACCGCCCTGGCCCATGCGCGCAACCGTGCGGCGGGCGGCGGCATGGCCAATGAACTGCTGGCCAAGCTGAGCCCGCGCGAGCGCCAGGTGCTCGACCTGGTGGTGGCAAGCAAGCCGAACAAGATCATCGCCGACATCCTCGGCATCAGCATCAAGACCGTTGAACTGCACAGGGCCAACATGATGAGCAAGCTGGGTGTCCGCTCGCTGCCGGAGCTGATGAAGGTGGCCCTTGGCCACGGCTGAGCGCGGCGCGCGCAAGGCGCGCGCGCGGCGGACGGCACAGCCCGTGTCCGCGGCACCCGGGGCCCGGTCCGTGCGTGGCGTGCTGCCGGCCATGGACGCGGCGGCCTGCGAGGCCCTGCGCGGATTCTTCTCCGCGCCGCGCTGGTGGCTGCTGGGAGACGGTGCCGCGATCCAGGCCGCGCCGGGGACCCCCCCGCCGGCGAGCTTCCTGATCGATGCCGAAGGCACGCGGCTGGCATTGCACGTGGACGGTCCTGCAACCGCCGGCGACGATGACGCGCGGCTGCGCTGGAGCGACCAGGCCGGGCGCGCGCGCATCCTCGCCTGGAGCCTGGCCCACGAAACCACGCTGCGCCGCCTGAGCGAATGGCTGGGTGTGTCCATGCTGCCCGCGCTTGACGGCAGCGACGGCACCGACGGAGGCGATGCCACCGGGGCGCCGGCGCTGTGGCTGCGGGTGCACATCGACGACGAACCCGGCGACGGCGAACAGGGCGATGCCGTCCACGACGGCGATGGCGGCGACCCGCCGGCTGCGGCATCGCCGCCAGTAGCGGCCACGACCGCGTGGCTGCGGGTGCCGATCGCCTGGCTGCGTCCACTCGCGGCGCGCGCCGAGCCACCCTACGAGCACGACCCGCCGCCCGACGCCGGCCGCTGGCGCGCGCTGCAGGCGCCGGTCTCCCTGCTGCTTCCGGTCACCGTCCCGATGCGCGACTGGCGCGCGCTGCGCCCCGGCGATGTGCTCATCGCCGGTCGCCGCGGGCGACCGCCCGCCTGCGTGGCCCGCGCGGCTGGCCGGGACTGGCCGCTGGCACCCGCACCCACCGGCTGGACCGTGCACGCCCAGCCCGTCCCCACCCCCACCTTCAGAGAGGATCCACCGATGGACGAGAACGAGCAGGGCGCCGGTACGCCGTCCGAAGCGCCCCCACCCGCCGCGGACCCCGCGCGCAGCCTGCCGGTACAGGTGGAATTCGAACTCGGCCGCACCACGATGAGCGTGGGCGAGCTGGCCGACCTGCAGCCGGGCTACGTGTTCGCACTGGGCGCGGTGGTTGAAGGCAACAACGTCACCATCCGCGCCAACGGCCGCGAGGCCGGCCGCGGCGAACTGGTCGCCGTGGGCGACACCCTCGGCGTGCGCCTGCTGTCCTGGAGCTGAGGAATGGATTTCACCACCTTCTCGCCGGCGGTCGTCCTCGTCACCGTCGTCTTCATCGCGCTGGCGCCATTCGTGGCGGTGATGGTGACCTCGTTCACCAAGATCGTGGTGGTGCTGAGCCTGCTGCGCAACGCCCTGGGCCTGCAGCAGGTGCCGCCCAACGTCGTGATCAACGGCTTGGCGATCGTGCTGTCGGCGTACGTGATGTCACCGGTCCTGTTCGATACCCAGGCCGCGGTCTCCGCCTACCTGTCCGGGCAGCCGCCGCCGCCGCAGATCCAGGCGCAGATCGAGGCCCGCGCGGAGGCCCGCGCCGAGCGCATCGCCGCGCGCCAGCCGAAGCAGCCGCTTTTCCCGGCCACGGACGGCGCGGGCGGCGCGGGCGGCCAGGACGCCGACCCGCCGCCGGCCAGCCCGGCGGCGGCCGACGCCCTGCGCGCCGAGGCCGAAGCCCGGGCCGCGGGCGGGACCGCTCCGGTCGACCCCGGCCCGCGGGCCCCTGCGCGCGCGCCCCTGTTCGCGAACGTGGGCAACGGCGTGGATCCGCCGCCCGATGCCGCGGCCGATGGGGCCAGCCCCGGCGCCGATGGGGACGGACCGGTGGTGATCAGCGCCACGGGCGCCCCACGCCCGCCGACGCCCGCCGGCGACGTGCCGATGGACGCCGCGCGCATGCTCGGCATCTTCGAGGCGGGCAAGGAACCGCTGCGCGGCTTCCTCATCCACCATTCCAACGATGGCGAACGCGCCTTCTTCCTGCGCAGCGCGCAGCGCCTGCTGCCCGCCGACCGCCGCGACGACCTCGACGTCGACGACTTCATCGTGGTGATCCCGGCATTCACCGTCAGCGAGCTCACCACCGCCTTCCAGATCGGCTTCCTGATCTTCCTGCCCTTCCTGATCATCGACCTGGTGGTGGCCAACATCCTGCTGGCGCTGGGCATGATGATGCTCTCGCCCACCACCATCTCGCTGCCGTTCAAGCTGCTGCTGTTCGTGCTGGTGGACGGCTGGGCCAAGCTGGTCCACGGCCTGGTGCTGACCTACGGGGGCGGATGACGTGAACGAGGTCCTGGAGCTCACCAAGGAGGGGCTGTTCCTGGTCATGCTGCTGTCGGGCCCGCCGATCGCGGCCGCCGCTCTGGTCGGGCTGGTGATCGCCTTCCTGCAGGCGGCAACGCAGCTGCAGGAGCAGACGTTCGCCTACGCCTGCAAGTTCCTGGCAATCGTGCTGATGCTGTTCCTCACGGCGGCGCTGATCGGCGGCTCGCTGTACAACTACACCGAGCGCATCTTCCGCGACTTCCCGGGCCTGGTGCGCAAGTAGGCCATGTTCGACCTGCTCGGCAATCCGCTGCTGGCGCTCGCGCTGGTGCTGCCGCGCGTCATCGGCGCGTTCCTGATGCTGCCGCTGATGACCCGCGAGACCGTGCCTGCGATGGTACGCAACAGCTTCATGGTCAGCCTCGGCATCATCGTGCTGCCGATGGCGCTGGCCGGACTGCCGATGGAAAACCTGGGCGCGATCGAGTGGCCGCTGATCGTGCTCAAGGAGGTGTTCATCGGAGTCTCGATCGGTTTCTGCTTCGGCATCGTGTTCTGGGCCGTGGCCGCCGTCGGCAGCGTGATCGACACCCAGGTGGGCATGTCGATGGCGCAGGTGTTCGATCCCATCCAGGGCCACCAGGTCACCCTGCACGGCGAGTTCCTGTCGCAGCTTGCGACCTGGCTGTTCATGGCCAGCGGGGCATTCCTGGTGTTCCTCGACCTGCTGATGGGCAGCTACGTGCTGTGGCCGGTGACCTCGCACTTCCCCGACCTGCCCGCTGCCGGGATGAACCTGTTCGTGGGCCAGTTCAATTTCATGATGACCACGGTGCTGGTGCTGGCCGCGCCGGTGATGGTGATCCTGCTCATCATCGATCTGTCGTTCGGCCTGGTGAACCGGTACGCACCGCAGCTCAACGTGTTCGCGCTCACGCTGCCGATCAAGGCCTGGCTGGCGACCGCGCTGATCCTGCTGCTGCTGGGCGTGTACGTGGAGATCGTGCTGCAGCGCCTGGGCAGCAACCGCCACCTGCTGCGCGTGCTGGAGCAGGCGCTGGGCTGAGCCTCATTCGCCGCGGCGGATGCCCTCGGCCCAGAACAGCACCTCGGCCACCGCGTCGAAGAACTCGGTGGCGATGTAGTCGTCGACCTCGACCTTCTCGTTCAGGCCGCGCGCCAAGGGGACGTTCTGCAGGATCGGCACGCCGGCTTCTTCCGCGACCCGTTTGATCTCCTCGGCCTGGTGGCCTTCGCCCTTGGCCACGACCACCGGCAGGTCGGTGTCCCCGGCTTCGAAGCGCAGCGCGACCGCGATATGGGTTGGATTGGTCACGACGACGTTCGACCCCCGGACGGAATTGAGCATGTTCTGCTGCGACCATTCCTGGTGCAACTGCTTGCGGCGCTGCTTCACGTACGGGTCGCCTTCGTTCTCCTTGACCTCCTGCTTGATGTCGCGGCGGCTCATGCGCAGCTGCTTGAGGTAGGAGTACTTCTGGTACCAGGCGTCGAGCACCGAGACGAAGAAGAACACGCCGATGGTCCAGATGCCGATCCGCAGCAGGCCGTGCCAGATCGCGGTACCCATCGCGGCGGGCGGGGCGTGCGGCAGCATCAGCAGGCTGTGGCGCATGCCGTAGAGCACCACGCCGCCGATGAACAGCAGCGCGATGCTCTTGAAGAAGGCCTTGACCAGCTCGACCAGGTTGTCCATCGAGAACATCTTCTTGATGCCCTCGACCGGGTTCATCGGCGCCATGTCCGGGGTGAGCTTCTTCATGCTGACCACCGGACCGACCTGCAGGAATTCGACCACCACGCCCAGGAACAGCGCCAGCAGCAGCAGCGGCACGCTCAGCGCGATCAGGGTCCAGAAGGCATGGATGCCGAGCGCGGGCGCAGCCTCGAGGAACGGCGTGCCGACCGCGTCGAGGCTGGCATCGAACAGCGCGCGCAGCCGGTCCCACATGAAGCCGAGCAGGATCCAGCCCCCCAGCAGCCAGCCCAGCACGAGCACGGTGCTGGTCAACTCCTTGCTCTTGCTGACGTTGGCGTCCCGGCGCGCGTCGCGGAGCTTCTTCTGGGTCGGTTGTTCGGTCCTGTCGGCGCCTTCGTCCTTCGCCATCTCGTCCTCCGCGATGCCCGCGAACGCTAGCATGGCCTCCGCTGCAGGCGCGTCCACCCGCAAAGGCAGCTGAACGGAATCGCCGGACTAGGGTTCCCCCGAGGTGGCAAGCAGGCCCCGTGGCGATAGAGTCCTCCCATCGCCCCGAATCCCCTTTCCAGGTCCTGCAGCGCCCCATGAGCACCATCGGTCCCGACTCCCACATCAACCTCGCGTCCAGCCTGCACCGGATCGACGGGCAGCTGGACGACCTGCGTCGCCAGCAGGGCGGGGACACGCACGAGGCCCAGGGCGGCCGTCCGGTCGCGGACGCCGAGGCGGCACCGGCACCACTGGCCGATGCCGGCGAACGCATGCTCGCGGCCCCGGCCTGGGAGACCACCGGCGGGCGCATGCTGGCCGGCGACCTGGGCCTGGAGTCCCGGCTGGGCGCCATGCCGCTGGCCCAGGCGGCGGAAAGCGCCGTGGATTCGGTGCTCGACGCATTCGGCTGAGCCCGACGGGCGCCCGGCTGCCGCAGCCGCGATAATGCCGCGGCCATGACCGATTTCCTTCCTTCCCCCGAGGCCCTGCGCACGGCCGCCGACCGGCTGGTGTCCGCGCTGGGCGCGCACTCCGATCCCGAATACCGGCTCGCCGTGCTCAAGCGCCTGGTGCGCCGCCTTGGCGAAGAACAGTACCCGCTGTTCCTGCGCCTGGTCGGCGTGGTGGCCGAGAGCGACGACGAACGCGCACAGCGCCTGCTGGCGGAAACCTTCGGCGTCGCGCTGCGGCGGATGGACCTCCCCGGCGGCGCGCTCAGCTCATGGGGCGCCACCGGCCTGCCCGACCACGGCGCACCGGTAGCCGCCAGCGCGCTGTCGGGGCATTTCTTCGGGGCCACGCCCCGACGCATGCTCGGGCCCGTGGAGTACCTGGTGGTCTGGCACCTGCAGCGCACCCAGCGCACCGCGCTGTCCGCCGAGGGCTTCCGCAGCAGCCTTGCGCGGATGATCGCCATGTTCAACCGCAGCGAGGACGCGCGCACGCTGTATCCACAAAAGCTCGCCGCCGATGCCCAGAACGAGCTGGAAGGCGCCTACACGCGCGCCACCCGCGACAAGCTGTCGGCGATCGCCGCCGCATGGGCGGCCGGGGAGCCGCCCGAACGCGTGGCCGACGTCGCGACCGATGCCCCCGCGACAACCGCCCACGGCTGGATCGTCCGCGACCTGTGACGGAGCAGGCTTGCCGCCGGCGCCCGGCGGTGGCCAAGATGCGCCATCCCGGGGAGAGGGAAGCGAAACCCATGCCGATGCCATCGATGCTG
The DNA here is from genome assembly GCF_039548475.1 of Luteimonas yanweni. Classification (NCBI taxonomy): domain Bacteria; kingdom Pseudomonadati; phylum Pseudomonadota; class Gammaproteobacteria; order Lysobacterales; family Lysobacteraceae; genus Luteimonas; species Luteimonas yanweni. The sequence continues at coordinate 147,916 of NZ_JBCLVC010000013.1, read as the reverse complement.
CGGTCGCTGCTGGTCGCCACGGCGGTGGCGGGCCTGCTGGCAGCCTGCCGCCCCGCGCCCACCGACGTGCAGGTTGCCGCAGGCAGCGACCTCAGCCGGCCCGCACTCGCGGTCGAGGTCCTGGCCGGCCACATGCGCACGGGCGACTTCGCCGCCTTCGCCCGTGACGCGGTGCCGCCCGCGCTGCATGCGCAGCTCGGCCTCGCCTGGCGCACGGGGCACACCCGCTGGCCCCTGGATGAGCTGCCGTTTGCCGAACACCTGCCGACCGTGTTGGGCACGCTGGCGGCGCCGGACGCCGAGCGCACGCTGGCGGCCGACTTCGAGCGCCAGATTGCGGGCTCGGAGCGCGAATTGCGCGCCGCAGCGGCCACGATGGGCATGTTCGGTGTCCAGTACGTGGAACACCAGGGCGATTTCAGCGAGGACGAACGCGACCATTACGCGCAGCTCGTGACCGCGGTGGCGCAATGGGCCGCCACCGCACCGCTCGCCGACCGCAGCCTGGCCCGGGCCGCGATCCCGCGGCTGGTGGCTGCGGCCCGCGCCGCCGGCCCGACCACCGCCGACGGCATGGCCGAGGCGGGCATGGAGGCATCGTTGCAGCGACTCGGCGCCTTCTCCGTCACCGCCACGGACGTGCTGGCGGGGTACGGCCTGGACCTCGATGCCGCGCTGGACAGCGCCCGGGCTTCGCTGCAGGTCCAGCAGGGCGACCGGGCCACGGTGCGCCTGCGCTACAGCCTGGCCGGCAGCCCCGTCGACACCGTGATCAGCGTGGAACGCATCGACGGCCGCTGGTACCTGAGCGACTACCTGGCCCATGCTCGCGAAGCCGTGCGGTCCGCCGGGCTGCCGGCCACGCCGCCCGCGTCCCTGCCGGATTCCCCGCCCGCGCCCCAGCCGGGACCGGGCGCGCCCGCGGGACCCGTGGCCGCGCCATGAGCCCGCCGCCCGGTCGGCCCCGGCGGGCCGCGGGCGTGGCTTGGGCATAATGTCGACGATGCCAACCCAGCCTTCCCTGTTTGAACCCGGCCCCGCGACTGGCGCGCCAGCACGCGCGGCGCGGCGTCCCCGACCCTGGTGGGCGCGCCTGCTCGGTCGCCTGCTGGCGCCCTGGATCGGCCTGAGCATCGAGCCGCAGGGACCGGCCGAAGGTGTGGACGGCCGCCAGGTCTGCTACGTGCTCGAGGACTACGGCCTGTCCAACGCCCTGATCCTGGACCGCGCCTGCCGCGAAGCCGGGCTGCCTTCGCCGCTGGTGCCGCTGCCCGGGGACCTGCTGGGCCGCAAGCGCGCCTACGTGGCGCTGTCGCGCCGCAATGCGGGCAGTACGTTGGCCCTGGCGACCCAGATCGCCACGCAGCGCAAGCCGGGAAAGAAGAAGAGCCACTCCGACTCGCTGGCGCGCCTGCTGGAGGCCCACCACGAGGATCCCGCGCTGGACGTGCAGCTGGTGCCGGTGTCGATCTTCGTCGGCCGCGCGCCGGACAAGAACAGCGGCTGGTTCTCGGTGCTGTTCTCCGAGAACTGGGCGATCGTCGGACGCTTCCGCCGCCTGCTGGCGATCCTGCTCAACGGCCGCGACACCCTGGTCCGCTTCGCGCCGCCGGTGGCCGTGCGCGCCATCGTCGCCGAGGGCCTGGAGCCGGAGCGCGAGGTGCGCAAGCTGTCGCGCCTGCTGCGCACCCACTTCAACCGCATCCGCGCCGCCGTCATCGGCCCCGACCTGTCGACCCGGCGCCTGCTGGTGGACAAGGTGCTGTCGTCGGGCCCCGTGCGCGAGGCCATCGCCGACCAGGCCCGGCGCGAGGGCAGCGACCCCGCCAAGGGCCAGGCGGAGGCCTGGAAGAAGGCCCACGGCTACGCCTACGAGATAGCGGCCGACTATTCGCACCCCGTGGTGCGCTCGGCCAGCTTCCTGCTGACCACGGTCTGGAACCGGATCTTCCGCGGCGTCCTGGTCCACCACCTTGACCAGCTCAAGGCCGTGGCCCCCGGCAATGAAATCGTCTACGTGCCCTGCCACCGCAGCCACATGGACTACCTGCTGCTGTCGTACCTGCTCTATACGCGCGGCATCGTGCCGCCGCACATCGCGGCCGGCATCAACCTCAACCTGCCGGTGATCGGCACCATCCTGCGCAAGGGTGGCGCGTTCTTCATCCGCCGCAGCTTCCGCGGCAATGCGCTGTATTCGGCGGTGTTCACCGAATACGTGGCACAGCTGGTCTCAGGCGGCTATTCGATCGAGTACTTCATCGAGGGCGGGCGCTCGCGCACCGGGCGCCTGCTGCAGCCCAAGGGCGGCATGGTGGCGATGACCGTGCGCGCCTTCGTGCGTCAGCCCACGCGTCCGGTGCTGTTCCAGCCGGTGTACATCGGCTACGAGAAGCTGATGGAGGGCAACAGCTACCTCGACGAACTCTCCGGCAAGCCCAAGGAAGGCGAATCGATCTGGGCCCTGCTGTGGGGCATCCCGAAGGTGCTGCGCCAGAACTACGGCCAGGTGGTGGTGAACTTCGGCGAGCCGATCGCGTTGGCCGACGTGCTGGCCGAGCACGCGGCCGACTGGGACGGCAGGCCGCTGTCCGACGAGGACAAGCCGCAGTGGCTGGCGGCCACGGTCGACGCCACCGCGCAGCGCATCCAGGAGCGCGTCAACAGCGCCGCCGACGTCAACCCGATCAACCTGCTTGCGCTGGCCCTGCTGTCCACGCCCAAGCACGCCATGGGCGAGGGCGACCTGACCGCGCAGATCGTGCTGTCGAAGAAGCTGCTGGCCGAAGTGCCCTACAGCCCGCTGGTGACCGTGACCCCGCACTCGCCCGCGCAGATCATCGCCCACGGCGAGGAGATCGGCGTGCTGCACCGCGTGTCGCACCCGCTGGGCGACGTGCTGCGCGTGGATGGCGACACCGCGGTGCTGCTCTCGTACTTCCGCAACAACGTGGTCCACCTGTTCACTCCATCGGCATGGATCGCCTGCTGCTTCCTGCACAACCGGCGCATGGCGCGCGAAACCCTGCTGCGCATCGGCCGCGGCATGTACCCCTTCCTGCAGGGCGAGTTGTTCCTGCCCTGGGACGAGGGCGGATTCTCCGCGCGCATCGACGCCACCATCGACCTGTTCGTGCGCGAAGGGCTGCTGGAGCGGGTCAGCGAGGACGACGGCGGCATCCTCGCCCGCCACGCCGGCCAGTCCGACGAGGTGTTCCGCCTGCGTGCGATCGGCCACCCGCTGCAGCAGGCCTTCGAGCGCTACTACATCGCGATCTCGGTGCTGGCCAAGAACGGCTCCGGGGCACTCGGCGCCGGCGAACTGGAAAGCCTGTGCCAGCTCGCGGCGCAGCGCCTGAGCCTGCTGTACGCGCCGGCGGCGCCGGAGTTCTTCGACAAGGCGCTGTTCCGCGGCTTCATCCAGAAGCTGCGTGAAATGGGGCTGGTGAAGCTGGACCAGAACAGCAAGCTCGCCTTCGACGAACGCCTGGCTTCGTTCGCGCGCGACGCCAAGCTGATCCTCGGCCGCGAGCTGCGGCACACCATCGAGAAGATCAGCCCCGAAGCGGTCCGGGAAGGAGAGGCCCCGGCCGCGCAAGCGGGCTGATGTCCGGACTGCAACGCGATCCGCGCCCGCGGGCAGCTGCGCATGCGACCGGTCGACGGGCCGCCCTCAGGCGGGCTCGTCGGGGATCAGCGCCGACTCCATGCGCTCGATGCAGTCCCTGAGCCACAGCTTCTGCTTCTTCAGGCGCTTGACCACCAGCTCGTCCGCTTCCGGATCCAGCTGCAGCCGCGAGATCGCGGCATCCAGGTCGCGATGTTCCGCCTTCAGCACCGCGAGGCGCTGGGCGATCCGACTCTGCTCGGGCGGGTCCGGTGAATGCATGCCCCGCGAGGTTACACGCTGGCCGTGGGCGGCGCCGGTAGAATGTGCGGTCCATGAGCATCGTCCTTCCACTCGCCGAGCCCGCGCCCCGCGTCCGCCATCCCGCGCACGACGCCCGGCGGCTGGGCGCGCGCCTGCGCCACCAGGTCGGTCGCGCGATCGCCGACTTCGGCATGATCGAAGCCGGCGACAGGGTGATGGTGTGCCTGTCCGGCGGAAAGGACAGCTACGCGATGCTCGACGTCCTGCTGCAGCTGCAGAAGAAGGCGCCGGTCGCGTTCTCGATCACCGCGGTCAACCTCGACCAGAAGCAGCCCGGCTTCCCGGAGCACGTGCTCCCGGACTACCTGCGCGCGCTCGGCGTGGACTTCCACATCATCGAGCAGGACACCTATTCGGTGGTCTCGCGCGTGGTGCCCGAAGGCAAGACCATGTGCTCGCTGTGCTCGCGCCTGCGCCGCGGGGCGCTGTATGCCCACGCCGCCGGACACGGCTACACGAAGATCGCGCTCGGCCACCACTGCGACGACATGGTGGCGACGTTCTTCCTCAACATGTTCTTCCACGCCAAGCTCAGCGGGATGCCGCCGAAGCTGCTCAGCGACGATGGCCGGCACGTGGTGATCCGCCCGCTGGCCTACGTGCGCGAGGACGATATCGCCGCGTACGCGGAAGCGAAGGCGTTCCCGATCATTCCCTGCACCCTCTGCGGCTCGCAGGAGAACCTGCAGCGCAAGCAGGTGCAGCGGATGATGCGCGATTGGGATCGCGAAACGCCCGGGCGCGTTGAACAGATCGCGCGTGCGCTGGGCGACGTCCGGCCTTCGCAGCTGGCCGACCCCAGGCTGTTCGACTTCCCCGGCCTCGGCCGGGACATGGCGGCGCCGGCCCCCGCGACCCGCGGCTGGCTGCCCGACGGACCTCCGGACGCATCCGGCACCGGCAACGCGTCCTGATGTCCAACTCCCGCATATCCCGACCCGCATCCGCGGGCCGCCGCCGCGTCGCCTGCGACCCGGCACGCGCATCCTGACTCCCCCATCGACCACGGCACCCATTCCCCATGTTCTTCCGCAACCTGACCCTGTTCCGCTTCCCCACGTCGCTCGACCTCGAGGGGCTCGAAGAGGCGCTCGCAACGCACCCGCTCAAGCCCGTCGGCCCGCTTGAACTGTCCTCGAGCGGCTTCGTGCCCGCGCTCGGCCGCGAATCCGAGGCCTACAGCCATCGCATCAGCGACGCCGCCTGGGTCGCGGTCGGCGGCGAAGACCGGCTGCTTCCCGGCGCCGTGGTCAACGACATGCTGGCGCGCAAGCTCGACGAAGCCGAGGAACGCGAAGGCCGCCGCCCGGGTGGCCGCGCGCGCAAGCGCATGAAGGACGAGCTGATCCACGAGCTGCTGCCGCGCGCCTTCGTCCGGCCGTCGCGCACCGACGCGCTGCTCGACCTCAAGCACGGGCTGTGCATCGTCGACACCTCCTCGCGCAAGAATGCCGAGGCGGTGGTGTCCGCGCTGCGCCAGGCGCTGGGCAGCTTCCCGGCGCTGCCGGCAAATGCCGAGGTCGCGCCGCGCAGCGTGCTGACCGGATGGATCGCGGGCGAACCGCTGCCGGAAGGCCTGTCGCTGGGCGAGGAGTGCGAGCTCAAGGACGGCAACGACACCGGCGCGATCGTGAAGTGCCAGCGCCAGGACCTGGGCAGTGACGAGATCAGCCACCACCTCGAGGCCGGCAAACAGGTCACGAAGCTGGCGCTGGTGCTCGATGACCACGTCTCGTTTGTGCTCGGCGAAGACCTGGTGCTGCGCAAGCTCAAGTTCCTCGACGGCGCGGTCGACCAGATCGAAAGCGGCGACCGAGACGACCTGCGCGCCGAACTCGATGCGCGCTTCATGCTGATGTCGGCCGAAGTGCGGCGCCTGTTCGAGATCCTCGAGCCGGCGCTGAAACTGTCGCGCGTCGACGCCTGAACGCGGAGCCCACGCGCTGCGCGGACGCACATCGCGTGCGCGCGCGCCGGTAGAATCAACGCATGTCGTCCCTGCTCCGCCTGCTGCTCACGAAGTCCCCGGCACCGGGCACCCGCAACATCCAGCGCGACACCGTCGCGCTGGCGATGGACGACGGCAGCGAGGTGGCGGTGCTGCGCGTGCGCGATCCCCGCGCGCGCAGGCTGCGGCTGTCGGTCGACGAGCGCGGCGCCCGCCTGACCCTGCCTCCACGCGCCAGCACCGTGTCCGGCGATCGCTTCCTCGCACTGCACCGCGACTGGCTGCTGGCGCAGCTGCGCGCGCACGCCATCGACGACATCGTGGCGCCGCTCGAGCGCGGCGCCACGCCGGCGTTGCCGCTGCGCGGCGAGATGGTGCCGCTCCGCTGGGAGGCGGGCCGCTATGCCTGCGTCGTACGCGACGGTGACGGCCTGGTGTTCCGCCACACCGGCCGCGGCGGCGACGACGCGCTGCGCCGCGCCCTGCGCGATTTCTACGAAGGCGAGGCCCGCGCCGACATCGGCGCCTGGCTGCCGCGCTACCTGCCGGGGCTTCCGCGCGCGCCGGCACGCATCCGCCTGCGCGCGATGTCCTCGCAGTGGGGCTCGCTGGCGCCCGACGGCACGCTCGCGCTCGACCTGGCCCTGGTGCTGGGCCGGCCGGCCGCGTTCGAATACGTGCTGGTGCATGAGCTCTGCCACTTGGTGCACGCCGACCACTCCCCGGCGTTCTGGGCCGAGGTCGAGGCCCGCTGTCCCGACTGGCGCCTCGAGCGCGACTGGTTCCGTGAGCACGGCCGGCGCCTCAAGGCGATGCTGAGGGTGCTGTCCGGTCCACCCGGCTGACATCGTTGTACGGATCAGGCCACACGTCGGCACGTCCGGAGCGAGTCCATGCAACACCCCCTGCGTCCCGCACTGCTGGCCGGCCTGGTCCTCCTGGCCAGCGGCTGCGAGAAGGCCGCCGACGCCGCGGCCGAGGCCGCGATCGAGCGCGCCACGGGCAAGCAGATGGAGGTCGACCGCGACGGCAGCCGGCTGCACGTGCGCGCCGGCGATGAAACGCTGGCCATCGCCGCCGGCGCCGGCGTCGCACTGCCGGCCGACTTCCCCGGCGACGTCTTCCTGCCGGCAAGCTACGGCATCAACAGCGTGATGGACGTCGGCGGCGCCCGCCTGGTGAACCTGGAGTCGCAGGGCTCGTTGACGGCGATGTTCGAGGCCGCGCGCGCCGACATGGAGCGCAAGGGCTGGTCACGGACGTTGGCGATGCAGCAGGCCGACAGCGCCATGCTCGGCTTCAGCGACGGCACGCGCGAAGCCACCTACACCTTCGCCAGCCGGACCGGCGGACAGCTGCTGGTCGGCATCCAGTTGCGCGACAGCGCGGCGTTGCAGTAGCCCGCGCTCAGCCGGCGAGGAAGCCGCCGATCGCGGCAGCGACCGCCTGCGGATGCTCCATGTGCAGGTGGTGCCCGCCGGGGAGCACCCGCAGTTCGCCGGCGGGCAGCAGCGCGGCGCGCGCGCGGCGCAGGCGATCGGGCAGGTAGGGCTGGGCCGGGTCGGCGAACAGCACCCTGGTCGGACAGGCGATGCCCGCCACCAGGTCCTCGACCTGGGCCTCGGTCATGCGCACCATCGTCGGCAAGGTCAGCCGCGGATCGCTGCTCCAGCTCCAGCCGCCCTCCACCGCCAGCATGCCGCGCTCGACCAGGAGCCGCGCCGCGGCATCCGCCAGGCCGTTGGCCTTCATGCGCGCGCGCACCGCCAGTTCGATGTCCGGGAACACGCGCAGGCGCTTGTCCTTCAGCGCGCGCACGGAGGCCACCGCGTCGCGCAGGCGCTCGACGGTGCGGCCGGGCTCTTCCGACAGCGCACCCAGGGCCTCGATCGCGACCAGCCGCTCGATGCGGTCGGGGCAGGCCGCCGCCACCAGGCTGGCGATGCCCGCACCCATCGAATGCCCGAGCAGCGCGAAGCGCTCCCAGCCCAGCGCATCGGCAATGTCGAGCACGGTGTGCACGGCACCCGCGAACGAGTAGTCCATGCCGCGCGGCAGGTGGTCGCTGGCGCCGTGGCCCGGAAGGTCCGGCGCCACCAGGTCGATCGCGCCCAGCAGCGGCGCGAGCGGCACGAAACTCGCGGCATTGTCGAGCCAGCCGTGCAGGGCCAGTACGCGCGGCGCGCCGGCGTCGCCGGTCCGCAGTCCGCGCACGGTGCCCATCGGCAGGGCGAGCGCGAAGTCGCGCATCAGCGCGATGCTTCGAAGGCGCGGGTGGCGATCCCCGCGATCGCGCGCGCATGCGCCGGCGCGTCGTTCAGGCAGGGGATGTAGGACAGCTCCGTGCCGCCGGCCTCGCGGAAGAACTCCGCGTTCTGCAGCGCGATCTCCTCCAGGGTCTCCAGGCAATCGGCGGCAAAGCCCGGACAGGCGACGTCGACGCGGCGCACGCCCTCGCCGGGCAGCGCGCGAACCGTGGCATCGGTCGCGGGCGACAGCCATTTGCCGCCGCCGAAGCGCGACTGGAACGTCGCCTGCCACGCCGCGTCGGGCAGTTCGAGCGCGGAGGCGATCGCGCGCGCGCCGGCCAGGCACTGCCGCTGGTAGGGATCGCCCTGGTCCACCAGCCGCTGCGGGATGCCGTGGAAGGAAAACAGCAGCCGGTCGCCGCGCCCGTGCGCCGCCCAGTGGGCGCGGATCGAATCGGCCACAGCGGCGACCCAGGCGGGATCGTCGTGGTAGTCCTCGACCATGCGCGCGGCCGGCATCTCGCGCGCGACGACGTCGCCCATCGAGGCCGTGGTGGTGGTCGAGTACTGCGGGTACAGGGGCAGGACCAGCACGCGTGCGCCCTCGCCGCGCAGTTCGCGCAGCCGGCGGGTGAGCGCGGGCTCGCCGTAGCGCATCACGTGCTCGACGTGCACGCCGGGCAGCAGCCCCTGCACCGCCTGCGCCAGCCGGCGGGTATGCACTTCAAGCGGCGAGCCACCCTCCATCCACACCTCGGCGTACTTGTGGGCGACCTTGCGCGAACGCAGCGGCAGCACCACCAGGCGCAGCAACGGCTGCCAGAACAGGCGCGGCAGCTGCACCACGCGCGGGTCGGACAGGAACTCGAGGAGGTAGCGCGACACGGCGCCCGCGGTCGGTGCCGGGGGCGTGCCGAGGTTGGCCAGCAACAGGACATCGCGGGCGGGAGGGACGGCTTCGGTCATGGGGCGGCTGCTGGCGTCGTACATGCGGGCGTGGCCCGACAGTGTACGGTCCGGGCATGGCCGCAGCGGCGCCACCCGGGCTCACCGCCGATTCATGGCCACGCGCATAGCCTGACGGCCCACGCGGCGCGCGGTCGACATCCAACACGCCGCGTCGCATCCTTCCGAACCATGCATCCGCCACGGAGTCGTCCATGACCGCCAAGCGCCACCTGCTCCGCCTGCCCGTCCTCGCAGCCGCGCTGTGCCTCGCGCTGGCCGCCGCGCCTGCGTCCGCCGGCCCCGCCGAGGATGCGCGCGCGCTCAACGCGGTGCGCGTGCTCACCGACATCCAGGCGATCCCGGAGTCGGCGATCCCGGAAAAGCTTTTCGACGAAGGCCACGCGATCGTGGTCGTGCCCGACACCATCAAGGCCGGCCTGGTGATCGGCGGCCGCCGCGGCCACGGCCTGATGTCGGTGAAGAACCCCGACGGCACCTGGTCCAACCCGAGCTTCGTCAAGCTGACCGGCGGCAGCATCGGCTTCCAGGCCGGCGTGCAGTCCTCCGACGTGGTGCTGGTGTTCCGCAGCCAGCGGGGCCTGGAGTCGATCGTCAACGGCAAGTTCACCCTGGGCGCCGACGCGGCCGTGGCCGCCGGCCCGCTGGGCCGCAACGCCTCGACCGCCACCGACGGCGAGCTCAAGGCCGAGATCTGGTCGTGGTCGCGCGCGCGCGGGCTGTTCGTCGGCGTGGCGCTTGACGGCGCCGTGCTCTCGATCGACGACGAGGCCAACGAGGCCGCCTACGGCCCCGACACCACCCCGCGGATGATCTTCGAGGGCCGCGCCACCGGCCAGCCTTCGGTCGCGGTGGTCGACTTCCGCGACAGTCTGGAGGAAGCCACGGCCTTGGCGCGCGCCAACCGCGGCACCGAAGGCGCTTCGCATGCCGCCGCCGGCAGCTACGCCGCGCCGGTGGCCGCACCGGCCCCGGGCACGCAGTCCACGGGGGCGCAGACCGCTCCCCTGGTCAGCGAACGCCTGCCCCCGCAGGGCCCGAGTGCATTCCAGCCGGTCGACGAGGCCCCGGTGAGGTCCGAGCCGCTTCCCGCGGACGACCTGCCGGCGCCGCTTCCCGATCCCATCGACTGACGCACCGGATGCACCGCCCGCGGTCCATGCCGCGGGCGAGTTGGTATCCTGAGCGCCCGAACACACGCAGGTAGCGGCATGGGCAGTTTCAGCATCTGGCATTGGATCATCGTCCTGGTGGTCGTGCTGCTGATCTTCGGTACCAAGCGCCTCCGCGGCGCCGGTCGTGACCTGGGCGAGGCCGTGAAGGGCTTCAAGAAGGGCATCGCCGACGACGACGACAAGCCGGCCGGCCAGCTCGGCGACCAGACCCGCGACGGTGAGCGCAAGGCCGAACGCGACAACGACTCCGTGCAGCGCTGATCCCGGCGCGGCGGGCCGCTCGGCATGTTCGACCTCGGTTTCGGCGAGCTGATGCTCCTCGCGCTGGTGGCGCTGGTGGTGCTCGGACCCGAGCGCCTGCCGAAGGCCGCGCGCTTCGCCGGTCTGTGGGTGCGGCGCGCGCGCGCGCAGTGGTATTCGGTGAAGTCCGAGCTGGAGCGCGAGATGGCCGCCGAGGACCTGAAAGAGAACCTCGATGCCGCGCGCACCGCCGCCACCGACCTCGAGCGCGGCGTGCGTTCGGCCGTCAGTGATGTCGATCGCGAGGTCCGCCAGGCCGGCGAGGATGCGCAGCGCGGGCTCGTGACGCTTCGCGACGGGCTCGCCGCCGGCGTCGAGCCCGGGGCCAGCAGTGGCGCCGCTGCGGACGCCGCCAAGGGCCTGGCCACCGGCGACCCGACCGCCGACGCCGACGCCGACGCACACGCCGGCACCGGCACCGGCACCGGCATCGCAATGGACACCGACGCCCCGCCCGCCGGCCCGCCCGGCGGCGACGCCCCTCCGGCGGGCAGCGGAGGCCGCGATGGCTGCTGAAGGCGACGGCCACATCTTCGACCACCTGCTCGAGCTGCGCAGCCGGATCATGCGCGGGCTGGCCGGCCTGGGCGTGGTGCTGCTGGTGCTGCTGCCCTTCGCCAACAGGCTCTATGCCTGGCTGTCGGCACCGTTGGTGGCCAAGCTGCCCGAAGGCGCGCACCTGATCGCGGTCGAGGTCGCCTCGCCGTTCTTCGCACCGCTGAAGCTGGCGTTCTTCGCCGCCGTGGTGCTGAGCATGCCGTGGCTGCTCTACCAGGCCTGGGCCTTCGTGGCGCCCGGGCTGTACAAGCGCGAGAAGCACCTCGCGCTGCCGTTGCTGGCGAGCTCGCTGCTGCTGTTCTACGCAGGCTGCGCCTTTGCCTTCTACATCGTGCTGCCGTCGGTGTTCGGCTTCCTCACCATGGTCACGCCGGAAGGCGTGGCGATGATGACCGACATCAACGCCTACCTCGACTTCGTGCTGGTGATCTTCCTCGCCTTCGGCATCAGCTTCGAACTGCCGGTGGCGCTGGTGATCCTGGTGCTGCTGGGCTGGGTCACGCCCGCGCAGCTGAAGGAATCGCGCGGCTACGCGATCGTCGGCATCTTCATCCTGGCGGCGGTCATCACCCCGCCGGACGTGATCTCGCAGCTGCTGCTGGCGATCCCGATGTGCCTGCTGTACGAGGCCGGGATCATCGCCGCGCGCATGGTCGCGCCGCGACCCGACGCCGCCGCCGGCGACCGCGACGCCGGCTGATGCGCCCCGCCGGCTTCTGGCGGCGCTGCGCGGCATGGTCGCTTGATGCGGCGCTGGTGGCCTTGCCGGTGCTACTGCTGTGCCGGGCGTCCATGAATCGCGCCGCGGCCGGCGTTGGCGGCGCCTGGGACGGGCTGGTGGACGCCGTGGCCCGGCGCATGGCCGCGGCCATCCATTCCATGCCGGCGCCGATGGATCCCGCCGACCCCTCCGCCTCGATCGGACTCGCCCGCGACTGGCTGCACGATCCCGCACTGCTCGCCGCGGCGACCGCCCTGCAGTCGGCGCTGGCCGGGCTGCTGGCGTGGCCGATGGCACTCTTCGTGGCCCTGTTCATGGCCTGGTGCGTGGGCTTCGAGCGCTCGCCGCTGCAGGCCACGCCCGGCAAGCGCGCGCTGGGCCTGCGCGTGGTCGATCGTTCCGGTGGGCGCATAGGGACGGCTGCCGCGCTGGCGCGGTTCCTGGCCGGCACGCTGTCCTGGCTGAGCCTCAACATCGGCCACCTGCTGGCCGGCGTCGCGCCCGATCACGCGGCGCTGCACGACCGGCTCAGCCGGACCCGCGTGGTGCGTGCCGCCGGCGCGCCGGAGCGGATGCCGGCATGGGCCGGCGCATGGCTGGCACTGCAGGCGGCTGCGTGGCTGGCGGCGATGGCCTGGATCGCGCAGGCGATGGCCGTGCCGATGCAGGCGGCGCTCGACCGCGCACTGTGGGGCTGAGCCCCGTCAGGCCACTACTTCGTGCTGGCTGTCCACCCCGGACGGGCCGCCGCAGACGTCGCGCCACATGTAGTACATGACGCCGAACATCACCACGTACAGCGCCACCATCGCCGCGAGATAGGCCGGTGCGGCAAGCACCATGCCCAAGGCAGGGTGCACCAGGGTGCCCACGCCCATCAGCACCGCCACCAGCAGCCCCAGCAGCAGCAGCGCCAGCATCCCGCCCACGGTCACCACGATGCTCAGCACCAGCAGCGGCAGCAGGTTGCGCAGCGCGCCCAGCAGGCCATCGCGCAGGGCCTCGCCGATGCCGCGGCCACCCAGTGCGACCTGTCCAAGGGCGATCGCATAGGCGCCGTTGAAAAACATGCCGACGATGAACAGCAGGCCGAGGAAAGTCCCCAGGCCGCTGGGCAGCGGCGGCAGCACCGGCGTGGTGCCCGGCTCGGCGCCCTCGAGCGCCTCGAACACCGAGCCGATCTGCGCGAAGAAGTCGCCGCCGAAGGCGAACGCCACCGCGCCGAACAACACCATGCCAATCACGATCAGGCCCAGCAGCACGCCGATCACCCGGCCCGCGCCCTGCCCGCCGCCGAACACGTCGAAGATCGCCGCCGCGCGCACGGGCGCGCCGGTTTCACTGCCGTGCAGCAGCCGCAGGTAGCCGGCGAACAAAGGGCCCATCACCAGCAGCGAGAACAGCACCGAGAACCCCATCAGCGCGATCATCACCCCGGCGCTGGTGACGCCCATGACGCTCTGCACGACGATCTGGATGAGGCTGGGGACCAGCGCGACCAGCATCATCAATGCCGCGCCGCCAAGGACCGCGCGCGGGTTCCCGCCGCCCAGGTTCACGGCGTTCAGCAGCCAGCGCCAGCCCGAAGCCGGGCCCATCGTTCGTGTACTCATCCAGTGTCCCCGGTTGCAAGTCTGTCCGTGGCCGTGCCACGCCCACGTATCGTAACCCGGCGGCCTCAGGCGTGGCGGCGTGCCCGGCGCACGAACCGCCGCAGCACGCGACGTGCGTCGGGTGCTGCGCGCACCGCGGCGCGCATGGCGTCGGGGTCCAGGCCTTCGGCGGCCAGGCTGTCGCTGCGCGCCTCGATGTAGCCGCGCATGTGCCCGGCGCTGAACTCGGGGTGGAACTGCACGCCCCATGTCGCGTCGCCCCAGCGGAAGGCGTGGACGTCGTCGAGATCCGAGGACGCAAGCCCGATGGCAGCCGGGGGCAGTGCGAGCACGCTCTGCAGGTGGGTGGCCTGCGCCAGGAAGCGCTCCGGCAGGCCGGCGAACAGCGGGTCGTTGCCCGCCTCGGGGCCGGGTACGATGGCCACCGTGCCCATCTCGCGCCCGCGCGGATTGTCGGCCACGGTGCCGCCCAGCGCATGCGCCAGCAGCTGGTGGCCGTAGCAGATGCCGAACACGTGCGCGCCGGCGTGGGCGGCGTCTCGCAGCCAGTCGGCGGCGCGTTCACTCCAGGGCTCGCGGTCGCTGACCATGGCGCCTGACCCACTGACCAGCACGCCGGCGTAGCCGCGATGCGACTGCGGCGTATCGCCGGACTGCACGTCGACCACCTCGATTTCGTCGCGCGACAGCCCTGCGGCGGTGCGGATCCAGTGCGCGAAGCCGCCGTGGCGACGCATCGAAGCCACGGGACGGCCGGTCTCGAGGACCAGGAAGGGCGGTGTGTTCCGGAACATGCGTGCGACCCTGAAACTTCAGCCGCGCGGGGCGCGCGGGAGCGGCCGCTATACTAGCCCGCCCTCCATCCACGCCGCCCCGGCGGGCACGGACCGCGCATGACCGCACCCACTTTCCAGCAGCTGATCCAGCGGCTCAACGACTTCTGGGCCGCTCAGGGCTGCGTGCTGGTCCAGCCGCTCGACCTCGAGGTCGGCGCCGGCACTTTCCACCCGGCGACCTTCCTGCGTTCGCTCGGGCCGGAGCCCTGGAACGCCGCCTACGTGCAGCCCTGCCGCCGTCCCACCGACGGCCGCTACGGCGAGAACCCCAACCGCCTGCAGCGCTACTATCAGTACCAGGTGGTGATGAAGCCCTCGCCCGACAACATCGTCGAGCTGTATTTCGAATCGCTGAAGAGCGTGGGCGTGGACCCGCTGGTGCACGACCTGCGCCTGGTCGAGGACAACTGGGAGTCGCCGACGCTGGGCGCCTGGGGCCTGGGCTGGGAGGTGTGGCTCAACGGCATGGAGGTGACCCAGTTCACCTGGTTCCAGCAGGCCGGCGGCATCGAGTGCAAGCCGGTGCTGGGCGAGATCACCTACGGCCTCGAGCGCCTGTGCATGTACCTGCAGAACGTCGACGACGTGTTCGACCTGGTGTGGACGCACGGCCCCGACGGCAGGCCGGTCACGTATCGCGACGTGTACCACCAGAACGAGGTGGAGCAGAGCACGTACAACTTCGAGCACGCCGATGTCGCCGAGCTGTTCCATCGCTTCGACGCCTGCGAGGCCGAGGCGATGAAGCTGGTGGAACTCGGCCTGCCGCTGCCCGCCTACGAGCAGGTGATGAAGGCCAGCCACAGCTTCAACATGCTCGATGCCCGGCGCGCGATCAGCGTCACCGAGCGCCAGCGCTACATCCTGCGCGTGCGCAGGCTGTCGCAGGCGGTCGCCGAAGCCTATTTCGCGCAGCGCGAGAAGCTCGGCTTCCCCGGGCTGAAGTCCGCCGCGAAGAACGTCGCCTGACAGGGAGTCACAGCGCATGACCGAGATCTTCTCCATTGCATTCGTGTACGCCTGGTCCGCGCCGGTGGCGTTCGGATTCTTCGCCGCGTACTGGGCGCAGCAGACCGGGCGCAACGCGTGGCTCTGGCTGCTGTTCGGCGTGCTGCTGATGCCGCTGGCCGGCATCGTCCTGCTGATGCTCAACGGCGACCGCAAACCGACCACGCCGGACAACGGCCTGGGCCACCTCATCGCGGTCAACAAGGACCTTCCGTGACCGATACCGCTCCACTCCTGATCGAACTGGGCACCGACGAACTTCCCGTCGCCGCGCTGCCGGGCCTGGCACGTGCGTTCCTCGACGGTGTCCGCGACGCACTCGCCGCGCGTGGCATCGCCTTCGCCGAGGGCGCACGGCCGCTGTACGGTCCGCGCCGGCTCGCCGTCCTGCTGGACGGGGTGGCCACGGTGCAACCCGACCGCGCGTCCGAAGTGCTGGGCCCCTACGTCAACATCGCCCTGGACGCCGAAGGCCAACCGACGCGTGCGCTGCAGGGTTTCGCTCAGAAGGCCGGCGTCGACTGGAGCACGCTCGAACGCACCACCGACCAGAAGGGCGAGCGTTTCGTGCACCGCTCGGTGACAACCGGCGCCGCCACGCGCGACCTGCTGCCCGCGGTGCTGGACGAAGCCATCGCGGCGATCCCGGTGCCCAAGGCGATGCGCTGGGGCGCGCACGCGCACGCCTTCGCCCGCCCCGTGCACTGGCTGGTGGTGCTGCTCGGCGGCGACGTGGTGCCGGCCAGCGCCTTCGGCATCGCGTCCGACCGCATGAGCCGCGGCCATCGCTTCATGCACGACAAGCCGGTATGGATCGGCGCACCCGGCGACTACGTCGACGCGTTGCGCGGTGCGAAGGTGCTGGTGGATCCCGAAGAGCGCCGCGCCGCGATCGTCTCCGGCGTCGAGTCCGCAGCCACGAAGGCCGGCGGCACCGCGCGGATCGAGCCCGGCAACCTGGCGCAGGTGGAATGCCTGGTCGAATGGCCATCGGCCGTGGCCTGCTCCTTCGACCCCGGCTTCCTGGCCGTGCCGCAGGAGGCGCTGGTGGCGACCATGGAAGCCAACCAGAAGTTCTTCCCGGTGCTCGGAGAAGACGGCCGCCTGACCGAGCACTTCATCGGCGTGGCCAACATCGCCTCGCGCGACGAATCCGAAGTGCGCAAGGGCTACGAGCGCGTGATCCGCCCGCGCTTTGCCGACGCCGGGTTCTTCTTCGACGAAGACATGAAGCAGGGGCTGTCGGCGATGAACGACGGCCTGGCCAGCGTGACCTACCAGGCGAAGCTGGGCAGCGTGGCCGACAAGGCGGCGCGCGTGGCCGCGCTGGCGGAGGCGCTGGCACCGGCGGCGGGGATCGACGCGGCGCTTGCGCGCCAGGCCGCGCTGTTGTCGAAGGCCGACCTGCAGTCACGCATGGTCAACGAATTCCCCGAGCTGCAGGGAATCGCCGGGCGCTATTACGCGATCCAGGATCCAGCGCTTGCCGGACTGTCACCAGGCGATCGCGAGGCGCTGGCCAATGCGCTGGACGAAGCCTGGCAGCCGCGCGGCGCCGGCGACGCCATCGCGCCTTCGCCGCTGGGCCGGCTGCTGGCGATCGCCGAACGCATCGACACCCTGGCCGGCGGCTTCGCGGCCGGGCTCAAGCCCACCGGCAACAAGGATCCTTTCGCCCTGCGCCGCAACGCGCTGGCGCTTGCGCGCACGATCATCGAAGGCGGGCTGGAGCTGGATGTCCACGGAATGCTGGAGTCCGCACGTCGGCTGGCATTGGCCGCCATGGTCGACACCGCCGACTCCGCACTCGCCTCCGCGAGCGGCGAGAAAGAGCAGGCCCGCGCCCGCAAGTCCCTGGAGCAGGCGGTTGCCGAGCGCGACGCGGACCAGCAGTCCGCCGTCGACGAACTCTACGACTTCGTCATCGAGCGCCTGCGCGGCTACTACGCCGGCCGCGGCGTGCCGGTGCAGCAGTTCAATGCCGTGGCCGCGCTGCGCCCGGCGTCGCTGCGTGACTTCGACCGCCGCATCGACGCCATCGCCAGCTTCGCGAAGCTGCCCGAGGCCGAGGCCCTGGCCGCCGCCGACAAGCGCATCCGCAACATCCTGCGCAAGGCCGAAGGCACGGTGCCCGATATCGTGGATCCCACGCTGCTGCAGGAGCCGGCCGAACAGGCCCTGGCCGCCGCGGTGGAATCCGCCTACGCCGACACCGGCGCGCCGCTTGCCGCCGGCAACTACGGCGATGCGCTCGCGCGCCTGGCCCGGCTGCGGCCGCAGGTCGATGCGTTCTTCGACGCGGTGATGGTCAACGCCGAAGATCCCGCCCTGCGCGGCAACCGCCTGGCGCTGCTGCAGCGGCTGTCCTCGCGACTGGGCAGCGTGGCGGCCATCGAACACCTGTCGGCCTGACACCGGGCCCGGGCCGGATTGCGTTAATCGCGCCTCGACACGCCCCCGGTATCCTTCATCGATGCATCCGCCCCGCCGCGCACTCCTCGCCGCCCTTCTGCTCGCAGCCACCGGCGGCGCGCATGCCGTCAGCGTCTCCTCGGTCGAGGTCAAGGGCCTCGACGACGAGATGGAAGAAAACGTCCGCACGTCGCTGTCGCTGGTCGATGCCATCGGCGATGAACTGGGCTGGCGCCGCCTGGGCTACATGCTTCGCGCCGCGGGTGACGAGACCCGCGAGGCGCTGGAACCCTTCGGCTACTACTCGCCGCGGATCGTGGTCGAGCGCGTGCGCAACGGCGAGCGCCGGGTGGTGCTGGACACCGCTGCGACCGAGGGCCAGGACGCGGCCGATACCGCGGCCGCGACCGCGGCCGTGGTCCGCGAGGCCGACCGGGCGCCCGGGCGCGCGCGCGACGACGCGCAGGCGCAGGCGCCGGTTTCAGTGGTGATCACGGTCGAACCCGGCGACCCCGTGCGCGTGCGCCGCGCCGACATCGCCATCATCGGCGACGGCCACGACGATCCCTACCTCAGCGAGGAGGTCGACGACTTCCTCCCGCGCGAAGGCTCGGTGCTGCACCATCCCACCTACGAGGCCAGCAAGGCGCGGATCAGCCGCCGCCTGTCCGAGCGCGGCTATTTCGACGCCGACTTCTCCGCGCGCCGGGTCGCGGTCACCCGCGCCGAGGAGGCCGCCGACATCGAGCTGGTCTGGACCAGCGGCGACCGCTACGACATGGGCGCGACCCGCTTTACCCAGACGCCGCACGAGGTCGTCGACACCAGCCTGCTCGAACGCCTGGTGTACTGGGAAGAAGGCCAGTACTACCACCAGGGCCGGCTTGACCGCCTGCGCACCTCGCTCAATTCGCTCGACTATTTCAGCCGCGTCGACATCACCCCGCGCCCCGGGGAGGCCGAGGACGGCCGGGTGCCGGTGGACGTGGTCCTGACACCCGCCAAGCGTGACGTCTACACCGCCGGCCTGAGCTACGGCACCGACAGCGGCGCCGGCGTGCGCCTCGGGCAGGAGCGCCGCTACGTCAACCGCCGCGGGCACAAGGCGCTGTGGCAGGTGGACTATGCCCAGAACCGCAAGACCCTGACCCTGCAGTACCGCATTCCCGCCTTCCGCTGGCTGGACGGCTGGTACACCGCCAGTCTGCAGGCCGCCGACGAGCAGACCGACTACATCGACACCCGGCGCATCGAGTTCGTCGCCAGCCGCAGCGGCCAGTACAGCCGCGAGCTCAACCTGGTGGCCTCGGTGCACGCGCTGCGCGAGCGCTGGGCCTACGAGTACGAAGCCGACACCGACCCGACGACGCCACCGGTGTACCGGTACGCGACGTTCACCTATCCATCGCTGCGCGCGACCTACGTCGATCTCGACGACGCGCTGTTCCCACGCGGCGGCTACAGCGGCAGCCTGCTGCTGCGCGGCGGCGTGGAAGGCGCGGGCTCCGAGGCCAGCTTCGCCCAGTTCCATGCGCGCGCGCACTGGTATCTGGGCATCGGCGACAGCGACCGCCTGATCCTGCGCGGCGAGTACGGCCGCACCGAGACCAGCGCCCTGGTCGGCATGCCGCCGAGCCTGCGTTTCTACGCCGGTGGCGACGGCAGCATTCGCGGCTACGAATGGCGCGAGGTCGGCCCGCGCGTGGTCGACGACGACGACGACAGCTTCGCACTGGGCGCGCGCCATGTGTTCACCGCCAGCGCCGAGTACGAACACTACTTCCGCGGCGGGCCCTGGGGCATCGGCGCCTTCGTCGACACCGGCAGCGCCTACGACGGCTCGCCCGACCTGCGCACCGGCGTCGGCGTCGGCCTGCGCTGGCAGACCCCGGTCGGCCCGCTGCGGCTGGATATCGCCCGCGGACTGGACGATCCGGATTCACCCTTCACCCTGCATCTCAACATCGGGACCAGCCTGTAATGGCCGGCACGCCCGACCCAACCCCCGAAGAGCGCGAGGCGCGGATCGCGGATCTGCGCGCGCGGCGCAAGGCACGCATGCGCGCGCTGGCGGTCCGCAGCGGCATCGGCATCGCGGCGCTGGTGGCGCTGGTGCTGGTGGTGGCGTGGTGGCTGCTGTCGACGCTTGGCGGCCGCGACTTCCTGCTGTCACAGGTGGTGTCGCGCCTGCCCGCCGGGACCACGCTGGAATGGCGCGATGCCGAAGGCCCGGCGTCCGGGCCGCTGACGCTGCACGACGTCGCCTTCCAGCAGCTGGTCTGCCCCGAAGTCGACGACACGCCGGTGCCCTACGGCCAGTGCGCGGCGCCCAACGCGCTTCGCTTCAGCGCCAGGCGGGTCACCATCGACCCGGCGCTGCGACCGCTGCTCGGCCGCGTGCTGCGCCTGGACGCGGCCGAGGTCGAGGGCGCGGTGCTGGAGCTGCCGCCGTCCGACGACGGCGAACCGTTCTCGCTGCCGCGCTGGCCCGAGGTGCTGCCGCAGGTCGAACCACCGCTCGGCCTGCAGGCCGACGCCATCGAGATCGACGGTTTCCGCGTGCTGCGCGGCGGCGAGCCGATGATCGACATCGCCAGCGTCCGCGGCGGCATGGAGGCACGCAGCGGGCTGCTGCGCCTGCAGGACATCGTTGTCGACAGCGACCGCGGCGTGTTCAGGGCCGGCGGCGAGTACGCGCCCGGCGACGACTACCGCATGGACCTCACCGCCTCGGCGGTGCTGCCGGCGCCCGCGGGCAGCACGCGGCCGCGCCTGGGCCTGGTGGCACGCGGCAACGTGGCCGCGCTCGACGTGGCACTGTCCGGGCATGCGCCGGCGCCGGTGCGCGCGCGCCTGGGCCTGCGCGGCGGCGAGGACGCGCCGCGCTGGACGTTCACCGCCGCCAGCGAAGCGCTCGATCCCGCGCTGCTGGCCGGCTTCGGCGAGCCCGGCACGCCGCTGGCCTTCGACCTCGACGGCCGCGGCACCGGCGGCCGCGCCGAGCTGCAGGGCGACATCGCGTACGGCGAATTCCGCGCCACCCTGCAGCCCTCGCTGGCCATCCTCGACGAACAGGTGCTGGAGTTCGATCCGCTGGTGGTCGACGTGCTCGGCGGCCGCATCACCGTCACCGGCCGCGGCGACTTCGCCGATCCGCAGGCCGCCAGCGTCCGCTACGCGGTGCTTGCGCGCGGCCTGGCCTGGGCACCGACGCCCGCGGACGGTACCGCCGCCGATCCCGCCGCGACCGTGCACGCCGACGCCGATATCGGCCTGGCCGGCACCGCCGAGGCCTGGGCCGTGGTCGGCCAGGCCACGCTCACCCGCGATGGCGAAGCCGCCGAGGTCGAGCTGCGTGGCCTCGGCGACCAGTCGCGCCTGGACCTGCGCAGCCTGGTCGCGCGCACGCCCGGCGGCAGCCTGGACGGCAGCGGGCACGTGGCCTGGGCGCCGGCGCCGGGCTGGTCGATCGATGCCGAACTCGCCGGCTTCGACCCCGGCTACTTCGCCCCCGATTTCAGCGGCGCGATCGACGGCCGCATTTCATCCACCGGCAGTACGCGCGACGACGGCGGCCTCGAGCTCACCGTCGATGCCAACGACCTTGGCGGCCAGCTGCGCGGACGCCGGCTCTCCGGCAGCGCCAGCGTCGCCATGCACGGCGCCGCCACCGGCAGCACCGCGCCGGCGGCCTACGAGGGCGAGGCCGCGCTCAGCGTCGGAGGCAGCCGGATCGACGCCCGTGGCCACATCGACCAGCAGCTGGACATCGAAGCTTCGCTGGCGCCACTGCAGCTCGACGACCTGCTGCCCGGCACCGCGGGCCGCATCGAGGGCACGCTCACCGTCGCCGGCGCACGCGACACTCCCGACCTGCAAGCCGACCTCGACGGCAGCGGGCTGCGCTACGGCGACTACAGCGCCGACAGCCTGACGCTGCGCGGCCGCCTGCCCTGGCGCAGCGGCGGTGGAGAGCTTGCGCTGGAAGCCCGCGGCGTGCAGGCCGGCCTGGCGCTGGACACGCTGGCGCTGCGCGCGCGCGGCGCCGTGGAGGACCTGCAGCTCGACGCCGAGGCCCGCGGCGACATCGGCCACGCGACGCTGTCGGGCGGCGCACGCCGCGGCGGCAACGGCCTCTGGCGCGGCGCGCTCGACGCGCTCCAGGTCGCGCCTTCGCTCGGCGCCGCCTGGCGCCTGCAGTCCGCGGCCGCCTTCGCGCAGGCCTCCGGCGGACGCTGGACGCTGTCGCCGGCCTGCCTGGCGCCGGAGGTCGGGGGCCACCTTTGCGCCAGCGCCGACTGGCCGCGGCAAGGGCTGTCGATCGACGGCGAACAGCTGCCGCTTGCGCTCGTCGCACCGTACCTGCCGAAGCAGGACAGCGGCCGTCCGTGGTTCCTGGAAGGCCTGATCGACATCGACGGCCGCCTGCGCCCGGCCGGAAACGCCTGGCAGGGCCACTTCAACGTCGCCTCGACCGGCGGCGCCCTGCGCACCAGCGCGCGCTCGCGCCGCGACGTGCTGTCCTACAGTGGCCTGGCGCTCGACGCCGAATTCGATGCCAACCGCATCGCGGCAACGCTCGGGCTGGGCTTCAACGGCAACGGCCGCATCGACGCGCAGCTACGCACCGGCTGGGACGCCTATGCGCCGCTGGAAGGCAATATCACCGCCGCCACCAGCGAGCTGACCTGGCTTGAGCTGTTTTCGCCCGACATCGTCTCGCCCGAGGGACGCCTGGACGCCGACGTCAGCCTGGCCGGCACCCGCGCCGAGCCGCGGCTTGGCGGCAGCGCGGCCCTGACCGGCTTCAGCGCCGAGATCCCGTCGCTTGCCATCGCGATCGTGGACGGCCAGGCGCGGCTGGAGGCCCTGCCCGACGGCAGTGCGCGCATCAGCGGCACGCTTGGCACCGGCGGCGAAGGGCGATTGGCGATCGACGGCAGCCTCGGCTGGCAGACGGAGGGCTCGCCGTTGCTGCTGCGGGTGCGCGGCGACAACGTGCTGCTGTCCGACACCCGCGACCTGCGCGCGGTCGCCAGCCCTGACATCGAGGTGCGCTATGCCGCCGGCCGGCCGCTGCAGGTCAGCGGACGGGTGCTGGTGCCGAGCGCGCGCATGGACCTGGAGCGCCTGAGCGACGGCGTCTCGGCCTCGCCGGACGTGGTGGTGCTGGATCCGGTGGATCCCGAAGACGGCCCGGCACTGCCGATGGAGCTCGACCTGACGCTGGCGATGGGCGACGACGTGCACCTGAACGGCTTTGGCCTGCAGGGCGAGCTGACCGGCGAACTGCGCGTGCTCTCGCGCGCCGGTCGTGAGATGACGGGCCAGGGCATGCTCGAGGTCGGCGGCCGCTACGAAGCCTATGGCCAGGAGCTCGCGATCACCCGCGGCCGCCTGGTGTGGTCGAACACGCCGGTCTCCGACCCGGTGCTCGACATCCGCGCCGAGCGCAAGGTCGGGGACGTGACCGCCGGCATCAACGTCGACGGCCGCGCATCGTCGCCGCGCGCCCGGGTCTGGACCGATCCCGCCAGCGACGAGTCGGAAGCCCTGGCCCTGCTCGCGCTGGGACGTCCACTGTCGAGCCTGAGCGGCCGCCAGGCCAGCGACCTCGATGCCGCATCCGCGGCGCTCAACGCCGGCGGCAGCCTGCTGGCCGGGCAGCTGGGCAAGCAGATCGGCCTCGACGACGCCGGCGTGATGGAGTCGCGCGCGCTCGGCGGCAGCGTGCTCGGCATCGGCAAGCAGCTGTCACCGCGGCTCTACGTCGGCTTCGGCGTGTCCCTGCTGGGCACCGGCCAGGTGCTGACGCTGAAGTACCTGCTGCGCAAGGGCTTCGACGTTGAAGTCGAATCCAGCACCCTGGAAAGCCGCGGCTCGGTCAACTACCGCCACGAACGCTAGCCGGCTTTCGCTGGAGCGGCTGCAGCCGTGAAGCCATTGTGGGAGCAGCTATAGCTGCGAAGCCGCTCCCAAAAAATCGCGATTGGCGACCGCCGGAATCAGCTGGCAGCGGCGCTCACTGCCCGGCCGACGCCGGCACGATCCGCGCGCCGCGCAGGCCGGGCACGCCGTCGTGGACATCCGTCCAGACCACGTGCGCGTTGCCGCCGGCCACCGCCAGCTGCGGGAAGCCGGTGCCGCGGCCGCGGCCGGTGAGGTGGGCGACGCCGATGCGTTCGAACTCCGTGACCAGGTCCGGCGAGCGCCGCGACAGCCACAGCGACTGGCCACCGTTTTCTTCCCGCAGCCACAGCACCCAGGCCTGGCCATCGCCGAGCGCGATCGCGACACGCCCCTGCACCGCTTCGCCGCGATCAAGCGTGACCGGTGCAGCGAAACTCTCACCGGCATCACCGCTGTACGCGATGCGTACCTCGGGCACGTCGCCATCGGCGGCCGTGTACCAGGCGACCACGGCCGCGTCACCGTCGGCCGCCACCGCAGGGCCGTTGACCGGGCAGGCCGGCATCACCCAGTTGTCGGCGTGCACGGCCTTGGGCGTGGTCCAGGCCTCGCCGTCCAGGCGCGTGGCCAGGATGTCGCGCACTTCACCCTGGGCGCGGCCGCGATAGACCAGCAGCGGACCGCGCGCGGTGACCGCGGCGCTGGTCTGGCAGCAGTCGCAGACGCTGGCGTCGATCTCGACGTCGGCGGCCCGGCGAAGGTGGCCGTCGAAGCTTGCGGCGCGCAGGGTCATCGCAGCCGGGTCCGCAACGGCGGCGCTGGCGGCATTCGTTGCCGCGCCCGTCGTCGCACCGGCTGCCGCGTCGCCCGCGTCGCCCGCTGCGTCCGCTTCGCCGTGGTCCGCGTGCCCGTTGCCGGCAGTGTTGCGCCCGTCCAGCCACGCGATCCCGAGCGTGCCCTGTCCCTGCGGCCACATCGAGACGAAGCCGTGTTCGGTCTGCGTGCCGTCATCGTGCGGACTCACCGGCTCGCTCCAGCTGCGGCCGCCATCGAGCGAGGTGCTCAGCCTGACGTCATAGGCATAGGGCGCGTCGCCGTTCTTCTGCAGCCAGTGCGCCCAGAGCGCGCCGTTGGGCGTGGCCATGATGTGCGGCGTGTCGGCCCAGTTGACGAACATGCTGTTGCCGACCGCGATCGTCACTGGTGCCGACTCCCAGCGCGCGCCTGCGAGGTCGTAGCTGGAGAACTGCAGGATGTGGCGGCGCCCGGGCTGCGAATTGGTCCAGGCCAGCAGCAGCTTCCCGCCGTCGACGGCGGTCAGGTCGGGAAGCGCCGAACCGGGCAGCATCGCCGGCAGCGGCCATTCTTCGACCACGCGCGCAGCGGCGGGATCGACCGCGGCAGTGGACGCCGCCGGGACGGGTGCCGGTGCCTCGCTGCCGCACCCGGCAACAAGGCCCAGCACGGCAAGGGTGATCATGGCGATGCGCATGCCGGCAGCGTACCGTAGGGATCGACCATGTTCACCACCGTCGCCGCCTATACCGACCCGATCGAAGCCCAGCTCGCGGCCGGCCTGCTGCAGGCCGAGGGCATTCCCGCGCGCCTGGACGATACCGGCACCGCGATCGCCAACTGGGAATGGCGGCTGGCCATCGGCGGCATGCGGCTGCGCGTGCCCGACGCGCAGGCCATCCATGCGCGCCGCGTGCTGGCGGCGCTGGACGCCGGTGAATACGCGCTGGACGAAGATGCGTTTTTCGACGAAGGCGACGAAGACAGTATTCACCGCGCGCACGGCCTGCAGGACGTGTCTGTCGCGGGCGGTATGGGCGGCAGCGGAGACCGCAGCTCGCGTGACTCCCGGCGCGAAGCCGGCGCGCTGCAGCCACCCGACCGCGAGAGCCTCTCCAGCCGCATCGCCTGGGCGGCGCTGATGCTGCTCGGCCTGCCGCTGCCCTGGCGGCGCCGGCGTGACCTGGGAGCGGCAACCCGCCGCGTGTGAGCGCAGCGCGCCTGACCCGCGCGCGGCGCGCTGTCAACGGGTTCCGCGCATCGCGATGCGGGGCCACAATCGACGGCTCCGCGGCTCGCGCCGCCCGATGCAAGACCACTGATGGCTGACCCCAAGACCGCGCTCGCGCGCAAGATCGCCCGGACCATCGCCGACGAAATCGGCGCCCGGCAGACCCAGGTGGAGGCCGCCGTCGGCCTGCTCGACGAAGGCGCGACCGTGCCCTTCATCGCGCGCTACCGCAAGGAAGTCACCGAGGGCCTGGACGACACCCAGCTGCGCGATCTTGAAACGCGCCTGGCTTACCTGCGCGAACTCGAGGACCGGCGCGCGTCGATCCTGGCCAGCATCGACGAGCAGGGCAAGCTGACCGACGGGCTGCGCGCCGACATCGACGCCGCCGACAGCAAGGCGCGCCTGGAAGACCTGTACCTGCCCTACAAGCAGAAGCGCCGCACCCGCGCCCAGATCGCACGCGAGGCCGGGCTGGAGCCGCTGGCCGACGGCCTGCTGGCTGATCCGATGCAGGTACCGGAAGAATTTGCGCAGTCGTTCGTCGACGCCGAAAAAGGCGTGGCCGACGCGAAGGCAGCGCTTGAAGGCGCACGCGCGATCCTGCTCGAGCGCTGGGGCGAGGACGCGAGCCTGGTCGGCGAACTTCGCGAGTGGCTGGCAGGCTGCGGCGTGATCCGTTCGAAGGTAGCCGACGGCAAGGAAGCCGCGGGCGAGAAGTTCCGCGACTACTTCGACCACGCCGAGCCGCTGTCGAAGATCCCCTCGCACCGCCTGCTGGCGCTGTTCCGCGGCCGCCGCGAGGAGTTCCTGCAGCTCGAGCTCGACCCGGGCGCCGACCTCGACGCCGGCAACGCCTATGCCGAGGGCCGCGTCGCCCTGCAGGCCGGCATCCGCGCCGGCGGCCGCGCCGCCGACGCCTGGCTGCTCGGCGCCTGCCGCCTGGCCTGGCGCGCGAAGCTGCAGCTGCACCTGATGCTGGACCTGTTCGCGCAGGCGCGCGAGAAGGCCGAAGCCGAGGCCATCACCGTGTTCGGCGACAACCTCAAGGACCTGATGCTGGCCGCGCCCGCCGGCCCGAAAGTGGTGCTCGGCATCGACCCGGGCATCCGCACCGGCTGCAAGGTCGCGGTGGTGGATGCGACCGGCAAGCTGGTCGCGACCGACACGATCTATCCGCACGAGCCACGCAAACAGTGGGACCAGTCGGTGCACACGCTGCGCAGGCTGTGCGCCGAACACGGCGTGCAGCTGGTGGCGATCGGCAACGGCACTGCGTCGCGCGAGACCGACCGCCTCGCCGCCGACGTCATGAAGGCCGCGCCCGAACTGAAGCTGCAGAAGATCGTGGTCAGCGAGGCCGGCGCCTCGGTGTATTCGGCGTCGGAGCTTGCCGCGAAAGAGTTCCCCGGCCTCGACGTGTCGATCCGCGGCGCGGTGTCGATCGCGCGCCGCCTGCAGGACCCGCTGGCCGAACTGGTCAAGATCGAACCCAAGGCGATCGGCGTCGGCCAGTACCAGCACGACGTCGACCAGTACCGCCTCGCGCGCGCGCTCGACGCCCGCGTCGAGGACTGCGTGAACGCGGTCGGCGTGCATGTGAACACCGCATCGAGCGCGCTGCTGGCGCGCGTGTCCGGGCTGTCGTCGACGGTGGCAGCGAACATCGTCTCCCACCGTGATGCCAACGGCCCCTTCAAGCGCCGCAAGGACCTGCTGAAGGTGCCGCGCCTGGGCGACAAGACCTTCGAACAGTGCGCCGGCTTCCTGCGCATCGCCGACGGCGACGAGCCGCTGGACGGCTCCGCCGTGCACCCCGAGGCCTATCCGGTGGTCGAACGCATCGTGGCCGCGACCGGCCGGCCGATCCACGCGCTGGTGGGCGACGCCGGTTTCGTGCGCACGCTCAAGGCGCGCGAGTTCACCGACGAGCGCTTCGGCGAACCGACCGTGCGCGACATCCTCGCCGAGCTTGAAAAGCCCGGCCGCGACCCGCGACCCGAGTTCAAGGCGGCGGTGTTCGCCGACGGCGTCGAGGACATCAAGGACCTGCGCGAAGGCATGATCCTGGAAGGCGTGGTGTCGAACGTCGCCGCCTTCGGCGCCTTCGTCGACATCGGCGTGCACCAGGACGGCCTGGTCCACATCTCCGCGCTGTCGGACCGCTACGTGAAGGATCCGCGCGAGGTGGTGAAGGCCGGCGACATCGTCAAGGTGAAGGTGCTGGAGGTCGACGTGGCGCGCAAGCGCATCGCGCTGACCCGGCGCCTGGACGACACCCCGGCGCCGCGGGATGCGCGGCCGGATGCGCGCCGCGATGATGGCCCGCGCGGCAACCGTGGCGGTGGCGGCAACCACCGCGGCGGCCCGGCGGCCCGCGGCGGCGGCACCCCCGCACGCACCGCCGCGGCACCGGCCAACAACGCCCTGGCCGACGCCTTCGCCCGCGCCAAGCGCAGCTGAACCACGCGCCCGTGCCCCGCCCAGCGGGGCATGCGGCCCGCCTCAGGCCGCGACGACGCGGTCCCGGCCGCTGCGCTTGGCTTCGTACAGGCGCTCGTCGGCACGCCGCAGCAGGTCGTCCGGCTGCTCGCCCGCGGCGCGCTCCACCAGGCCCGCGCTGATGGTGCACACCAGGTCGTCGCCGAGCGATGCGATCCGCAGCGCGGCGATGTCCATGCGCACCTGCTCCACCCGGGACCGGCCAGCGTCCAGGGTCATGTCGTGGAGCACCACCAGGAACTCCTCGCCACCGGTCCGCCCCACGAACACGGACGGATCCCGCAGCGAGTCGAGCAGGCGCGCGCCCACGTGCGCCAGGACCTGGTCGCCGGCCTGGTGCCCGTGGCGGTCGTTGATGGCCTTGAAGCGGTCGACATCGAGCAGCGCCACGCACAGCGGGCTGCCGGTGGCCTCGGCGCGCGCCACCGCGGACTCCAGGCACAGGTCGCAGGCGCGGCGGTTGGGCAGGCCGGTCAGGGCATCGTGGTGTGCCTGGTGGGCGAGCTGCTCCATCAGCTGTTCGCGCTCGCGCGATGCCTGTTCCAGTTCGGCGTTCTTCTCGCGAAGCTCCTCGGTCCGCTGCGCGACCTTCGACTCCAGCCGCCGCTGGCGCCCGCGCTGGTGGCGACCCAGCCAGGCGTGCAGGCCCGCCAGCAACAGCGCCAGCAGGCACGCGCCCAGCAGGCGCACCGGCGTGCGCGCCCACCACGGCGCGGCGACCCGCAGCTCGACCTGCGCCCGGTTGGCCGGGCGCGACCAGTCCGCCGGTGCCCGCGCCACCTGGACTTCGAAGCGCAGCGAGCCGGCCGGAAGGTGGGTGTAGGCCACTTCGCCGGCCGAGCCGGCCTCGATCCAGTCGGCGTCGACGCCCTGCATCCGGTAGCGGTAGCGCAGGCTGTTCGGGCTGCGCTGGCTGACGCCGGTGTACTGGATCAGCACGCGCCCGCCGGGCGGAACGTCCGTCGCCGGAGCGCCGTCGACCAGGACCCGGTCGATCACCAGCGAGACGTTGCCGGCGGCCCCGGCCATGACCCGGGCCGGATCGAAGACCGCGATCCCGGCGGCGGTCGGCATCCAGAGTTCGCCGTTGGCCATGCGCCAGCCGGCGGGTGAGCTGCCACCGTTCGACTGGCGGCTGGGCATGCCGTCGTCGCGGGTGAAGGACTGCATGTCGAGTTGCACCACTTTGCCGCGGTCGACCTCGTCGAATGCACGGCGCGGGATCCGGGTCACGCCCTCGTTGCTGCTGACCCACAGGTTGCCGAAGTCGTCGGGCAGGATCCGGAACAGCGCGCTGCCCGACAGTCCCTGCCGCCGGCCATAGAGGCTGAACACGCCGTCGCGATGGCGCAGCACGCCGCGGTCGCTGGCAATCCAGAGCGTGCCGTCGGGATCGGACAGGAAATCGAAGGCGGACAGGGCCGGGAAGTCGACCTCCGGCTCCAGCACCACCAGGCGGCCATCGCTCCCGCGACGGGCCAGCCCGCCAAGGAAGCCGATCCACAGCGTGCCGTCGTCGGTGTGATGCAGCGCGCGCACCGGCAGCGCCGGCAGCGAGGGGAAAGGCCGCTCCTGCGTCTGTCCGTCGCGCCAGGCGGCGAGTCCGCGCTCGGTGCCGACCCAGAGCGTGCCGTCGGGCTCCTCCAGCACGGCGCGGACCTGCTCGGTGGCGAGCAGGCTGCCCTCCCCTGCCACGGGCCGGACCGGCGCCTGCGCATCCGCCGCGACGTGCATCACGCCGCGGTTGTATGTGCCCGCCCAGACCCCGCCGTCAGACGCCTGCGCCAGCGACAGCACCGAGGCCGATGGCAGGCCCGGCCGCGGCAGCAGCACCTCGATGCGCCCGTCGCGCAGGCGGCTCAATCCGCCCGAATGCCCCACCCAGACCTGGCCGTCGGCCGTCTCCACCAGGCTGCGCACGAAGTCGTTGCGCAGGCCCTGCTCCTTGCCCAGGCCCCAGACCGGGCCATCGCCGATGCGGAACAGGCCGTGCGTGGTGCCCATCCAGACCAGCCCGTCGCGACCTTCGAACAGCGCGCCCGAAGCGAAACCCTCGATGCCGTGGCGCCGGTCCAGCTGCCGCCACTCGCCCTGCCAGTAGCGCAGCAGCGTGCTGTCGGTGGCCGCGACCCACAGCGCACCCTGGCGGTCCTGCATCAGCCCTTCGGCCGCCCCGCTGCGCAGGCGCTCCAGGCGCTGGCCGCGGAGCCGCCAGACGCCGTGTTCACCCGCGATCCACAGGTCGCCGCCGCGGGCCTGCTGCAGGCCGCGGACTTCGCCCGCCGGCAGGCCCAGGCGCTCGCCCAGCGCCTCCAGGCGACCGGCGTGCCAGCGGTAGAGGCCATGGCGGTTGCCGGCCAGCAGGCTCCCGTCGGCGCGCGCCAGCAGCACCAGCACATCGAGGGCCGCCAGCGCCTCGCCGCCGTCGACACGCTCGCAGCCGCCATCCCCGCCAACCCGGTACAGGCCTTCGCGGGCCGCGATCCAGTAGCCGCCATCGATAGCCGGCGCAACGCGCGCAGCCTCCAGTCCGGGCGCGTCCGCGCAGGCCGGCCGGGCCTGGCCGCCATCGGGCACGTGCATCAGGCCGAGATGGTCGACCGACACCAGCACGCCGTCGCCATGGCGCACGATCTGTCGCGACGCGAGGCGCCGGCCGTCCGGGTGGTTCAGGCCCTCGACCTCGCGGAAGCTGCGTCCGTCGAAGCGCACCGTGCCTTCCCAGGTCGCGACCCAGAGGAAGCCGTCGCCGTCCTGGCTGATCGCATGGACCTGGCCATGGGGCAGGCCGTCGTCGGCGTTCCAGCGGGTGACCGTGTAGCGCTCGGGCGGCAGCTCCGGGTCCAGCGCCAAGGCCGGGCCCGCGGCCAGCCATGCACAGGCCAGCGCCGTGGCCAAGGCGCGCGAAAGCCACGCTGTCGCGCTGCGTCTGTATGCGTCCATGCCTGGCATGCCGTTCAACGTGCCCCTGTCCACGTTTCGCCGCCAGTGTAACAACTGCCCCCGGGATGCCGCCCGCGGCCGCGCCGGCTACTCCGCCCACTCCGGGTCGGCGGTGAACTCGACCGTCAGCCAGCGGTTGGGCATGTCGCCACCGATGGCGTCGCTGATCTCCTCGCGCAGCCGGTCCCAGGCCTCCACCGTGCGCGCCGGCGAGCCCGGCGGGACGATGAACGCCAGCTCGATCTGGCGGCCGCGCCCGACCCGCGCCACGTAGGCGCGGAAATCGACGAAGCCGTGGCGCAGGACGACATCCCGGGCCACCTCGTCCACGTGCTGCTTCAGGTCCGGCGGCGTCACCAGCAGGATGTCGGCCAGCGCCTGGCGGATGGTGCCCAGCGGCATCGGCAGGATCACCAGGCACACCAGCGCCAGCACCGCCGGATCGATGTAGGGCGTGATCCAGTGCAGCGATGTGCCTTCCACCATCCATCCGACCGCGAACGCCACCAGCAGCGCGCCCGCCAGCAGCGCCGACATCAGCCAGCCCTTGGCGTCGAGCGCGACGAAGCCGGAGCGGATGCGCCGGTTCGCACGCAGCTGGAACAGCCACATGGCGAAGCTCACCGCGGTGGTCGCCGCCGCGTAGGCCATGGCCATGCCGAACTCCAGCTCGCGGCCGCCGGTCATGAACGCGTCCACGGCGTGGATCAGCGCGTAGATCGCGGCGCCGGTCAGCAGCAGCGCATCGACGCCGAGCACGATCGGCTCCAGGTGCCAGAAGCCCATGGTGAAGCGCTCGACCAGCCGCTGGTTGCGCAGGCCGCCCGCGGTCGAACCGGCGATCAGGCGCGCCACCAGCAGGCCGACCATGGTCATGCAGGCGTCGATCAGCGAGTACACGCCGTCGAAGACGATCGCGAACGAGCCCGACAGCAGGCCCATGGCGATGCCCAGGCAGGCGAACAGCAGGATCACCATCACCGAGAGGCGCAGCACACCCTGCTCGGTGTCGACGCGCAGGCGTCCGCGAGGTTCCATGTCGACCACCCTGGTGTGCTCCTTTGCCGTGATGCGCGGACGCGTCGGGCCGCGCAGTGCATGGCCAGCCCGTATCGATCCTCTCCGGACGAGGCACAGCTGACAAGCTGAACATCGTTCCGGTCGACGCCAGCCACGGCGTGGAACGCGGGCGGCGTGGATGGGACAATGGTGCGTAATGAGCCAGATCCTGCACACCGTCGACAACGATCCGCGCCCGACGCCTCCGGAAGCGCCCCTGCCCAGCGACTGCTGCGACAGCGGCTGCGATCCCTGCGTCAACGATTCCTACGCCGAAGAGCTGCAGTACTACCGCGAGCAGCTGGCGAAGTGGCTCGAGCGCCACCCGAAGTCCTGTCCTTGACGGGCCTGGGTCCGTTCCCGATCCACGCCGTCATCGCCGCGCTGGCCACCCTGTCCGGCTGGCTGGTCGTGCGCGCCTGGGCGCGGCGGCTGCCGGAGGCGCCGGATCCGGCGGACGTTCAGCACGCGGCCGCGTCGGCGCCCGCGGGCCCACCCGCCGCACCAGACGCCCGCCCGCAGCGGATTGCGGCAGCGCTGTTCGTCGACGCAGTGCTCATCGGCCTGCTGGCCGCACGCCTGGGCTACGTGCTGCTGTGGTGGCCCGAGTACATGGTCGCGCCGAGGTCGATCATCGCCATCGGCGACGGCGGCTTCCTGTGGTGGGCCGGGCTGGCGGCGGCGCTGGCCTTCGCGGGGTGGTCCACGCGCAGGCGCATGCCGCTGCGTACGCCGCTGCTGGCCGGCATCGCCGCCGGCATGCTGGCCTGGGTCGCCTTCGGCGGACTGCTGGTGATGATGCAGCGCTCGGCGCCGCCGCTGCCCGCGTTCGCGCTGACGACGCTGGACGGCGAGCCGACCACGCTCGCCGCGCTGTCCGGACGCCCCATGGTGCTCAACCTGTGGGCGACCTGGTGCCCACCCTGCCGCCGCGAGATGCCGGTGCTGCAGGATGCGCAGGCGCGCTACCCGGGCGTCGCCTTCGTGCTCGTGAACCAGGGCGAGGACCGCGGCACGGTCCGCGATTACCTGGACGCCGCTGGCCTCGAGTTCGAGCACCTGCTGCTTGATCCGCATTCGAAGGGGATGCTGGAGACCAACACCCGCGGCCTGCCGACGACCCTGTTCTTCAACGCCGACGGCCGCCTGGTCGACACCCACATGGGTGAGCTCACGCGCGCAAGCCTGGCGAGCGCACTGCAGAAGCGCTTCGGCGTGGCGGCCGGGAGCAGGGCCGCACAGCCGGACGGATAGCCCGACGGGGGCTGTCCGGATCACATCGCGAAGCAGAGCCGGCAACAGCGCACGCTTGATGCGGGTCAAGGACCGGCACCGGCGTCCGGCGCATAGTCCTTGCACGCGCCGGAGGCCGGTGCTCGCGACCGGTCCGGGCATCCACTCCCGGAGACCATCATGCGTATCCGCCAGGGGCCACCCGCCCTGTCGCGCGTTTCCGCGCCCCGCCTGTCCCTCGCCGCCATCGCCGCGCTGGCGCTGGTGGCGGGCAGCGCCCACGCCGCCGACACCTGGAAGACCAGCGGCGACGTCCGCTTCGGCTACGTCGCCTCCGAAACCCGCGCCCGCAGCGGCGCCACCACCGACGCCGACAGCGTGCGCGCCCGAGCGCGCTTCCGCGTGAGAGGCGAACTCGGCAACGGCTGGCACGCCAGCGGCCGCGTGGCCGCGCGCCTGGACAGCGAACAGGACGACGAGGAGTTCTGGATGCGCACCTACGCCCCGGGGCCTTCGGGTCTCGAGGACGGCCAGGCGACCATCGACGAGGCCTACCTCGAATACCGGGCTGCGGATTCGCCCTGGAGCCTGCGCGTGGGCCGCTTCCAGGCCGCTTTCGGCATCGACGACATCATGAAAAAGTCGCTGGACCAGAACGACAGCACCAACTTCGACATCACCTGGACCGACGGCGTCTGGTGGCAGTGGCGCGGCAGCGACTGGACCACGCACGTGATCGCGCGCCACAACGACCACCGCGGGCCCACCGGCACGCTGCGGCGCCCGCTGGACTTCGCCGACAGCGGCTCGCGCGCCGGCCTGTTCGTGGCGGCGGAATCGAAAACCGCCATCGGCCCCGTGGTGCAGCGCATGGTCACCATGACCTGGCTGCCCTCGGCGCTGCGCACGAACGGCCTCGCCGACCCGGCGCTCGAGGACTACCTGGCGGTGACCGCCAAGGCCGCCGCCGAGTGGCCGCTGGGCGAGGGCGGCACGAAGTTCCGCCTCGGCGGCGAGATCGGCTGGGCGGCCGACACCCCGCGCAGGCAGGCGATGAACACCGGCACCGGCGACGCCGACGCGCTGTCCTGGCAGGCCTCCTTCAGCCTCATGGACGTGCTGACCGACCATGACGTCGGCATCGTCTACGGCCGCGTCGCCGACGGCTGGCTGCTGTCGAGCGACTTCCGGCCCAACGACGAACTGCTGGAAGCGCGCTGGGTGTGGCAGGCGAGCAAGGCCTGGCAGCTCGACGCGCGCATCCGCCGACGCGAGGAACTCGACCTGCCCGCGAGCGCCGTCCGCCCGCGTCGCGATGACGACCTGTATGTGCGCGCGACCTGGAAATTCTGAGCGGAGTGCGGCATGAACCGTCGCCGGAGCAAGACATGCGCAACCTGAGACGCGCGCTGTGGGGAACGCTTGTTGTGCTGGTGGTCGCCTGGCTCGCGGCCGAGCCCACGGTCTTCCGACCCGGCGGCTTCTTCGCGCTGCGCGGCGCGATGGTGCAGCTGACCGGCGTGGTCGCGATCGGCTGCATGGGCCTGTGCATGGTGCTGGCGCTGCGTCCGCTGTGGCCGCAGGCCTGGCTGGGCGGTCTCGACAAGATGTACCGCCTGCACAAGTGGCTGGGCATCGCCGCGCTGGTGGCCGGCATCCTCCACTGGCTGTGGGCGACCGGGCCGAAGTGGGCGGTGGGCTGGGGCTGGCTTACGCGGCCGGCGCGCGGGCCGCGGGCCGTGCCCGGCGGCCCGGTCGCAGCCTGGCTGTCGGACCAGCGAGGGCTTGCAGAAAGCATTGGCGAATGGACCTTCTACGCCGTCGTGGTGCTGATTGCGCTGGCGCTGATCCAGCGCTTCCCGTATCGCCTGTTCCACAAGACGCACCGCCTGCTGGCCATCACCTGGCTGCTGCTGGCCTTCCATACCGTCGTGCTGATGCGGTCGGGTTACTGGCTGTCGCCGGTGGGCTGGCTGGTCGCGGCGCTGCTCGCCGCTGGCACCTGGGCCGCGCTGGTGGTGCTGGCGCGGCGCGTCGGCGCCCGCAGGAAAGTGCCGGGACAGGTCGACGCCATGCACTGGTTCGACGACGTGCACTCGCTTGAAGTCGAGGTCCGGGTGCGCGACTGGCCCGGCCACAAGCCGGGGCAGTACGCCTTCGTGACCGTGGACGCCTCGGAGGGCGCGCATCCCTACACGATCACGTCCAGCTGGAACCCGGCCCGGCCGGTCATCTCCTTCGGCATCCGCGAGCTGGGCGACCACACCCGTGGCCTCCGCGACCGGCTCGGCATCGGGCAGGCGGTGAAGGTCGAAGGGCCGTATGGCTGCTTCACCTTCGACAACGGACCGGCGCGCCAGATCTGGATCGGCGGCGGCGTCGGGGTCACGCCGTTCGTCGCCCGCATGAAGCACCTGGCGCGCGAACAGAGCGGGCACGGCGCGCCGGCCGACCGGCAGATCGACCTCTTCCACACGACCACCGACTCCGACCAGGAAGTGTTCGAGCGACTGAACGCCGACGCCCGCCAGGCCGGGGTGCGACTGCACATCCTGGTGGACGCACGCGATGGCCTGCTGACCGGCGAACGGCTGCGGGCCACCGTGCCCGACTGGCGCGACGCGGGCATCTGGTTCTGCGGACCCGCCGGGTTTGGCGAGGCGCTCAAGCGCGACCTGGCCGCGCACGGGTTCCCGGTGGAGAAGCAGTTCCACCAGGAGCTGTTCGCGATGCGTTGATCCGGCGAGGGCCGCCGATCGGGCACCCGATTGCACCCATTGGGCCGAAGAAGCGCGACGAATTGTCTGCGCTGGAGACGCCCGACGGGATGCCGCGTGCACGAGCCTGGGACCGGATACGCGCGCTGACTGGACGTGCGCTCGCCGCCGCTTGCCGTCGCAGCGCCGGCGTTCCGCAACAACCGGGCGCCGGCGGACTCAGCCGGCAAACCCGCCGTCGGCGATGAACGCGGCTTCCGCAGCGGTATCCTCGCGGCCCAGGACCCGGTTGCGGTGCGGGAAGCGTCCGAAGCGCTGGACGATGTCGTGGTGTCCCCGCATCCGCTCCACCTGCCGCGGCCCGATGCGCGCAGCCAGCTCCAACGAGTACGCCTGGTCGGCGGCGTCCTCGGAATGGGTGGACGGAAACACGAAGAACACGCGATACGCAGGCTCCACGCCCTCCATATGGCCGCGACGCACCGCTTCGCGCGCATGCAAGCGCGCCAGTCCATCGGTGGCATACATGTGCGCGGTGCCGCGGAAGGCGTTGCGCGGGAACTGGTCGAGCAGGACCATCAGCGCCAGCGCGCCGTCCGCGGTGTCGATCCAGTGGTCGCAGCGGCGCGCGGCCGCCTCCGTGTGCAGGTCGAGGAAGCGTTCGCGGAAGTCGCGGTCGAAGCCGGGATCCCTGGCCATCCACAGGCCCTCGGCGACCACGCGCGCCCAGAACGAAACAACCTCGCCGACTCCTGCATCCATCGTGTTCACCAGTCCAGCGAAATGTTCACCGCGGCGCTGCGTCCCGGCCGCGTGTGGAAGCCGATATTGTCCTCGTCGGCCGCCAGGCCGCGCACGCCGCTCCAGTTCCAGTAGCGGCGGTCGCCCAGGTTGAGCAGGCCGGCGTTGATGCGGATGCCGGGCCGTGGCTCCATCCACGCGTAGAGGTCGACGCGCGCGTAGCCGGGCGGCTCGAACAGTTCGCCGGCGCCGTGGTCGACGCGGTCCTGGCCACGCACGGCCACCATCGCGCCCTCGACGCCCCATTGCCCACCCGATGCCTCGTAGCGCAGGCCGAGCGTGGCGCGCGGCGGGTCGATACTGTTGAGCGGAACATCGCGACGGGTGTCGTCGCCCCGCGACCATGCCATCGCGCCGCGCAGCTGCCAGCCGCCGGGCAGCGCCTGATCGGTCCACGGCAGGTTCCACAGCAGGTCGCCCTCGATGCCGCGGATGCGCGCGCGGTCGCGGTTGACCGACTGGAACACCAGCGCGCGCGTGACCGGGTCGATCCCGAGGTTGGCGCGCGAGTCGATCAGGTCGCGGTAGCGGTTCTCGTACACCGACAGGCTCGCGCGCGCGGCTTCGCCCACGAAGCGCCAGCCAAGCTCCAGGCCCTCGCTGCGTTCCGGGCGCAGGTCCGGATTGGCGCGCACCTCGTAGTTGAACACCGGCAGCAGCAGGCCGATGTTGACGTCGCCGAAGGGCGGCGCGCGGAAGCCGCGGGCGTACTGCGCGAACAGGCTGTGGCCACCGTCCAGGCTCCAGCGCAGGGCCAGCCGCGGCGTCACCTGGTCGGTGTCGACGTCGACCGGCATGCTGTCCGGGAAGTCCTCCAGGTAGATCGCATCCGGATGCGCGCGCAGGCGGTTCCACTCCGCCCGCAGCCCCGGGATCACCGCGAAGCGTTCGCCGAAGGAGATCTCGTCCTGCCAGAACAGGGCCAGGCTGGTATTGCGCGAGTCGGGGAAGTCGCGCACCGGCAGCGGCTCGCCAAGGATCACGCTGCTGGTCGCGCCGGTGGCCAGGTTGGTCTCGACGCCGTCGCGCAGGCCGCGGTAGTCCTGGCGCGCGACGTCGATGCCGAAGACCTGCCAGTGGCTGCCGAAGCGGCCGGCGTGCCGCGACTGGCCAAGCAGGCCAAGGCCCAGGGCATTGCTTTCGTAGTTGAAACGGCGCCAGCGCCGGGATTCAAAGGGCGTGGCGGCATCCGGCAGCCGGTACTGGTCGCTGTCCTGCCGGACTTCGGTGTCCTGGTGGTAGAGCTGCGCCTGCAGCGACTGCAGCCAGCGCCAGCCGGGCTGCCATTCGCTGGCGATGCTCGCGCGCAGGCGCTGCTGGCGGTCGTCGGCGTCGAGCCGGTAGGTGGTGGCGTAGCGGCCGCTGCCGAAGCGCAGCGAATTGACCGAGGTCTGGCGCGACTCGCGGGTCCCGTCCAGGGTGACGACATGGCGACCCGCCGCGCCCGCGTCGCGCACCAGCTTGGCGAGCACGCTTTCGCGAACGAAGTCGAGCGGATTGGGATCATCCTCCGCACGCCAGGCGCGGTTGCCGGCCTCGTGCCCGCGGCGCTGCGCCGCGATCGCCATCGCCTGCCAGCCGTCGGCGCGGCCGCCGGCCCAACTGGCGGACAGCAGGCGACTGTCGTCGACGCTGTCATGGCCGATGCGAACGCCACGGTGCCGGTCGCCATCGGCGCGCTGCAGCAGCGCATCGGGATCGAGCGTGCGGAAGGCGACCACCCCGGCCAGCGCGTCGCTTCCATACAGCGTGGACGCCGGGCCGCGCTGCACTTCCACCCGCTCCACCGCCTCCATGTCGACCAGGTCGCGGCCGGCCGAGGCGAACTGGCCGATGCTGTAGTCGTCGGCCAGGGGGATACCGTCAACCACGATCCGCACCCGATTGCCGTCCAGGCCGCGGATCGAGAAGCCGCGGGTGCCGAAGCGGTTGCCCTCCGACACCACCTCCACGCCGGGCACGTAGCGCACCAGGCTTTCGGGATCGCGCACCAGGCGCCGGTCGAGGTCTTCGCGCTCCACAGCGGCCACGCTCGAGACCACCTGGCTGATCGGTTCGGCCACGCGACTGGAGACCACCACCATGGTGTCCAGGGTGGTGACGCGCTCGCCGTCGCCTGGCGAGTCGCCGGGTGCGGGATCTCCGACGGCCGCGGCTGCGGCGGATGCCAGCAGCAGGGAGGTCAGCGCAAGCAGGGGCACGGGCTTGGCCACGAATCGGCTCCGGAAAGGCGTGGATGCGAATGCGCCGCATTGTCGCGGCGACAGGACGGCCTCCGCATGACCTGCGTCAAGACGGGCATGTGTGAATTGATCCAGATCAATTACGCCGCTCGCGGCAACAGGCACGGTTCAGATTGGAACGTCCACTGATCGCACCCGCTGTCCGCCAGGAGCACGCTGATGAAACGTTCGACGATCGCCCTCGCCATTCCGCTCCTGCTTGCAGGCGGCACCTACCTGGCCGTGGGCCAGGGCGCCGACGCCGCACCCGGCGACGCGGTAGTGGACGGAGGACAGGCCTATCTGCAGAACTGCGCCGCCTGCCACCAGCCCGACGGCAAGGGCCTGGCCGGCGCGTTCCCCCCGCTTGCCGGCTCCGACTGGCTCCGGGGCAAGTCACCGGCCCAGGTCGCGTCCACGGTCCTGGCCGGACTTGAAGGCGAGATCGTCGTCAACGGCGTCACCTACAACAGCCTGATGCCGGCGCAGAGCCACATCAGCGACGCCGATATCGCAGCCATTACCACCCATGTCCTCAACAGCTGGGACAACCCGGGCGGCAGCATCACCGAAGCCGAGGTCACGGCGCAGCGCGCGGCGCTGGCGGTGAGCACCGACCCCGCGCAGGGCGAAGTGCATCCCGGTACCAGCCAGGCGCAGGCGGCCTACGAGGGTGCGCCATCGACCGTCAGCGGCAGCGACGTCACCCAGATCCGCACGCCGGGCGCGCCGGCCATGAGCGAGGCCGAGTTCACCGCGGCGAGCGAGATCTTCTTCCAGCGCTGCGCCGGCTGCCACGGCGTGCTGCGCAAGGGCGCCACCGGCAAACCGCTCACCCCCGACGTGACCCAGCCACGCGGCACCGAATACCTGAAGGCGCTGATCAACTTCGGCTCGCCCGGCGGCATGCCCAACTTCGGCACCGGCGGCGAGCTGACCGCGGACCAGGTCGACCTGATGGCCCGCTTCCTGCAGCACACGCCGCCGAACCCGCCGGAATGGGGCATGCCGGAAATGCTCGCCAGCTGGAAGGTGCTGATCCCCGAGGACAAGCGCCCGACCAGGCAGATGAACGACTGGGACCTGGAGAACGTCTTCTCGGTCACCCTGCGCGACGCCGGCGAGATCGCCCTGATCGACGGCGACAGCAAGCAGATCATCAACATCATCACCACCGGCTATGCGGTGCACATCTCGCGCGCCTCGCACTCGGGCCGCTACATCTACACCATCGGCCGCGACGGCAAGATCGACCTGATCGACCTGTGGATGAAGGTTCCCGACCGCGTGGCCGAGATCAAGATCGGCCTCGAGGCGCGCTCGGTCGAGACCTCCAAGTTCAAGGGCTACGAGGACAAGCTCGCCGTCGCCGGCGCCTACTGGCCGCCGCAGTACGTGGTGATGGACGGCCCGACGCTGGAGCCGAAGAAGATCGTCTCGACCCGCGGCATGACGGTCGACACGCAGGAGTACCACCCGGAGCCGCGCGTGGCCGCGATCGTCGCCAGCCACGAGCACCCGGAATTCATCATCAACGTCAAGGAGACCGGCCGCATCCTGCTGGTCGACTACTCCGACCTTGAAGCGCTCAAGACCACGACGCTCGACGCCGCACCCTTCCTGCATGACGGCGGCTGGGACTCGACCAAGCGCTACTTCCTGACCGCGGCCAACAACAGCGACAAGATCGCAGTGGTCGACTCGAAGGAGCAGAAGATGACCGCGCTGATCGACGTCGACAAGATCCCGCACCCGGGCCGCGGCGCGAACTTCGTGCATCCCACCTACGGGCCGGTGTGGGCGACCTCGGCGCTGGGCAACGAGAACATCACCCTGATCGCCACCGACCCCGTCAACCATCCCCAATACGCGTGGAAGGCGGTCGCTGTGCTCAAGGGCCAGGGCGGCGGCTCGCTGTTCGTCAAGACGCATCCTGCATCGACCAACCTGTGGGTCGATACCACCCTCAATCCCATCGCGGAGGCCAGCCAGTCGATCGCCGTGTTCGACATCAACAACCTCGGCAAGGGCTACGAAGTGCTGCCGATCGCCGAATGGGCGAACCTCGGCGAAGGCCCCAAGCGCGTGGTGCAGCCCGAATACAACAAGGCCGGCGACGAAGTCTGGTTCTCGGTGTGGAACGGCAAGGACCAGCGCTCGGCGATCGTGGTGGTGGACGACAAGACCCGCAAGCTGAAGGCGGTGCTCGACGATCCGCGCCTGGTCACGCCGACCGGAAAGTTCAACGTCTACAACACGATGAAAGACGTGTACTGAGATCTGCAGGGAGGAACGGGCGGGGCGGGAGCCGATCTCCCGCCCCGTTTTTCATGCGTGCTGCCTGCCGACAGCCTCGAGCGCGTGCATGCGCCGGGCGCGCTCCAGGTGCACCAGCAGCAGCGAGATCGCCGCAGGCGTCATGCCCGGGATGCGCTGCGCCTGGCCGATGGTCTGCGGCCGCACCTGCTCGAGCTTTTGCCGCAGCTCCGCCGACAGCCCGCGCACGACGGCGTAGTCGAAGCCTTCGCTGATCACCGCGTCCTCGCTGCGGCGCTGGCGCGCGATCTCTTCTCGCTGGCGTTCCAGGTAACCGGAGTACTTGGTCTCGATCTCGACCTGCTCGGCGACCGCGGAATCGTCCACCGCGGGACCGAACGACGGCACCGCGACCAGTTTCGCGTAGCCAAGCTCCGGCCGGCGCAAGAGGTCGAGGCCGCTGCACTCGCGGCTGATGTCGATACCCAGCACCGCGGACGCGTCGCGCCCGGCAACGTTGTTCGGCGAAGCCCACAACGCGCCAAGCCGCTGCGTCTCCGCGGCGACCGCATCGCGCTTGCGCGCGAACGCATCCCAGCGCGCGTCATCGACCAGGCCCAGCTCGCGGCCGACCGGCGTCAGCCGAAGGTCTGCATTGTCCTCGCGCAGCTGCAGGCGGTACTCGGCACGCGAAGTGAACATGCGGTAGGGCTCGACCGTGCCATGGGTGATGAGGTCGTCCACCAGCACGCCGATGTAGGCCTGGTCGCGGCGCGGTGCGAATCCTTCGTGCCCCTGCACCGCGCGCGCGGCATTGGCGCCGGCGAGCAGGCCCTGGGCCGCCGCCTCTTCGTAGCCGGTGGTGCCGTTGATCTGGCCGGCGAAGTACAGCCCGGCCACGGCCTTGGTCTCCAGCGTGGACTTCAGGCCGCGCGGATCGAAGAAGTCGTATTCGATGGCATAACCCGGGCGCGTGATGTGCGCGCGCTCGAAGCCCTGCACCGATCGCACCAGCTCCAGCTGCACATCGAAGGGCAGCGAGGTGGAGATGCCGTTTGGGTAGATCTCGGCCACGCCCAGGCCCTCGGGCTCGACGAAGACCTGGTGGCTGTCCTTTTCGGCGAAGCGCACCACCTTGTCCTCGATCGACGGGCAGTAGCGCGGCCCGGTGCCTTCGATCTGCCCGGAATACAGCGGCGAGCGGTGCAGCGCGCCGCGGATGACGTCGTGCGTGCGCTGCGTGGTCTGCGTGATCCAGCACGACACCTGCCGCGGATGGTCGGCGTGAGAGCCCATGAACGAGAACACCGGGCGGGGATCGTCGCCGGGCTGTTCCACCATCACGGAGTAGTCGAGCGTGCGCCCGTCGATGCGCGGCGGCGTGCCCGTCTTCAGGCGGTCGACCACGAAGGGGCCTTCGCGCAGGCGTTCTGCCAGGCGCACCGAGGGCGGGTCGCCCATGCGGCCGCCCGCATGCTGCGCCTCGCCGACGTGGATGCGGCCGGCAAGGAAGGTGCCGGCGGTCAGCACCACGGCCGGCGCCTCGAAATGCAGGCCGGTGTTGGTGATCGCGCCGCGCACGACGCCACCTTCGATCACCAGGTCGTCCACCGCCGCCTGGAACACCGTGAGGCCCGGCTGCGCTTCCACAGCGCTGCGGATGAAGGCGCGATACAGCGCGCGATCGGCCTGGCAGCGCGTGGCGCGCACCGCGGGTCCCTTGGACGCATTGAGTCTCCGCCACTGGATGCCCGCGGCATCGGCGGCCCGCGCCATGACGCCCCCCAACGCGTCGATCTCGCGCACCAGGTGGCCCTTGCCAATGCCGCCGATGGCCGGGTTGCAGCTCATCGCGCCGATGGTCTCGATGCTGTGGGTCAGCAGCAGCGTGCGCGCACCCGCACGCGCGGCGGCAAGCGCGGCTTCGGTGCCGGCGTGGCCGCCGCCGATGACGATGACGTCGTGGCGGTGGAAGTTGTGATCCATATCGCAATTATCGCGCTTGAAGGCGAACGCGACGCGGTCGCCGGGAAAGTTGGCACGCTACCTGCATCCGATACAGGCGCACCCGGGATGGCAATCGCCTAGGGGGGCGTGGCCGGAGATTGGAACAGGGCTGGCCAAGCGCATCCAGGGGAAGCGAAGGGGCCGAACGTCGGGGGACGTTCGGCCCCGTTTTTTTTGCCCGGGCTCCGGGCGGCGCGCCGCGCCTGGTATGGAGCCGACCCCCGGCGGGAGCGGAACAGGGGGGATCCGGGATCCCCCGCCGGGTGTCGACATTGGTCACCCCGGATTACGTCAGGAAGCGACGCAACCGGTCAGTCGGCCTAGCTTGCGACGACTGCGACCCCGACGCAAGCGCCTGGATC
Source organism: Luteimonas yanweni (assembly GCF_039548475.1). Taxonomy (NCBI): domain Bacteria; kingdom Pseudomonadati; phylum Pseudomonadota; class Gammaproteobacteria; order Lysobacterales; family Lysobacteraceae; genus Luteimonas; species Luteimonas yanweni. The sequence goes on along the minus strand of NZ_JBCLVC010000013.1, from coordinate 104,161 downwards.
GCAGTAATGCGATGCATGCCCCGGAACTAGTTCTCCCGCTCGAGGCGTGACCGCGACGCAGGGGCCGGCCGGCTTGCACGTGGCGCCGGTGCCGCGCGCGGGACAGGCGCGGAACGCGGGGCGGGAGCGGAGCGCTGGCGGACCGCGGGGGCGGGGCGCGATGGGGTGATCCGGGCAGGGGCCGACGCAGGCGTGCGCGAGCCCGGAGCCGGACGCGCCATCGGCTGGGTCCGCGTTGCCGGCGCCACCCGGGCGCCACCAGCCGGACCCCGTGGCTGGCGAACGCGAAGGCGGCTGTCCGCCGGACCCGACCGCGGTATCGGCAGGGCCGGCGCGTTGCCGCCCGCCGGCGGACCCACCGGCCGGTCGCGCCTCGGGGCGTTCAGGCGGTCGCGCGGAACACCGGCGCGGTTGCCCGGGACACCCGCGGGCGGCCGCGCGGCGGCCTGCTCGCGAAGGCGCTGGAGGTCATGGCGGGTGCGGTTGGAATCCGTCGACGCCGGCGGCGGATCGTCGGTCGGCGGCCGGTGCGGCGGACGATAGGGCGGGCGGTAGACGTAACCCGGCCAGCCATACCAGCCGCCGCCGCCATACCAGGGATAGCCGTGGTGCCCGTACAGGCCGCCCCGGTAACCGAGTCCGCGGTAGTAGCCGAGTCCGCCGTACATGGACCCGTAACCGTAGCCGCCATAGGGCGCGTAGTAGCCATCGTCGTAATACGACGAATTGCCGTAGTAGTAGTCGCCGTAACCGTATCCGGCGTAATCGCTGTAGCCGTAACCCGTCGCGCAGCCCGTCAACAGGGCCAGTACGAGGGCGATGAGGATCTTGCGCATGTCGCTTCTCCCCCCAAGGGTGATTGCCATCACAGGGTCGGCCCCGACCGTTGAATTGGGGCTTAACCCGGGCGGATGGCGCCGTCCGCTGCTGAACCCGTCGTTCAAGTCCGCTAGTCTGGACGCATGCCTCCCGTCCCGGCCACTTTCAACGACGTCCTGGCGGCGGCGGCGCGAATCGCGTCCCATGCCCACGTGACGCCGGTGCTGCGTTCGGCCTGCCTGGATGCCCTGGCCGGCTGCAGCCTGGCCTTCAAGGCCGAGCACCTGCAGCGCAGCGGCGCGTTCAAGTTCCGCGGCGCCTGCAACGCGGTGTGGTCGCTGTCCGACGAAGACGCCAGGCGCGGCGTGGCCACCCATTCCTCCGGCAACCACGGCGCGGCGCTGGCGCTGGCCGCAGCCGGCCGCGGCATCGCGTGCCATGTGGTGGCGCCGGCCGACGCGGTGCGCGCCAAGCTTGCCGCGATCGCCGGCTACGGCGCGGTCATGCATCGCTGCGCACCCGGCATCGCCGCGCGCGAAGCCGCCTGCATGGCCGTCGTGGACACCACCGGCGCACGCCTGGTCCATCCCTACGCCGACCCCGCCGTGATCGCCGGCCAGGGCACGGCGGCACTGGAGCTCCTGGCTTCGGCCGGCCCGCTGGACGCACTGGTGGTGCCGGTGGGCGGCGGCGGCCTGGCAGCGGGCACCGCGCTGGCGGTGGCGGCCAGGGCGCCGGCGTGCCGCCTTTACCTGGCCGAGCCCTCCGGCGCAGCCGAAACGCAGGCATCGCTGGCCCGCGGCGAGCGGGTCACCGACTTCAGTCCCGACACCCTCTGCGACGGCCTGCGCGGCACCCTGGGCCAGCCCGGCTTCGAGATCCTGCGCGCCCATGGCGCCGAGGTGCTGGTGGTCGACGACGCCGACACCGTCGCGGCGATGCGCCTGCTCTGGCAGCGGATGAAGCAGGTGGTCGAGCCGTCCTCGGCGATCACCCTGGCCGCCGTGCTCGGCCACCGCGAACGTTTCGCCGGCCAGCGCGTGGGCCTGCTGCTGTCAGGCGGCAACGTGGACCTCGACGCGCTGCCGTGGGCCGCATGAGGCGCCGCAGGCACCACGGCCGGGCACGGCGGCCGCGGCGCTGGCTGCGCTGGCTGCTGCGCGTCGCGCTGCTGGCCACGCTGTGGCTGCTTGGCGTGGCGGCGTGGATCGTGTACGTCGGCAGCCGCGACCAGGCCGGCGCGGCGGACGCCATCGTGGTCCTGGGGGCGGCGGCGTACGACACCCGCCCGTCGCCGGTGTTCACCGAGCGCATCCGCCACGGCATCGACCTGTACGAGCAGGGGCACGCGCCGGTGCTGGTGTTCACCGGCGGCTACGGCGACGGCGCGCGCTTCTCCGAATCGCAGGTCGCGCGCACGTTCGCGCTCCGCGCGGGCGTGCCGGAACAGGCGATCCTGATCGAGACCCTCTCGCGCACCACCTGGCAGAACCTGGCCCGCAGCCGCGACCTGCTTGCCGACCACGGCCTGCAGCGCGTGATCGTAGTCAGCGACCCGCTGCACATGGCGCGCGCGCTGCGGCTGGCGCGCCAGCTCGGCATCGATGCCGTGGGCTCGCCCACGCCCAGCACCCGGTTCCGCAGCTTCCGCACGCAGTGGCGCTTCCTCGCGCGCGAGGTCTATTTCTTCCACCGCGACCTGGTGGTCTCGCCCGACTGACGGCCTCAGCCCGGGCTGCCGACCAGGGTCAGGCCTTCGCGCAGCAGCCAGCGCGTGGCTGCGGCGCGATCGGCCTGCGGCAGGCCGTCCAGCACGCCCACCAGCCAGCGGAACGACCGGCAGCGCGCCTGTCGACTGGCCTCGTCCCTGCCCTCGCTGGCCATGCCGAGCATGAAGCCTTCATGCAGGAAGGTGGCGCTGACCGCGGCCGACTTCAGCACCTGGCGGGCGTGCACGGGGTCGTAGGACTGGACCGGACCCTGCAGCCCGGTCAGCGCGATGTCGGTGAAGGCCAGGGCGAAGCGCTCGCGGCTGGCATCACCCAGGCGGTCGACGGCGCGCTGGAAGGCGGCCACGTCACGCGCGGCGTCGGGATCGAACAGCGCGCACAGGGCGCCGGACTCGGTGTCGGAACGCGAACTGGCGTGGACGGCCTTGAACAGGCGGTCGATGGCCGGGTCCGGCGCGCGCAGCAGGACGTCGTCGCCCAGTGACAGCACCGCGGCGGGATCGAGCTGCGACAGGTCGATCGAATAGCGCTGCGCGGACGCCGGCAGCGCGACGCAGGCCGCAAGCAGGAACGCGCATATGGCGGGTAACACGCGCCGCGCGCGGCGACGCGGATGCCGGCGCAGGTGCCCAGGCGCGGGCGGCGCCGGCGGCGGGATGCCGGCGTGGGCGGAATCGGGACCCGGGGTCGCGGGAAGAGTCTGGAAGGCAGTCGACATGGCGCGAGTGTAGGCAGCCGCGTGCCGCGCTGGATGAACCGCAACCGCCGCCCACACGGCACATCGACGGGCGCTGCTCAGCCCCGGCGCCGGCGCACCGGGATGCCTGATGCAGGGAAGCGCGCCACGTCCTCGCCACCTTCGCGGATCGGCTGGCCGTGCGCCGGAGCCCAGGCCATCGCAGTGATGGTTTCCCAGGTGGCGGGCAGCAGGCTGTCGTCGCCGCGCCACTGCTCGTAAGCCGCCCGTGCGGCGACGAAGCGACCGCGGCCGGTCAGCTCGCGGCGCCGCGTCGCCAGGGCATTGGTGGCGCCGAGCTCGCGCAGGCCTCGCATCAGGCCGGCCATGTCCGCGTGGCCATGCACGTCGACGTCGCGATCGAGCACCGGGTCGCGGAAGCCGGCGCGCATCAGCGCGTCGCCGAACTCCGCGATGCCGGCGAACGGCGACACGTGTGCGGCGTCCTGGTCGGCCTCGGCAAAGGCCGCGCGCAGCTCGTGCAGGGTGGCCGGACCGAAGGTCGAGCACAGCAGCATGCCGCCGGGACGCAGCACGCGGCGGAAGCCGGCGAACAGTGCGTCCAGGTCCTCGACCCACTGCAGGCACAGGTTGCTGAAGAGCAGGTCGACGCTGTCGTCGGCCAGCGGCAACGCGCGGGCGTCGGCGCAGACGCGGTCGATCGGGCGCTGCAGCGGATTCCAGCCGCGCCTGGGCGCGACCTGGCGCAGCATCGGCAGGGCGAGGTCGATCGCGACCACCCGCGCCTTCGGCCAGCGCTGGCGCAGCGCGACCGCGCCGGTGCCGGGGCCGCTGCCCAGGTCGACGATGTCCGCAGGTGCCTGCTCGCCGAGATACTCGAGCGATTCCAGCAGGCGCGACTCGACCTCGCGCTGCAGCTCCGACGCGGCGGAGTAGCTGCAGGCCGCGCGCGAAAAGGCGCGGCGGACCTGCTGGCGGTCGAATACGTGGCTCATGACGTTCCCGCCTGCGGGTCGACGGGTACGACCGCTGCGTCAAGTCGTGCCTGTGCGAGGAAGCCGGCGATCGCGTCGGCCACCTCGTGGGCATGGGTCAGGAACGGCGCATGGCCGCCGCGTTCGATCTGGACGAAGCCGGCGCCGGGGGTGCGTCCGGCGGCGGCACGCATGGCGCGCGGATCCACCACGCGGTCGCGACGGCCGGCGATCCACAGGCTCGGCACCTGGAGCCGCGGCAGCAGCGGCCGCTGGTCGACCTCGTGCAGCAGGTCGAGCCCGCGCGCGAGCGCGGCCGCCGGCGGCTCGCCGCGCGCGAACACCTCGTTCCGCAGTGCCCGCAGTTCGCCACGGGAGTCGTCGGAGCCAAAGGCTTCCAGCGCGATGAAGCGTTCGAGCGTGCCGTGGTAATCGTTGCGCAGGCCGTCGGCAAAGCCGGCGAAGATCTCCGGCGACATGCCGTAGCGGCCCGCGTCGACGGTCGCGGCTGCAGTCGCTCCCACCACCGTGGGCGACGTGTCACTGCCATCTGTGTGAGCGGCCACGGCCGCGATTCCTGCAGCATCGCGCACAAAGCGCGGTGCCGAGCACATCATCACCAGCCCCGGTACCCGTTCCGGTCGCGTCGCCGCTGCGCGCAGGGCGAACATGCCGCCCAGCGACCAGCCCAGCCACGGCGCCACCGGCACGCGCGCAGCGACGGCCTCGACCACGGCCCCGGGTTCCAGCGGCACCGCGCTGTCGCGGCTGCGGCCGTGGCCCGGCAGGTCGACCAGATGCAGCTCGAAGCGATCGGCCAGGCGTTCCACCAGCGGCGCGAACACGCCGCCGTGCATCGCCCAGCCGTGCAGCAGCACCAGCGGTGCGCCGCGGCCTTGGACATCGATGTGCAGGTCGGCGCTCACGTCGCCGCCGGCGTCTGGCGGCGCGACTCGTGGGCGTCCCGGGAAGCGGGCATGGGATTCTTCCGGATGGGCAATGCGGTGAACCGGCAAGTCTGGAAACCGTGCCGCACGCTGTCAACCTGGAGCAGCGCGCCCTGGTTGACGGCCAGCGGGCGCCACGCCGCGATGACCTGCTCAGGCACCCCGGTCCGTCCGCAGCGCCCGCGTTGCCCGCTCGCTGCCCGCGGCCGGCCGCGCCACCACCCAGGCGAAGCCGATGATGCCCAGCACCACCACCGCCGCGCCCGCCAGCGCCATGCCCCGCGGCCAGTCCTCGCCCAGCAGCAGCACGCCCAGCAGGACGGCAAACAGCACTTCCGAGGCCTGCATGGCCTCCACCGCGCCCAGCGCCAGGGGCTGGGTGCGCACCATGCCGGTGGCCTGGAAGAACAGCACCATCGCGATCACGCCCGCGAACAGGGCCACCGCTGCGCCCAGCCACAGCTGCGCCACCGTCGGCGCGCCCTGGGTGGCAAAGGCATACAGCGCCAGCAGCCACCACAGCGGCTGGCTGGCGAGCGTCATGCCGAACACGCGCTGGGTGGCGTTGAGCGACTGCCCGGTGTCTTCGAGGTGCAGCAGGAGCATGCGGTTGCCGAGCGGGAAGGCGAACGCGGCCGCAAGCAGGCAGGCCAGCGCGATCCAGCCCGCCCGGTCCAGCGCGCCGCTCGCGTGGCCGAACTGCATCAGCAGCACGCCGGCGAAGATCACCGCCGCCACCGCCAGCCCGGCGCGCGGGATCCGCCGCCGCGCATCGCGGTACAGGAACGGCGCGCACAGCATCCCGGCGATCACGGTGAACTGGAAGGTGCCGGCAACCAGCCACGACGGCCCACTGGCGGCGGCATAGCTGAGACCCAGGTAGAACACTCCAAAGCCGATCAGCGAACTGCGCAGCCACGCGCGGGGATGCGCTGCAATCGCGCGCAGCACGGGCTTCGCGCCGCCCTGGAAAGGCATCAGCGGCAGCATCAGCGGCAGCGTGAACAGGTAGCGCAGCGAGGCGATCCACGCCCAGTGCATGGCCTGGTCGGCGGCGGCGCGGTTGATCACATAGGTCAGGGTGAAGAACAGCGACGCGCCGAGGGCGACGCCGATGGCGGCCAGGGCGCGGCCCGGGGCGGGGACAGGACTCTTGGTGGACACGGTTTGCGGCGGGTGCCGGGCGCGGTCAGGCCGCGCTGGCATCGACATGGTCGCGGCTGCGGGCAAGGGCGGCGACCAGCGCGTCCACCTGGTCTTCGTCATGCGCGGCGCACAGGGTCACGCGCAGGCGCGCGCGGCCTTCGGGCACGGTCGGCGGGCGGATCGCGGCCACCCGGAAGCCCTCGGCCTCCAGGCGCGCGGCCATGTCCAGCGCGCGCGCGTTGTCGCCGCAGGGCACGGGCTGGATCGGGCTGTCGGAGGGCGGCAGTTCGAAGTCCGCCGCCTGCATGCCCGCGCGGAAACGCTGCACCAGCGCACCCAGCTTCTCGCGCCGCCAGTGTTCGCGGCGCGCCAGCTTCACCGAGGCCAGCGCCGCGGCGGCCTGCGGCGGCGGCAGCGCCGTGGTGTAGAGATAGGGGCGCGCGGTGCCGGCAAGGTGCTCGATGAGATCGACGTCGCCCGCCACCACGGCGCCGTAGCCGCCCAGGGCCTTGCCCAGGGTGACCAGCTGCAACGGCACCTCGGCTACGCCCAGGCGCGCCTCGGCCACGCTGCCGCGGCCGCCAGGACCCAGCACGCCGACGCCATGGGCATCGTCGACGTACAGCAGGGCCGACTGCATGCGCGCGGCCAGGGCCAGCTGGCGCAGCGGGGCGACATCGCCGTCCATGCTGAAGACGCCGTCGGTGGCGAGCATCGCCGCACCCTCGGGCACCGAACGCAGCTGGCGCAGCGCGCCCTCGGCGTCGGCGTGCGGATAGCGGCGCAGGCGGCAGCCGGCCAGGCGCGCGCCGTCGATCAGGCTGGCGTGGTTGAGCCGGTCCTGGACGCTGGTGTCGCCGTCGCCCAGCAGTGCCTGCTGCACGGCCAGGTTGGCCACGTAGCCGCTGCCGAAGACCAGCGCGCGCGGCACCTCCAGCCAGTCCGCGACCTCGCGTTCCAGCGCCTCGTGCGCGACATGGTGGCCGCTGACCAGGTGCGAGCCGCTGCCGCCGACGCCGTCGCGGGCGGCGGCGCCCTGCATCGCATCCACCACCTGGAACTGCTGCGACAGGCCGAGGTAGTCGTTGCCGCAGAAGTCCAGCAGCCATCGGCCGTCGATCTCCATGCGCACGCCGTCGCGGCGGCCGACCACGCGGCGACTGCGCACCAGATCACGCGCCAGCGCTTCGGCACGCTGCGCCTGCGCGCGGCGGCGGAGGTCGGGGCGCTTGGCAGCCATGGCGCGCTGCTAGGCCGCGCAGGTCCGGGCCGGCGGGTCGACGATGTCGGCGTGCACCGTGCCGCCGTGATCGTGGCCCTCGGCATCCACGCGGACCTGCATCGCGCGCAGGCCCAGGCGGTCGAACAGCGCCTGGTCGTGGGCGACGTCGGGGTTGCCGGTGGTCAGCAGCTTCTCGCCGTGGAAGATCGAGTTGGCGCCGGCCGAGAAGCACAGCGCCTGAAGCTCGTCGGACATCTGCTCGCGGCCGGCCGACAGCCGCACCATCGACTTCGGCATCAGCAGGCGGGCGACGGCGATCGTGCGCACGAACTCGAAGGGATCGAGTTCGGCAGTGCCGTGCAGCGGCGTGCCCTCCACCTGCACAAGGCGATTGATCGGCACCGAGTCCGGGTGCGCCGGCATGGTCGCCAGCGTCTGCAGGAAGCCGGCGCGCTGGCGGCGGGTCTCGCCCATGCCGACGATACCGCCGCAGCAGGTCTTGAGCCCGGCGTCGCGCACGTGTTCCAGGGTGTCGAAGCGGTCCTGCAGGTCGCGGGTGCGGATGATCTGGCCGTAGTTCTCCGGATCGGTGTCGATGTTGTGGTTGTAATAGTCGAGGCCGGCGTCCTTCAGCGCCTGCGCCTGCGTGCCGGTGAGCATGCCGAGCGTGGCGCAGGTCTCCAGGCCCAGCGACTTCACGCCGGCGATCATCGCAGCGACCTTCGGGATGTCGCGGTCCTTGGGCGAGCGCCAGGCGGCGCCCATGCAGAAGCGCGAGGCGCCGGCGGCCTTGGCCTGGCGGGCCTTCTCCAGCACCGCGTCGGTCTCCATCAGCTTCTGCGCATCGACGCCGGTGTCGTAGCGCTGTGCCTGCGGGCAGTAGGCGCAGTCTTCCGGGCAGCCTCCCGTCTTCACCGACAGCAGGGTGCTGACCTGGACCTCGGCCGGATCGAAGGTCTGCCGATGCACGCTGGCGGCGCGGAACAGCAGTTCGGGCAGCGGCAGGTCGAGCAGCGCCTCCACCTCGGTGCGGGTCCAGTCGTGGCGCGGGGCGGCGGCATCACCGGCGCGGAATTCACTGACGGCGGGCATGGCGTGTTCCTGAAGGCGCTTGCGGAGCTGACCGGGCAGTCTGGAAAGCATGCCCGCACCTGTCAACCTCGCACAGGCCGTTCCGGTTGACGGCTGGCTGGCGCGGTTGGGCCGCGGGCTATGGGCCCCGCGCTGCCTGGTATGCCGGGAACCGGCGGTGGACCGCTTCGACCTCTGCGCCCGTTGCGAGGCCGCCCTGCCGTGGATGCCCCCCGCCTGCCTGAGCTGCGCTATGCCGCTGCCACCGGCGGCCGCGCGAACTGCCGCACCTGCGGGTACCGCACCCGCCGTCCTGGGCAGGATGGTCGCTGCTGCTCCCACAGTTCCGGGCGCGACGATCACCGCTGCTCCCACAATACCGGCCGGTTCGCCGCGCCCTTCGCCGCCTCGGCTGTGCAGCGCCTGCCAGCATGCTCCGCCGCCGCTGACCCAGACCCATGCCACCTTCCTTTACGGCTTTCCGCTCGATCGGCTGCTTCCCCGGCTGAAGTTTCACCGCGACCTCGCCGCCGGGCGCCTGCTGGCCCAGGCCATGGCCGCCAGCCTCTCCCGACATGCCCTGCCGGATGCGCTGGTGCCGGTTCCGCTGCACCGCAGCCGCCTTCGCGAACGCGGATTCAACCAGGCCCTGGAACTCGCGCGCCCGCTGGGACGGATGCTCGGCGTCCCTGTGCGCGGCGATTTCCTGCTGCGCACGCGCAAGACCGCTCCCCAGTCGCGGCTCGACGCGGAGGCGCGTGCCGGCAACCTGCGCGATGCGTTCGAAACCGGCGTGCGGGCCACGCCGCCGCCACATGTCGTCCTGGTCGATGACGTCATGACCACCGGCGCCACCCTGCACGCCGCCGCCGACGCCCTGTTCGATGTCGGCGTGGAGCGGGTGGACGCCTGGATCTGCGCCCGCGCGCCCTAGGTGCGTCGCGCCGCAGCGGCGGAACCCCGGGATGGGGGCCCTACGTACTCCGCGGATCGGCCACCGGCTCCGTGAGCGCCTGCGGCCCGGACGTCGGCACGGTGTGCAGGTCGCTCGGCTGGCGCTCGATCATCCGGCGCACCCGCGGGCCTTCCGGCCCGCGGTGCAGCGCGCGCAACTGGGCGGGGATGGTCGCGTCGTCGTGGGTCAGGCGGCTGTTGTGGCGGACGTATTCGAGCCAGGTCGGGGTCGCATAGCGTTCGATCCAGACCTGCGGATCGGCAAGGTCGCGCAGCACGCGCCAGTTGCGCGCGCCGTCGCGGCGGCGGATGCGGCGGCGCTCCGCCATCGCGTGCAGGAACTCCGGCACGTCCTCCTCGCCGATCAGGTATTCGATCGTGATCACCACCGGCCCGGTGCGCGGCTGCACCGGCACGGCGGTGGCGGGCTCCTTCCAGCGGCTGAGCGGGTCGAGGTTGAGCTCGGTCAGCCTGGCCAACGGGCGCCAGAAGCCGAGCAGCGCGCAGGCGACCATCACCAGCGCCGCGCCGAACAGGCCCGTGCGCACGCCGCCCTGCTCGGCGAGGAAACCCCACAGCCAGCTGCCCAGCGCCATGCCGCCGAACGCCGACATCTGGTACAGCGACAGCGCGCGCGCCACGACCCAGCGCGGGGTGGACAGCTGCACGGTCACGTTGAACGTCGACAGCGCCAGTACCCACGACGCGCCGCCCAGCAGCAGCGCCGCCATCGTCAGCAGCAGCCAGCTGCTCATGGCCGCGACCGCCGCCGCAAGCGCGAAGGCGACGCAGGCCCAGCGCACCAGGCCCTCGTTCGACAGCGCGCCGCGCAGGCGCGTGCTGCCCATCGCGCCACCGATCGCGCCCAGGCCGAACGCGCCCAGCAGCAGGCCGTAGGTCAGCGGGCCGCCGACGATCAGGTCCCGGGCGACCAGCGGCATCAGCGCCATCACCGCGCTTGCGCCCAGGCCGAAGACGAAGGCGCGCCCCAGCACCGTGCGGATGACCGGGGACATCATCACGTAGCGCACGCCCGCGGCCATCGCACTGCCGAGCGCCTCACGCGGCAGCAGCCGCGGCTTTGCTTCAGGCCGCCAGCGGGCGAGCACCACCACCAGCGCGACATAGCTCACCGCGTTGACCGCGAACGCGGCGGCAGCCCCGGCCGCGGCCACGATGGCGCCGCCGACCGCCGGCCCGACGCTGCGCGCGATGTTGAAGCCCATGCTGTTGAAGGCCACCGCGCCCGGCAGCTCCGCGCGCGGCACCATGTCGCCCACCGAGGCCTGCCAGGCCGGCGCGTTGAAGGCCGCGCCGCAGCCGATCAGGAAAGTGAAGAGCAGCAGCAGCCACGGCGTGACCAGCCCCGCCCAGGTGCAGAGCGCCAGCGCCACCGATACCAGCAGCATGAACACCTGCGCGCCCAGCATCATCCGGCGGCGATCGTAGTTGTCGGCCATCGCTCCGGCCACCAGCGAGAACAGCATGACCGGCAGCGCGACCGAGGCCTGCACCAGCGCCACCATGTCGGCCGACTTCGCGATCGAGATCATCAGCCAGGACGCGCCGACCGACTGGATCATGCCGCCGAAGTTCGATGACGCGCTCGCGAACCAGACCCGGCGGAAGATCGGATAGCGCATCGCCGACAGCGCCGAGGGGCGCGGCGCGGAATCGGGCGGGACGTCGGGCGGAATGTCGGGGGTCTGCGCCATCAGTAGCCTGGCCGGGAGGAGCGGCGGCTATTGGGCCAGAGTCGATGCCTCGGCCGCGTCATGGTCGCGCCGGCCCCCTTGCGGTCAAGGCCAAGGCCGATGCCGGCGCCGCGGTCACGCTCCACCGCGCAGCGCGAAGTCGGCGGCGATGCCGGCGAACACCGCCATCCCGACCCAGTGGTTGTGCAGGAAGGCCCGGAAGCAGGGCCCGCGCTCGCGGTTGCGGCAGATCATGAACTGCCAGGCCACCAGCACGAGCGCCACCCCCAGGCCCGCCCAGTACCACGTGCCCATCCCCGCCTGGCGGCCGACCAGCGCCAGCCCGAGGAAGGTCAACGCGTACAGCACGCCCTGCGCCACCAGGTCCATGTCGCCGAACAGCACCGCGGTCGACTTCGAGCCGACCTTGATGTCGTCGTCGCGGTCCACCATGGCGTACCAGGTGTCGTAGGCCGTCGACCACAGGATGTTGGCCGCGTACAGCACCCAGGCCACCGGCGGCACCTCGCCCTGCACCGCCGCGAAGGCCATCGGGATGCCCCAGCCGAAGGCCATGCCCAGGTAGACCTGCGGCAGGTGCGTGTAGCGCTTCAGATACGGATAGGTCGCGGCCAGGAACACGCCCACGAAGCTCATCAGGATGGTCAGCCGGTTGAGCGTGAGCACCAGCGCGAAGGCCGCCAGCATCAGCACCGCGAACAGCGCCAGCGCCTCGCGGCCGCGCACCGCCCCGGTGGCCAGCGGACGCTCGCGGGTGCGCTCGACGTGCGGATCCAGCCAGCGGTCGGCGTAGTCGTTGATGACGCAGCCGGCGGCGCGCGTCAGCCACACGCCGGCGCTGAAGACGAACAGGATCCACAGCGGCGGCACGCCTTCGGCGGCGATCCAAAGGCCCCACCAGGTGGGCCAGAGCAGCAGCAACCAGCCGATCGGCCGGTCCGCGCGCATGAGCTTCCAGTACAGGCCCAGGCGCTCGCGCCAGGTGGGCGCAGCGGGCGCGCGCGCCTCGAAACGTTCGTAGGACATGGCGGACATGGTACCGCCGGGGCGCCGCCGCGGCCGCTGGCCCAGCAGCGCGACGGCGTCTCGCCGCAGCCGTGTCCGGGCCCCTCGCTTCAATCCGCCAGATAGTGGAAAATGGCGGTCTGCGCGCCTGTAGCTCAGCCGGATAGAGTAGTGGCTTCCGAAGCCGCTGCTCATTGGTCGGCAACAGGTTCCAGAGTGTCACCGGGCCACTACTCGAAAGTGGCTGGCCCGAAGCAGAAAGTCCTTACAAAACGCGCCTGTAGCTCAGCCGGATAGAGTAGTGGCTTCCGAAGCCATTGGTCGGGGGTTCGAATCCCTCCAGGCGCGCCATCTTCCCTGTGACGAAAATGGGACGCTGCTGGGACAGCGTTCGCGAAGGCCCCTCCCCGGCTTGAGTACAAGCCTCCGGGACAGCGGCGTGCCTCCCGTCCTCCTTTAGTGACTGCCGGTCTTGGGCGAACGCCTTGGACCATGCCGGGCTGCGCCCGCTGCGCTTGTGATTTCGTGATTCAACACTTGCACAATCACTAGGAGGTGATATTGTGTTGTCACGACATCACATGAGCAGCCCAATGACCTACTCACCCGACCTCCTCGACCGCGAGGTCCGCCTCGCCATCACCCACCTTGCCCTCCTGACTGAATGGGCCATCGGCGAAGACGCCAGTCTCCGCATGCTCGACCTGCCAGGGGACAGCCACTTCCCCGATTCGCGCCACCCGGACGAGCTGCCGCCCGTCACCGACTACGAGATCGGCCGCCGGGTATCCACGCTCGAGTCCTATGTGCACGCACAGCGCTGGGCCGACACCGTCGCCGCTGACATCCAGCAGCTCCGCTTCGTGGTCGAGGGCGTGTTCCCGCCGTCCGTTGTGGCCGAGTACGAGGCCGAGAAGGCGGACGGCGAGTGGGAGCACGTGCCCGCCCCCTTCGAGGACGGCGCAGGCGACGTTCCGCTGGGCTATTTCCACAGCGGGCTGATGAGCCAACTGGTCGACCTCGCCGCCGCTCGGCTCAAGGTCGACCAGGACGAGCCACTGACGATGGGCGAGATCGCCCTGCTCACCGGCAAGCGCGACGCCACGGTGACGACCACCGCGTACAGGAAGGTGTTCCCGACGTACGAGCACGACGGGAAGCGCTATGCCGCAACCGCCGACGTCCTTCCTTGGCTGATCCAGAACGGCTATCTGCCGACACAGGGCAAGGACGAGCCGATGGACTCCGCACCCACCCCGGAGCATGTCGAGGACTACCTGTTCGTTCCCGTGGCCCGCGACGGCTCGATCTTCGCCCCCTCCTGCGCGTCGGGTGGCCGGTTCACGGTCGGCGAGAAGGGCAGCGAGACCAGGTTCGACAGCTACATGGATGCCCTGGAGGCACTGCAGCGGATGCCCACGCCGCGCTGGCGCAGGCCCGGACCGAAGGGCGTTGCCGGAATCGTCGCCGGCGTGCGCTTCGAACGGCTTGCACGCAGCCGCGTCGAAGCCGCCTGACCCTTCTCCCGAGAATCCGAGACAGATCCCATCATGAGCACCACCGACCTGTTCCACCGCTACGCCGCAACCATCGCGAACCTTCCGTCCAACTTCGACATCGAGCAACCGCTTCCCGCTTCACTCCGGGTCACCGGCGATGCGCGCCACGGGATCTACTACGCGCCCTTCGACCATATGAACATCGGCGCCAAGGTGGTTCTCGTCGGCATCACGCCCGGACGCGTCCAGGCGATCGAAGCCATCAGGACGGCAGCGCGCTGCCTGCAGGATGGTCTCGGTGAAGCCGAGGCGCGCGCCCGAGCCAAGACGGCCGCAAGCTTCGCGGGACCGATGCGGAGCAACCTGGTGAACCTGCTCGACCATGTCGGGCTGGCGGAACGCCTGGGCCTGCAGTCGACCGCGGAACTCTGGACGACACGGACCGATCTGGTGCATTTCACGTCGGCGCTGCGCTACCCCGTCTTCGAAGGTGCGAAGAATTTCAGCGGCTCGGGCCTGCTGCGCAGCCCGCTCCTGCGCGAGCAGCTCGAAACCTGGTTCGCATCGGAGTGCGAGGCCCTGCCGAAAGCACTCTTTGTACCGCTGGGCTCAGCTGCGGAGGCCGCCTGCCAGCATCTGGTCACCTTGGGCAAACTCGACGGCCAGCAGATCCTCAGCGGTCTGCCGCATCCCTCGGGCGCGAACGCGGAGCGCATCGCCTACTTCCTTGGGCGCAAGGCGCGCGGACTGCTGTCGTCGAAGACGCGTCCGGAACCGCTGGACGCGGGGCGGGAACGCGCAACGGCTATTGTTGCTGCCTGGAACGCATAGGGTCCGGATGAAGGGGAGGGAACCATGCCTGTCATCACGTCCGACACGCTTAAAGCCCGGCACCGGCTGGTGCGCGACGACCAGCCTGAAGGCCTTCGCGTGCGCATCCATCGCGCCATCAGCTGGCTGGCACGCGCCGAGCAGGAGGCCGACGACCCGGACGCCGCCTTCATCTTCCTCTGGATCGCGCTCAACGCAGCCTATGCCCACGAGTTCCGCTTCGAGGAGCGGGAGCTGGTCCAGATCAGGCGCTTCATCGCCGTACTGGTGGAGCATGACCTCGAGCAGCGCCTGCACGCGGTCCTGTTCCGCCAGTTTTCCGGGCCAATCCGGACGCTGATCGACAACAGGTTCGTGTACGAACCATTCTGGCGCGCACTGCGTGAGCACGATGGCAGCGGGAGGTGGGAGCGGCAGTTCAGCGACAGTCGGGAAATTGCAATGCGCGCGGTCCTGGACAAGCGCGTCGACGTCCTGCTGCAGGTGATCCTTGATCGGCTCTACATGCTGCGCAACCAGCTGGTGCATGGAGGAACTACATGGGCCAGCAGCGTGAATCGGGCGCAGCTGCGGGATGGTGTCGCCATCCTGGGTACGCTGGTGCCGGTCATCTTGGCGTTGATGGTGGAGATGAAGGACGTCGATCTGGGCCAGGAGATCTTCCCGGTCCTCAACATCTAATCAGGGCCGGTCGCAATTAAAGGCTGCTTTTGGCCAGAAGCGGACTGGCAAGACGATGCGGTCAAGACCCTATTTTCAATAATGGGGTGCGACACCGAACCAAGCCCGGATCTAAGCGGGAAGCAGCTGTCAGGCAATCATGCCGCGGCGCCGATAGAATACTTCACAGATCTCGTCGACAGGGAAATGACGTGGGCAAGGCACTGAGAGATACCAATCACATTGGCCAACTTGGGATTAGCTGGCTTCAATGGATTATTGAAGGGCAATGGGCGTGCGGCGTGGAAGTGGTTTCTGCACACAATGATAACAGCTTGGACATCCTCATCCTTCTCAAGAGGCGCGATGGGAAGAAGGGCTATAGAGGTGCTACCGGAGATGTAATATTTGCCCAAGTGAAAACTGGATACGTTAAAACGGTGCCGACTGGTCCATACAAGATCCAGCTCGGAAAGGATTACGTCGCCAGCCATCGACCCCGATGGCTATCGTTCCCGGGTCCCGTGATCATGATTAACGTTATCCCACCTAAATCTCAAGGAAATAACCCGACTGCATTCTGGGCTGACCTTAGGAATCCTTTAAGCTACGCCGGGTCCGGAAATATGATTTTTGATCCAAAACGCACCCTGGCCGGCCTGGTGGGGAAGTCCGCTATGTTCAATCTCTGCTGGCGTTGGACCGAGTTTCGGAAGTTGCCACGCATAGAGGCACCGCGGGGATTTGCATGGTCGCAAACTTTGCCAGATCAGAATGTGGCTGTACACGAAAGCATTCATGAGCGTAGCAAGAAATTCTATAAAGACTGGATGAACGAATCCAAGATTAGTCCCACGTCATTTGGTGGTGTCAGGATTACTAACCGCGGTTGGCGGCATATGACTAGAGCTGGTCGAACGAAGTCAAGAATACTCCAGTCATTGCTGTTACTTCCGAGCGCAAGCAGGCTACTTGAGCCTCATCACGGGATCGCCAAGAAGCGCCTGACCCCATCTGAAAAATTGCCACTTCCTAACGGCCAGGTCCGCGAACGGTTCTATGAGGGAGTTACGGCAAGAATCACGTTCTTCCAACGTCACGAGGCAATCGTTCGGGTGGTGCTAGAGCGAAACATTTTTACGACCGGGAATGGAAAACCATCTAGTGACGAATCGACTCTTTACTCGATCTATGAGATAGCTCGTCGCCGATCGAGCGTGTAAATAGTGGAGGGGGCTGTTCGAGACAGACCTAGAACTGTTACCGAAGCAACATGCGCTTTCCCCTTCTTGCGGGTCAGGGCGCACCTGAAACCGTCTTTACTAGGCCCCCTCCGCCTCTGAGCTTATCGCAAAAATGCAACATGCAGGAGAAGTGGAAGAGGCGCGCCGGACAGTGACTAGGTCTGCTCCGACGCCGATGAGAAGCTTTAGGCTCAGACGGCGCTATTCACGGGTGGGATTTGTCGGATCTTCTAAGCATCTCGGGATGAAATAGCTCATCCGTTCCGGCCTCTCGCGAGTCTGACCTTACCTCGACAGACAGTCTGGCCAGCGCAGAGCGAACAGTTCGATCAAGGCGTAAGCTTCCCCGTCAAGCAGACATTTCAAAAGTAGAACCTTCGGCGGCTTGACGATACTCGACCGGGGTCATGTCGCCGAGCGAGTCATGGGGACGCTCCTCGTCCATGACAAAAAATCCTTTCCTGAGTCGCTGATCACCGTCGCTGTGGGCGAATCGTTCTTACGAGCACCATTCGAAATTGTTCTCAAACAAACCCGCCATCTACTGCCTTTTCCCACGCCTCCTTTAGCTTCTGCAGGCGAAATCCCTTGAACCCAAAGCTGTGTGCAATCGCAGCGCGCTCTACCAGCTCTCTCTCTCCGGACGTGAGCACGCCTTGCTCCATCTCCCAGGCAATCAAACGCTTCCATGTTCCATCAGTCCATAGACCATGTGCTCGCTGTGCCCACGAGACCGCCTTAACTTCGGTCATATTCTGTTTCTTGGCACAGGCCACAAATTCATCGCTAAGCACGATGTCGGACTCCTGCACCCGGATCCAGCATGCTTCTCTCTTGGCCCATTCCGTAACGAGTCGATTTCGCACCTGCTCTGCCGGGATGTCCTGAAGGTAGGGTACGACCTCTTCCGCAATGCGAAGGGCCTCGTCGATAAAATAGGCTGGGGCTGCTTGTGCCTTCCATGCCGCATCAAAGTCCATTACACGACGAATCCCGCCGAGTCTGTCAGCGATCAGAGCAATCGTGTAGGTGACAACCTGTCGAAGCATTGAGCCTGGATACCATTCCTGACTTGGTACGGCGCCGTCCAAAGCACGCGTAAGAATGGCCTTGCCAACAACAGACTTGTAGTAATCGTTGTCGAAAGCCTCCGGGCTCTTGGACCACTGGTCACCTATGATCTTCGCAAAGGCGGCCGTATTCTTCTGGGCACCTGCACATACGCTGTGAGGCACGGAACTCCACGTCACCTCGTAACGCGCAATGTCAGTTTTCGTAATTCTCTGCTTGCGCGGATGGATAAGCTCCCAGGTCTTGGCAGCAAGCCCCTTCTTTCGCTTCAACTCAACGTTGTAGCTACCTTGGGTTCGTTCAAAGAACCAGTAGCTTCCAACCTCTCCAGCCTTGGTCGATGGAGCCAATACCTGGCGTGAGATCGTCTCGATTCGTTTGAAGTACGGATGTCCTGCGAACAAGTCGGAGGCCGACACAGCGTTCTGCGCATTGGCAAAGCGTGCGATGTCGTGCACGGCCTCTTCGAAGCCCTCTTCAGGCAGCTGAGACAGCTTCATCTGCACGGACACCTGGTCCAGCGGATATCCGGCCTTCCGTGCCCAGTAAAGGGAGGCAGTAGTTTGGCCTCCATTGACGACCTGAAAATCGGTGGCCGACGTAATCATTGTCAGCCCGGAATCGCTTGTCTCCAGTTCCAGGCCGGAAACCGTCGCCGTCAATCCGTTGTTGTACGCGAAGAACATGGATGGGTTCTCCCGCAGCGTCTGACGGATACCCTTGTTGACCTTTCGGCCCTCACCCAGGAACGCACGAACGTTCTGTTCAAGAATTCGGCCGCCAAACCGGTCGTAGAGACTGGCCAGGACGTCACCCGGCATGACGCAAAGAAACGACTTGTACTCGGCACCCACGGACAAGGCCGGCAGCGCGGGGATCCCGGACCCATACTCCTCAGTGAAGTTGATCGTGATCGCCTCCCGCCCGGAATTGGACATGTCGGCACGGGAGAGTCGTGCGATGTCCCAGACTTGGACTTCGACCTCCTTGGTCCCGAGTTTGGGAGCCTGGATCCGTCCCAGCTTCGTTCCGACCGGTCGATCGGAGACAACGTAGATCCGGGCCTTGGTGAGCAGTTCGTTCGAGAAGCTGAAGATCTCACGGGAGAGGGCATGCGCCTCATGGCTCTCGTCCCAAAGGGACGCCACATCGCCGTAAACACTCCCTTGGAGGAAATTGTGAACCTGGTCGATCAGGCTTCTCAGTTCGTCCGTCCTGAGCGCTTCGGGCTCCTCGGCACCTGAATAGCTTGCAACGATCAGGCTGAGTACGCCGTCGGCCTCGGAAAGGCTGTAGCCATCCAATCTGACCTCGGATCGCTTCCACCATGCATGTGCCCTGCAGAGACCGTAGTCGGTGAACTCCTCGCCTGTCTGAAGGATCTCGCAGGCGCGCTCAATGAAACGGGTACGCTCATAGTCCGAAGCTGTGACGGCACCTGCCTGGATTTCGACCAGAAGATCGGCACGATAACGCTGAATCTCTTCTTCCATCAGTCCGCCCCCCCTAGCGGTTCTCAATCATCCCTGCCAAGTCGACCGCGAATGATCCGAGCGCTTGCAATCCAAGGACGTAGCTGCCGTCGATAATCCTGGGATCAGTCTCGGAGCGCGTAAACCTCGGAAAGCCATCGGTTACGGCAAACGCAGAGATCGAATGGATGACGAATCTATGGCGGTCATAGTTCCGCGACGCCACGTAACCCCATTCCGCGAGCTTCCGCTGGGCATCCTCGAAGACCTGGCTTCCGCATGCCTCGGCTTCATCAAGCAGCCCAATCACGAAATCGTTGAGCGACTTCCCGCCATCCGCTTCACTGGCAGGAAGCAGTTCGACCACAACGAGCCCAAGACCACCACTCTGGGCCTCAAGCTGATCAAGCGATGAGATTCTTACTTGATTCCTGGCACCAGCCACGCGACTCTTGACTTCGATGGCGTAGCCATCGAGCACGAAATCCTGGGCGTGTCGCATGGGCGCAACCCACGCCGTAAGCGCGGACTCGAGCCCAAGCTTTCCGGTGAGCGGACCATGAAGCAGCGCCAGCTCGCCGACAAG
Organism: Luteimonas yanweni; assembly: GCF_039548475.1. Taxonomy (NCBI): domain Bacteria; kingdom Pseudomonadati; phylum Pseudomonadota; class Gammaproteobacteria; order Lysobacterales; family Lysobacteraceae; genus Luteimonas; species Luteimonas yanweni. Next base: position 84,518 of record NZ_JBCLVC010000013.1, on the reverse strand, counting down.
GCCGCGCATTTCCTCATCGGACAGCTCATTTCCTTTGGCCAAGCCGAAGAGTGACTGCCAACGGCGCAACCGACTGAACAGCCTGAGCGCTGATGCACCACGGTCATCGGACTCGCCGGAGTAGGCCAGCACGTCCTCACACAGCCTTAGGAATACGTCTCGATCCTCAGGCACCCGCAGGTGAAGCGAAACGGCGGCAGTCTGATCCGGTTCCTCACGGACAGCGATTCCAAGTCCCCTGAGCTTCGGAAGTTCAGCTGGCAAGCTGTCCAATGGCACCTGCTTCACAAGCAAGGCCGGCGAGCCGTCTGGATGGATCATCCAGAAGGTGGCGAGCGGATGTCCCACCACGGCGCGCCGACCCACCCATTCGCCTCCTTGGGGCGATAGGGTGGTCCAAGGGTCATTCCTGGCTTTCGTCGTCATCATCGTCCCCCTCCGCGTCCGGATCGCCGTACATCTCACGGAATGCAATCACATTCGCGGTGTAGACCACTTTCTGCTCCACCTGTCCTTCCTGCAGCCCCGGGAAGCTGATTCCGTAGGCGGCGTGCCGCTCCGACTTCGGCGCATTCCCTTCCGGTTGTTCCACCTGCATATCCAGAAGGTGGATCATCAGCAAGGGTCGCTGGCGCACCTCACGATACATCCGGTCAGGGATGCTCGCGTCTCCCTTTTCCGAACGCCAAGCCTCCTCGACGGCCTTCCGCTGACTGGGCGTCAGCCCAGCCGCTTCCTGACCACGTGACGCAACACGGCGCTTGTTCTTCGAGACCGAAAGAGCAGTGTGCGCTCCCGCACCGCGCACATTCGCGGCGCGCGCCTGGAGGCCGACCTTGATGCCCGCAATATCGATCGTACTCGCCTCATCGGCACGAGTATTCGACGCCACCAGGACGTCCCACAACTCGAACCCCCGTTTCGTCGCATAGTCGATGAGGGGAGTTGCGGCCATCTCAGGATTCCCCGGCGGCAGCACGAAGCCACCGATGAACTCCAGCACCTGATCCTGGGGCACGTCCTGGAACACTATGGATGCCTTCGGACCAGGATCCTCCCGAAGAGGCAGGCGCGGAAGACCTGACTCGGCGAGACGCCTGATGAAGGTGCCGGACCGCTCCCAGTTACCTCCCACCGACTCACCACGTGCAACAACAAGGGACGACTCGACAAGTCTGGCCGCCAAGCCGACCTTGCGCACGATCTCCTTGGCAGTTCGCATCTTGTTGCGCGCCGTCACAATGAGTGATCCCGGATGAGAACGCACGGCAAGCCCAAAGTCTATCGGCCGGAGTCCGTAACGCTCCATCTTGGCGATCTCGTCGCGAAGCTCCTCGCTGGCCGAAGCTATGTAGGCATACCAATCGAACGCGTCGGACTTGATGAACAGTCTGCAAAGGTCCTTGTAACCATCGCGATAGCCGAACCAACGCCCCATCTGAAGAAGCGTGTCATACATCTGGGTGTTTCTCAGGAAATAGCTGACAGTCAGCCCCTCGAGCGTGAATCCTCGGGACAGCGAGTTTCCGCCCACAGCGATTACGTTAAGGCCTGTATCCGCATATCTTCGATAGTCCAACGTGCCAGGACCGGATCTGGCATTGACCTCAACCACGTGCACACTCGCCGCAGCCTGATGCAATGCCTTCTGGACACCCCCCCAGGACTCTTCGGTTGACGATCCGTAATGCTCGAACCATGACTCATGCAGCGACTTCATGATCGGATCACGGAGCGCGACACTCTCTGAGAGACGATGCCTGTTCTCAATGGCGGCCGCGACGATATCCATACGCTGGCTGATCAGGGACGCCACGCGACCTTGGACCCCAGTGAAGCGCGACACGTTCACCAGCATGGAGTGATGCTTGCCTCCCTGTCCGCGCAGGATCCTGATCGCCTTGGATACCAGAAAGCAGTTGATTGCATCTTCCAGGCTCTCTGGGAGCGAGTCGATCTGTACATCGATCTTGTGCTTTACCGGGAGCCACTCCTCCGCATCCTCAAGAAGAACAGAGAGGTTCCGACCTGACTCCTTGTCGTCAAGGAAGTAGTCCACGGGGCCCACGTAATTTGAAGGAGCGTCAAGACCGATGATGAAGTCCCTCGGGAAAAGATCCTCCTTGTGCAACTCATCATCATTTTCCGGATCAACGAAGATGTTTGCGAACGGGGTCGCCGTGAACCCGATGTACGTGTTTCTCGTTGAACTTGCCAGAAGTTGCCGGATGAGCGAGTTGATCGTATTCGGAAGGCTGGGGTCCTTGGACGTGTTGATCGACGCATTGTCCGCCTCGTCGTCAATCACCAGGATCGGCATGGTGAGCACATCGCCGGCGGAGCTAGTGCTTCGCAACCATTCGATGAGGTTGGTGAGAATGGACTTGTTCTTCTTGATGACGAAGATTGCGGGCTGCGAGAGGCTTCCGATCGGTATGCCAAGGCCATCTGCGCGGGGCTTTGTGAAATCGTATGCGCGGCTCGTATAGGCAACGGCACTGAACGACTGGTCGATGTTTCCAACCCCAAGCCAAGTGGCGTTGGTGTTGCGACCAAGCAGCTGATCCGAATCGCGGCCGACAAATCCCTCGTCGATCCGCTCTTGCGTCTGCGAACGCAGATTGCTGTGCAGTCCGGCGATAAGGATGATGAGCTTGTAGCCGGCGTCGGCTGCCTTGTTGATCAATCCAATGTAATTGGCGGTCTTTCCGCTTTGAACATGCCCTACAACAAGCCCACGACGACTCCATGTACCCTCCTCAACTGGATTTCCGGCCAGGTCGAGGGTCCTGTCTGAAATCTCATCGATTCCATCCACCACACGCTTTGGAAAACCGAAGTGGACCCGAAGAAGGTCGTTGTATCGACGCCAATACTTGAAGTTGATCTCATGGCGTCGGCCGTCAAGCCATGGTTTATGACCGACACCTACGATGGTATGGGCGGGCCCGAGCCTGACCATGAATTCATGCTCGAGCTGCTCCACCACTGCGTTGATCTGATCTTTGGAGGGCCGTCCGGGAAGCAGCGGCAAGGCCGCAATACGCTCGACCAACTCCCGAACCTCTTCTCGGGATTTGATGTCGCTTGTGGACATGCCTGTCCGCGCAAACGCAAGGAGTACATCCTGGGTCATACGATCCTCACTGATCGTCAATTTCTCGGTACTTCTCGACTAGGTCCCGCACCCGCTTGTCGTCCTTGAACGGGGCAGCACCCTTGATCTGGTTGTAGATGATTCCCGGAAGACGATCGCTGTTGGGAGCCAGGACATCCATGTAGGCCAGCAACAGCTGCTCCAGTTCCATCTCGTCAAGATCGCCCTGACGAACATCCTGGGGATGCGAGCCGACGTCGGAGAACATCGCCTCAAGTGGAAGGCTGACCTCGATTACCGCCAGGATCGATTCGACTTTCGAAAAATCCTCGTCAGCTGACCGGATTCCTTCGATCAGGGGATGCGTGCGATTGATTACGTAGCGGATATGCCCACGCTCCTCAATCCGGTCCCACATGGGAAGAGTCGCGTCCTGAACCTGCTTGCGTCCACGGTATGTGTACGGCCGCTTGGCGCTTTGCGTCATCCTCTCCACCAGCGGCCGGAGCCTGGATCTCACTGCGGATGGCGGACGAATCCTCGATTTTCGAACGTCCACGCCCCAGAAGGAGTCCAGCGATGTCGGCACATCCACACGGACGCGCAGCAGCTTGGACATCTCCGACCGTTTGCCAAGGCCGAGCCACGTGCCGCCGCTGATCAGCCTCTTCGCCCGATAGATGTAGAGACCTTGGGTCTCTGCCAAGGTCGAGCCGAGCGCCATTTTCTCGAGCTGGGAAGGTGTCAGCCTGGAGTGGTGTGGCAACGTGAATGCCTGTGCCGTGATCTGCAAATCGCCGGCCTTGAGACGAGCGACTTCATGGCTGTCCGCCGTCGGGGACATATGGAGCGCGAATGGGTCGGCTGCCTCGATCGGGTAACCGTTGATGGAAATCTCGATTGGTGCCAGATCCAGGTCGAACGGTTCGGGCCTGATGTATCGATGGAAGGTGAGGGCCAGATGGCGACGTGCTTCCGCGAAGAGTTCATTCAAGGCCACTGACAATCTGGCCGGGGAAGGATCCTCGGAATCGAGTCGATCAAGCGCTTGCCAGAGTACGAGCGTTCCTGTCGGCGGGAGCGATTCGATGCCGGGAAGCTCTTCTATTTCACGGGCATCCAGCCTTTGAAGCAGCCATTCGTCAGCTTCCACAACACGGTCAAGATCCCACCGGCGTCCGTGTGCTTCACCATCCTTGCGACTGACAACCGTGAGCCTTCTGCATTGGGAGAACGACGCAGTCTTCAGGCCAAGACCGAAGCGCCCCAGGTCCCCCTCTTCCCTGGAAGCCAGTGGACTCTTGCTTCCATGCCGCATCGAGGCAGTCAGCTCGTCGGGCCCCATCCCATGGCCGTCGTCAACGATTGCCATGTACGGCTGATTCTCGGCATCCAAACCGTTGAGGATCTCGATTCTTCTGGCGTTTGCGGAGATGCTGTTGTCCAGGATATCCGCAAGGGCGCTGTCGAATGAGTAGCCGATATCGCGCATCGACTCCAACAGCGTTCCTGCGCTTGGGCGCAGTATCAACTCACGTTCTTGATTCACCATGCGACCCGCCCCCTACGGGATCACTTGACAGGATATTCCACACGACACCCGCAATCTGCCGGGCTATCCCAGGCGGAACGGCGTTCCCAACCTGCACATACTGCTGCGTCCTGTTGCCAAGGAACAGGTAGTCGTCCGGGAACGTCTGCAATCTCGCAGCCTCACGGACGGTCAGGCTGCGGCATTGCGACGGATCCCAATGAATGAATGCGTGGCCATCCTTGGAGAGGTGGCTTGTAACTGTATTGGAGGGCCTGCCGCGCACCTGCACGCGGAAGCGGTCTGCAAAGGCTCCCGTCTCCCAGTTGACGTGGTCGGGTGCCAGACGTTTCGGGAACTCGCTGCTTGTCGGGGAGCGCTTGAAGCTCTCCGCAAAGGCCGCGCAGAACATGTACCGCCCCAGATCCGATTTCATGTGGCCGCGGGTTTCATGGTTCAGAACGACCGACTGTGCCGGTGACTTCAGGCTTTCAGCAAGCGCGCTTGTTTCGCCGGTGTACCCGATGGCACGTCGAGGAAGTTTGTGCGCTGGACTCAGGTTTTCGAGACGTTTGGAGACGTCCGGGTGGCTGTTTCGGATGAGCTTCGCGACCCGGTCCCGCTCGGATTCCATCGCTTTCCGCCACTTTTCTGGGTCGTCCGGCTGACGGCTGAGCCCGCTTCGGAGCTTCGGCAGGCCTGCGAGCGCAGTCGCGATGGAGATCCCTTTGCCTTGGACGACGGCAAGTCCAGGGATGGTGCCGATTCCTGGATGCATCACGTCCTCGCGTACGCCCATGATGATGACCCTGTGGCGCGCCTGCGGTACTCCGTGATTCTCACAGCGGATGATGAAGCCGGCCGGATCCTTGGCGACGAGTTCGGAGGTCCGCTCTCCTTCATTCACATGGATGGGAAGCAACACATAGCGCTGTCGGCTTGTGCCTTGGTGTGGCGATGTGGCGAGCGCCGCGGAGGGGTCTTCGAGATCGCGCATGATGGCGCCGAACATCTCGCGGTTTCCAACCTTTGAGGTAAGGATGCCCTTGACGTTCTCCATGATGAATACGGCCGGCGAGAAGTCCGCCAAGATGCCGAGGTACTGCTTGTACAGGAAGTGTCTGGTGTCGCCTTTCGTCCTGAACCCTTTGACGTTCTTCTGGCGCGCCCGGCCCACCAATGAGTACGCTTGACAGGGCGGACCGCCGATCAGGATTAGCTCGTCGTACTTGCTTCTCTCCGCGGCAATCCTGTCATTCAGGATGCGGTTGTGCTGGTCTACGCCCAGAGTGAGGTTCAATGCCTCACGCTCAGCCTCGTCCCACATGGCTTTCCACTTGCCCCTGCTGAAATGGTCGCCCGGGGGCCCATTCTCGCCCTTCGCGGCCAGCTCCAGATAGGCGAGATATTCTGGCGGAACGCGTCCTTCCTCACGCGTCAACAGACGATAGAAGGCGCGCAGACGGAGCGTCGAGTGGGCGGAAGGCTCCATCTCTGCTGAAACGGCAAGCTCGAATGGATGGCGGCCGGAGCCCGGGGATGCCTCGAAACTGCTGAACCCTTCGCCAAGACCGCCCGGGCCCGCAAAGATGTCGATCACGCCTATTCTGCTTTGATTGTGCCTATGTGCTGCGGACAAGACTGGACTCTTCAAAATGGTTGATGTGATGAGCGCCGAAAGGCGTTCGCTCCTAATGTCTCGTATCCGGGACAAGGACACGTCCCCGGAGGTCAAGGTCAGGAAGCTCCTCTGGAGCGCCGGACTCAGATATCGGCTTCACACAAAGGGACTCCCCGGAAAGCCGGACCTAGTCTTCCGCAAGTGGCGCGCCGTGGTCTTCGTTCATGGCTGCTTCTGGCATCGGCATTCCGACTGCCCGTTCTTCCGGCTGCCCAAGACCAGGACGTCCTTCTGGGACGAGAAGCTGCGCCGGAATCAAGAGCGGGATGCCGCCACCGTTGCCTCATTGGCCACGGCCGGCTGGCGCGTCGCGGTTGTATGGGAATGTGGGGTGCGTCTGGACGCGCAAGCCGTCGCGCAAGATCTCGCCGCCTGGATAAGGCAGGGAACCGGGTGCATCGAACTGGCAGCCCAAACAGGCTCCGTTCAATGCAGCCGACTTCTGCCAACGCCCCCGCCCCCTTGAACACCTTCATTCCTGCTCTTGCCCTGCCTGGGCCGTTTGCACGCTAGGTCACCAGCGTCTCAAGAAGCGATATCCGGATGTTCCGTGTGGCCATCCGGTACGTGCTCGACCAGCTCCTCGATCCGGCACCCGAAGTACGTACACAGCTTGTCCAGCACATCGGTCTGGACATTGGCCCCGTGCTGGTTCGCCAGTTTCGAAAGTGTCATGCGATTGAGCCCGGTCGCTGCAGCGATCTCCTGCAACTGAACGCGCTTGCGTTCCCGGAATTCGAGATCGGCAATCCGCTCTTTGAGCTTAAATCTTAACACTAGCTGAATCTCGATAGCGAAAATAATCAAACGCTCTTGCTTTTCATCATTCGATGGCTAGTATCTGCGTCACGTGATTACTTAGATGATCACTGGATAGCAGATTCATGCACAGGAGAGCGATGATGAGCGCGACGTACCTTACCACCGAACAACTGTCCGAACGCATCCATTACGACGTCCGGACGATCCGGGATCGCCTGAAGGACAGCGTGCTCCTGGAGGGTACCCACTACATCCGGCCGTTTGGCGGCCGGAAGCTGCTCTTCCTGTGGGAAGCGATCGAACAGGACATCCACCGCGATTCAGCCGCCCGCTCGCCCCTGATTCCGATGGCCAACGGCGGTGCGGCCCATGGCTAGGATCCGTGTGCGCCCGGAAACGGGGAATCTCTACATCGACTTCTTCGTCCGTGGCGAGCGGTTCCGCGAGCAAACGGCCTTGCCCGACACGCCGGGAAACCGTCGCGCGGTCGAGGCGCTAGCCAAGCGCATGACGCGGGCGATCGCCACTGGCACCTTTGAGTATCGGGCCTTCTTTCCGGACAGTCCGCGAGCCAAGCGATTCGATTCCGACATCGCCAAGGCTCGGAATTTGACCGGGTTGCCCCCGTCAAGCGAGGAGCAACCCAAGTCAACAGTCCTTCTGGGCGAGTTCGCGGAAACGTGGTTCACCGAGAACCTGCCCCGCTGGCGGGACACCCATGCGGACACCATCCGGGGAACACTGGACCAGCACATCCTACCGACCTTCAAGGATCGCCAGCTGGCCGAGATCACCCGCGCAGACCTGCTGGCATTCCGGGGCGAGCTCGGGAAGCTGATGAAGAAGAACGGCGAGCCCCTTTCGCCCTCACGCATCAACCACATCATGACGCCGCTGCGCATGCTGCTGGCCGAAGCGTCCGAGCGGTACGAGTTCGTGACTCCGTTCCGCAACATCAAGCCGCTGCGGTTGCCCAAGCTCGACATCCAGCCTTTCTCACTGGAGGACGTCCATCTCATGTTGGACACCGTGCGAAAGGACTGGCGACCGTACCTCACCGTGCGCTTCTTCACGGGCATGCGGACCGGCGAGGTCAACGGACTGGAGTGGAAGCACATCGACTTCGATCAGGATCTCATCCGGGTGCGGCAGACGATCGTCAAGGGGAAGCTGGAAGGGACGAAGACCGACGGCTCCATGCGGGATATCCCGATGGTCCCGGCCGTTCGCGCCGCCTTGCTGGAACAGCGCAAGCTGGTTCCCGAGGGCTGCACCTGGGTCTTCGCCCAGCGCAACGGCGAACCCGTCAACCTCGTCAACTTCACCAACAGGGTGTGGCATCCGCTCCTGCGGCACCTTGGGCTGGCGGCCCGCCGGCCTTACCAGACCCGGCATACGGCAGCCACGCTGATGCTCGGATCCGGCGAAAACCCCGAGTGGGTGGCCCACATTCTCGGCCACTCCAACACCGAGATGCTGTTCCGCGTTTATTCGCGCTACGTGCCCAACCTGACCCGCAACGATGGCCGCGCATTCACTGGCCTGGTCAGCGCCGGCGCCATCACCCCCACCGAAAGCCCACCGCCGGACGACGCGCTTCCCGCATCGCTGACGATGCTGAGCAGGCAGCAGCTTGAAGCCTTGGTGCGCTCGCTTGGCAGCCAGACCAAGGAGGACCGCTCCCATGTCGACTGAAACCATCCGCCCCGAGGTGTTGGTGTTCCGCGGCATCCTGCTCGGCACGCTGGACCAGTACACCTCCGACCGGCCCGACCGGGTCTGGCGGCTGTACGACGAAGCGTCGTTGCCGATCGACTGCCTGATCCCCTCGGCGGACCTGCTGCACTCGCTGTTGTCGCAGCCGCTCACCACGTTGAATCTGCAGCTCGCAGGCTGGTTCGGCGACTCCGACGCCAAGGCCAGCCCGCTGCCGGTGCTGGCCGCCGCCTGGGCGGACGACCGCCCGGACCACTCGCTCTATCTCCTGCCCCTGGACACCTGCCCGGTCGAGGGCACCTACATGGGCATCCTGGAGCTGATCGAAACCATCGACACGCCGCCGCTGTACCGCATGCTGTGGCGGATCTTCCGGGAGCGCGAGATCGTCGCCCGCTACTGGACGATGCCGGCGTCCGCCCGCCACCACCACGCATTTCCGGGTGGGCTGGCCACCCACAGTCGCGAGGTCGCCCTCGACCTTGCCGCGCAGGCAGCCGTGGGGCCGCACGAGCGCGAGCTGTGCATCGCCGCGGGCCTGCTGCACGACATTGGCAAGGTGTGGTCCTACACCCCGGACATGTTCCTCAACCCGGCTGCGCGTGCGATGGGGCATGAGCTCCTGGGTCTGTCGCGGCTCGAGCGGGAGTTGAAGATCCTCGAAGGCGAATGGCCGGATGGCGCCTACACCATGCGCGTCCTGCTCAGCGGCTGCGGGCGCATGCGGCAGGACGGCTCGATGCCGTCGGCGCTTGTCGCGCGGCTGAGGGCGGCAGACCAGCGCAGCTGCGAGCTTGAACGCAACCGCAGGAATCCCGTGCACGCCTGGAAGCCAAATCGATGGCTGCCACCCGCGGAGTCCGATCCCGAGGGACCGGGCGCGGCCTGACTACTGGCCGGCCTCGGCTTCCTTGAACACTTCCCAGATCGTTGTCTGCAGCCCCTCGCAAACCCGCTCGAGGGTATCCAGCTGCAGGTTCTTCTCCCCGCGCTCGATGGCGCTGTAGTAGGTGCGGTGCATGCCGATCTCGTCGGCATAGCTTTCCTGGCTGAAGCCCAGCGCCTCTCGGCGCTTTCGGAAGGCTTTGCCCAGGAGCTGGGGGAGTGTCGGGGTCATGGTCGACACCCTAGAAAGCAGGCACTTAAAGCTCTACAGTCCTTTGGGCAGTCTACTTATAGATTCCATCCGGCGGGCGCCGGAACCACCCCGTGTATGAAGGAGACACGCAGATGAAGCACAAGCTCGTACTGGCCGCGGCCGTGGCCGCCACCCTGGCAGGATGTGCGACGACCACTCCCACGGTTGAACGGGAATCGGCGTACGCCATCTACCGGATCGTGCCCGGTCCCGATGTCACTCCCGCACAGATGTCGCAGGCGATCCAGACGGCACTGCAGAAGAACAACAGCAGCGTGCAGGTCAACCGCGGCATCCCGCCGTCCCCCCTTCCCGAGACCCCGCCGCGCTTCCAGCTGGTCAATCCGTTCGGCGGCACCGGGTTCGCGGCGCTGGCCGCGCAGAGTGGCGCAAGCCTCCAGATGGCCACCTGCGAGGGCGCTCTGGTCACTGCCATGGCGCAGGACACCAGCATGTCCGACTACGGCGAGGGCACCCGGTTCACCACCTGCCTGTGGCAGTACCAGGATGGGTACCACCTCGATATCCACACCAGCTTCACCCGTAGCTCCGGCGGGTTCAGTCCGGACATGCTGGGCGCAATGCTCGCGCGCAAGGTCGTGGGCGACAGCAGCCAGTTCATTCCCCGGACCATCAACGACCTCGTGGCGGGCCTCGAGTCGACGGGCTCGCAGGTCACGCTGGTCGAGAAATACCCCTGAGCGGCCACCGGCGGAACGGCTGTCCCGGCACGCCGTTCCGCTGTCGCGGCGAGTGAGAACCGGAGCGGACATACTCTGCTCCACAGACTCGGGAGCCAAGTCGATGAAGTATGGATTGATTTCCCAGTTTCCCGCGCAGATCGCGCGGCTGCTTGGACTCGTGCACTCCGTTGAGGCGGTGCGCCTGGATGGAGAGCCTCGCCCGCAATGGGCGTTGCTGGTCCGGGGGCGGGGCTTCACCCGGCTGCTTCGCGACGAGCCGCTGATGTCGCCCTACCTACTCCGCACCGTTGATCCGACCATGCCCCGACCGATGCGGTTCCTGGTGCGCCAGGCGGCCGAGCGATACGCGCAGAGCGTTGGGTTGATGAAACAGCAGACGTCCTGGGCCATCAAGGACACCTGAGGGGTCCTGTCCGGGCGCCGCAGGGCAGCTGGTGCGCAGCACATGATCAATGGGAGAACACGCATAACGCTGCCAGACGAACGGACCCGGGCGTTGATCTGGGCCGGCGGCTTCCTGTTCTCGGCTTGCTAGGCCTTGTTGTCACGCTCGCGCTTGAACACGTATCCGTCGTCCATATCCCAAATGGCGGTGGTCGCATCATTCACTTGCGCAACGCCATTCCTGTCGACTGCTTCCAGCTTGCTTGGATAGGGGCCCTCGAGTCCGGCGTCGTGAAGTACGTAGTAGGAATTCTTGTAGCGATAGACTGAAACGCGACCCGCACCAGCGCCGAGTCCGCCACTGTCCCAGTCTTGCCAGAACACTTCTTCGCCATGTTCAAGGAGGTTATCCAACTCATCATCGACGCTGGTGCCATCTTCTTCGTAATCGAGATCCCGCGTGCTGATTCGATACGCGTAGCGCTGGTCATCGGACAGGCCGATCGGCATGTGCTCAAACCTTGAGCCGAGCAGCCTCATGGCACGCTGAAACACCCGCAGGGGGTAGTAGTTGTTGGCCCCATAGCCAGAGATCACGACCTTGGGCAGATCCAGTCCACGCAGCACTGCGGCCAAGGATGCATCGAGCGACACCCTGCCTTCATGTCCCCGCCCGGACAAGTTGAACGCACGGGCCTTCCGCTCTTCGTCTGCCGCCTGCATGACGAGCCTCCTGATCTCTACATTCACTTCCTTCGCGCTCATCTTCCGGTCCGTCCGCGCTGCTCGCGATACGCCTTCCACCATGCCAACCTCCTCCTGCCTTGGGTGCTTGGCACCACCCATATCCCGCACAACCCCACGTGCCAGTGCAATGAGCTTCGGGGGCAAGGACCGATTCCGCGGCCCCTTGGCCTCCGCCAGTATCCAGGTCCCGGTCTTCGGTCGCTGTTGAAGCCGGACCGTCCCGATCCGGCGGTCCGTTTCCTTGTCACGCAAACCAAGGATCCTGCATCTACCTTCGATGCAATCACGCTCGTACGCGGCGACGCAATGATGGAGTTCGTGGCCCTCGCTGGCCAGTGACAACGAGTCCTCGATGGGAACCACGCGCACGCCATCTACTTCGAGCTCCTCCAGTCCCGTTGACCAATAGTTTGGATACGCCTCCGACAGGAGATTTCGAAGCGATGAGGCATCGGCCAGCCAGTCCATGCGCGTCCGCGCCTGAATCCAACGAATGGCCACTTGCCATTCATTTTGCCGGAACGAGCGCAGGCGATCTTCACCAGCAGCCTCCGCCTCAGTCCATCGCCTGATTGCATCCAGGCGCAGGCGAGGCGAGAAGCCAAGCCCCGGAACCAGCCGAAGGATTCCTTGCGCGTCGTTCCCATGCCTTGTGAAGATGCTCTGGGCCAGGTCAAGCCACGCCTGACGGGGCAGCATCAGGTCAGGCGGCATCCCTCGATGGAAGCTCGCCCATTGAACGGCCAGCGCCACCAAAGCCTCACCTCGGACACCCAGGGCGTGAAGGTCGTGAAACGTGCGCGGGCTGGCCCTGACCAATCGCTTCCAGTCCGCACGACTGGCGCCACGTGCCGTGACAGCCCGCTTCAAGGCAGCCATTGGCGGCTCCCTGTGCCAGATCCTCTTCCGCACAAGTACCCCCATCAGCGGCAGAAGGGCTGGCGCGCACTGGGCCACTCGCTGGAGCTGCCAGAAGTGGCGGCCGCAGTCGTTGAACCAATGGACCTCCACGTTGCAGGTATCCGTTGGCGGCCCAGCGATGCGGCAGATTCGAAGAAGCTCACGATCCAAGCCCAGGGCGCGCCGCATGGCGTCGGCCATGCGGCGCCGGTCGACGTGGCGGCGGACCAGGCCCGTCAAGGCGGTGATGGCCCAGGTGCGAAAAGTATCCTGTCCCACAAAGGTCACATGGCGTCGCGAGCCGACGCCTGCCGGCCGGTGGCGATACGCCTCCCACATCACTGGGACCAGCGAGGCCGCGTGCCCGGGATTCGCGTCGAACCATGCCTGCACCCATTGGTATGAGCGTAGTGGCGTTCCCAGATCCGTGATGCAGGATTTCATGTTGCCGTCCGCGTCACGGAGCAGGGATACCACTTCCCGGCGGTCGCGCCGCACCAAGTAGGTGATGAAGCCCGCGAACCCGACTTCATGCCCCAGCGGATGGGTACGGACCTGGAGCCCGCGGCCCAGGTCGGCAAGCAGCCCTGCGGCCAGTCCGAGCAAGGCGCCCCTTGCATGAGTCTCGATGCCATTTATGGTCAGCCGACCGGGCACCCTGATGCCCGACATCCATCGCTCAAGGTCTGGAACCCCTTGGGGAAAAGCCTGATGCGGCTCATGGCGTGATGTCAGGATCGCGTCGGAAAATATCGGGTGGGTCATGGTCATGATCCTTGAACCGGATGACCGGACTCGCCGCAGCCGTTGGCCGCAACGCTTTAGCTGGATTTGGTGAGTCGCCCGCAAGTGGTCCGTAAATCGGCGACGCAGGAGCCCCTCCTGCCGTGGTTACAAGTTGTCCTCAGGAATCCAATACGATCTCGCGCTCAGGCCAACGAAGTGCACCAAGCTTGCCTTCGTAGCCTGAAGCGCCCATCTGCCTCTCCTTCCAGCGCAGGCCAACGCACCAGTCGATGCACATTGCATTGTTCCGCGGACCCAACCACTGGAATGGCTCCGAACCTGCGAACAGGTTCGGGCCCCGCGCGCGGGCCGAAGCCTCTTCCTCGCTGAGCGGCCAGCGCCAGTAGTGACCGAAGACTACGGCTGGCGCATCTTCATACTCGTTCCACCATGCAACCCGTTCGGTCATGCGCCACTTTCCGGTCGCGAAGAACGGCGCGGGTGCCTGGCGCTCCAGCCCGCTGGTTGCCGCCTTCATGGGGTGGCTGGACTGCTTGATGGAGTCGATTGCCGCGATCCCCTCAAGCATCGGTACTTCGGCGCCTGGTCGAGTCAGGTGGCTCCCCCAGTCCGCGAGCTCCTGGAGCCGTTGCCCGTACCTTCCGCTCTGCTCCAGCAGATTGGCAATGTCATCGGAGAACGTCTCGTAGGCCGCCGAGGGGCGCTGATGCGAGAGGCGGAGCCTTTCAATGGCCTGCTCGTCCCAGCAGGCATGCACGATCCGGAGATCCGGCCGTTCCAGAGCCACGGGAAGGGTGTCGAACCAGGCCAGGAAGTGATTCCGCTGGCTGGCCGTGGCCCGTACGCACTCCCTGAAGTGCCCGGCAGCCAGATCGTGGTCCTCCCTCTCCGGATGGAACCAGCCATTCCCCTCCTTCTTCTGGCCGCGCAGCAGGTTGAGCTCGTGATTACCCAGGATGCACTGTGCCCGTCCGGCGACCGCCATTTCGGCGACGCGCTCCACGACAGCTGGACTGTCAGCCCCCCGGTCTACGAGATCACCCAGGAAGACCAGCCGGCGACCCGCCGGATGCTTGCCGTTTGGCGTGTAGTCCAAGCGTGCCAGCAATGCATCGAGCGCGGAAATCTCGCCGTGGATATCGGCAACGATGTCGATCGGGCCATCGAACAAGGGTTGGACATGTTGTTGCATGGCCTCCCCCCCTTACCGTGCTACGCGCGTAGCGGCATCAGAGGCCGCCAGCCGGACCGACATGGCATCGGCGTTCAAGGCCCCCACCGTGCCCAGTCCCCGGGAAAGATCCCGCAGGGCTTCCTGGAGGCGCTCCTGCAACCCGGCAAGTCGGCTGACGTAGTAGTCGCGCTGCGCCTTGTCGAGGCTGGCGACGAAATCGGAATCACTCTTGAATCCCATCATGGGCATCTCCCGTATCAGTTGACGGCACCAGCAGGCAGCCATCCACGGGGATGATCCGCTTTAGCTGCATTTGTATCCCGCCCGCAAGCTGGTGGCTCAAATCGGCGGCGCAGGCCATCGGCCCGCTAAGGAATTCTACACCAATCCGAGTCTCACGGACTACGACTTTCCAAGAAGTCGGCATTTTCACTACCGGCAGGATCAGGGTCCAATTAGCCGACACATTAGATGGGCAGCGGGGCGGGAACGGCCTCGGCGTCAGCGCGAACCTAGCCTTTCGCAAGCCCTTGAGGGTCCGCCAAACGGCCTTCCGGGTAGCCGCATTTGATCACGCCAAAAGCAACTGTCGCTGCGCAAAGGCAGCGGAAAGGAACCGGATCCGCGCACTTCCTCCGCATCAACGTGGCTGATCCCGACTATCAGTGAACCTAATTGTCACACGCAGATTCCATGAGCGCTTCTCCAACACTTCCTGGAAGAACACGAGTGGCACTTTCGTTCGCGGGCCCTCCACGCTTGTATGTCCCATCAATGTCATATGCAGCGACATGGATCATGCGCATCAACCGATCCTTACAATCAAACTGATACTGCTGGAGATACTTGGTGTTCTCGACTCTGCGCCTCTCTTCATTAGAAACAGGGTAAAACTCAAACCACGCAACAACGTGCGCCCCCTTGGTCTGAATTGAGTGTTGATCGATGCTAATGCGTCGGTCATGGTCCTCGTCAACCACGAGCCACCTCTCACCTTCCCTCACCTGCAGGACGTACACAGGCTCTGCCGCCGCGTTTGCTGGAAGTCTTTCGGCTGTGGTGTAAGTGATTACTCCTTCATCATTCCGATACTTCCAGGCAACAGCACGACGCGCACACTCCTCGCCGCGACGAACCACGCAGAAATCGTGACTCTTCCAGTATGTAAGTCTCCCCATGTACTCATCAGTTACCACCACTTTGTAAACGCCGCTTTGCCAGTCCTGGCTCCTGCCGAACTCAGCGACCCCGACGCTTGACCCTCCGTGCAGACGAATCGTTTTGGAGTCAATGGCAATATCTTCGCCATCGACTTTCTTCGAAAGGCTTGCGGTAACCAGCACTGTTTCCGGACGATCGCCCGTTCCAGCCCTAACACCTACAAAAACGCGGTCGCTTGGGCCGAACTGAAAGACTTCCTTCCCGT
Organism: Luteimonas yanweni; assembly: GCF_039548475.1. Lineage (NCBI taxonomy): Bacteria > Pseudomonadati > Pseudomonadota > Gammaproteobacteria > Lysobacterales > Lysobacteraceae > Luteimonas > Luteimonas yanweni. The sequence continues at coordinate 68,511 of NZ_JBCLVC010000013.1, read as the reverse complement.
CAGAGCTCAATACGAATGAATCAGAGATCCTTTGAGTTGAATGAATCCTGCTTTCCGCCAGACGAGCGATCGTGTCGCTATCAATCGGAACCTGAGCTACCTCAGTCACCCATTCAACCGGAAGGGCAAAATTTATCTGCTGACTATCCCTGAACTGGAAAGTTGTGATGCCAATCAACCGTCCCTGCGCATCAAACAGGCCACCGCCACTGGATCCGGGTGATATTGGTGCCGTCACTTGAAGCAACGACCTTCCCCCAGCCGGCCTGAGGCCAGAAACCACACCTTCCGAAAGGGAAAGCTCAAGCCCTCTCGGGGCACCGATCGCCACCACACGATCACCAACACCAATCCCATTGGTGCTTCCGAGAATAGCCGGAACCCCAACGCGACCCAAAGGCGACGCAAGCCTCAAGATGCAGATGTCTTTATCAATATCCGCGCTGGTGACATTCGCTGAATAGATTGCTCCGCCATGGACAACCTCGACCCTTCGGCTTCCTTGAACCACATGGCAGTTCGTTACGATGACGTCCTGATCAATGGCAACACCACTCCCCTGATGCGATTCAGAAGCGCTTTCGGCAAATCCGTTCACGACTACGATGCTCGGCGATGACTTCTCGAACACAACCTTCGGGTCGTACCCGCTGGAAGCTGACGCGCCACTTGATGCTTGCCAGACTAGCGTCAACAGTAGAATCGAGGCTATGTAAGCTTTCATTTGAACCGCACCCGCTCCGCTTTAATCATCGATCAGTAATGTTGACGGCACTTGGGCGCTTGAAGAGCGAACGCACAAACCAGAACCATCAATCAAGCACTTGGTTCACCGGAGACAGCGAATGGCCCCATCGGACTCGACAACACTTCTTCACGCTGCATCTGGAGGGGCTCATGAATCTGCTTCTTCTTGAAGATTGAGAACATTCACCTCTCCACTGGAAGGCATAAGGCCGATACGCGGCCATCTCCAGATATCAGTCAACCGCCTTCTCTTCGACAGCCCTATCGCTGTGGTCGCCGTACTCACGCATCTGTGCCGTGACATGAACAACCGTCAGCGACCATGCGATCAGGTGATTCATCGTTTCCTTTTTTCCGGTACGACGCAACACGATCAGCTTTTCGAACCCCGTTTCATCGGAAGGCGCCCGAATCATATGCGACGGCTCTACCCCCAGCCTGGAAAGCAGATTCACCATCCGATTGACATCTGGCGCCGGCCAATCGATCTCGTCCCTTCGACTCTTGTTCGCCCACATCATGTACGTTGCGGAGAAAGAGAGGATTTCGGCCTTGTCCGCGTCGCCCCCCTCGTCCATCAGGGCAAGCAGCTTCCCCAACACAGCGGCCGACTGAAAGCGCCTGGCGCTTCGCGAGCTCTGCTCTTGCGCGCCGGCTGGAAGCAGACTGAACCCCGTCCTTTTCTTGATTGCCACCCCTATCGCCAATAGGCGATCACGATGGACGGAGGTCAAACCATGCAACATTGCTGCCCGGTCGGGTGACAGGCCCTTCTGAAGGTCGCGAAGCACACGATCCATCAAACGTGCGCTAATCGGCACTGAGGAAAGGCCAGCATTACCACGAGGCAGCGATATCAATCCGCTTGCAGGCGTCGGCTGAGGCATCCCCTCCACAGACTTCAACCAAGCTGCCGCCTTGTCAGCTGATGACCGGTCAGCCGAGGTCGGTCTGGCACGCTGAATGATCTTGTCTGCTGTCGCGATCTTGACCCCAAGGGCGACCGCGCCAGCATGACGGGTCTCGTAGTGCTTGATCGATGCATGCGCGCGACTAAGCGTCACCCACGGCATGTGGAAGTAGTTGACGACCGTGGTTGAGTTGCGCCTGTGGCCAAGTCGAATCGACTTCTGTCGAACATGAATCGGCAGCACAACTGCCACCGGTTTTTGTGGCCGAACGAAACGGCGCACCTTTGCGCGAGAACGACGCAACTGATCCAAGTCACCCTCGGACATCCAAAGATCCACCAAGTCTTCACTGGCGACCAGGTGTCGCACTCGATGCACTTTTGAGCGGCTTCCTATCGATTCACTTAGTGCGTCCAGCGTGGCATCACGCAGGAGCACCGAGGGAACTCGTATCTTTGGCTCTCCGGGCTTCCCGAAGATCGGCAGCGTCTTCTTCCACGACGTAGCCAAGCGACACTTTTCAGCCTCGATCCAGTCGCTCACGACCCTCCTCTCGCGCCTCGAAAGCTTGTTCGTACAATCGATGATGCGACGAGCCGCAGGTGTCTTGAGCCGTCGATATCGTGTTGACCTCGCGAACACTACGATAGCGTCATGCCGGGCCACAAGATCCTTGAATCGCAGGGCAGCCAACTCATTGTGTCTACCGCCGGTCGCCTTCAGCAGCAGGGCAAACACAAGCGCCTGGCGGTTCAATCGCACCTCGTCCGGCTCTCCCATGTCGGAAACTGGCAATTCGAAGCGAGCCATACGCCGGAGGCCATGAACCAGCTCCTGCGGCTGCACGAGGTCTGCATCCACCTGGTGCTCCGGCAGATCGAAGGCTCCCTCAAGGTCTGAAAAGTCAACCGAGTCAAACCCGTAGGATCTTTCAAGGTACGCGTGAAAGTTAGCGAGTTCTCTGGCAGCCAGCGCTTTCACGCGATCTGACATCTTGCGGTCGATCACACCCTGATAGAGATCCAGATATTCGTCTGCGTCCAGTTTCCCGAAATCGACTTTTCCGCACAATCCGACAAGATCCGCGCCGAACGTCGTGATGTATCCGTAGACCGTGCTCCACGCTGGGTGAGATTTTTCTGGCGTGCCATGGCGAGTCAGTTGCGATGCGTAAGACGCAATACAAGCCACTAGCGGATCCAAGTCACTCTGTGAGATGAATGCCTCTAGTTCGCGCAGCAATGGAGTGCGGAAGGAGCCAATGTTTGCCTGACTGAGTGACGTCTCCGTCAGCACGAAATCCTTCGGCCCATCACCGATGTACAGAACCCGGCGCAGTTTGTTGTATTGCTTCATCGTGGTGCTTGGAGGACCCCTCCTGCTAGCCACTAACGGGGTGGTGGTCTGGGCGCTTGTTTCTGCGTCAGATGTTTCCTGGGATCCGTACCCTTCTTCAATGAATTGACGCTGTCGTGCGGCAGTCATGGAGACGCACCCAGCCCTTGGATCGTTAGCCAGGCGGGCCAACCCGGACAGCTCCACCAGGTTCGATACGCTGACCGTTGCGCAGATCCGCGCCAGCAGACCCTTGCTTTCCCCAACGAGGGAGTCCGGGAGCATGTCGGCCAGCACGTCATCCAATCGATCAGGATTCGGAACCTCCTCATTGGGATGTCTCTTCTTCAATCTCGCGACGGCAACCGCGGCCAGCCCGCGGATTCCACTGACGCCGATGCGGCTATTCGTCTCAATGAGCAGCAGGTCTTCAATCGTTGGGCTGGTGGTTGCCGAATTCCTGCCGTCCAGAATGGCCCGCAAGTGATCTTGGTCTGATTCGAAGGAATATATGCATAGGGCAAGTGATGCGATGCCAAAGGCCCATTCACTTTCAGAGAACACTGAATCACTTGGGGGCAGTGGGGGGATGGACGCGAACGCTTCTCGCATGGCGCGAACATGGACGGTTGCGCGGAACAGGCCGCTGAAGAATGGCGTTGGTTCCATGCTTGACGTTGACAGCCATGGACAGGGAACGGGACAGCTCCAAGCAAGTTTCTTTTGAGCAGCCTTCAGGTAGCGATGCAATGCGTTGTGTGCGGCCATCATCAAGCTTCGGTCACTTCCTGAAGATTCCTGGACCTTGAGCTCTATTTGCTCCACGTCCTCAATCGACAGTTCGACGTGCATGTCGTTGGCCTCGTCTTTTTCCTTCGAGGCAGATCTTGGTGCGAGCTTCGCGAGTTCTGCATGCGTGGGGATCTCATGCTCCAGCGTGTCCTGAAGTTCCTGGTAGGCGACCTGTTCGCCCCTCTCCTTCATGCTGCGAACCTGGGAACGGAGTGCTTGCCGCTGCTCGAGCTTGAACTTGCTCGATTCGGTCTTCAGGGCACTTCGCTCGATCTTCCAGTCCTTGAGCGGGCCTGCTTCAAGGATTGTTTTTCCTGGATCGTCCTTCTCTGCGAGTCCCTTTCTTACTACCCAGCCGGAGCGGCGGGCCAACTTTCCCATCGGCCGTGCCATCTGCCTCGATAGCTGGGCCGGCTCCAAGGGACTCTCGCTGGAGTAGGGATATCCGACAGCCTCGAGGTGCCCCAAGGTGATCGCGAGATGGTCCGCTTCGATTCCCTCCTCGCGCCCTCTGCTCGCAATCCATGTTCGCCCCCAATTGAGGGGAATCTTCTGCCAGTTATCCGGGAGCGTCTGACGCCATACCTCGAAGCTCAACTCCAGCGGTGATCCAGAGCCGTCCAAGGTGAAGAACAACGGCGCCTCACCACGAAGAGCCGCACGGATTCGCTTCGACGTATCGAGGTTCTGGCGGTGGACTACGGCCAAGGCACGCAGGTGTCGAACGTAGTAGTCGATTTGCTCGGCGACCAGATCGGCCACTGGAACATACCGAACGAAATGTGCGGGGTCACATTTCTTGTCCTGGAATACCGCAGCAGGTTGGTCCGTTTCAAAATCGAACCGCATCAGTTGGTGCAAGGCTGCCGTTGGTCGATGGCCGGCAACACCCATAAGCATGCAAAGAATGTGGTTGATGAGTACATTGTGGTCGGATATCGACGACCCGGCTTTGGCATGTCTTGAAGGAGCATTCATCGCCACACTGGGGCTACGGGCCAAGTCACGTACTGCTGATTGCTTGACCAGCAGTTGCGAGCCAACGCGCACGTTCTTGTTGTTGATCGGCGTCGATTCTCTCGCGTGGTCACCGAATACTGGCCACACCGCCTTCTTGAACGAAATCTCCAGATCCTGCGCACTGGCGTTGTAGTAGAACAGGGTTGTTTCTGGGCGGCCGAGTGAGCTGCCACACAGGACCATTGTCTTGGCTGTGTCCTTGGTGAGGTTCCGGATGCTTGCCTGTGCGAAGTTTCGTATGCGTGGCAGCGATATTCCCGAGCAGATCACAGCCTCCATGCCTGCAACGTACGTACTTAGGAGATCCTGAAGTACTTCAGGTTCCCATTGCCACGGATCGTCATTGATAACGCGAAGCGATTCGATCCACTGGCATACCGTCGGAGGGAGTGGCAGTTTCAGAGAGGATGCCGTGGGCTCAAGGAGCGTCTTTCCTGGTGAACCCTCGGCATTGAACGCACTCTCAGGCCGGATGACAGGCAGATTGAGCTGCCCCTGTTGCAGCATCAGAACCGGCCTGATCTTCGCGACACCTTCACTGAGGCGGCTATCAGCCGTTGCGAGCGTCTTCGAATCCAGCCCGGTAGCCAGCATCAACGCAGCGATGATGCCTGTTCGGGCCTCCCCAGCCTGGCCAGCCTTGATGGCACTGCCGATGTTTTTGGTGATCAGGTCGACACACATCTGCGCTTCGGGGTCTGAGAGCGACTCGATATGACTTCTGACCAATAACGGATTGGACCCCCAGCTTCTTTGCTGGATCCATTGGATCTCGTCCTTGATCGATATTGCCTTCTTCCTCGGATCCTTCCTGCGGTAGAAGGATTGCTCAGGTTCCGCCTCGTCCGGAGGCTCGCCTTCCAGTGGCTTCTCTCGGGTTGGCATTCTGATTCGGGTGCGACGAACAAGTGACGGCTGCCTCTTGGTGCGCTGCCGATTGCCGTGGCCCGGCGTGCTGGATCCCTCCTTGGTACGGCTCCTATCGCGGGGCTGATCCTCGACATACTCCCCTTTCAGGAGTGGCAGATATGCATCCTTAAGAAGTCGACCTGCGCCTGGGTCGATTTCGTAGATACTTGGAATAAGAGATTCGAGCGCTGCCGCCAGCGCTTCCTGAGTGTCAAGCCTGCCTAGCTGGTCCAGGATTGTTTCGAGTGGGTGTGTCTGCTTTGGCTCAAAAGGCTGCTGGTTGCCGTCGGATTCGACGTCGACTCCCCTCTCCAGCTTCTTGATCAGGCCACTCAGCGCAGCCTCGTTGTCTGGGCGCTGGCCTGGAGACCAGTGCATGCGCCCGACGAGAAGCAGGCCACGAAGGTGCAAGAGTCCCCAACTCCGATCACGACTCGGTGGCGGGAGGAGTGCTGGAGGCGGCGCCGGCGCCAAGGGCTCTATGGACTGGCGTTGACGCCATTTGGCCGCCCGCTCTAGCGCGTACCGAAATTGTTTGCCATGCAACGCCTGTCCGGCTGCCTGCAGGCACCGCAAATCCACGCGGCGGCTTAAGGACGGCCTGAGCCAAGCCAGCGTGTGGGACAGGCGGTGTGTGGCCTCGAGCAAGTGCCAGGAGTGCTCCCCCCTCCAAAGCGGTGCGAGTGCCTTAATCGCTTCTGTGTGGCTGTCAGACTGCAGCACAAGGGCCATTTCTCCCGCCAGATCATCAGCGGTGAACTTCCGAAGCTTGGGTCGCGGGATCTCGAACGGGATGGGTGGCGGCGGGGATGACACACGGGATTCAGGATCCTGATCTACCCCGAGGAGGCTTGGCGGACCTTCGGCAGGTATCCAAGACCAGGGCTGCCGGCACAGCAAGGGGAGGTAGGTCGACCGCAGGAATTCACTAACTCGGGGATACAAGCCCCATGCCTTGTCTACAGCCGTCTTGAGCGCTTGGGCAAGCGCCTCAGCCGACTGCGGCCTTCCTAGCTCACTACCTAGTACGTCTTTGAGCGGGTGCCGGCGCCCCTTCCGCTTGACTGTGCCGCCAAGGTCACTGACAAGGAGCCCGTCGACGGCGTCCAGAAGCGCGGCCAGCTGGTTCTGAGCGGCGATCTCCTGTGGAGCTTCCAATCTGCCGAGGAGGAGGAGCCCCTCCATCTGGATTAGGGTGCTGGGTTTACGCGCTGTCGGGTCGGCATCCTCCCACGCGAGCTCCCCATCGGGGTCGTGCGGGCGAGCGCCTGAGATTGCATCGACGACCTCTTGACCCACCCACCTGTCCACCAGCCAAGGAAGCCTGGCGAGCAGGTTCGCGATATCAAGGTAGAAGCGGATCGGGAACTGACCCGACCAGCCAATCCTGGCGAGTTCGACGAGGGAGTCACGATGCCTGGCGGCACCGGGCGCTGCCTGTACGAACGCTTCTGCCACCTTGGCAGCCTCGAGCAGATCGGCCTGTTGGATTGCTTGACTGGAGAATGTCCCGGGCATGCGAGGCTTGTCCTTGGCCTGACATCAGGAGGCTAGCCATTACTCAACTAACATGCTATACCGTGTGCTAGATTTTTGGACAGACTCAGCGGGTAGTGATCAGCATTGATGGGCGCAGATAGGCGTGCCGTATCAAGATAAATACTCTGTATAACAGTAAGTTAGCGACTGCAAGACGTAGATTAAGACAATCCAACGCGCCTTAGAGACCATCTTCAGGAGTGGCTTCCGAAGCCAATCCCTCCAGGCGCGCCATTTCCCGTGGCCTCGTGGGACGAAGCGCGCTGCTGCGCGAGCAGCTGGGCACCTGGTTCGCCACGGAGTCCGAAGCCCTGCCACGGGCGCTCTTCGTCCCGTTGGGCTCCGCGACGGAGGCCGCGTGCCGGCACATGGCGAGCCTGGGAAAGCCCGGCGGACAGCGGATCGTCAGCGGCCTGCCGCACCTTCGGGCGCCCATGCGGAGCGCATCGCCTGTTTCCTCGGGCGCAAGCAGCGCGAACTGCTGTCGTCGAGGACGGCTCCGGAGCCTCTCGACGCGGGGCGTGAACGCGCGACGGCTGTGGTCGCCGCCTGGAGCGCATAAGATCCGAGGGGGATCGGCCCCGGACGAGGGGCACGGAACAGGGGAAAGTTTCATGCAGGGACGTTCATGGCTGCTGAGCGCGGCCGGGCTGGTCCTGGGGTGCCTGCTGGCATTCCCCGCCGACGCCGCCGGCAGGCGCGTGGCGCTGGTGGTCGGGATTTCGGCCTACCCGGGCGCCGACCGCCTGGATGCGGCCGTGTCCGACGCCCGCCTGGTCAGCCGGCAGCTTCGCGGCATCGGCTTCGAAGTGACGGAATCGACCAACGGCAGCTATCGCAGCCTGGGAGAGGATCTCGCGGACTTCGCCGGCGCGGCGGCCGGGGCGGAGGTCGCGCTGTTCTATTACGCCGGCCACGGATTCGAGGTGGGCGGCGAGAACTTCCTGATGCCGGTCGACATCGGCCAGCCAATGGCCACCATCGACCGCGCCGCGGTGCGCATGCGCGGGCTGCCGCTGTCGACGGTGCTGCGCGACCTCCGGGCCGCGAACCCGCATGCGCTGGTGGCGGTGATCGATGCCTGCCGCGACGCGCCCACCCGTGGCGGACTGGCGCGCGGCATGGCCGTGACCGGGACCGGCGACGGCACGTTCCTCGCCTTTTCCACCAGCCCGGGGCAACGCGCGATCGATTCCGCGGCAAGCCTCGGCCATTCCAGCCGCAACAGCCCGTTCGCACTGTTTTTCGCCGAAAACCTGGCGGAGCCCGGACTGGGCATGCTCGACCTGATGCAGGCCACGCAGTCGCAGGTGGATGCGCTCACCCGCGGCCGCCAGCGCCCGTGGTTTTCCAGTGAACTCAACGGACCGCTGGTCCTGCACAGGCGCCGGGCACCGTCCGTCGCCGGCCTGCCGCTGCCGGGACAGCCCGGCACGGCAGCGGGGCCGGCCGGGATGTGCCCGCCCGAGCGCGCGGAAGCGTCGCGGTTGTGGAACAGCGAAATGCGGGCGGTGCTGCTGGCCGCGCAGGCGCTGACCGCCGACAGTCTCCCCCGGCTGCGCCGCGAGGCCGAGACAGGCGACCTACGCGCGCTCACCGTGCTGGGCAAGGCCTTGAGCAGCGGCACCGGCGTGACGCGCAACCGCGTGCAGGCCAGGCGGCACTGGCTGCGCGCCGCGGAATCCGGGCACGCGGTGGCCCAGGCGATGCTCGGGGAAGACCTCCACCATGACGCCACGGACGAACGGACCCGCCGCGAGGCGCGCAAATGGCTGGAACGCGCCAGCCAGGCCGGCTTCGCCCGGGCCACGCTGGACCTGGCGGGCCTGCAGGACAACAACCAGGACATGGCCGGCGCGTTGATGCTGGCCTTCTGCCAGGGCACCCAGGGGTTCACCGCGCCATGACCCGGGCAGCGCGCACCGGGATGAAGCGCTGGTGGCCGTGGCTGCTGGCCCTGCTGTTGGCGGCAACGGCCGCCGTCGCTATCTGGTGGCTGTTCCTGCGCCCGGACATCATCTACCGCGGCCCGCCGATCCCGGTCGCTGCCGGCACAGTTCCCGAACGCGAGCTGGTGCTCATGGAGAGCACGCCCGGAGAGGACCAGCTCGACTTCCTCAGGCGCGTGGGCCGGGTGCTTGCCGACCATTCCGACCGCACCAGCCACGAGGCCTGCGGCCTGGTTTGCCAGAACCGCGACTCCAGTCGCTTCGCCGTGCAGGTGGTGACCAACGATGCCCACATCATGTGCGCGATGTGGACCACCTGCCCGGAGGGCTATATGCACGCCGGCACGAACATCCATTCGCATTGCCCGGGCAAGCGCGTCCTGCGGGCCAATGCGGCGGACATGGCGATGAGCGGCAACCGGTACAAGCTGGGCGACCGGCTCAAGCCCTGCGTCGACGACCGCTTCTCGGCGATGGACTTCGACGCCGGCCCCGGCTACCTCGCGACGCCCCGGCGGCTGCTGTCCCAGACGGGCAGGAAGCAGCTGGCCGACCTCGGTCCTTTGCCGCCCGACGCCACGCCCGGCCCGGCCGTTGCCATCGCGGAGCAGGCGGCGCCGTAGGCTCCGCCGCGGCGCGCGGCGGAACCTCAGACCAGGTCGTCCCCGCTCCGCTTCGCACGCCGCACGTCGCGCCACACGCCGCGGCCCATGATGAACATCATCACCGCCACCAGCACGGGCCACACCAGCACGTAGGCAGTCATCAACAGGTCCCTCATCGGGTCACCTCCGGGGCCAGCGCCGGCCGTGGGCCGGCATCGCCGCCTGGGCGGGCGTCATCGTCAACGGTGTCGAAGTTGCGCACGCGCCTGGCGATCAGGTCGAAGTCGAAGTTCTCGCTGCTGCGCACGCTCAGCGCGGCGCACACCACGGTACTCACGCCGTATGCGTTGAGCGAACTCAACAGCACCGTGTAGTCGCGCAGGAACCCGATGGTGAACGGCGACAGCGCGAGCGCGGCCAGCGTACCCACGGCCAGTCCCGCGCGCTTGCCGAAGAAGCCGAAGGTCATCAGCCCCAGCACCACGCCCGCGCCCACGGTGGCGAAGACTTCAAGCAGCAGCGCGAACGCGCCCGCGATCGGGACCAGCTCGAAGCGCGCCACGGTGAACACCACCAGCGACACCAGCACCGCGGTGGTGAACGCACGGTTGTTGACCTTCTTCCAGTAGAAGCTGGCAATCACCGGGAACACGATCGAGCCCCACAGCGCGCCCACGAATACCAGCAGCGAAAGAATGTCGATCCGGAAGCTGGCGAAGACCAGGCCCGCGGTGGTGGCCACGATCATGGTGATGCGGCCCACCCACAGCATGGTGGCCGGGTTGACGCGGCCGCGCGCGAGGTTCTTGCCGTAGATGTCGGTCATCATGATCGACGACAGCGCGGCAAGGTCCGAATCGGCGGTGGACGACAGCGAGCCGATCACCATGATGAAGAACACGCCGATCATCACCGGCCCCAGGTAGCTCGACGCCATCTGCGGGATCAGGTTGTTGTGGTCGCCGCCGGCGGGCTCGATGCCGACCATCAGCGCCACCACGCCCAGCATGCCCAACCCGATCACGGTCGCGCCGTAGCTGATGGTGGCGGTCAGGAACGTGGGCTTGATCAGGTCCTCGCGCACCGCGAACAGGCGCTGGGCGATGGTCTGGTTGCCGATGGCATAGGCCAGCACCGCCACGAAGTACGGCGCGCCCTGCTCAAGGAACGCGGTCTTCGAGAACATCGACGCCTGCTCGGCGCTGAGCCGCTCCCAGCCCTGGGCCACGACCTCGATGCCGCCGGCGTTGAAGAACACCAGCGGGATGATCAGCGCCGCCGCGCCCAGCATCGCCGCCACCTGCACGACGTCGGTCATGATCGACGCGCGGAAGCCCGACCACAGCGTGTAGGACAGCGTTCCGATGCCGGCAATCATCACACCGTGCACGAAGTCCAGCGGCGACAGCATCGCCACCAGCGCGCCTGCGGCGGTGAAGTTGGCCATCAGGCTGATCACGCTGCCGGCGATGTTGGAGCCTGCGAGGATCAGCTGGCTGGAGCGGCCGTGGCGCGCGTGCATGATCTCGGCCAGGGTGTGGGCCTCGGGCGCGACCTCGCGGAAGCGGCGGCCGAAGGGGTAGATGAAGAGGATCATCAGCGCGCCCCACAGGCCGTAATGGATCGGCCCGGAGATGCCGTATTTGTAGCCCGACGTGGCCGCGGCGTAGAACGAGGCCGCCCAGATCCAGGTGGCGGTCATGCTGGCGGCGGAGATGCCGAAACCCACCGCGCCGTTGGAGTTCATGTAGCCGTCGACGTTCTCGTCCTTGCGTGCGATGCGCGTGGACATGAGGAACGTGCCGCCGTAGAAGGCCAGCATCAGCAGCAGGACGGTGGGTGTTTGCAGTTGGTAGAACGTGAGGTCGGCCACTGGCGGACGGATGCTCCCTGGTTGACAGCCGCATGGGCCGGAACGGGACGCAGCACGCAAGACATCCTGCCGGACGGCAAGCGTCCGGGCGAAACCCCGTCGGGGAGGAAAAACTGGATCAGCTGCGCCATGGGGCGTCCCCGGAATCGCCAAAGTTGGCGGTGACATCGGGGCGCGGCGAAGCGGGGATTGTACCAGCCGGCACCCGCTGCGCCGGAACGCTGCGTTGCAAGCTGACTGTGCTCTATAATCCGGCGCAGCTGTGGCCGCCGGCCACGCACGCCAATGGTGTTCCGTGCGCAACTACGACCTCGATTTCCTCAAGCGATTCTCCCTGGTGATCGGCTTCCTGACCGTGGTGACACTCGGTCTGATCGTTCTCTCCTACTTCGTGCACAAGTCGCTGCCGACCGAGGTCGATCCCTCGACCGCCAGGCACACGGCCAACCGGCTCGCGCCCGTCGGCGCGGTGTACGCCGGCGATACCGGTGCCGCCGCACAGGCAGCCGCGGCGGTCGCCGCAGCGGCCGCAGCCACGGCCGACGTCGCCTATGGCGGCACGCTGGACGGTTCGGTCATCTACGGCAACCTGTGCGCCGGCTGCCATACCGCCGGCGTCGCCGGCGCCCCCAAGCTTGAAACCGGGGACTGGACCGCGCGCATCGCGCAGGGCACCGAGACGATGCACCGGCACGCCATCGACGGCTTCACCGGCGCGACCGGCATGATGCCGGCCAAGGGCGGCAACCCCGCGCTCACCGACGAGCAGGTCATCGCCACCGTCGACTGGATGCTTGAAAGCCTGAAGTAAGCCGGCCCTCCGGCTGGTCGCCGACGCCGCCCCCGGGCGGCGTCTTCGTTTCCGCAGTTCCGTTTCCGGTCCCGAGGCCCGCCATGAGCCGCAGCACGCACGCATCGTCCGCCCCGACCCTTCTGCCGGTCCTGGCCGGCGTCCTGGCGCTGGCCCTGTCCGCCTGCGCGGCCATCCCCGCGCGCGATGCGCCGGCGGCCAGCGCGGCGGTCGAGCTTGCGGCGCCGCCGGCCGACTGGACGGTCCACGACGGCCAGCGCGTGCGCATCACCGCGCCGCTGGTGGTCTCCGGCAACCACCGCATCGGCCGCGACGGCACCGTGGTGGCGGCCTTCGGCGAACGCCTGCAAACCCCGACCGAAGTCGCCCTGCCCGGTGCCGCGGCCCGGGCGATCGCCGACGCCAACCGCAAGCGCAGCCTGGTCCTGGTGCTGCCTGCGCGGGCGGCGGGGCATCCCCACATCTGGCGCAGCGGCGGCACGCTGGACGCCGCGGAAGGCGACCTGCAGGTTGGCGAGGACGGCCCGCGCCTGCGGCTGCGCGACGTGGAAGTGCTGCAGCCCGCATCGCGCCCGGCGGCGCCCACGGTGGACGGCGAGGTCCGCGTGGCCAGTCTGAACCTCCAGAACCTGTTCAACGGCGACGGCCGCGGCGGCGGCTTCCCGACCGCACGCGGCGCGCGCACGCCGGAAGACCACAAGGCGCAGCTCGCCCGCCTGGTGGCCACGCTCGGCTCGCTGGATGCCGACGTGGTCGCCCTGCTGGAGCTGGAGAACGACGGTTACGGCGCTGAATCCAGCCTCGCCCAGCTGGTCGCCGCGCTGGACCCGGACGGCCTGCGCTGGCGCTTCGTGGATAGCCACAGCGGACCCGGCGACAACCCGATCCGCGTCGGCATCATCTACCGCGCCGACCGGGTCGAGGCACTTGGCAAGGCGGCCACGCTCGAGGCCGGCCCCTTCGGCCCGCTCAGCCGCGCGCCCCTGGCCCAGGCCTTCCGCGCCGGCAACGGCCCGGCCTTCGTGGTGGTCGCCAACCACTTCAAGTCCAAGGGCTGCCGCGACGCCGCGGGCACCGACCTCGACCAGGGCGATGGCCAGGGCTGCTTCAACGCCACCCGCCGCGCATCGGGCGACGCGCTGCGCGCATGGCTTGCCGGCGATCCGACCGCCAGCGGCAGCGACCTGGTCGTGGTCCTCGGCGACCTCAACGCCTATGCCATGGAAGACCCGGTGCGCGGCTTCATCGACGCCGGCTGGCACGACGCGCTGGCCGCGGCGGACGGCGGACGGCCCTACACCTATGTCTACGACGCCCAGGCCGGCCGCCTGGACCACGCCCTGTTGAGCCCGGCCCTGGGCGGGCGCCTGCAGGACGCCGGAATCTGGCACAGCAATGCCGACGAAGCTGCGAACGTCGCCGATCCGGAAGCCAACGACGGCGAACCGGGCACCGCACCCTGGCGCGCTTCCGACCACGACCCGGTGATCGTCGGGCTGCGGCTGCGCACCCGGTAGGTCCCGGGCTCCCACCACCGTCCGCGGACGGCGGGACGATTATCATTGGCGCCATGAGCCAGCACCCGCCCTTTCCCGATGCGTCCGGCAGCCTGACCCTGGTCGGCCCCGCCGGCGCGCTTGAAGTCGCCGTCGACCTGCCGGCCGACGACGTCACCCGCCTGCCGGCCACCGCCGTGATCTGCCACCCGCTGCCCACCGAGGGCGGGACCATGCACAACAAGGTCGTGACCATGGGCGCGCGCGCGCTGCGCGAGCTGGGCGTGGCCACGGTGCGCTTCAATTTCCGCGGCACCGGTGCGTCGGAAGGCGAGTTCGACAAGGGCGACGGCGAGCGCGGCGACCTGCGCACGGTGGCCGACTGGGTGCGTTCGACGCGCCCGGGCGACCAGCTGTGGCTGGCCGGCTTCAGCTTCGGTGCCTACGTCAGCCTGGCAATGGCGGCCGAGCTGCAGCCCGCGATGCTGATCTCGATCGCGCCGCCGGCCGGCCGCTGGGACTTCGAAAGCATCGTGACGCCGACGATGCCCTGGCTGGTGGTCCAGGGCGAAGCCGACGAAGTGGTCGACCCGCAAGCCGTCTTCGACTGGCTCGACCGTCTCAAGGCCGAACCGGAGCTGGTGCGGATGCCCGACACCAGCCATTTCTTCCATCGCAAGCTCATCGACCTGCGCGGGGCGATCAAGAGCGGCGCGCGCCGGCACCTGCCGACCGCCAATGGCTGAAGCCGCGGACGCAACGCGTCCGTCGCAGGCCTACCGCCAGGGCGTGGCGCGCGGCGACTGGAACGACGACCCGGCACAGCAAGCGCCGCTGGCCGCGCTGGACCGCGTGCACGACGCCGTGGTGGCCGCGCCGCGCCGCAGCTGGCTGAAGCGCACCTTCGGCGGCGGTGCGCCGGCTCCTCGGGGCCTGTACCTGTGGGGCGGCGTCGGCCGCGGCAAGACCTTCATGGTCGACCTGTTCTACGCCGGCCTGCCGTTGCCGGTGGCCAAGCTCGATGCCGGCGGCGGCCACGGTGACGGCAAGCGCCGCACCCACTTCCACCGCTTCATGCGCGTGGTCCATGAGCGCCTGCGCGAACATGCCGGCGAGCGCGATCCGCTGGCGGCGATCGTGGCCGAATGGCGGCGCTCGCTGCGCGTGCTGGTGCTGGACGAGTTCTTCGTCAGCGACATCGGCGACGCCATGCTGCTGGCGCGCGTGCTGGACCGGATGTTCGACGAGGGCATCGTGCTGGTCACCACCTCCAACATCGCGCCCTCCGGCCTGTACGCCGACGGCCTGCAGCGCGCGCGCTTCCTGCCGGCGATCGACCTGCTGGAGCGGCACTGCGAAGTGGTGGAGATCGTCAGCGACACCGACTACCGGCTGCGCGAGCTGACCCGCTCACCGGTCTATCGCGCGCCGCTGGACGCCGGGTCCGACGCCTGGCTTGCGGCGCGCTGGCACGCCCTTGGCGGCGACGACGCGCACCGCGACGGCTCGATCGAGCTCGACGGCCGCCGCATTGCCACCCGCGCGCGCTGCCCCGGCATGGCCTGGTTCGACTTCGAAGCGCTGTGCGAGGGCCCGCGCGCGGCCTCGGACTACATCGGGATCGCGAGCGAATTCCACACCGTGCTGCTGGGCAAGGTGCCGGTGATGGACGCCACGCGCGACGACGCCGCGCGCCGCTTCGTCACCTTCATCGACGAGGCCTACGACCGCAACGTCAAGCTGGTCTGCACCGCCGCGGCCGCGCCGCACGCGCTGTACGAAGGCGAGCGCCTGGCGGGTGCCTTCGAGCGCACCGCTTCGCGCCTGATCGAGATGCAGTCCAGCGACTACCTGGCGCAGCAACACCGCTAGCCGCGGCGCGGCCATGGTGGCGCTGCAGCCGCTGTCACGTTACGGAAGCGACCGACCGGATCCGCTGTCGCCGCAGCCGCGGCCGCTGGCACGGGCCTCCGGCGCTACTATCGCCGCGAGCCCACCCGGAGCACCACCATGCCATCGCGCCCCGCACTGTCGACGCTTGCCCTCGCCCTGCTGCTGGGCGTCGCCCCGGCCCATGCGCAGGACGCGCAGCGCGACGCAGTCACCACCGCAGCGCGGTCGCTGCAGCAGAAGGTGGTCGACTGGCGTCGCGACATCCACCAGCACCCGGAGCTGGGCAACCGCGAGACGCGCACCGCGGCACTGGTCGCGGAGCACCTGCGTGAACTCGGCCTCGAACCGCGCACCGGCATCGCCACCACCGGCGTCACCGCGGTGCTGAAGGGCGGCAAGCCCGGGCCGCGGGTCGCGCTGCGCGCCGACATGGACGCGCTGCCCGTGACCGAGGCCACCGGCCTGCCGTTCGCGTCCAAGGCGACGACGACCTTCAACGGCCAGGACGTGGGCGTGATGCACGCCTGCGGCCATGACGCCCACACCAGCGTGCTGATGGGCGTCGCCGAGGCCCTGGTGGCGATGCGCGACGAGCTCCCGGGCGAAGTACTGTTCGTGTTCCAGCCGGCCGAGGAAGGCCCGCCGGACGGCGAACAGGGCGGCGCGGAGGAGATGCTGGCGCAGGGGATCTTCAAGGACTTCAAGCCCGATGCGGTGTTCGGCCTGCACGTGTTCTCGACCCTCAACGCCGGACAGCTCGGCGTGCGCAGCGGGCCGACGATGGCCGCATCCGACCGCTTCAACATCATGGTCCAGGGCCGGCAGACGCATGGCTCGCGACCATGGGGCGGCGTGGATCCGATCGTGGCCGCGGCCGACATCATCGGCACGGCGCAGACCGTGGTCAGCCGCCGCCAGGACATCTCCCGGCAGCCGGTGGTGCTGAGCTTCGGCGCCATCCACGGCGGCGTGCGCTTCAACATCATTCCCGACCGCGTGGAGCTGGTGGGCACCATCCGCACCTTTGACGACGGCATGCGCGAGGCGGTGTTCGCGGACCTGGCGAACGTGGCCGAAAAGGTCGCGGCCGCGCACGGCGCCACGGTGGTGGCCAAGGTCCCCGATACCGCCGGCACCCCGGTCACCGCCAACGACCCCGCGTTGACCGCGCGCATGCGCCCCAGCCTGGAAGCGGTGGCGGGCGCGGGCAACCTGATCGACATGCCGCTGAACATGGGCGCCGAAGACTTCTCGTACTACGCCCGCGAAGTGCCGGCGGTGTTCTTCTTCGTCGGTGCCACGCCCGCGGGGCAGGATCCGGCGACGGCGCCGAGCAACCATTCGCCGGAATTCTTCCTCGACGAATCCGCGCTCGACCTCGGCCTGCGCGCGATGCTGCAGCTGACCCTGGACTACCTGCACGGCGAGGGCTGAGGGGGCCGGAAAAGCTTTTTGCCACGGAGTTTCGCGGATGGACGCGGATTTACACGGATAGAGCAAGCACGGAGTCCCGATCCCGCCGACGCACACACCGACAGGGCGCGCGATAATGGCGGGATGACCAGTGAACTCCCGCTTGGCCGCGAGGTCGCCTATCCGCGTGCCTACGATCCGTCGCTGCTGTTCCCGATTCCGCGCGCGCAGGGCCGCGCCGCGCTCGGGCTGGATGGCGGCGCCACGCCCTTCGTCGGCCACGACCGCTGGCATGCCTACGAGCTGTCCTGGCTCGACGACCGCGGCCGGCCGGTGGTAGAGACGGCGACCTTCCTGGTGCCGGCGGACTCGCCGAACCTGATCGAGTCGAAGTCGCTCAAGCTCTACCTCAATTCGTTCAACTCCACGCGCTTCACCGACCGCGACGACGTCCACGCCCGGATCAGCGCCGACCTGTCGGCCGCGGCCGGCGCTCCCGTCCCGGTCGCGTTCGGCCTGCCGCCGGTGGATGCCGGCGACGGCACGTGCGCGGCCGCGGCGGCCGAACCCGGGGCGGGGCAGGACGCGCCGGCGCCGCACTCGATCGACGCGCTCGAAGTCGACTGCAACGAATACGACGCCCCCAACCCCGAGCTGCTCGCGGCCGACCCCGGCGAGGTGGCCGACGAGGTGCTGCACTCCGCGCTGCTGAAGTCCAACTGCCCGGTCACCGGCCAGCCCGACTGGGCCAGCCTGCGCCTGGCCTACCGCGGGCCACGTATCGACCGCGCCGGCCTGCTGCGCTACCTCGTGTCGTTCCGCGAGCACGCCGGCTTCCACGAACAGTGCGTGGAGCAGGTCTTCGTCGACGTCATGGCGCGCTGCCGGCCGGAGTCGCTGTCGGTGGAAGCGCGCTACACGCGGCGCGGCGGGCTCGACATCAACCCCTGGCGGGCCACGCCCGGCCTGTCGCCACCCGCAGCCGGGCGGGACCCGCGCCAGTAGGGCGGCCGGACGCGATATTTCCTTAACGGGAGGTCGGTGACTATCCGTCGACGCTTCACGGCGCAGGAGGCCCGAATGACCACCCCCCAGAACCCCAACGACCCCGGCTCGCTGTCACTCAAGCCGGGCGCTACCGGAACCCCGGCCAGCGACGCCGGCAAGCCGGACTTCAGCAACGTGCGCAGCGGCGTCAGCAGCACCGAAGCCCCGGCCGGCGGCCGCCCGGACTTCAGCAACGTGCAGTCTTCGGTCAGCTCCACCGAGGAGACGGTGGGCGCGACGCACTACACGGTGAAGCCGGGCGACACCCTGTCGCACATCGCCCAGGCCCAGTACGGACAGGCCAGCGGGTGGCGGCGGATCTTCGACGCCAATCGCGACCAGCTGGACGATCCCGACCGGATCCAGCCCGGCCAGACGCTGAAGATCCCGGCCGCGGCCCGCGAAGACGACGGCACCACGACCAGCCCACACGGAGACAGGCAATGACACGACACACGATTCCCACCGCGCTGGCCGCGGCACTCCTGGGCACGCTGGCCCTGGCCGGCTGCAAGAAGGACGAGCCCGTGGCGCCGCCTCCCGTGGCCACGCCCGCACCGGTGGCCACTCCGGCCGCCGCACCCGCGCCGCGGGTCAGCGTGACGTCCGTCGACCTCGGCACCGCCATCGACGGCGGCAATCGCGTGGCCACGCCGGCCACGACCTTCGCCCCCACCGACGGCACCATCTACGCGTCAGTGGCCACGGCGTCGTCGGACCCGTCGGTGCCGCAGAACGGACAGCTGACCGCGCGCTGGACGTATGAGGGCGACCAGCTGGTGGACGAGACCAGCCGCGACTTCAGCTTCACCGGCACCGGCACGACCGCCTTCGAAATCACCAAGCCCGACGCCTGGCCCACCGGCAACTACCGGGTGGAGATCCTGCACGACGGCGAAGTGGTGCAGACGCGGGACTTCGAGATCCGCTGAGTCCCCGGGTTGCAACGGGGCGCGGCCTTCCGGGGCCGCGCCTTTTTTCATGTCCGGCTGCGACCCGGCCCTTCGCCCCGCGCGACCCTCCGCCTTTGCCCGGACCGTCGCGAAGCGCGACAATGACCGTCCGAATTCGCCGCGCGCGCTCCGCAGCGCGGCCTCCCTGGAGGAACCCGATGGCAGACTTCACCCCGGCCGTGCCCGCAGGCGGCAGCCCGATCACCAAGACCGCGAAGGGGCTCAGCGTCCCCGACCACCCGATCATTCCCTTCATCGAGGGTGACGGCACCGGCCCGGACATCTGGAACGCCAGCGTGCGCGTGCTCGACGCCGCGGTCGCGAAGGCCTACGGCGGCAAGCGCAAGCTGGAGTGGATGGAAGTCCTGGCTGGCGAGAAGGCCTTCAACCAGACCGGCGAATGGCTGCCCGAGTCCTCGGTCGAGGCCTGCCGCGAATACCTGGTGAGCATCAAGGGCCCGCTGACCACGCCGGTCGGCGGCGGCATCCGCTCGCTCAACGTCGCCCTGCGCCAGATGCTTGACCTCTACGTCTGCCTGCGCCCGGTGCGCTGGTTCGAGGGCGTGCCCTCGCCGGTGAAGAAGCCCGGCGACGTCGACATGGTGATCTTCCGCGAGAACACCGAGGACATCTACGCCGGCATCGAGTTCGAGCCGGGTTCGGCCGATGCGCAGAAGGTGCTCGACTTCCTGCAGAAGGAATTCCCGAAGGGCTTCGACAAGATCCGCTTCGGCACCGCCGACAAAGCCACCGCCTGGAACGACCAGCTGTCCGCGGTCGGCCAGCCGGCCACCGACACCTCGGTCAACGTCGGCATCGGCATCAAGCCGGTCAGCTGGCAGGGCACCGAGCGCCTGGTGAAGTCGGCCATCGAATACGCCATCGCCAACGGGCGCAAGTCGGTGACGCTGGTGCACAAGGGCAACATCATGAAGTTCACCGAAGGCGCGTTCCGCGACTTCGGCTACAAGGTCGCGCGCGAGCAGTTTGGCGCGGTCGAACTCGACGGTGGCCCCTGGCACGTGATCCCCGAGGGCAAGCCGGGCGCCGGCATCATCATCAAGGACGCCATCGCCGACGCCTTCCTGCAGCAGATCCTGCTGCGTCCGCGCGAGTACGACGTGTCGGCCACGCTGAACCTCAACGGCGACTACCTGTCCGACGCCCTGGCCGCGCAGGTCGGCGGCATCGGCATCGCACCGGGCGCCAACATCAACTACGTGACCGGGCATGCGGTGTTCGAGGCCACGCACGGCACGGCGCCGAAGTACGCGGGGCTGGACAAGGTGAACCCCGGTTCGGTGATCCTGTCGGGCGAGATGATGCTGCGCTACATGGGCTGGACCGAAGCTGCCGACGCCATCATCAAGGCGATGGACGGCGCGATCGGCTCCAAGCGCGTGACCTATGACTTCGCGCGACTGATGGACGGGGCGACCGAGGTGAAGTGCAGCGAGTTCGCGGACGAGATCATCAAGCACCTCTGACGACACCTCGCCACACGCTCCATTGTTCTCCCGCAATGCCCGCGACGCCCGTCGCGGGCATTGCTCGTTTCGGGGCCTGGATTCTGGGTTCTTCTCCAGATTGAGGGGGAGGCGTACGGGCGGCCCGACGGGGTGGCTGGCTCTTCTCGAGGCTCCGGGGCTGACGTGACAGTTTGGAACGCTGTTGCGCCGGGAGCTGCTCCGTCCTGGTCCGCGCTGCCCGTCCCGCACACAGGGGGTGTGCTCCCCCGGCCTGTCCGCGTCCTGCTTCCAAGGCCGGCCGCCGGCCATCCATGGCCGGCTGTACGCACACCCACTGTGCGCGGGACGGGCCGTGGAGTTTCTTGGCTTCGGGACGGAGATCAGGAGCGGGCGCGCTCGCGCTCGTAGGGGTCGCCTTGACGTGGCTGCCGCTTGATCCGGTGACGACCGCGCGGTTGCGACGTCTGCGTCGAAGTTGCCTCCGTCCACCACCGCGCAAAAGGTCCGGGTCCGCCGTGGATGCAGGGGGGATGCCCAGAGCGGGCCATGGATGGCCGGCGGCCGGAACCGGGAGCAGGATGCGCATATTCCGGCTGGGCATCCCCCCTGCGTCCGCGGCGGGCAGCGCGCAACCTCCCAGGCACCTACGGAGCACGTACACACCCCGAGGGGAAGAAAAGACCGTCTTGTGGGCCACACTCGGGCCATGGCCTCTTCAACAAGCGATCCGCTGGTGCCGCGCGCGGCCGCGCTGGTGCTGGATGCGTTCGAGGATTACGACGCGCGCTTCGGCGACCTGACGCGGCGGGCGCGGCGGCGCTTCGTCCGTCGCGACTGGCGCGGAGCGCAGGCGGACGCGCTGGCGCGCATCGAGCTGCAGGACGACTTTCTTCCAGAGGCGCTGGGGCGGTTCGAGGCGCTGGTGGGCGAGCGCATGCGCTCGCGGCCGTTCTGGGCGGCGGTGCGCGGGACGTACGAGGCGCTGACGGAGGGCCGCAGTGACGCGGCAATGGCGCGCACGCTGTTCAATTCGATGTCGCGCCGGTTTTTCCTCACCGAAGGCGTCGCGCAGGCGCTCGAGTTCCACCAGCCGGGCGACGGCGCAGCGGGCGACCCGGCCTGTCCCGGCGAGCTGCGCTCGCTGCCCGACGGCGCGGACGCCTGCGAGCGGTGGCAGAAGGCACTGCGCGCGCGAGGCTTTCCGCATCGCGATATCGACGCCGACGCCCGCGCCATCGCGGATGCCGTGGCATCGCGCCTGCCGCTGCACGACGCGAACGTTGCCGACGCCGCCGCGCGCTGCCACGACGATGCGGGCCGCCCCGACGATCCCCGCGGCCCTGACATCGCCCTGCTGGACACCGTCTTCTATCGCGAGCGGCGCGCCTACCTGGTCGGTTGCGTCGAGGCCGCCGACGGGCCACGGCCGCTGGTGGTGGCTCTTGTGAACGGGGCCGAAGGCGTGCGCGCCGATGCGGTCCTGGTCGAACGCGCGCAGGTGTCGATGTTGTTCGGCTACGCACGCAGCTGGTTCCACGCCGACCTGGCGCGCGTCGGCGACGCGGTCGCCTTCCTGCATTCGCTGCTGCCGGCCAAGCCGGTGTCGGAGCTGTACTCGGTGCTCGGCCGCGCCAAGCAGGGCAAGACCGAGCGCTATCGCGAGATCCGGCGCCACTTCGCCGCGCGTCCCGAAGAGCAGCTGGTGCGCGCCGACGGCGTGCGCGGCATGGTCATGGCGGTGTTCACCCCACGCGACCTGCCGGTGGTGTTCAAGGTCATCCGCGACCGCTTCGCCGAACCCAAGGACAGCGTGCGCGCCGACATCGAGGCCAAGTACCGGCTGGTGGCGCGCCGCGACCGCGTCGGCCGTCTGGTCGATGCGCAGGAGTTCCGACGCCTGCGCTTTCCGCGCGCGGCCTTCGCGCCGGACATGCTCGAGGAGCTGCTGACGCAGTGCGCCGAGACCGTCAGCGCCGAGGGCGACGTGGTGCTGCTGCGGCACTGCTACGCCGAGCGCCGGCTGCGGCCACTGGACCTGTTCGCGCGCGAGATGCCGGAGGCCGAGGCGCGGCAAGCGGTGCTGGACTACGGCCAGGCGATCACCGACCTGGCGCGCAGCGGCATCTTCCCGGGCGACCTGCTGCTGAAGAACTTCGGGGTCTCGCGCCACGGCCGCGCGCTGTTCTATGATTTCGACGAGCTCTGCCTGCTGGAAGAGGTCAACTTCCGCGACGTGCCCGAAGTGCGCGAGGAAGACGAAACCCGGCCGCTGGAGGACTGGCTGTACGCGCGGCCGGACGACGTGTTCCCGGCGCTGTTCCCGAACTTCCTCGGCCTGCCGCCGCCGCTGCGGCAGGCCCTGCTCGAGGCGCACCCGGGAGTCTTCCAGGCAGGCTGGTGGCGCGGCATCCAGGCGCAGCTGCGCGGCGGCGGTTATCTCGACGTGCCGCCATATCCGGCATCGGCACGGCTGCCAGGCCCCGACCCCGGCGGAACAGCGACAGCGACAGCGCGCTCGGGCACAGCGCAGTGAGGCCGCGGTCGAAGCTGCCGACACCTGACCGCGGCCGAGGCACGCAGCGAGGCGCAGCATCCGGTGCGGGCGCGGACTGAACGATTTTGCGGGTAGGCTTGCAGCCCGGTCCACAGGAAACACCGCAATGATCCGACGCCTGCCTTTCGCCGTATTGCCGCTCATGCTCGCCGCCTGCGCCGGAGCACCCGCCGCGGGAGGCGATGCCACCGCTCCCGCCGCCGTGCCGCCGCCTGCCACCGGCATGTCGATGCGCGCACCCGACCCGCTGCTCGACCAGGCCCTGGCCGGCGCCTGGCGCTCGCCTGAAAACGTGGCCCGCGACCAGTACCGCCATCCGCGCGACACGCTGGCCTTCTTCGGAATCGAAACCGGGCAGACGGTGGTCGAGATCACCCCCGGCGGCGGCTGGTACGCCGAGATCCTCGCGCCCTGGCTGCGCGCCGGCTACGTCGCCGCGGTCGTCGACCCCGCGGCCCTGCCCGAAGCCCGCCGCGACTACTCCGCGCGCTCCAAGGCCGGCCTGGAAGCGATGTTCGCCTCGGCCCCGGCGCAGTACGGCGATGCCCGTATCGTCGCCTACGATCCCGCGGCACCGGTGCTTGGCCCGGCGAATTCGGCCGACGCCGTGTTGACCTTTCGCAACGTGCACAACTGGCGTTCCTCGGGCCAGGCCGAGGGCATGTTCAAGGGCTTCTTCAACGTGCTCAAGCCGGGCGGCGTGCTGGGCGTGGTCGAGCACCGCGCCGCCGGCGACGTGGCCGACGACGACAAGTCCGGCTACGTCGGCCAGGACCAGGTGATCGCCCTCGCGACCGCCGCCGGTTTCCGCTTGGACCAGGCCAGCGAGATCAACGCCAACCCGCGCGACACCCGCGACCATCCCAACGGCGTCTGGACCCTGCCGCCCGGCAACAACCACGACGCCGAGGACCGCCAGCAGTACCAGGCCATCGGCGAAAGCGACCGCATGACGCTGCGCTTCATCAAGCCCTGAGTGCTGGTCGCGTTCAACAAGCCGCACGGCGTGCTCTGCCAGTTCACCGACAGGAGCACGCCGCCGCGCCCGACCCTGGCCGGCTTCGGCCTGCCGCCAGGGGTGTATCCCGCCGGCAGGCTCGACCACGACAGCGAGGGCCTGCTGCTGCTCACCGATGACGGCGCACTTGCCCACCGCATCACCGACCCGCGCTACCGGCTCGCCAAGACCTATCTGGCGCAGGTGGAGGGTGAACCGGCGCCGGAGCAGCTGGCCCGGCTGGCCGCCGGGGTCACGCTGCGCGACGGGCCGACGCGTCCGGCCCGGGCGCGCCTCGTGGATCCGGCGCCCGCACTGTGGCCACGCGATCCACCGGTGCGGGTCCGCATGACCGTCCCCGACGCCTGGATCGAACTGGTCATCAGCGAGGGCCGCAACCGGCAGGTGCGGCGTATGACCGCGGCGGTCGGGCTGCCGACGCTGCGCCTGGTGCGGGTGGCGATCGGTGCCACCCGGCTTGATGGCCTCGCCCCCGGGCACTGGCGCGAACTCGGGCACGCCACGCCGTTTTCTTCCTGAACGGTTCAGCCGCAATCCGTTGCGCAGGCAGGCATTGCGATGGCGGCAACTCGGTTGCGGGATCTTTCTGCTACCGTCGACGAAGGCGCGCGACATCCGTCACGCGCAGCCGTGGAACAGCGTCATGAAGGCAAGCACCATCCCTGGCCGGGTACTCGTCGTCGACGACCAGCCGGCCAACCTGCGTGTTGTGAGTGCACTGCTCGAACGCCAGGGCCACCACGTGGCTACCGCCGAAAGCGGCGAGGCCGCGCTCGCCGCCGCCGAGGAACAGCGGCCGGACCTGATGCTGCTCGACATGATGATGCCGGGCATGGACGGCTTCGGCGTGATGGAGGAAATCCGCCTGCGCGCGCTGCTGCCACGGGTGCCGGTGGTCTTCCTGACCGCCGCCCAGGACCGCAGCCTGCTGTTGCGCGCCTTCGAGGCGGGCGCGGTCGATTACGTGGTCAAGCCCTTCATCCCCGAGGAGCTGCTCGCCCGGGTCAACGCTCACGTCGGCCTGAAGCTCGCGCGCGACCGTCTGGAGCAGGTGGCGCGCGAACGCCAGGAGCTGGTCAACCTGGTCGCCCATGACCTGAAGAATCCGCTCAGCAGCGTGGTCTTCGCCAGCGACATCCTGGCCTCGGGCACGCTGCGCCCCGAGCGCGTCCCGCGCTACCTGGAAGTGATCCGGGAAAGCGCCGAGGATGGCCTTGGCTACATCCGCCGCTACCTGGAGACCCAGGCCAGCGCCCGGGTGGCTACCAGCGACTCCGACGCCCGGGTGGGGCTGGCCGAAGTGGTGGACTGGATCGTCCGCCGCTACGGCATGCAGCTGGAGGACAGCGGCTGTCGCCTGGTGGTGGGCGAAGTCGGACCTGCCGTGGTGGCGATGGATGCGCTGGTGCTGCGGCAGGTCGCGGGCAACCTGATCAGCAACGCGATGAAATACGCACCGGGGAGCGATGTCGACATCCGCGTCGCTTCCGGCGTGACGGGGTTCTGGAAGCTGTGCGTTTCCGACCGCGGCCCGGGCGTCCCGAAGCACCGCCAGCGCGAGCTGTTCAGCCCATTCACGCGCCTGACGGATGATGACCCCGCGCGCGCCGGCTCATCCAGCGGACTGGGTCTGTCACTCGCAAGGCAGATCGTCGCCAACGCCGGTGGCCAGCTCTGGTACGAGGACCGCGACGGCGGAGGCGCCTGCTTCGTGGTCGAACTGCCCGAGGCGCGGAACGCGGTGGCTTCGTCGCGTTCCGCGGCGGGCGGCTCCCCGGGCTGACCTGGTCGACCGGGGCGGGTCCCTCCTGTTCTAGCGGTCGTCCTGCCGCGACGCTTCGCGCGACGTCGCGGCGTCGACTTCAACGCCCAGGTCGCCGGGCTCCAGCGCATCCCTGATCTGCTGCGGACGCCGCATCGCGGCCTGCTCGGCGGCCTTGCGACGGTGCCGGAGCACGGCATAGGTCGCCGCACCGATGCCGATCGCGGCCGCGGTCAGCGCCACCGGATGGCGACGGGCCACGATTCCGGCCGCGCGCGCACCGGTGCGCGCCGCGCCCAGCGCCACGCCGGCCTGGAGCCATTTGCCGGCGCCCTGCTGCATGCCGCTCAGCCAGGTGCCTGCATCGTGGGGAGCGCCCTGGAGCCATTTGCCGGCACCGTCGGGCACGGCCTGGCGAAAGCCGTCGCCAAGGCGCCCGGCCAGGTCCATGGCCTTGTCGGGAATGGCGTTGCGGACGTCGCGGATGATGGTGCGCTTGCGCATGCGGGTTTCCTCTGGCTTGCACCGGCGCATGGCGCCGGGACGGGAATGGATGACGGGACCGAGTCTGGCCCGTGCTTCGTGGTGCCGGCGTGATCCGGACGAAGCCGTTCAGACACCGCGCGGTCGCGCACGATGGGTGGGCACGGCGTTCCAGGGATCCTCGGGCCAGGGATGCCTGGGGTAGCGGCCTTTCATCTCGCGCCGCACTTCCGGCCAGGTCCGGTCCCAGAAGCTGCGAAGGTCGGACGTCACTTGCAGCGGCCGCCCGGCCGGCGACAGCAGGTGCAGCAGCAGCGGCACGCGACCGTCCGCGATGCGTGGCGTGTCGCCCAGCCCGAACAGTTCCTGCAGCTTGACCGCAAGCACCGGCGGCTGCGGTCGGCCGTCGCCGTCGACGGCGTAGTCGATGGCGCGCGCCTGGCCCGAAGGCACGGTGATGCGCACCGGCGCCAGCGCGTCCACGCGCTGCTGCAGGGCCCAGTCCAGGCGGCCGCGGACGGCCGCCGCCAGCTCGTCGGCGCCCAGCGCATCGAGCCGCGCCTTGCCCGCGAAGGCGGGCCTGAGCCAGTCGTCCAGAGTGGCCATGAGCGCGTCGTCGCCCAGGTCCGGCAGCTCGAGCCCGGGCATCCAGGCGCGCAGGCCGGCCACGCGCGCGCGCCACTGCCGCAGGCCTTCGCTCCACGGCAGCACGCCGAGGCCGAGCGTGCGTACGGCATCGGCCAGCGCCTGCGCCGCGGTGGCGGGATCGACGCGGCCGGCCGGGCGGCTGTCGAGGACGATGCCCGCGAAGCGGCGCACGCGTTCGCCC
The DNA here is from genome assembly GCF_039548475.1 of Luteimonas yanweni. Taxonomy (NCBI): domain Bacteria; kingdom Pseudomonadati; phylum Pseudomonadota; class Gammaproteobacteria; order Lysobacterales; family Lysobacteraceae; genus Luteimonas; species Luteimonas yanweni. Next base: position 41,103 of record NZ_JBCLVC010000013.1, on the reverse strand, counting down.
ACCAGCGCGCGCCGGTCCGCGTCCCAGCGGGTCTCGTCGCGCTCGCTGAAGCGCCCGCCGAAGTCGCGCCGCAGCGCCGCCTCGTCGACCGGTGCCGCGCGCAGCAGCAGGGCGTCGCGCGCGTCGTGGCGCAGCTCGCTTGCGACCAGCCACGGCTCCCCGACCAGCTCGCTGTCTTCCAGCAGCCGCGCCATGCGACCGTTTGCGAGCTGGTAGCGGCGCAGGTCGGTCGCGTGCCGCGCGGCGATGCGGTCGGGGAAGGCGTGCGCCAGCAGGTCACCGAGCGCGTGCGCCGGCACCTCGCCCGGTGGCGGCGCATCCGCCCGCAGCCGGCGGCGCCACTGCCGCGCGGAGGCGTCGATCGCCGCCAGCGCGGCGCGGCTGGCCTCGGCCGGGACGCGCCGCGCGCGGAACGCGGCCAGCGCGCGCCAGCGCGAGGCCACGGCGTCGCTGCGCGATCGCAGCGGATCGCGCGACTCGACCAGCGCCGCGAGATCGCAGGCCAGCGCGCGTCCCGCGGGATCGGACGTCGCGAGGAGCATCGCCGCCAGCCGCGGATGGGTGCCGAGCGCGAGCATGCCCCGCCCGCGCGCCGTGATCGCATCGCCGTCCAGCGCACCGAGCGCGCGCAGCAGGTCCCGGGCCGCGGCCAGCGTCCCCGGCGGGGGCGGATCGACGAAGCGCAGCTGGTCGCTGCCCCAGGCCGCGAGTTCGAGCGCCATGCCGGCCAGCTCGACCTGGGCGATCTCCGGCCGCCGCTGCGGCTCCAGCCGCTGCGATTCCGGCCACAGGCGATATGTCCACCCGGCGGCCACGCGCCCAGCGCGGCCCGCGCGCTGGTCGGCGGATGACTGCGCGATGCGGACCACGTCCAGGCGGCTGAAGCCGCTGTTGGGATCGTGCTGCGGCTCGCGCGCCAGTCCGCTGTCGACCACCACCCGCACCCCCGGCAGGGTCACGCTGGACTCCGCGACGTTGGTCGCCAGCACCACCCGGCGGCGGCCATCGGCGGCCGGACGGAGCAGGCGCGCCTGCTCATCGACGGGGAGATCGCCGTGCAGCTGCAGCACCTCGGCGCCCGCGGCATCCACCGCCCCGCCTGCGGCCAGCGCGGCGGCCGCGCGCGCGATCTCGCGGCGGCCGGGAAGGAAGGCCAGCACATCGCCCGGATGGCGCGCGAGCGCATGCTCGACCGCGCGGCGCAGCTGGTGTTCCAGCGCCTCCTCGCGACGCGCCGGGAAGTACGCCAGCTCCACCGGATGGCTGCGCCCCGCGCTGGACAGCCGCGGCGCATCGAGGAAGCCAGCAAGGCGTTCGCCATCGAGCGTCGCCGACATCACCACGATGCGCAGCTCCTCGCGCAGCCCCGCCTGCACGTCCAGCGCCAGCGCCAGCCCCAGGTCGGCGGCGAGATGGCGCTCGTGGAACTCGTCGAACAGCAGCGCACCGACGCCGTCGAGCATCGGGTCGTCCTGCAGCATGCGGGTGAGGATGCCCTCGGTGACGACCTCGATGCGGGTCGCCGACGACACCCGGCTTTCGAAGCGGATCCGGTAGCCGACGGTCCTGCCGACCTCCTCGCCCAGCGACGACGCCATGAACCCCGCCGCCGCGCGCGCCGCCACCCGGCGCGGCTCCAGCATCACGATCCGCCGCCCCTGCAGCCAAGGCGCATCCAGCAGCGCCAGCGGCACCCGCGTGGTCTTGCCCGCGCCGGGCGGCGCCTCGAGCACCAGGCGCGGATGGGCCTCCAGCGAAGCGCGGATCGCCGGCAGCAGCTCATCGATGGGAAACGGAACGTCACTCACCCGCCAAGGATAGGACCTCGGGCACGCAATGCCGCAGCCGGAACACCCCATGCCTGGAAGCACCCCGACACAGCGACGCCCGGAGGCCCGGCCACGCCTCAGGCACCCAACTACAATGTCCCCATGGACCTCATCGACATCGGCCTCAACCTCACGCACGACAGCTTCGACCACGACCGCGACCGGGTCTGGCAGCGCGCCCGCGACGCCGGCGTCACCCAGGCCATCCTCACGGGCGCCAGCCGCGAGCACTCTCCGCTCGCGCTGGAACTCGCCCGCACCCGCCCAGGCGAATGGTTCGCCACCGCCGGCGTGCACCCCCACCACGCCAGCGACTACACCGCAGAGTGCGACGCCGAGATGCGCGCCCTGCACGCGCAACCCGAGGTGGTGGCCGTCGGCGAGACCGGCCTCGACTACTTCCGCGACTTCTCCCCGCGCCCCGCGCAGCGCAAGGCCTTCGAACGCCAGCTCGAGATCGCCGCCGACCTGCTTGCCGAAGGTCGCGGCAAGCCCCTGTTCCTGCACCAGCGCGACGCCCACGCCGACTTCGTCGCGATCATGAAGGACTTCGAAGGCCGCATCGGCCCCGCGGTCGTGCACTGCTTCACCGGCACCCGCGACGAGCTGTTCGACTGCATCGACCGCGACTGGCACATCGGCATCACCGGCTGGCTCTGCGACGAGCGCCGCGGCAGGCACCTGCGCGAAATCGTCGGCAACATCCCGGCCAACCGGCTGATGGTGGAGACCGACGCACCCTACCTGCTGCCGCGCACGCTCAAGCCGATGCCGAAGGACCGGCGCAACGAACCGATGTTCCTGTCGCACATCGTGGACGAGCTTGCGCGCGACCGTGGCGAAGACGTCGCGGTGACCGCGGCGAATGCCACGGCCACCACGCGCGCGTTCTTCCAGCTACCCGCGCCGGCCGCGTAGGCACTGCCGGTTACAGGCGGACCAGCTCCACGCGACGGTTCTTCGCGCGACCTTCGTCGGTGGTGTTGTCGGCCACGGGCTTCGACTGGCCGTGGCCCTTCGCCTGCAGGCGCGCGTCCCCGATGCCCTGTCCGACCAACGCCGCCACCACGCTTTTCGCGCGCGCCTCGGACAGGCGCTGGTTGTGCGCGGCGTCGCCGGTGTCGTCGGTGTGGCCGTCGATCGACAGGCGCAGCGACGGATCGTCGCGCAGCAGCGCAAGCACCTGCTCGATCTGCGGCTGCGAGTCGGGAAGGATGTCGGCCTTGTCGACTGCGAAGTTGACCTGGATCGCGACCCGGCCGTCGGTATCGAGCTGCTGTTTCAGCTCGGACGCCGGCAGCAGCGCAGCGGTCTGCACGAAGCCTTCTCGCTCGGCCACCACCCAGCCGGAGGAGAGATAATCCAGCGCCGCATGCACCCAGACCTGGCGGCCATCGGCAAGGTCGACCCGGTAGACGCGTGATTCGTAGCGGTCCCAGCTGTAACCGGTGGCGCCGCTGTAGAAGCCCTTCAGGTCGCTGTCGTAACGCTCCGACGCCTCCTTGGGGATCCTGCCTTCGAACACCAGGACGCCGCCAGCCTCGGCCATCATCGCTTCGAGGTTGCGGCGCACTTCGTGCATCGAGTTGGAGCGTTCGCGCGTCCTCACGTCCGCGGCGTAGGTCCGGCCCTCCACTTCCTCGAAGCCGCTGCCGGTCCAGAACGGATACATGTCGAAGTCGCGCTGCTTGGGCTTGTTTCCATCGGCATAGCCCGCCGGCAGCGACAGGTAGGGGAACTCGCCGCCCCAGTGCGCGCTGGCCTCGAACGGACGCTCTTCCACCACCACCATCGCAGCGCCGTGGGAATGCGTGGACAGCTGCATCCAGATGTTGCGGTCGGCCTGGCGGATGACGTGCACGCTGGTGGCCGTATCGGCGCCGAGGTTGACGCCTTCGATGAAGCCGCCGCCGATCTCGGCTTCCAGTTGCGGCCCGTAGTAGAGGTCGCGCTGCAGGGGACCCTCGAAGACCTGCTTCGCTCCTGCCTGTGCGAACACCGCTTCAAGGTTGCGGCGCAGTTCGAGCGGGGAGAATTCCTTGTCGCCGCGCTGGTCGCGGGCGACCCCCAGCAGGCTGTTCCAGCTCGCGCCCTCCACCCAGTGCAGCCCGTCGCCGAGCCGGAACGGGAAGCGCGCGTAGCTCCGCTGGTCGGGCGAGTTGACCGGACCGTAGCCGGTAGGCATGGAGAAAAACGGGAGTTCGCCCAGCGACGCGCTGCTCACCGGCACGCTTTCGATATCGAACGGCACCAGCGCGATGGCCTTGCCCTCCTTGTCCACGAGGCCCGGGCCGGGGCGGGCCGCACCGGCGTCGCCAGCATCGCCCGCATCGTCCGCGTCGGGCATCGCCGCCACGGCCGCGGCGTCATCGGCGGGCGGCGTGGCATCGCCGGCAGGTGCTGCAGGTGCGGCAGCGGGATCGCTGCCGGGGTCGGGCGCGGCACCGCAGGCGGACAGCATCATCGCGAGCGCGCACGCGGCGGCCAGGTTCCCTTTGCGCATTCCTCTTGCTCCAGTCAGGGCGGAACGCGCGAGGTTACAACAGGATGATTACGGCACGAAACGCGTCGCGGCCTTGCCGCGGGGATGGTCAGCTGCGCAGCCCGACGCCGCGCTTCAGCAGCCAGAGCCCCAGCGCGCCCAACACCACCACGAAGACCAGCATCAGCGCATACGCCACCCACAGCGGGACGTCGCCCTGCCCGAGCAGGCCGTAGCGGAAAGCGTTGACCATGTAGAAGATCGGGTTGGCGTAGGTCGCCGCGCGCGCCCACTCGGGCAACAACTGGATCGAATAGAACACGCCGCCGAGATAGGTCAGCGGGGTGAGGATGAAGATCGGGACGATCGCGACGTCGTCGAACTTCTTCGCGAACACCGCGTTGACGAAGCCGGCCAGCGCGAAGATGGTCGCGCCCAGCAGCACCGTCGACAGCGTCACCCACGGGTGCGGGATGCGCACGGTCGTGAACAGCATCGCGATGCAGAGCACGATCACGCCCACCATCAGCCCGCGCAGCACCGCGCCTGCGACGTAGCCGCCGAGAATGACCCACGGCGGCATCGGGCTGACCAGCAGCTCCTCGACGTGGCGGCCGAACTTGGCGCCGAAGAACGACGACGAGATGTTGCCGTAGCTGTTCTGGATCACGCTCATCATCACCAGGCCCGGGACGATGAAGTCCATGTAGCTGATGCCGTCCATGGTCCCGATGCGACTGCCGATGAGGCCGCCGAAGATCAGGAAGTACAGCGTCATGGTGATTGCCGGTGGCACCAGGGTCTGGCTCCAGATGCGCAGGATGCGCATCACCTCGCGGCGGGCGATGGTGCCGAGCGCGACCAGGTCGGCGCGCAGGCCGGCCGGCGCGGGCGGGGCGTCGGCGTGGTGCACGGGCGTCGTGCTCATGCCGCGACCCCCGAGCCTGTGGCGGGCGTCTGGCCCGGGTCCCCGGTCATGCGCACGAACAGCTCCTCGAGGCGGTTGGATTTGTTGCGCATCGAGCGCACCCGGATGCCGGCGGCGTCGAGCGCGGAGAACACGCGGTTGAGGTCCATGGAGCGCGGCATGTCGACGTCCAGCGTATGCGCATCGGCCGCGCGCACCTCGGCGCCGGGGATCTCCGGCAGCTCCGGCGGCAGAGCGTCCTCGACGTCGAGCAGGAAGCCTTCTACGTCGAGCTTTGACAGCAGGGTGCGCATCGGGCCCGATTCGACGATGCGGCCGTGGTCGATGATCGCGAGGTTGCGGCACAGGTTCTCCGCTTCCTCCAGGTAGTGCGTGGTGAGGATGATGGTGGTGCCGCTGGCGTTGATCTCGCGCAGCGACTGCCACATGCCGCGGCGGATCTCGATGTCGACGCCGGCGGTGGGCTCGTCAAGGATCAAAAGCCGCGGCGAGGTCATCATCGCGCGCGCGATCATCAGCCGCCGCTTCATGCCGCCCGACAGCGTGCGCGCCATCATCTGCGCCTTGGGCGAAAGGTGCGCGCGATCGAGCTCGACCTTCGCGCGCGCCAGCGCCTCGCGGCGCGGCACGCCATAGAAGCCGGCGTAGTTGACCAGGATGTCGAGCGGCTGCTCGAACATGTTGAAGTTGAGTTCCTGCGGCACCAGCCCGACCAGGCGCATCGCGCGCGCGCGCTCGGCCTGCTGGTCGACGCCGAACACGCGCACCTCGCCCGAGGTCTTGTTGACCAGCGACGAGATGATGCCGATCAGGGTCGACTTGCCGGCGCCGTTGGGGCCGAGCAGGGCGTAGAAGTCGCCGGGCGCGACGTCGAGCGAAACCCCCTTCAGGGCTTCGACGCGGTTGTCATAGGTCTTGCGCAGGTCGCGCACCGACAGGGCGGCGGGCGGGGCGGCGTGACGCATCGTGACTCCTTGGCCGCGGGTGCATGCAGGGGGGCGGTATTATAGGTGCCCTGCGGGTCCCGGCCCGGAAACGGTCCATCCCAAGTGCCCGCACAGTTCCCGCTCAAGCTCGTTTCCCGCCGCATGCTGGCGCCCACCGTGGCCCACCTGGTGTTCACCCGCGACGACGGCCAGCCGCTGGACTACATCCCCGGGCAGTTCCTGCAGGTGCATTTCAACTACGGCGATGGCACCGCCACCAAGCGCAGCTACTCGCTGGCCACCATCCACGACCACGCGATGGGCCCGGGCGAAAGCGTCGAAATCGCCGTCAGCTACGTTCCCGGCGGCGCCGCGACCTCGCTGTTCGAGACCCTGGAGATCGGCGGCACGGTGCAGGCCAGCGGGCCCTTCGGGCGCTTCTGCCTGCAGCCGGCCGACGACAACCGCCGCTACCTGCTGGTCGGCACCGGCACCGGCGTCACTCCGTACCGGGCGATGCTGCCGCTGCTTGAGCAGGCGATGGCCACGCGCGGGATCGAGGTGGTGCTGCTGTTCGGCGCCCGCACGCCCGACGAGCTGCTCTACGGCGACGAGTTCCGCGCCTTCGCCGATGCCCATCCCGGCTTCCGCTTCGTGCCCTGCTTCTCGCGCGAGCTGCCCGCACCCGGCAGCGCGCAGGACCATCCCGACGTGCGCCACGGCTACGTGCAGCAGTTCCTGGCCGAGTTCGCGCCGCAGGCCGAAGGCGACATCGCCTACCTGTGCGGCAACCCGGACATGGTCGATGCCTGCTTCCAGGCGCTCAAGGAACACGGCCTGCCGGTGCCCCGGATCCGCCGCGAGAAATACGTCAGCAGCAAATAGTCCGGCGTGGTGTCAAGTCTGCTTGACACGCGGATCCCGCCGCTGCATTCTCCGTGTCAAGCAAACTTGACACGGGACACCGCCGCCATGCCATCCATCGAACGACGTTACCGCCGCGAGTTCCTGACGGCCATGACGGCCTACGTGGTCGTGCTGTTCATGTCGATGTACGTCCTGCGCGCGGTTGATGCGACCTGGGGACGTGCCCTCGTGGCGCTGCTGCCGGCGATCCCCACCGCATTCGCGGCGCGCGCCGTGCTGCGCTTCGTGCGCGACAGCGACGAGATGCAGCGCAGGATCCAGCTCGAGTCCTTCGCCCAGGCATCGCTGGTGCTGACCCTGGGCAGCTTCGCGCTCGGCCTGCTGGCGCTGGCCGGGGTGCTGCACGTCAACGCGGGCCTGGCGCTGATCCTGGTCCTACCCGCCTATTCCTTCCTGCATGGCGTGTTCGCCTGCATCACCACGCGCCGTTACCGGTGAAGAGCCGCGTCCGCGAACTTCGCGAGGCACGCGGCTGGTCACAGGCGCAGCTTGGCGAACGTCTGGATGTGTCGAGGCAGACGGTGAACGCGATCGAGACCGGCAAGTACGATCCGAGCCTGCCGCTGGCGTTCCGCATCGCGCGCCTGTTCGCGTCACCCATTGAATCCATCTTCCACCCCGAGGATCCCGCATGAGCACACGTGGAACCCCTATCGCCGCGCTGCTGGCCGTCGCGCTCGCGGCCGGCTGCACGGCACAACCCGACGGCGCATTGGCCGACGGCCGGATGCGGCAGGGCGCGATCGAATTCGAGTCCTGCTCGCTGAGCGCGGTCGGCGCCAAGGCCGTCGAGGCGCAGTGCGCGACCTTCGCGGTGCCCGAGGACCACGACGCGACCGACGGCCGCCGGATCGAACTCGCGATCGCCTTCCTGCCGGCCACCGGCCAGGCCGAGCCGGATCCGGTGCTGATGATCGCCGGTGGCCCGGGGCAGTCGGCGCTGGAGTCGTTTCCGCAGGCGGCCGCGGCCTTCGACGACGTGCGCCGCAGCCGCAACGTGGTCCTGGTCGACGCCCGCGGTACCGGCGGCTCGGCGCCGCTGCACTGCAAGGGCGAGGAGGGCCAGAACGCATTCGGCCCGGAACAGGACACGTCGCAGGCCGCCATGCGCGCCTTCGCCGAGCGCTGCCGCGACGCGCTGGCGCCGAGCCACGACCTGCGCCGCTACGCGACCATGGACCACGTGCGCGACCTGGAGGCCGTGCGCGAAGCCCTGGGCGTGCCGCAATTCAACCTGGTCGGCATCTCCTACGGCACGCGCGTTGCCCAGCAGTACGCCAGGGCTTACCCGGCCGCGACGCGCACGGTGCTGCTCGACGGCGTGGCGCCCAACAGCATGGTGCTGGGCCAGGAACACGCGCGGAACCTGGAGCAGGCGCTCGCCACGCAGTTCGAACGCTGCCGCGCCGAACCCGCCTGCGTCGGCAACCTGGGCGACCCGTCGGCGCTGCTGCCCGTGGTCCGCGCGGCGCTGGAGGCGGGCGATCTTGCGCCAGTGGACTACCGCGACCCGGTGAGCGGCGAGTGGCTCGAGGAAACCCCGGGATTCGGCCACCTGGCGGCACTCCTGCGGATGTTCTCCTACCAGCCCGCCGCCGCCGCGACCCTGCCGCTGCTGCTCCACGACGCCTCGCAGGGCCGCTACGCGCCGCTGCTGGCGCAGTCGCGGATGCTGGGCGCGTCGCTGGGCGATGCGATGGCCCACGGCATGCAGCTGTCGGTGATCTGCACCGAGGATGTCGGCGAGATGTCGGTCGATCCGGACGACGCCGGCAGCGTGCTCGGCAATGAAATGGTGTCGCTGCTGCAGGCGCAGTGCGCGGCCTGGCCGACCGCGCCGCGCGCGGAGGGCTTCCGCGAGCCGCTCACCGGCGACGTCCCGCTGCTCGCGGTCAGCGGCGAGTTCGACCCGGTCACCCCGCCTCGCTACGGCGACGAGGTGGTCGCGCACCTGGCGAACGCGCGCCACCTGGTCGCGCCCGGCCAGGGCCACAACGTGATCGCCATCGGCTGCATGCCGAAGCTGGTCGCGCAGTTCATCGAGCGCGCCGACGCCGCCGGCATCGATGCCGGCTGCCTCGATCGCCTGGCCCCGGCGCCGCCCTTCGCCGGCTATTACGGATGGGAGCCCTGAGATGATCGAAGTCCACGACCTGCACAAGACCTTCAAGGCCAAGTCCGGCCCCGTGCACGCGGTGCGCGGCGTCAGCTTCGAGGCCCGCGACGGCGAGATCACCGGCCTGCTCGGCCCCAACGGCGCCGGCAAGACCACCACCCTGCGCATGCTCTATACCCTGATGTCGCCCGAGCGCGGCACGGTGCGCGTGGATGGCCTGGACGCGCAGCGCGACGCCACCGCGGTGCGCCGCAGCCTGGGCGTGCTGCCGGACGCGCGCGGCGTCTACAAGCGCCTGACCGCGCGCGAGAACATCGTCTACTTCGGCCGCCTGTACGGCCTGGACGACGCCACCATCGCCGTGCGCATCGACGAGCTTGCCGGCAGGCTGGGCATGGAGGACTTCCTCGACCGCCGCACCGAGGGCTTCTCGCAGGGCCAGCGCACCAAGACCGCGATCGCGCGCGCGCTGGTGCACTCGCCGCGCAACGTGATCCTGGACGAGCCCACCAACGGCCTGGACGTGATGACCACCCGCGGCCTGCGCGCCTTCCTGCAGGAGCTGCGGGCGCAGGGCCACTGCGTGATCTTCAGCAGCCACATCATGCAGGAGGTCGCCGCACTCTGCGATCGCATCGTGATCATCGCCCAGGGCGAAGTGCGCGCCAACGGCACGCCCGACGAGCTGCGCGCGCAGTCGGGCGAGGACAACCTCGAGGACGCCTTCGTCACACTGATCGGCACCGAGGAGGGCCTGTCCGCATGAGCCTGTTCAACAACACGGTGCTGACCGTCGCCCGCAAGGAGCTGCTGGACCTGTTCCGCGACCGGCGCACGGTCATGCTGGGCCTGCTGATGGGCCCGCTGCTGTTCCCGATGCTGATCCTGGGCATGGGCTCGATGGCCGAGAAGCGCGCGCGCACCCAGCTGGAATCGGTGCTGGACCTGCCGGTGATCGGCGCCGCGCACGCGCCCAACCTGGTGCGCCACCTGGGCACGCGCGACATCAATGCCATCGACCCGCCCGACGACGCCGAGCTCGCGCTGCGCAACCAGGACCACGACGTGGTGCTGCGCATCCCCGAGGCGTTCCCCGAGCGCTGGCGCGAGAGCCGCATGGCGACGGTGGAGATCCTCTACGACTCCTCGCGCCAGGATTCGCGGATCCCGGTGGCGCGGGTGCGCGAGGCGCTGGCGCAGTACGGCAACCAGGTCGGTTCGCTGCGCATGGTCAGCCGCGGGATCAGTCCGGAAGCCACGATCGCGGTGATGGTGGCGCAGCGCGACGTGGCCACCCCGGAATCGCGGCGCGGCATGCTGCTCGCCTTCCTTCCCTACCTGCTGATCTTCAGCGCCTTCGTGGGCGGTGCCTACATGGTGATCGACGTCACCGCCGGCGAGCGCGAGCGGCAGTCGCTGGAGCCGCTGCTGGCCACGCCCAGCTCGCGCAGCGCGCTGATGAGCGGAAAGATCCTCGCCGCCTGCGCGCTGGGCATGCTCAGCCAGCTGCTGATCCTGGTCGCGCTTGCGATCAGCCTGGCGCTGGCGCCGAAGGCGCTGCAGATGGTCGCGCTGACGCCGCAGATGCTGGTGTTGCTGCTGGCGGTGCTGGTGCCGATCGTGCTGATCGGCTGCACGTTGCTGACCCTGATCTCGGCCAGTGTGAAGTCGGTGAAGGAAGCGCAGAGCTACATGAGCGTGCTCATGCTGTTGCCGATCATCCCCACCGTGGTGCTGATGGTCAGCCCGGTGAAGGAGCAGCTGTGGCAGTTCGCGGTGCCCTTCCTGGCGCAGAACCAGATGGTGCTCAAGCTGGTGCGCAGCGAATGGATCGCGCCGATGCAGTGGCTGGTCTACTTCGGCGCCAGCCTCGGCCTGGCCCTGGTGCTGTGGCTGATGGCCGTCCGCCTGTACCACCGCGAGAAGCTGGCGATCTCGGCCTGAGGCCTGTACGCCCGCGGTCGCAAACGATCGCGGGCGTGCGGCGCAGGGACGTGGACACAGAAACGCCCGGCCATTGGCCGGGCGTCTGTCCGTGGGGCGACAGGAAAGCCGCCCCGGTACCGCGGTGGCTCAGCCGCCTGGATTGAACGCGATCGTGCGCCGGGTGGTGACCGGCTCCGAGACCGGCTCGAAGCGCCAGCGGCGGACCGCGGCCACGGCTTCGCGGTCGAAGACGCGCGGCGGGTCGGCGCGGACCACGCGCGCGTCGCTGACGCTGCCGTCGGCCGCCACGGTGAACTCCACCTGGACCTCGCCACCCTGCGCCGCGCGCAGCGCTTCGGACGGGTAGCGCGGCGCGGGCGTGCTCAGCGGCCGCAGCGTCGGCGCGGCGGCCGCTGCCGGCGTCGTTGCGGCGGCGGCCTGCCGGGCCTGGCGCTGCTCGGCTGCGCGCTGTTCGGTGGCGCGCTGCTCCGCCGCCACGCGTTCGGCCTCGGCGGCCCGCGCTGCCGCTTCGCTCTCGGCGCGCTGCTGCTGTGCCAGCTGTTCGCTGGCCTGCCGCTGTTCATCGGCCTGGGCGCGCTCGCGGTCCACGGCAAGCTGGCGCTGGCGCTCGGCTTCCTGCTCGGCGCTCAGCGCCTGCTGGGCAATGCGCCGCTCGACGCCCTCTTCGGCGGTCGCGATCGTGGACTGGAGCCGCGCCAGGGACGGATGGTCGGCATCGGCGCGCTCGACCAGGGCCGCCAGGCGGCGGGCCTCTTCGAAGTCCTCGCGGTCGCGGGCCTGCTCGGTGGCGATCACCAGCATCGGCATGAGGTCGGTCAGCGCGCTGGCGACGGCGGCGTCGCCCGGGGACTTCTCGCGCAGCGCCAGGTAGTACTCCAGCGCGTTGTCGCCGCCTGGCGCATAGAGGCGGCTTTCGGCATAGGCGGTGCGCCCGCGCTCGCGAAGTTCATCGGCGCCGAGCTCGGCCAGTGCACTGGCCTGGGCGGCGACCTGCTCGGCGGCGTCGGCCGCGCCGTTGCCGGCCTGGCCCGCGGCGGGACTGGTGGCTGCGCCGGCGCCGGCGGCATCGGCCGCGGGCACGGTGCCCTCGTCCTTGCCGCACGCGGCGATGGCGAAGACGAGCGCCGCGGCAAGGGCCAGCCGAGGCAGGCTCCCCCGCGCGAAGGCATGGTTGTTCACGGACATCGGTTTGTACTCCCCCTGGTTGTGCGGATGCGCACGTATGCCTAGGACGCGACACGCGGGCCGGTTTGTCAACACCCGGGCCGTCGAGGCGCCCACGCGCTACTTGCCGATGCAGAAGCGCGAAAAGATGTGGCCCAGCAGTTCGTCAGCCCCGACCTGCCCCGTGATGTCGCCCAGCGCGCGGTGCGCGGCACGCAGCGATTCGGCGGCCAGGTCCAGGGCTTCGGCGGCCAGCGCCCGCGCGGCCTCGTCCAGGTGCGCAGTGGCGCGGCCCAGGGCCTGGACGTGGCGCGCGCGCGCGGTGAATTCGCCCTCGCCCGCGGCCGAATCCGCGAATGCGGGCGCGCCGCCCGCGTCCGGCTGGCCGGTCACCAGCTGGCGCAGGCGCAGGTGCAGCGCCTCCATGCCCTCGCCCGTCGTCGCGGACACCGCCAGCGCGCCGGCGGGCGGCGGCGGCGCGCCTGGCGGCAGCAGGTCGCTCTTGTTGTACAGCCACAGCACGCGGGGGACGCCGGCAAGGTCGGCGGCGATCGCGGCCCGGCCGGCGGCCGGGTCGCGCGCGTCCACCACCGCGATCGCGAGCCCGGCCCGGCCCAGCTCGCCGCGGGCGCGGCGCATGCCTTCGCGCTCGATCGCGTCGCCACCGGCGCGCAGGCCCGCGGTGTCGACCAGGGTCAGCTCGGCGCCGTCCACGTGCAGGGTTTCGCGCAGCAGGTCGCGGGTGGTGCCGGCGACGTCGGTGACGATGGCGCGCTCGCTGCCGGCCAGCGCGTTGAGCAGCGAGCTCTTGCCGGCGTTGGGCGGCCCCACGATCACCGCATGCAGGCCGTCGCGCAGGCGCCGGCCGCGTTCGGCGGCGGCCAGGAGCGCGGCCAGGTCCCGCTGCGCCGCGGCAAGGTTCGCGGCCAGCGCGCTGCCGCCCAAGGTGTCCAGCGGCTCGTCCACGAAGTCGATCGCCGCCTCGACATGGACGCGGATCGCCAGCAGCGCCTCGCCGAGGGCGGTGACCCGGCGCGAGAACTCGCCGTCCAGCGAGCGCCGCGCGGCACGCGCCGCGGTCAGGTCGCCGGCGGCGACCAGGTCGGCCACCGCCTCGGCCTGGGCCAGGTCCAGCCGGCCATTGAGGAATGCACGCTCGGTGAACTCGCCCGGCCGCGCCATGCGCGCACCCAGCGCGCAGCAGCGTGCCACCAGGGCCTGCAGCAGCACGGGATTGCCGTGGCCCTGCAGTTCCGCCACGTCTTCACCGGTGTAACTGGCGGGGGCGGCGAACAGCAGCACGATGCCGTCATCGATGGTGTCGCCCGCGGCGTCGACGAAGCGGGCGTACTGCGCATGCCTGGGCCCGGGGGCGCGGCCGTCGCACACCGCGCGCGCGATCTCCGCTGCAGCCGGCCCCGACAGCCGCACGATGCCGACGCCACCGCTGCCGGCGGCGGTGGCAACGGCGACAATGGTGTCGGTCACGACCAGGGTCATCCCTGCACGCCGGGCGGCCTGTGCCGCCCCGCGCCGTCAGTCGGCCGCGATCGCTTTTGCGGGCTTGTCGCCGGCGTCGGGCTTGCCCGGGCCGGGCTTGTCCGCGTACTTGCGGATCAGCCACCACTGCTGCAGCAGGCCCAGCGAGCCGTTGGTCACCCAGTACAGGACCAGGCCCGAGGGGAAGAAGACCATGAACACGCCGAACGCCAGCGGCATCAGCTGCATCATCTTCTGCTGCATCGGGTCCATGCCGACCATCGGCGTCAGCTTCTGCGTCGACCACATCACGATGATGTTGAGCACCGGAAGGATGAACCACGGGTCGCGCGCGGTGAGGTCCTGGATCCAGCCGATCCACGGCGCATGGCGCAGCTCCACCGACTCCAGCAGCACCCAGTACAGGGCCAGCCAGATCGGCATCTGCAGCAGCACCGGCAGGCAGCCGCCGACTGGATTGATCTTCTCCTTCTTGTACAGCTCCATCATGGCGACCTGGAACTTCTGCTTGTCGTCGCCGTAGCGCTCCTTGAGCTGGGCGATGCGCGGCTGGAACTTGCGCATCTTCGCCATCGACTGGTACTGCGCCTTGGACAGCGGGTACAGCACGGCCTTCACCACCAGCACCAGGCCGATGATCGCCCAGCCCCAGTTCTGCACCAGGCTGTGGATCTTGTTGAGGATCCAGAACAGGCCCTCGCCGAGGAAGGCGAAGAAGGCGAAGCGGCTGTAGTCGACCGCGCGGTCGAGGCCCGGCACCTGCTGGGCCTTGATCGGGCCGACCAGCTTCGGGCCCACCCACAGGCGCGCGCTGGTGCTGGCCTGGTCGCCCGGCGCGACGGCCAGGCCCGGGCCGACCTCGCGGATCAGGTACTGCGGCAGGCCGCCGGCACCGGTGGTGGACTGCAGGGAGACGGTGACCTGGTCGGTCGCGCCCGGAATCCAGGCGCTGAAGAAGTGGTGCTGGAGCATGGCCAGCCAGCCGCCGGACTGCTGTGCGTTGACGGGGCCCTCGTCGGCGAAGTCGGCGTAGCGCACGCGCTGGTAGCCCTCGCCGGGGCTGAACCAGGTGGCGCCGTAGAGGCTGAAGGACTCGGGGTTGGTCCAGCCGGTCTTGAGCACCTGCGGCAGGCGGATCAGCTGGCGGTACACATGGCCCTGCCAGAGCGCATCGCCCTTGTTGTAGACCGTGTCGCGCACTTCGATGGCATAGCTGCCGCGGGTCAGGACATAGCTGCGGCGGATGCTGACGCCGTCCGGGCCGTGCCAGACGAAGGGTACTTCGAGGGTGTCGGCGTCCGCGGCGAGCACGTAGTCGGTGTCGGGCGACTCCGGCACGAAGCCGGCCTCGTGCGTGGGCGCGGCGCTGCCCTGGCTGACCCAGCCGCTCTGCGCGGCGTAGAAGGTCGCGGGGCTGTTGTCGAACAGGCGCACGGGCGGGCTGTCGTCGTCGCGCGTCTGCGGGAACTGCAGCAGGTCGGCGCGGGCGACCACCCCGCCCTGCAGGGCGAGGTCGAGGACATCGGTTCGGACATGGACCTGGCCGGCGCCGGTCGGCACGGGCGTGGCCGACACGCCCGGTACGGCCGCGGCCTGCGGCGCCGCGGGCACGGCGCCCGGCACGACGTCGGACGCCACGCCGGCCGCCGGCGCACCGGGAACCGTGGCGGCGGGATCGACCGATGTGGACGTGGTGGCGGCGACATCCGCGGCGACGGGCGCGCGCTGCTCCTTGCCCCATTCCATCCACAGCAGGGTCGCCACCATCAGCAGGGCGAAGATCAGGAAGGTGCGGGTCTGGTTCATGGGGCAGGAGGGCTCATTCGCCGGCGGGACGCGGCGTCGGGTCGGGAAGGATCGCGGTCATCGCGGGAGCTGCGGGTGTCGCGGCGGGCGCGGAGGCCTGCTCGGCCGCCGCGGGCATTGTGCCGTCCGGTCCCGGTGCGGGCAACGCGCCGGCGCGGCGCAGGGCGTCGTGGAACGCAGCGCGAAGGACCGTTCGCGAGGCGCTGGCGGCGGCGGGACGCGCGACAATCACGAAGGCGGCGTCCGGCAGCGTGGCGCGGAGCGCACGGAACTCTTCGCGCAGGGCGCGCTTGATCCGGTTGCGGCCGACGGCGCGGCGGTCGACCTTGCGCGACACCGCCAGGCCCAGGCGCGCCGGCTGGCCGTCGTGGTGCAGGTGCAGGGCGAGGATCGGGGTACCGGTGCGGCGGCCTTCGCCGAACACGCGGTCGAACTCCGCGCGCACGCGAACGCGCGCTTGGCGGGGCAAGCGGCGGTTCATGGCGTGGCGGAACGCAGCGGGCGGCAGGCGTTGGCGCCGCCCGGCGTCATCAGGCGGTGAGGCGCTTGCGGCCCTTGGCGCGGCGGCGGGCCAGGATCTTGCGGCCGTCGGCGGTCGCCATGCGGGCACGGAAGCCGTGGTCGCGCTTGCGCTTGAGGTTGCTGGGCTGGTAGGTGCGCTTGGTGGACATGGCGGTTGCTCGGGTGGGACGCGACGGAAAGAACCGGAGATTCTAGGATGCGTCGCCGCCCCGGGTCAAATCGCGCCCGGCAGCGGGCCGCGGGAGACACGTCGCGGCGGCACGCGGGCAGGGCGCGCGGTGGTAGGCTGGCTGCCCCCTTCCACCTCACCGCCGCTCGTGGTCCGCCACGCCGCGCGGCAGGTCCCGCTGTCGGTAGTCGAACCAGAACGATGGATGCTTGGCCCCGCTGTCTCGAACGCCTGGAAGCCGAACTCCCGGCCGAGGACGTACATACCTGGCTGCGGCCGCTGCAGGCCGCGCGCCGCGACGATGCCACGGTGCTGTACGCGCCCAACGCCTTCGTCCGCGACGCCGTGCACGAGCGCTACATGCCGCGGATCCGGGAGCTCCTGGGCGCCTTCGGCGACGGCGGCACGGTCTCGCTCGAGATCGGCTCCCTGCCCCGCGCCGCCGAGCCCCAGCGTGCCCCGGCCACGGCCGCGGCGACCGCCGCCAGCGCGGCTGCCGGCGCCGCCGCGTTCCATGGCAACCTGGACAGCCACTACACCTTCGAGAATTTCGTCGAGGGCCGCAGCAACCAGCTGGGCCGCGCGGCGGCCTGGCAGGCGGCGCAGAAGCCCGGCGAGCGCGAACACAACCCGTTGCTGCTCTACGGAGGCACGGGCCTGGGCAAGACCCACCTGATGTTCGCCGCGGGCAACGAGATGCGCCGCAACAACCCCGGCGCGCGCGTGCTGTACATGCGCTCAAACGACTTCTACAGCGCCTTCTTCCGCGCGCTGCAGGAGCGCACCGCCGACCAGTTCAAGCGCCAGTTCCAGACGCTCGACGCGCTGCTGATCGATGACATCCAGTTCTTCGCCGGCAAGGACCGCACGCAGGAAGAGTTCTTCCACACCTTCAACGCACTGTTCGAGGGCCGGCAGCAGATCATCATGACCTGCGACCGCTTCCCGCGCGAAGTGGAGGGCCTGGAACCGCGGCTGAAGTCGCGCCTGGCCTGGGGCCTGCCGGTGGCCATCGATCCGCCCGACTTCGAGACCCGGGCGGCGATCGTCCTGGCCAAGGCGCGCGAGCGCGGCACCCACGTCCCGGAGGACGTGGCCTTCCTGCTCGCCAAGAAGATGCCCTCCAACGTGCGCGACCTCGAGGGCGCCCTGAACACGCTGTCGGCCCAGGCCAACTTCACCGGGCGCGCGATCACCATCGACTTCGCGATGGAAACCCTGCGCGACCTGCTGCGCGCGCAGCAGGCGGCGATCAGCATCCCCAATATCCAGAAGACCGTGGCAGACTACTATGGTCTCCAGATCAAGGACATGCTGGGCAAGAAGCGGACGCGTTCGCTGGCCCGCCCCCGCCAGATGGCGATGGCGCTGGCCAAGGAACTGACCGAGCACAGCCTGCCCGAGATCGGGGATGCGTTTTCCGGACGGGACCACACCACGGTCCTGCACGCCTGTCGCCAGATCCGCACCCTGTCGCAGACCGATGGCAAGCTTCGCGAGGACTGGGACAAGCTCATCCGCAAGCTCAATGAGTGACCATCCGCAAGGCTCCCGGGCCCGGTGGATGCGAAGGGGACAAACTGTGGACAAGTCCGGCGCCAGGCAGCGGGTCGAAAACTGTCCACAGCTTGTCCAACCGTGACAGACGACATTGTCAACGGGGTTGTAGCCTCAAAAAGTTGTTTTAATTCAGTGGTTTAGGTGAGTTTTCAACCGTTTTTCCGGACACCACCTCCACCGCATTCAAGTATTTATCCCATTCAAGAGCCAGGGCAAGGGGACATCACCGGCATGCGTTTCAGTCTGCAGCGAGAAGCCTTCCTGAAGCCGTTGGCACAGGTCGTCAACGTGGTTGAACGCCGGCAGACCCTGCCGGTCCTGGCCAACCTGCTGGCGCTGGTGCAGGACGGTCAGCTGTCGCTCACGGGCACCGACCTGGAAGTCGAGATGATCGCGCGCTGCGCGGTCGACGACGCCCAGGACGGTGAGGTCACGATCCCGGCGCGCAAGCTGTTCGACATCGTCCGGGCCCTGCCCGACGGCAGCAAGGTGACCGTCAGCCAGGCCGGTGACAAGATCACAGTGCAGGCTGGGCGCAGCCGCTTCACGCTGGCCAGCCTTCCGGCGAACGACTTCCCGTCGATCGACGAGGTCGAGGCCACCGAGCGCGTCGAGGTCCCGGAGGCTGCGCTGAAGGAGCTGATCGAGCGCACCGCCTTCGCCATGGCGCAGCAGGACGTGCGGTATTACCTCAACGGCCTGCTGTTCGACCTCGGCGACCACCGCCTGCGCTGCGTGGCCACCGACGGCCACCGCCTTGCGCTGTGCGAGGCCGCGCTCGAGGCCGGTGCACAGGCCAAGCGACAGATCATCGTGCCGCGCAAGGGCGTGACCGAGCTACAGCGCCTGCTCGAGGGTGGCGACCGCGTGCTCGAGCTGGAAATGGGCCGCAACCACATCCGCGTGAAGCGCGACGATGTGACCTTCACCAGCAAGCTGATCGATGGCCGCTTCCCGGACTACGAGGCGGTGATCCCGATCGGCGCAGACCGCGAGGTCAAGGTCGACCGCGAAGTGCTGCGTGCGGCGCTGCAGCGTGCGGCGATCCTGTCGAATGAGAAATACCGCGGCGTGCGCATCGAGGTGTCGCCCGGCCAGCTCAGGATCAATGCCCATAACCCAGAGCAGGAAGAAGCCCAGGAAGAAATCGAGGCGGATACCTCGGTTGATGGCCTGGCGGTGGGGTTCAACGTGAACTACCTGCTTGACGCGCTGAGCGCACTGCGCGACGAAACGGTCATCCTGGCGTTGCGTGACGCCAACTCTTCCGCCCTGGTACGGGAGGCGGCCAACGAGCGTTCGCGCCATGTCGTGATGCCGCTGAGGCTGTGAAGCCTGCGAAGTTCCACGTGGAACAGGAACGCCCGGCATTGACCGGGCGTTCTGCTTTTCCGGAGCCGCGTGCGTGGAGCTGACCCGGCTCGACCTGCGCAACCTGCGCAACCTGGCAGATGTTTCCCTGCGCCCGGCGCCCGGGTTGAACGTGCTGATCGGGCCGAACGGGGCCGGCAAGACCAGCGTGCTGGAAGGCCTGCACCTGCTCGCCTATGGCCGGAGCTTTCGCGGCCGGGTCCGCGATGGCCTGGTCCGCACTGGACAGGACGCACTGGAGGTGTTCGCGGAGTGGCGTGTGCCCGGCAAGGAAAGCGACCGGCGCGCAGGCCTGCGCCATTCCGGAGGGAGCTGGGAGGCGCGCCTTGATGGACAGGCGGTCAGCCACCTGGGTGAGCTGTGCGCGGCGTTCATGGTGGTGACATTTGAGCCGGGCAGCCACGCGCTGGTGTCGGGCGGGGGTGAGCCGCGCCGGCGTTTCGTCGATTGGGGCCTGTTCCACGTGGAACAGGGCTTTCTCCCGCTGTGGCGCCGCTATTCAAGAGCCCTGAAGCAGCGCAATGCATTGCTGAAGTCGGCCGCCGGGGTCGCGCAGATCTCGGTCTGGGACCTGGAACTGGCGACGGCCGGCGAAGACCTGACCCGCCGGCGGCTCCTGTACCTGGAGCGGCTGCAGGAACGCCTGGCGCCCGTGGCGCTGGAGCTGGCGCCCTCGCTGGGCGCGATGTCGCTGGAATTCGAACCGGGATGGCGTCGTTCCAGCCTGCCCCTTCTCGACGCACTGGCGGTGTCTCGTGACCGTGACCGGATGCTGGGCCATACCAGCGTCGGCCCACACCGGGCGGACTGGAAGCTTCGGCTGTCGAACAAGGAGGGCGGAGAGGCCCTTTCGAGGGGGCAGGCAAAGCTGGCTGCGCTCTCCTGCCTGTTCGCGCAGGGGGCTGACTGCGCCGCGGAGCAGGGCGATTGGCCGGTGTTCGCTCTGGACGACCTCGCGTCTGAGCTGGATTCGACCCATCGAGAGCGCGTACTGGCGCTGCTGGCGTCGACGCCGGCCCAGGCTTTTGTAACGGGGACCGATGCGCTGGAGGTTTCCGCACCGACGAAGGTGTTCCACGTGGAACAGGGCACCGTCGAACCGTCCCGCTGATGTTCCACGTGGAACACCACGATCAGGTCGGCGTCGGCCGATCGCGGGCGCCAGGAGCGCCCGGCGTCTCACGGCTGCCCACTGCAACAAAGGCGCGATCGCGCTCCGGGAGCAGCATGGCGCCGCCCAAGCCCCTTCAGGTCCCCACTGATACCGCTCACGAGGGCTGTGCATCCCCTCACCCGTCATCCCTGGGGCCCAGGCGCCCATTCACCGCGCCAAGGACCCAGGGCGCTTGCCAACGCCTCCGGACTGGTATAATGGCGGTCTCAGGCCCCTATAAGTAATGTGTCGTGCGCCGGCGTCGCCGCGCGGGCCGTTGCCGGGCGATTCCAACGGCCAGAAGCATCCAGATGACTGACGACACCGGCAGCACCCCCGAAACCGCGAACACCGGCTACGACTCCAGCAAGATCACCGTCCTGCGAGGCCTCGAGGCCGTCCGCAAGCGCCCGGGCATGTATATCGGCGACGTGCATGACGGCACCGGCCTGCACCACATGGTGTTCGAGGTGGTCGACAACTCGATCGACGAGGCGCTCGCCGGCCACGCCGACGACATCAACGTGACCATCCACGAAGACGGCTCGGTCTCGGTGTCCGACAACGGCCGCGGCATCCCGGTGGACATCCACAAGGAAGAGCACGTCTCGGCGGCCGAGGTGATCCTCACCGTGCTGCACGCCGGCGGCAAGTTCGACGACAACAGCTACAAGGTGTCCGGCGGTCTGCACGGCGTGGGCGTGTCGGTGGTCAACGCGCTGAGCGAACACCTGTGGCTCGACATCTGGCGCGACGGCGAGCACCACCGCCAGGAATACGCCCTGGGTGAGCCGCTGTACCCGCTCAAGGTCGTGGAGCCGTCCGGTGGCCGCCGCGGCACCACCCTGCGCTTCAAGCCCGCCACGGAGATCTTCAGCGACGTCGAGTTCCACTACGAGGTCCTGGCGCGCCGCCTGCGCGAGCTGTCCTTCCTCAACTCGGGCGTGAAGATCACGCTCAGCGACGAGCGCGCCGAGCCGCGCCGCGACGTGTTCGAGTACGAGGGCGGCATCGCCTCCTTCGTCGAGCACCTGGCCCAGCTCAAGACCCCGCTGCACCCCCGGGTCATCTCGGTCATCGGCGAAGAGAACGGCATCACCGTCGAGGCTGCGCTGCAGTGGACGGACTCCTACCAGGAGACCATGTTCTGCTTCACCAACAACATCCCGCAGAAGGACGGCGGTACCCACCTGATCGGCTTCCGCGCGGCGCTCACGCGCACGCTGACCAACTACATCGAGCAGAGCGGGATCGCGAAGCAGGCCAAGGTGCAGCTGTCCGGCGACGACATGCGCGAAGGCATGATCGCCGTGCTGTCGGTGAAGGTGCCCGATCCGAGCTTCTCCTCGCAGACCAAGGAAAAGCTGGTCAGCTCGGAAGTGCGGCCGGTGGTGGAGCACACCTTCGGCGCCAAGCTCGAGGCGTTCCTGCAGGAGAATCCGACCGAGGCCCGCGCGATCGCCGGCAAGATCGTCGACGCCGCACGCGCCCGCGAGGCCGCGCGCAAGGCACGCGACCTGACGCGCCGCAAGGGCGCGCTGGACATCGCGGGCCTGCCGGGCAAGCTCGCCGACTGCCAGGAGAAGGATCCGGCGCTCAGCGAACTGTTCATCGTCGAGGGTGACTCGGCCGGCGGCTCGGCCAAGCAGGGCCGCAACCGCAAGAACCAGGCGGTGCTGCCGCTGCGCGGCAAGATCCTCAACGTCGAGCGCGCGCGCTTCGACCGCATGCTGGCGTCGGCCGAGGTCGGCACCCTGATCACCGCGCTCGGCACCGGGATCGGCAAGGACGAGTACAACCCGGACAAACTGCGCTACCACCGCATCATCATCATGACCGACGCCGACGTCGACGGCGCCCACATCCGCACCCTGCTGCTGACCTTCTTCTATCGCCAGATGCCGGAGCTGATCGAGCGCGGCCACGTCTACATCGGCCTGCCGCCGCTGTACAAGATCAAGCAGGGCAAGACCGAGATCTACCTGAAGGATGACGCGTCGCTCGACGCCTACCTCGCCGGAAACGCGGTCGAGAACGCGTCCCTGGTGCCCGCCGAGGGCGAGCCCGGGATCAGCGGCGCGGCGCTGGAGACGCTGCTGCTGGCCTATGCGGCAGCGCGCGAAACCATCACCCGCAACGCATACCGCTACGACCCGGACGTGCTTGGCGCGCTGATCGACTTCACGCCGCTGGACGCCGAAGTGCTTGCCGGCAACGTCGACGAGCGCCACGAGCTGGACATGCTGGAGAAGCGACTCAACGAATCCGGCCTCGGCAAGCCGCGCTACAGCCTCGAGTTCCAGTCGGCCAGCGCGACCGCAGGCCCCGCGATGGTGGTGCACCGCCGCCACATGGGCGTGGAGGCGGTGCAGGTGCTTCCGTTCTCGGCCTTCGAAGGCGGGGAGCTGCGGGCGCTGCGCGACGCCGCGGCGCTGCTGCACGGCCTGGTGCGCGAGGGCGCGAAGATCATCCGCGGCACCCGTGTGCAGCCCATCACCAGCTTCGCCCAGGCCCAGGCCTGGCTGCTGGAGGAAGCGAAGAAGGGCCGCCAGATCCAGCGCTTCAAGGGCCTGGGCGAGATGAACCCGGAGCAGCTGTGGGACACCACGGTGAATCCGGAGACGCGCCGCCTGCTGCAGGTGACCATCGAGGACGCGGTGGGCGCGGACCAGATCTTCAGCACCCTGATGGGCGACGTGGTGGAACCGCGCCGCGCCTTCATCGAGGACAACGCGCTGCGGGTGTCCAACCTGGATGTCTGAACAGGCAGGTTGACGCCGCCTTCAGGCGGCGGCGCCTACAACAGCCGAAGCCCAACCAGGATGCCGCCATGAAGACTCTCCCGCTTGCCCTCGCCATCGCCACCACGGTGGCCGTGGCCGCCTGCGCCACCACGACATCGCCCACCGGGCGGACCCAGTACGTGGGTGCTGTGTCGCAGGAGCAGCTCAACCAGCTCGGCGCCCAGGCCTTCACCGAGCAGAAGGCCAAGATGCAGCAGACCGGCAACGCCACCCAGAAGCGCTACGTGGATTGCGTGGTGCGTGCGGTGGTCGCCCAGCTGCCGCCCGCGCAGCGCCAGATCTCGTGGGAATCGGCGGTCTTCGTCGACGACAACCCCAATGCGTTCGCGCTGCCCGGCGGCAAGGTCGGCGTGTATACCGGCATCTTCAGCGTCGCGAAGACCCAGGACCAGCTGGCGGCGGTGATCGCGCACGAGGTCGGGCACGTGATCGCCAACCACCACGACGAGCGCATCACGCGCCAGATGGGCGCGCAGGGTGCGCTGGGCGTGGTCGGTGCGCTGGTCGGTTCGCGCTACGGCGAAGGCGCCACGCAGACCACGAACCAGCTTGGCGGCGCGGCGCTGCAGACGGCGTTCCTGCTCCCGGGGTCGCGCGCGCAGGAAAGCGAAGCCGATGTCGTCGGCCAGCGGCTGATGGCCGAAGCCGGCTTCGATCCCCGCCAGGCAGTCAACCTGTGGCAGAACATGATGTCCGCCAGCGGTGGCAACCGGCCGGCGCAATGGCTGTCGACGCATCCCGATCCAAGTGCGCGCATCGGCGAACTGCAGTCGCGCGCGACCAGCCTGGTGCCGACCTGGGAGCAGGCGCGCGCCGCAGGGCGACGCCCGGCCTGCGGCTGAATCATTGCACCATCGTCCGATGGTGCGCTCGCGCCGACGCCGCCTGTTCTGGTAGTTTTGGCTCCCCCCAGCACGCTCAGGCCCGGCCGCAGCGTGCCCCGCACACCCGAGGCCTGCCATGTCCGCACTCCCCACCCACCGTTCCCTGCTGGTTTCCGCGATCGTCGCGGTGCTCGCCCTCGGCGTCGCCACCGACGCCGTTGCGCAGACGGCCCACGAGCGCGCCGCCGAGCGCCGCGCCGCGCGGGACGCCGGTGCCGACGGCAAGCAGGACGCCAAGAAGGGCGCCAAGGCCGCCGCGGAATACCCCGCCGCCACCCGTCAGGAACCGGGCCTGAGCGCGAGCGCGCGCATGGGCGCGCGGATCAACAAGGTGTCCGAAGCGCAGCAGGCGGGTGACCTCGCCGCCGCCGAGGCCGCCGCTGCCGACGTGCTGGGCGACGAGAAGGCCAACGCCTACGAGCGCGCGATCACCCTGCGCCTGGTCGCCGACCTGCTGATCAACGAAGACAACGCGCGTGCCAGGGATTACCTGCGCCAGGCCATCGAGCTCGACGGCCTCGGCAACAACGAACACTTCGGCAGCATGCTGATGCTGTCCCAGCTGCAGCTGCAGGACGACGACTATGCCGGCGCCCTGGCCAGCCTGGACACGCTGCTTGACCAGACGAAGTCGGACAAGAAGGACCTGCAGGTCCTCCGCGGCAACATCCTTTACCGCATGGGCCGGCATGACGAAGCCATCGCCGCGCTGGAGCCTGCCGTCAAGGGCAATCCGGACGCGGAGGCGTCGTGGCGCCAGCTGCTGATGGCGGCGTATGCGGAAGGCGATCGCGCAGGCGAAGCCGCCGCGCTCGCCGAGGAGGTCGCCGCGCAGGCGCCGGGCGACAAGCGTGCGCAGCTCAACCTTGCCAGCGTCTACCTGCAGGCCGACGAGCCCGCGAAGGCGATCACCATCTACGAAGGCCTGCGCACGGCCGGCCAGCTCACCGAGGAAGGCGAATACCGCAACCTGTCCGCGCTTTACCTCAACAGCGAGGGCGGCGAGGCCAAGGCCATCGCCGTGCTCAACGAAGGCCTGGAGAAGGGCGCGCTCAAGCCCGACTACAGGACCTACGCGCAGCTCGCGCAGGCGTACTACTTCAGCGACCAGTACGACAAGGCGATCGAGGCCTACCGGAAGGCCGCGCCGCTGGACGACACCGGCAAGACCTACCTGAACCTCGCCAAGGCGCTTGCCAACGAGGGACGCACCGCCGAATCCAAGGACGCGGCGCAGAAGGCCATCGACAAGGGCCTGGACAACCCCGCGGAAGCGCGCGCGCTGCTGGCGCGCTGACGCGGTGGCCCGTGGAAGCAAGGTCGACGGCGCGGTAGAACCACGCGCCATGATTGGTATAAGCTTGGGAATTCCCGCGCTGAACATGGGCGCGGATCCAGACACCATTTTTCGGGGCGCTCGCGACCCGGCCAGAATCGAGTTCTCCGCATGACGCAGCACGCCACGACCCCCGACCGGAACAACGACCAGGACGAGGGCCTGAACTGGGCGCGTATCGCCGGCTTCACCATGGTGGTGGCGTTCCACGCCGCCGCGGTCCTGCTCCTGCTGGCCCCGGTCAATCCGCCCGGCGCCGCACCGGAAGAGGAAGCGGTCACCCGCGTGGTCCTGATCGAACCGCCGCCGCCGCCCCCGCCGCCGCCGCCGCCGCCGCCCAAGCCGCCGGAGCCGCAGCCGATCCGCGAGCTGGTGCCGCCGCAGCCGTCGCCGCTGCCGCCGCCGCCCGAGGAACCGCCGGTGGTGTTCGACGAGCCGTCGCCGATGGATACCCCGGCCCCGCCGCCGGCCCCGCCGGCTCCGCCGGCCCCGGTCGCGAACATCGGCGCCAGCGTGGATCCGTCCTCGAAGAACATGAACCCGCCGAAGTACCCGCCGGCTGCCGCGCGCGCAGGCATCACGGGTACGGTGATCCTCGTGATCGACGTCGACGCCAACGGCAACGTGACCAACGTGTCGGTCGAGAAGTCCAGCCGCAACCGGGACCTCGACCGCTCGGCGGTGGCCGCCGCCCGCGGCTGGCGCTTCAATCCCGAGATCCGGGACGGCGTCCCGGTCGCAGGCCGCGTCCGCGTCCCGGTGGACTTCAACTTCGATTGACAGCCGGCCGCCGCCCGGCAGCCGAGTGCAAAACCGCTGTACCAGCTTCACCCTTTTCCAACACCACAACATCTAGAAGGTAAGCGTCATGCTGCAGGAAACCACTAACGTCCCCGCCGCCGGAGGCAGCAACGCTGCAGCGCTCCAGCAGATGGGTTTCGCGGACATGGTCCAACACATGGATGCCGTCGGCTGGGTGGTGCTCATCACCCTGCTGGTGATGTCGGCCATGTCGATCTACTGGATCATCTTCAACTTCATCAAGCACATGCGCCTGCGTGGAAGCGCCGACCGCGTGATCACCACGTTCTGGGAAACCCAGAACGCCCAGGACGCGATCCGCGCCATGGAAGAGGAATCGCGCAGCGAGCCCTTCTCCAAGGTCGCCCTTGACGCCGCCCAGGCCGCCGCGCACCACCAGCGCCACGAAGGTTCGCGCCTGGTCGAGTCGCTCAACCGCTCCGAGTTCGTCGACCGCGCGCTGCGCCAGGGCGTGACCCGCGAGTCGCTGAAGCTCGAGGCCGGCCTGACCGTGCTCGCCACCGTCGGTTCGACCGCGCCGTTCGTCGGCCTGCTCGGTACCGTGTGGGGCATCTACCGTGCGCTGATCCGCATCGGTGCCAGCGGCCAGGCCGACATCGGCGCGGTGGCGGGGCCCGTGGGCGAGGCGCTGATCATGACCGCGATCGGTCTTGGCGTCGCGATCCCGGCGGTGCTGGGCTACAACTTCTTCGTCCGCCTCAACCGCGGCCTGAACTACAAGCTCGACACCTTCGCGCATGACCTGCACGACTTCTTCGCCACCGGCTCGCGCGTCGGCGAGCAGAAGCGCTGAGGCAGGTAAGGGCCAGTAAGGAGAATCGACATGGCTTACAGTTCAAGCGGTAATGGCCATGACAAGGTCAACGCCACGATCAACATCGTGCCGCTGGTCGACGTGATGCTGGTGCTGCTGATCATCTTCATGGTCACGGCACCGCTGATGGCCCACAAGGTCAAGGTCGAGCTCCCCCGGGCCAACCTGGACGAGCGGCCGGATACGGCTCCCGCGGCGATGCCGATCACCATCGCGGTGACCGATTCGGGCGAGATCTACCTCAACGACCAGCCGGTCACGCTCCAGCTCCTGGAGAGTTCGCTGGCGGTCGAGGCACAGAAGACCCCGCAGCCGCCGGTGAACGTCCGTGCCGACACGACCACGAAGTACGGCGTGGTGAAGGAAGTCGTCAACCTCGCGCAGGCCGCCGGCATGCGCAAGGTGGGCTTCGTCGCCACCCGCGAGAGCAACTGACCCGGAGTTAGCAGCATGGCTTTTTCATCCAATTCCGGTGACGGCCCGATGGCCGACATCAACATCATTCCGCTCTGCGACGTGATGCTGGTGCTGCTCATCATCTTCATGGTCACTGCGCCGCAGCTGTCGTATCCAATCGATATCGACCTGCCGCAGCGCTCGCTGAGTCGTCCGGAAAATCCGGTCGAGCCGCCGGAGCCGATCAAGCTCCGGATCGACGGTTCGGGCCAGATCTTCTGGAACGACAGCCCGGCACCGATCACGGCGCTGCGCAGCATGATGGAGACCGAGGTCCAGCGTGACCCGGCCAACCAGCCCACGCTGCAGATCGACGTGAACGAGGACGCGGACTATGGTGTCCTGGCCAAGGTGCTGGCCGAGGCGAAGAACGCACAGATGATGAAGATCGGCTTTGTGAAGAACTGATCGCGTACCACCCGTCCGCGGCGTCGCCTGCAGCGCGCCGCGAACGGACAACACGCTTGCTTCTTGCGCCGCCCCCACAAGGGGCGGCTTTTTTTGTTTTTTCCTCTGATTCGGAGAAGCGAGGGCCATCGAACGTGAATCCAGGCCACGCGGCCATGGCCAAGCCCGAGCCCTCCTCATGCACCTGCTTCTATCCGCTCTGATCGCTCTTCTGATCCGCGCAAATCCGCGGCAAGTGCCCTTGTTCTCCCGCGGCCCTACAGAAGCGCGAGGTAGCGCCGGACCGTCGTCGCCAGGCCTTCGTACAGCGCCTCGCCGATCAGGGCGTGGCCGATCGAGACCTCTTCGACGCCGGGAACCGCGGCCAGGAAGGCAGCGAGATTGTGCTGGCTGAGGTCATGGCCGGCATTGACGCCAAGCCCCTCGGCCCGGGCGCGGCGCGCGGTGACGGCGCAGGCGGCGAGCGCGCCGGACGCGGTGCCGGCCGCGTATTCTTCGGCGAAGGGGCCGGTGTAGATCTCGATCCGGTCGGCGCCGGTGGCCGCCGCGGACTTGATCGCAGCGTTGCCGCCATCGGAATCGGCATGGGCGTCGGCGAACAGGCTGACCCGACAGCCGAGCGCGCGCAGTTCGGCCACGATGGGCGCCAGGCGGGCGCCGTCGCGGACGAAGTCGAAGCCGTGGTCGGAGGTGATCTGGCCGTCGTCGTCGGGCACGAGGGTGGCCTGGACCGGGCGGGCCTCGCGGCACAGGGCGATGAAACCGGGATAGCCCGGCCGCGGCGCCGCGAACGGATTGCCTTCGAGGTTGAGTTCGACGCCGCGCTCCGCGGCAAGTCCAGCCAACGCCATGACGTCGTCGGCGCGTGCGTGGCGCGCGTCCGGGCGCGGATGCAGGGTCAGGCCGTGGGCGCCTGCGTCCACGCAAGCCTGCGCCGCGCGCAGCATGTCGGGTTCGCCGCCGCCGCGGGAGTTGCGCAGCACGGCGATCTTGTTGAGGTTGACGCTGAGCCGGGTCATGCAGGGCAGGATACCCGTCCCTGCGTGCCCGGCGTGCCGGGCTCAGCCGTGGGGCGGCTCGCCTGCCTGGCCCTGCTCGGCGATGCGGCGTGCTTCCGCCTGCTCGCGCAGGCGCTTCAGCTCGACCGGATCGAGCATCATGCTGTCGTCGCGCGACTGGTTGCCCACGCGCTGCGCGAGCAGGCCCAGCACCCAGGCGACGGTGGCGGCCAGGGCCACCAGCAGGCAGAGCACGGCGAGCACCATCGACGAAGCGTTCAGCGCCACCGCGAACGCGGCCACGGCCAGCAGCAGGAACAACCAGGGCATCGCACGCCTCCACGGGAACTGTCCCGAAGTCTAGCCGCTGGCAGTGCGCGCGCGCGCCTCCGCCGGGCGGTGGCAGCGTGCCGCCGGTCGCAGAACCGGCTCCGCGGGCCTAGAGCAGCGGCGACATCAGCCGCGCCAGGGCCTCGGGCAGGCGCGCACGCAGGAGCGGGCGGCGGGCGCCGCGCTGCACCCGCGGTGCGTGCGCCAGCTCGCCTTCGATCAGCGTGGCCAGCTCCGCGGCGATCGCCGGATCGTCGAACAGCACCGAAACCTCGAAGTTGAGGCGGAAGCTGCGGTGGTCGAAGTTGGCGCTGCCGATCACCACCAGCTCGTCGTCGACCAGCAGCGACTTGCTGTGCAGCATGCGCGGGCCGTACTCGTAGATCTTCACCCCGGCCGCGAGCAGCGGGCCGAAGTAGGAGCGCGCGGCCAGCGTCACCAGCCGGGAATCGCTGTCGCGGGGCACCACCAGGCGCACGTCGAGGCCGGCGAGCGCCGCCGAGGTCAGCGCCATCATCGCCGCCTCGCCGGGCACGAAGTAGGGCGTGGTCAGCCACACGCGTTTCTTCGCGGCCTGGATCGCCGAGACATGCAGCCGATGGATCGCCTCCCAGGGCGAGTCCGGGCCGGACACCAGCACCTGTGCACGGACCGGGCCTGGCGCGGCCTCGCGCGGCGTATCGCGGGCGACGTCGGACAGGAAGGCATGGTCGCCGGTGGCGTAGGCCCAGTCTTCGCAAAACACCAGCTGCAGCACGCGCACCACGGCGCCTTCCAGGCGCAGGTGCAGGTCGCGATAGGCGGCGTCGCCCAGGCGCTCGTCCTGTTCGTCGGTGATGTTCATGCCGCCGGTGTAGCCCACGCGGCCATCGATCACCACGATCTTGCGATGGGTGCGCAGGTTCGCCCACGGCCGCCGCCAGACGTGGCCGAAGCGCATCGGATGGAACCAGGCCACTTCGCCGCCGGCGTCGACCAGCGGCTGGAAGAAGCGCCGCGCACGCGCCGAACCGATGGCGTCCATCAGCAGCCGCACCTGCACGCCCGCTCGGGCGCGTTCGGCCAGGGCATCGCGCAGCGCGGCGCCGGTGCGGTCGGGCTCGAAGATGTAGTACTCCAGGTGCACGTGCTTCGTGGCCGCTGCGATGTCGGCCAGCAGCG
The DNA here is from genome assembly GCF_039548475.1 of Luteimonas yanweni. Classification (NCBI taxonomy): domain Bacteria; kingdom Pseudomonadati; phylum Pseudomonadota; class Gammaproteobacteria; order Lysobacterales; family Lysobacteraceae; genus Luteimonas; species Luteimonas yanweni. The sequence continues at coordinate 10,690 of NZ_JBCLVC010000013.1, read as the reverse complement.
CCTGGTACTTGGCGGCGCCGTCCACCAGCAGGCGCACGTCGCGGGCGCTCGACTGGGACAGGCCGGTGGTGGCGGTGGCCAGGCGCGCGAGCTCGACCGCGTCGGCATGCGCGGCGTCGGCGAAGGCTTCGCCGGCGGGCGCCGCCTGGCGGCTGCGCGCGCGCCGCAGTCGCTGGCGCTCGATACGCTGCGGCCCGAACACGTGGTAGATCAGGAAGCCCAGGTACGGTAGCAGGGCCAGGCCCAGCAGCCAGCTGAGGGTGGCTACGGGCTCGCGCTTCTGCAGGATGATCCAGCCGCCCAGCAGCACGAGGTAGGCCGCCCATGCGGCGATCAGCCAGGCACCCAGGTGGGGTATCGACAGCAGCGCCTGCCAGGCTTCGCGCAACGCGTCCACACAGGGCTCCCCGTCGCAGGAGCTGCGACACACGGGGCGTAGGCTATCCCGATGCGCGACGATGGCAAAGCCAAGCTTGCGGTCATGGGGGCCCTGAAAGGCCGCGGGTCCGCCTCGTGGGTGCCCGGCCGCTTCGAACAGCGCAGCGCCAGCCGCGAGGACGACGGCTGGGGATCGGGCCATGACTTCTCCGACGCCGCCGGCGAGGCGCTGGAGCCCGGCCCCGACACCACGGTCACCGCGGAGCGCGCGCGCAGCATCATCAGCCGCAACCAGTCGCCCGACGTTGGCTTCGGGCAATCGATCAATCCCTACCGCGGCTGCGAGCACGGCTGCGTGTACTGCTTCGCGCGCCCCAGCCACGCCTACCTCGACCTCTCGCCGGGGCTGGACTTCGAGACCCGGCTGTTCGCCAAGACCAACGCCGCCGAGCTGCTGCGCGCGGAGCTGGCGCGACCGCGCTACCGCTGCGCGGTGATCGCGCTGGGGGTGAACACCGACGCCTACCAGCCCATCGAGCGCAGCCGGCGCATCACCCGCGCCCTGCTGGAAGTCCTGGCCGAGACGCGCCACCCGGTGCACCTGATCACCAAGAACGCGCTGGTGTTGCGCGACCTCGACCTGCTGGCGCCGATGGCCGCGCAGGGCCTGGTGCAGGTGGCGGTGTCGGTGACAACGCTGGACAACCGCCTGGCCGCGCGCATGGAGCCGCGCGCGTCCGCGCCGCACACGCGCCTGAAGGCCATCGCGGGGCTGCACCAGGCGGGCGTGCCGGTCAGCGTGATGGTGGCGCCCGTGATCCCGGCGATCACCGACAGCGAACTCGAGGCGATCATGGGCGCCGCACGCGAGGCCGGCGCATCGGACGCGTCGTACGTGCTGCTGCGCCTTCCGCACGAGCTGAAGGACGTCTGGCGCGAGTGGCTGGCCCTGCACTACCCCGAGCGCGCTGCGCACGTGATGAGCCTGGTGGCGCAGATGCGCGGCGGCCGCGACTACGACAGCGCCTTCGGTAGCCGCATGCGCGGCGAAGGGCCTTTCGCGCAGCTGCTCGCGGCGCGCTTCAGCCGTGCCTGGCGACAGCTCGGGTTCGCGCATCTTCCGGCGCTGGACTGCACGCGCTTCGTCGCGCCGCGGCCTGCCTCGCCGCAGGGCCAGCTGTTCTAGAGGGCGTCCAGGCAGCGGAGGGAATTCACGGATCCTATACGCCACCACGACGGCACGGTGGTGTACGGTTCCGCGATGAAACAGGATCCAACCCATGCACCGCCGCCTGCCGGTGGGGCGCGGGTCGATACGCACGACCCGTCCGCGGACGTGGGCGACACCACCGCCGCACGACTGAACGAATGCGAAGCGCAGCTGGCCAGCGTCCTGAAGGACCAGGCCCTGGTGTCCTACGGCATTGCCCATGATCTGCGCGCACCGCTGCGCGCGATCGAGGGTTTCGCCGCGATGCTGGAGTCCGGGTCCGGCGAGACGCTGGATGCCACCGGCCGCGACCACCTTGCCAGGATCCGGGCTGCCGCCGCGCGCATGGCTGCGCTGCTGGACGCGCTGCAGGCGCTGTCACGCGCCTCGCACGACCATCTGAATATCGCCGACGTCGACGCCAGCCTGCTCGCGGACTGGGCGCTGATGGAGCTGCGCGATGCCGATCCCGGACGCCTGGTCGAAGCCAGTGTGCAGTCCGGCATGCGCGTTCGCGCGGACGAACGCCAGCTCAAGCTCCTCTTCGACCATCTGCTCCACAACGCCTGGAAGTTTTCCGGAGTTCGCGACACGGTGCGCATCGCCATCACCGCCGAATGCCACGGCGAACGCGTGCGGATCCACGTCCGCGACCAGGGCAGCGGTTTCGACACCAGCCATGCGGGGCGCGTGTTCGAACCCTTCCAGCGCGTTCACGGCCCCGACGAGGGCGGCGGCCATGGCCTGGGCCTGGCGATCGCGCAGCGCATCGCCAGGCGGCTCGGCGGAAGCATCGGGGTCGACTCCGAGCCCGGGCGGGGCAGCGTGTTCCACGTCGAGCTTCCTGCCGCGCAAGACACCCGGCCGTGATGAACACCAGGCCGATCCTGCTGGTCGAGGACAATCCGGACGACGTGGAGCTGACCCGGATCGCGTTCGCCGAAGCGAAAATCGCCAATCCGCTGCACGTCGTCGGCAACGGCGTGGAAGCCCTGGATTATCTGTTCGCGCAGGGCAAGCATGCCAGCCGGGATCCCGGTGACCACCCTTCGCTGGTGCTGCTGGATCTCAACATGCCGCGCATGGATGGCCGCGAGGTGCTGCAGGCGATCCGCGCCGAGCCCACCCTCCGCAGCCTGCCGGTGGTGGTGATGACGACCAGCGCCGAGCCCTTCGATGTCGAGGCCTGCTATTCGCTTGGTGCGAACAGCTATATCCGCAAGCCGGTCGACTTCGGCCAGTTCATGTGGGCGGTGAAGCAGGTGGGGATGTACTGGCTAGTGCTGAACCATCCGCGCGAGGGGTAGTTGTTCGCTTTTACGCACCGGCAAATAGCGCTTCGGCGCGCTGGAAGAGGATCCAGCTGGTGGCGATGAACTTGTCGCCGCCTGCGGGGCGGTTGCCGCGGTGGGTGTGGGTGAAGGCGGTCGGGGCGATCAGGAGGTCGCCGGTGCGGGGCTTCACCTTGCGCTGCTGGAACATGAATTCGGTTTCACCGGCGTCGAAGCCGTCGTTGAGATAGACCGTCCACAGCAGGTGCCGGTGCAGGGTCTCGGCCTGCGGATCGTGCGGGTAGAGCTCGCAGTGCCAGTAGGGATAGCCGCCTTCGCCGGCCGCGTACCACTGCAGGTTGACCGGTCCGGGTCGCAGGCAGGCCATGGCCTGCCGGCCGAGCGTGCGGTCGTCCATGGCGGTGATGTCCCCGGCCTCGAGCCGGCGCAGGCCACCGTCGGCCATGGGCTGCTGCAGCATCAGCGGCGCGATCAGGACCTGCGGGTAGCGGCGGATGTACGCGAGCAGCCCGCGGTAGACGGCCACGTTGAGCGCCTGCTCGGCATCGGCCCATTCGGGGCGCCCGGCGAGGGCGATGTCGCGGCTCTTTTTCAGCTCCGGGAACACGCCGCCGCCGACGCGGCCAGGCTGCAGCGCATCACTGGCGCGCATGCGTTCGACGATGGCGGCGCAGGTGGCGGCGTCGAGCGCGCCGGGCGTCACTTCGATGAAGTCTGCTGCGGACGCGTGGCTCATCGGAGTGCCTCTGTTCGTCGTGGGAGCGTCGAGTGTCGGAGGGTGGTCAGGAGGCGTCGTGGTCGCGGTGGTAGCGGGTGGCGGCTTCGACTTCGGCCTTCGAGCCGAGGAAGACGGGGACGCGCTGGTGCAGTTGGCCCGGCGCGATCTCCATGATGCGGTCGCGGCCGTTGGTGGCGGCGCCGCCGGCCTGTTCGACCAGGAAGGACATGGGATTGGCCTCGTACATCAGGCGCAGCTTGCCGGCCTTGGAAGGATCCTTTTTGTCCCATGGATAGATGAAAATGCCGCCGCGGGTGAGGATGCGGTGCACGTCGGCGACCATCGAGGCCACCCAGCGCATGTTGAAGTCCTTGCCGCGCGGGCCTTCGCTGCCCACCAGCAGGTCGCGCACGTAGTCCTGCATCGGCGCCTCCCAGTGGCGCTGGTTGGACATGTTGATCGCGAACTCCTTCGTCTCCTCCGGGATGCGGATGGCCTCGCGGGTGAGTACGAAGACGCCCTGTTCGCGGTCGAGGGTGAAGGCGTGGGTGCCGTGGCCGAAGGTCAGCACCAGGGTGGTCTGCGGGCCGTAGACGCAGTAGCCGGCGGCGACCTGGGCGGTGCCGGGCTGCAGGAAGTCCTCGTCGCAGGCGGCGGTCACGCCCTCGGGGCAGCGCAGCACGGAGAAGATGGTGCCGACCGAGACGTTGACGTCGATGTTGCTGGAGCCGTCGAGGGGATCGAACAGCAGCAGGTAGTTGCCGCGCGGATAGGCGTCGGGGATGGGGTGGCAGTGCTCCATCTCTTCGGAGGCGCAGGCGGCGAGATGCCCGCCCCAGGCGTTGGCCTCGAGCAGGATGTCGTTGGACAGCACGTCGAGCTTCTTCTGCGCCTCGCCCTGCACGTTGCCGGTGCCGGCATCGCCGAGCACGCCGCCGAGCGCGCCCTTGCCGACCGCGATCGAGATGCTGGTGCAGGCGCGCGCGACCACCGCGATCAGCTGGCGCAGGTCTGCGTTGATGCGGCCGGCGCGCTGCTCCTCGATCAGGTGGCGGGTGAGGGAGACGTGGCTGGACATCGCGGACCTGCGGAGTGGCGGACGGGGCGCCATTGTCGCCCAAGGGGCAGCGGGGTGCAGGGCTGAAGGGTCGAAGGGCTGCGGGAACGCACCAGCCTCGTCCGGCCCGAGCCTCGTGGGAGCGGCTGTAGCCGCGAATGTTCCGCGGGGCATCGGAGCCGGGCTTGGCGACGGCCAGGGGTCGTCGGGTCCTCCGCCGGCTGACCACGTGGTGGTCTTTATGCCGGCTGCGGACCCGACAACCCCTGGCCCCGATTGCTGTCGCGGGGTTGAGCGCGACAGAACGCTGCGCAGGGGAGCGACTTTGCGAAACCCTTAGCGGCGGTCGAACTGCCACTCGAGGCCGAGGAGCCAGGTGCGGTCGGCGCCGGGTTCGTAGAAGCGGCCGTTGCCTTCGTTCACGATCACCGAGCCGATGTGGTCGCGGTCGAGCAGGTTGTCGATGCGGGCGAACAGGCGGAGCGGGCCGGTGGCGGTGTTCCAGCTGCGCGAGGCCTCGACGTGCAGCAGGCCGTAGCCGGAGGCGGACTGCGTGCCGGCATCGTTGACGGCGACGTTGCCGATGGCTTCGCCTTCGAGCGCGGCGCGCCAGGGGCCGCCGTTCCACTGCAGGCGGGCGAAGGCCTGGCGCTCGGGGACGCCGGGGATGCGGCGATTGGAATCACCGGTGCCGCCGATGCAGGCATCCGGCGCGGTGCCCGCGCCGCCGCAGCCGCGGAACTCCGCGTCCAGCTGCGTTGCCGCCAGCCGCAGGTCCCAGGACTCGCCCAGCGGCTGCAGCCAGGACAGCTCCACGCCCTGGCGGCGCGCGCCGCCGGCGTTGCGGTAGCTGCTGCGGCCGGAGACGTTGCGTGCGACCGCGATTTCGTCGTCGGTATCGGCACGGAACAGCGCGGCCTCGAGCATGCCGCCGGTGGGCGTGCGCCACTTCATGCCGAGCTCGTAGTTGTCGCTGACCGCCGGGCGCAGGTCGAAGGCCAGGCCCGCGCCGCCGTCTGCGCGGTAGGAGAGTTCGTTGAAGGTGGGGGTTTCGAAGCCGCGGCCGGCCGAGGCGTAGATGCGCAGGTGCTCCGAGGGCGCGAAGGTGATGCCGGCCACGGGCGAGGTCTCGCTGAACTCCACGCGGCCGCTGTCATCGGGATTGCCGGCGGCGACGTAGCGGTCGCGCGAGCTGAACTCGACCTCGCTGTGGCGCGCGCCGAGCAGCAGCGACCAGCGCGGCGCGACCTGCCACCAGGCCTGGGCGTAGACGTCGTTGGCGTCGACGTTGTTGCGCTCGTCCCGGCGCAGCGTCCCGCGCACGCCGAGCGCATCGCCGACGAAGTTCTCGAAGCCACGGCGATGCTGGCGCTGGCGCTCGCCGTTGGCGCCAAGCGCGAACTCCAGCGGCCGCTCCGCGAGCGAACCGCTCGAGGTCCAGCGTGCGTCGTAGCCGGCGTAGCCGTTATCGAGGTTGATGACGCCGCCGGAATGCAGCGGGTTGCCCTGCGGCGCCGGCGGGATCGGTAGCACCTGGGTGACCTCGCGGTCGCCGCCCCAGGCCGAGACACGCAGCGTGTTCGCATCGCCGAAGCCGTGCTCGTAGATGGCGCCGGCCTGCGACTGGCGCACGGTCTTGCGGGTGTCGTAGATGTGCGCGTTGGCGACGGCCTGGCGCGGGTTTTCGCGCACCTGCGAGGCGGTGAGGCCCAGCGGATCGCGCGCTTCGGGGATGTCGACGTGGTTGAGCACCAGCGACAACCGGCGGCGCTCGCCCAGGTCGAAGCCGAGCCTGAGGTTGGCCACGTCGCGGCGCGCCGCGGAATGATCGCGCCAGCCGTCGGTGTCCAGGCGCGACACGGCGAAGTTGTAGCCGACCACGTCGTTGCCGCCGAGCAGCCTTGCCGCACCCGTCCAGGTGCCGTCGCTGCCCACGGTGGCGCGCAGTGACCAGGGATCGCCGGCCTGGCCGTCGGCGCTGTGGATCGAGACCACGCCGCCGGACGAGTTGCCGTGCAGGGCCGAGAACGGCCCGCGCAGCACTTCGATGCGATCGGCGCCGGCGAGGCTGAAGTGCGAGAGCTGGCCCTGGCCATCGGGCATCGAGGCCGGGATGCCGTCCGCATACAGTCGCAGCCCGCGCACGCCGAAGGTCGCGCGCGAACCGAAGCCGCGGATCGAAAGCTGGGTGTCCTGCGCCAGGTTCTGGCGATCGCGCGCGAGCAGTCCGGGGATGCCGCGCAGGGCATCGGAGACATCGGCGTTGGCGCCGGAGATGTCGCCGCCGAGGTCGATGGTGGCGGTGGAGGCGGGCGTGTCAAACGCGGAAACGGTGCGCAGGCGGGTGGCTTCGACGACGAGGGTGTCGAGGGTGGTGGGGTCCGCGGCGGTGGCAGAGGCGGGGTCCGCAGGGTCCTGGGCGAGCGCGGGCGCGGCCGCGAAGGTGAGGGCGATGGCGATGGCAAAGGGCAGCGTTGCCAGCGCGGAGGCGGCCGGCGAAAGGGGGGGCATGGACGTCATGCGGGCATTGTCGCCTGCGGCAGGGTGGTCAGCGGGTGTATGCGGGGGAAAGCTGTGTTCCCGCAGGCTGCAGTGGCCTGGGGATCGCGGCTGGAGCCGCTCCCACGGGTGGTGGGTGCGGGTCAGACGTCGCCTTCGGTGGACCAGCCTTCGCCGGTACCGCGGTGGTAAACGTGGTCGGTGTCGTACACGGTGCCGGCGGGGATGGAGTCCTGCTCGGCCAGGCGGGCGTAGATCGGGGTGAAGTCGGGCTCGGTGGCGGCCATCAGCTGCTCGAAGCTGTCGATGACGAAATAGGTCTTCTGGTAGGTGTCGATGCGGTAGCGCGTGCGCATGATGCGTTCGAGGTCGAAGCCGATGCGATTGGGCGCCGGCGATTCCAGGCAGTGCACCGATTCGCCGCTGGAGGAGACGATGCCGCTGCCGTAGATGCGGAGCCCGTCGGCCTGCCGGATCAGCCCGAACTCCACCGTGTACCAGTACAACCGCGTCAGGTTCTGCAGCGCGTCGGCACCGATCGCGTGCGCCTTGACCCCGCCGCGTCCGTAGGCCGCCATGTAATCGGCGAACACCGGGTTCATCAGCAGCGGCACGTGGCCGAACAGATCGTGGAAAAGATCCGGCTCCTCGATGTAGTCGATCTGGTCCGGACGGCGGATCCACCAGGTGACCGGAAAGCGGCGGTTGGCCAGGTGCTCGAAGAAGTCGAGCTCGGGCAGCAGGCCCTCCACCCCGATCAGCCGCCAGCCCGTGGCGGGCTCCAGAACGGCGTTGAGATCGTCGTACTTCGGGATCCGGTCGGGGGTCATGCCCATCGCGTCCTGCGCCTGCAGGAATTCGTCGCTGGCGCGCCCGACCAGCAGCTTGCGCTGGCGTTCGAACAGCGTGGCCCAGGTCGAATGGTCCGCGCCGGTGTAGCCGGCCCAGTTCTGGTCGACCACGCCGGTGGCGTAGACCGGCACCTTGCCCTTGTCGGTGTGGAGGTTCTCGACGCGGCGGGGCTGGGTGGGGGCGGGCGTGGACATGGCAGGGCTCCGGGGTGAAGGGCGGACCGGCCGGGCGCACTGCCATGACGCTTTTGCGTGCAGGTTTGTGCGCACGAGGCCCGCTACCCATCGACTCTAGCCACTTGTCAGCGCAATATGGTTGCATTCGTTGCGCCAGAGACGCAGTGGGGCGCAAGAATATTGTGTACAGACGCTGGAGCACCGCATGGCCCTGACCGACAGCCTCGACCGCGTCGACATCCAGCTTCTGGCAGAGCTGCAGCGGCGCGGCCGCCAGAGCAACGCCGAGCTGGCCGAGCGCGTGCACCTCTCGCCCTCCGCGTGCCTGCGGCGCGTTCAGCGGCTGGAGCGCAGCGGAGTGATCGCCGGCTACCGCGCCGAAGTGGATCCCGAACGCCTGGGCCTTGGCCTGACCGCATTCGTCCGGATCCGCCTGAACCACCACGACGCCGCCGCCGTGGCCGACTTCGCCCGCGGCGTGAACGAGTGGGACGAAGTGGTCGCCTGCCACGCCCTGACCGGCGACATGGACTACCTGTTGCAGGTGATGGTGACCGATCTCGAACACTTCTCCCGCTTCCTGCTGGACCGCGTGCTGGCCCGCCCCGGCGTGGGCGACGTCAACTCAAGCTTCGTGCTGCGCACGGTCAAGGCGATGCGCGGGCTGCCATTGCCCACGCCGTGAACGCGGGCACGCGGCCGCGGCCTGGACGTCACTCCCGATCGAGCGGACTGAGCACCCCGCCGGCACCCCGGCCGAGCACGTGCGTATAGATCTGCGTGGTCGCGACATCCTTGTGCCCCAGCAGCTCCTGCACCGTGCGGATGTCGTGCCCCGACTCGAGCAGGTGGGTCGCAAACGAATGGCGCAACGTGTGGCAGGTGGCCGGCTTGACGATGCCGGCCGCGGCGCGGGCCGACTTCACCGCGCGCTGCAGCACCCCTTCATCGACATGATGCCGCCGACGCGCGCCACTGCGCGGATCCACCGACAGCCGCTGCGCCGGGAACACCCACTGCCAGCCGAGCTCGCGCCCGGCCGTCGGGTACTTGCGCCCAAGCGCGTGCGGCAACCATACCTCGCCGAATCCCTCCTGGAGGTCCCGCGCGTGCAGGATGCGCACCCGCTCGACCTGGGCCATGAGTCCGGCCTCGAGCGTGCGGGGCAGGGGCACCCGCCGATCCTTGCCCCCCTTGCCGTTGCGCACGATGATTTCACGGCGCCCGAAGTCCATGTCCTTCACCCGCAGCCGCGCCGTCTCCATCAAGCGCATGCCCGCACCGTAAAGCAGCGAGGCCATCAGCCCGACCTGGCCGTCGACCAGGGCCAGAAGCGCGCGGACCTCCGCGTTGGTCAACACCACGGGAAGCCTTTTCGGACGCTTTGCCCGCGTGACCGAACCCACCCAGGGCAACTCGAGGCCCAGGACCTCCTTGTAGAGGAAGAGCAGCGCGGACAGTGCCTGGTTCTGCGTGCTTGCCGCCACGTCGTCGCGCACGGCAAGCATGGACAGGAAGGCTTCCACCTCCGCCAGCCCCAGCTCGCGCGGATGGCGCCGCCCGTTGGCAAGGATGAAGCGGCGCGCCCAGCCTACGTAGGCGCGCTCGGTGCGGATGCTGTAGTGCCTGGCCCGGCAACGGATGCGCACCTGGTCGAGCAGACGTGGAGGCTGCGCCGGTACGCTCGACGCCGCATCGCCCAGCGACCCGGTTACCGCCTCGTTCCTGCCCCGGTATTCCATACCGCCTCATCCATGAGGTAATTGTCCGAATCATTACCGCGCGCCGCCGACACAGGAAGTAGGTAAGTGGGTGATCTGTGGTGGGATTTTCCCGACAGGGAGGCGAGGGGGGACTACGTCGGGACCTGCTACATTCCGCTTTTGGGATCTACTTAGTGTTAGGCGCCACTAATGGCTATCTCGAAGGATCAGCTAAAGGAAGCCGGGCGATTCGAGCTTGCCGACCCGACGACACTCGACGGACTTGACGAGTGGGCATTGTGGCTTGAGGCCATGTTGCATGGTCCCTGCTACATTTTCTTCCGCAACGGCGAACCAATTCTTCTTCAAGGGAAGCAGTTGGTAGAGCGGCTGAACGGGCTTAGGCTAGAGATCTATCCTGACGAGCATCCACCGCCTCACTTTCATGTGCGTGCGCCAGACTTGAATGCTAGCTTCGCGATCGAAGACTGCAGGCTTCTCAGGGGGCAGCCGTCTCCCGATGTGCTAGACAAAGTCAGGTACTGGCACCAACATTCGAAGCACAAGCTCATTGAGGTGTGGAATGCGACGAGACCCACCGATTGCCAAGTGGGACCGTGCGATGGCGCCTAACCATTCATTCAAGCCGACGCCGCTTCGCGGCGCGGCTTAACTCAAGTGTTAGGCCCCACCGTTGGGGCAATTTGGCAACTCAGGAGAAAGGCGATGACTCAGTATCTGATCGAGCGTGAGATAGCCGGCGCCGGAGACATGTCAGAGCAGGCACTCCGTGATGCGTCCAAGC